>JBEKIC010000028.1:0-49637 GCA_050011955.1 Xanthobacteraceae bacterium
CGTTCACCGTCAGGAGCCTCTGCAAGGCCGTCGCCTCGTGTCTCGATCAAATCTCTCGAGCTGAATGCGCTGCATACCTCGCGAATTCAGGATATGGTCGACTTAAACGGAAACCGCTCTAGCAGCAGGATCGGTTTCATGGCCCACGGCCCGAATTTTATGAATTAGGTAACAGTGCTTGGCAGTGCGGCCATGATGTAAATCAAAGAAAGCTCGGCTTCGACGGAAAGTGGATGCAGTCTTGAGGATCGTCATTCCGGGGCCGAGCCCGTTGGCGTCTATCTGGAATGACAACTACACGTCCAGCAAATCCTCGGCGGCGAATTCGGCGCGCTCCTGGATGAAGGCGAAGCGCGCTTCCGGCTTGGTGCCCATCAGCCGTTCGACGGATTTCTCCGTCTCCTTCTGGGCGTCGGCGAGCAGCACCACGCGTAAGAGCGTGCGCCGCCTCGGATCCATGGTGGTTTCCTTGAGCTGCGCGGCCATCATCTCGCCAAGGCCCTTGAAGCGGCTGACCTCGACCTTGGCGTTGGCGTGGAATTCCTTTTTCAGGATCTCGTCCTTGTGCTTTTCGTCGCGGGCGTAAAAATTCTTGCCGCCGTGTGACAGCCGATAGAGCGGCGGCACGGCGAGATAAAGGTGGCCGTTGTCGATCAGGCCGCGCATCTCGCGGTAGAAGAAGGTGATGAGCAGCGAGGCGATGTGGGCGCCATCGACGTCGGCGTCGGTCATGATGATGATGCGGCCGTAACGCAAATCCTCGTCGCGGTAATGCGCGCCGGTGCCGCAGCCGAGCGCTTGCGCAAGGTCGGCGAGCTGCTGGTTCTGCGCGAGCTTGTCCTTGCCGGCGGAGGCGACGTTGAGGATTTTGCCGCGCAGCGGCAGGATCGCCTGGTTCGCGCGATCGCGCGCCTGCTTCGCCGAGCCGCCGGCGGAATCGCCTTCGACGACAAAAATCTCCGAGCCCTCGGCCGCGCTGTTGGTGCAGTCGGCGAGCTTTCCCGGCAGCCGGAGCTTGCGCACCGCGGTCTTGCGCGCGATGTCTTTTTCCTGACGGCGGCGGATGCGCTCCTCGGCGCGCTCGACGACGAAGTCGAACAGTTTGTTGGCCTGTGCCGGATTGCCGGCGAGCCAATGGTCGAACGGGTCCTTGATCGCCTGCTCGACGATCTTTTGCGCTTCGGCGGTGGCGAGTCGATCCTTGGTCTGGCCCTGGAATTCCGGCTCGCGGATGAACACCGACAGCATCGCGGCGGCGCCCGCCATCACGTCGTCGCTGGTGATGGATTGGGCGCGCTTTCCCTGACCGACGCGCTCGGCATGGTCCTTCAGGCCGCGCAGGAGCGCCGTGCGCAGGCCGGATTCATGGGTGCCGCCGTCCGGCGTCGGGATGGTGTTGCAATAGGAGTTGAGGAAGCCGTCGGCGTCGGCGGTCCAGGCGACCGCCCACTGCGCCGCGCCGTGCGTGCCGGTCTTGCTGGCGCTGCCGGTAAAAATGTCGACCACCAGCGTCGCGCTGGCGAGCGTTTCGGTCAGATAATCCTTCAGCCCGTCGGCGAAATGAAACGTCGCCTTCTCCGGCACGCCGTCCGTGCCGCGCAAGAGCTCCGGCGCGCAGGCCCAGCGGATTTCGACGCCGCCGAACAGGTAGGCCTTCGAGCGCGTCATCTTGAACACGCGTTCGGGCTGGAAATGGGCTTTGGCGCCGAAAATCTCCGGGTCGGGCCGGAAACGTATTTTCGTGCCGCGCCGGTTCGGCGCCTTGCCGGCTTCCTGCAATTTGCCCTTCGGCTTGCCGCGCTCGAACGCCATGCGGTAGAGCCTTTGCCCGCGCGCGACCTCGACCTCCATGCGCTCGGACAACGCGTTGGCGACCGAGACGCCGACGCCGTGCAGGCCGCCGGAAGTCTCGTAGACCTCGGAGTCGAATTTGCCGCCGGCGTGCAGCGTGCACATGATCACTTCGAGCGCCGACTTATTCTTGAATTTCGGATGCGGATCGACCGGAATGCCGCGGCCGTTGTCGGTGACGGTGACAAAGCCGTCCGGCTCCATCTCGACCTCGATCCAGTCGGCATGGCCGGCGAGCGCCTCGTCCATGGAATTGTCGATCACCTCGGCGAACAGGTGATGCAGCGCCTTCTCGTCGGTGCCGCCGATATACATGCCGGGCCGGCGGCGCACTGGCTCGAGCCCCTCCAGAACCTCGATGTGGCGCGCGGTATAGGCCGCCTCCGCCGCCGAACCGCGCAAGGGGGCGCCGCCGGCGCGGCGTCCGCCGCCGCGCCGGGCTTCCGGCGGGTTGGCGAACAGGTCGGGAGTGCTGGACGTTTTCGGCGTTTTGGCTGCTTTTCCCACGGCGTCTTCCATGTGGAGACTCGATCGTCGGCGCACAACGGGCGACGAATCAGCCCTCCACTATGCCATTTGCCCGGTGAAGCATGAACGGGCCGGCAATGCGACAATCCCTGCCGGCCGCGCCCACATTGACGCTCGCCCGCCCGGGCCCTATATCGCCGCCCATGACCAAGTCTTTTGTGACCATTGCTGTCGCAAACTATCGTCGCCGCCGTCGCTTTGGCGATACGGCACGAACGCGCGCTCGCGCGTAAGAGAGCAAAAGTTCGTGCCGCCGGTTTCGCGGCACTTTTCTCCTGATATCCTCACCGCGGATTCGGCCTGATCCCTCAAGCGTAAGGGCGGATACATGCCTGCGGAAGAAAAAAAAGCGAAGATCGGCGTGCTCGGCGCCTCCGGCTATACCGGCGCGGAACTGGTGCGGCTTCTCATCCGCCATCCGCGCGCGGAGATCGTGCTGCTCACGGCCGATCGCCGGGCCGGCAAGGCCATGGCCGAGGTGTTTCCGCAATTCCTGCCCTACACCTTACCGACGCTCTCGGCGCTCGACGCCGCCGATTGGCAGGCGTTGGGGCTTGATCTTGCGTTCTGCGCACTGCCGCACGGCACGACGCAGACGGTGATCAAGGATTTATTGGCGCGGGCGCGGCACACCAAGGTCGTCGACCTTTCGGCCGATTTCCGCTTGGCCGATCCTGCCGCCTATGCGCGCTGGTACGGCCATGCCCATGCGGCGCCGGAGCTGCAGCAGCACGCGGTCTACGGCCTGACTGAAATCTATCGGCGCGAGATCAAGGCGGCGCGGCTCGTTGCCAACCCCGGCTGCTACACGAGCTGCGCGGAGCTGGCGCTGATCCCGCTGTTGCAGGCGAAGGCGATCGATCCCGACGAGATCGTCATCGACGCCAAATCCGGCGTCACCGGCGCGGGCAGGGGCGCGCGCGAGGATATGCTGTTCGCGGAAGTGTCCGAAGGCTTTCACACCTACGGCGTCGGCCACCACCGCCACATGGCCGAGCTCGACCAGGAATTTTCCCGGGCCGCCGGCCGCGAGGTGATCGTGACTTTCACGCCGCATCTGGTGCCGATGAACCGCGGCATCCTCTCGACCATTTACGTCCGCGGCCTCAAGGCATCGGCGCAGGACCTTCATGCGGTGCTTTTAAAGTCTTACGTGAAGGAGTCGTTCGTGCATGTACTGCCGTTCGGCGCGCTGCCGCAGACCCGCCACGTGCGCGGCTCCAACATGACCTTCATCGGGATTGCCGCCGATCGCGTCGCCGGCCGTGCCATCATCGGGTCGGCGCTCGACAACTTGACCAAGGGCGCGTCCGGCCAGGCGGTGCAGAACATGAACCTCATGCTCGGCTTCCCCGAGACCATGGGGCTCGAGCAGGTCGCGCTGTTTCCGTGAGGCGCGCGCGGGGTCAATCCCCGCGCCGCTCAGATCAGCTTGAATATCGCCAACACGACAGCTATTGCGTGTGCCGGGAAGGCCTGTGCATAAATCCGCGTGTAGACGCGCTCGCACCCCGGTCCGCCCCTTCAGTCCCGCGCTTTGGCGCTGATTTCCGCTTAGCGCCTCAGGCCTTGACCTTCACGTAGCTTCCCGGCGCATCCTCGATCGGCTTGAGCTTGCCGCCGCCGGGGATACGCGCCGGCACTTCCGTCGGATCCTGCTGTTTGATCCAGGCGAACCAATCCGGCCACCACGAACCGGGATGCTCTTTCGCCTTGGCGAGCCAGGCTTCGACGTTGCCGCTGCGCGGTCGCGGGCCGGTCCAATACTGATATTTCTTCTTGTCGGGCGGGTTGACGACGCCGGCGATATGCCCGGAGCCGGTGAGCACGAACCGCACCTTGCCGCCGAAGAATTTCGAGGCGAGCAGCACCGATTTGGCCGGCGCGATGTGGTCTTCGCGGGTCGCCAGATTGTAGATCGGTATCTTGATCGAGTGGACATCGATCGGCGTGTTGCCGAGCATCATTTCGCCGCGCGCCAGTTTGTTGTCGAGGTAGCAATTGCGCATATAGAATGAATGATTGGCGGCCGGCAGTCGCGTGGAGTCGGAATTCCAATACAAAAGATCGAACGGGAACGGCGCCTTGCCCTTCAGGTAATTGTTGATGACATAGGGCCAGAGCAAATCGTTGGAGCGCAGCATGTTGAAGACGGTGGCCATCGCCTTGCCGTCGAGATAGCCGCGCTCGGCCATGCGCTGCTCGATCGCCTTGATCTGCTCCTCGTCGATGAAGACCTTGAGATCGCCGGCATAGGTGAAGTCGACCTGGGAGGCGAACAGCGTTGCCGACATGATGCGCTCGTCGTGCCACGCCGCCATGGCGGCGAGCGCCACGGTGAGCATGGTGCCGCCGACGCAATAGCCGGCCGCGTGCACCTTGTCCTCGCCGGTCGCCTCCTTGATGGCGTCGAGCGCGGCGACCGGACCCTCGCGCACGTAGTCCTCGAAGGTCTTTTGCGCCAGCCGCGCATCCGCGTTGACCCACGAGATGCAGAAAACGGTCAGCCCCTGATCGACGCACCATTTGATGAAGGATTTTTCCGGCGTGAGGTCGAGCACGTAGAATTTATTGATCCAGGGCGGCACGATCAGCAGCGGGCGCTTGAGCACCTTTTCGGTCGACGGCGCATATTGGATGAGCTGCATCAGGTCGTTTTGGAAGATCACCTTGCCCGGCGTGGTCGCCAGATTGCGTCCGACCTCGAACAGCGAGGCATCGGACTGCCGGATCTTGAGGTGGCCGCCGCCGGCGGCGATGTCCTCGGCCAGCATATGCATGCCGCGAACCAGGTTCTCGGCGTTGCTGGTGAGCGTTTCGCGCAGCAGCTCGGGATTGGTCAGCACGAAATTCGACGGCGACAGCGCATTGGTGATCTGCCGGATGTAGAAATCGGCTTTCTGCCTGGTGTGCGGATCGAGGCCGGCGGCGTCGCTGACGAGCTTGTTGGCCCAGCCGGTGGTGAGCAGATAGGCCTGCTTGAGGAAGTCGAAGAACTGGTTCGAGGTCCACTCCGGATCGCTGAATCGCTTGTCGTTGGCCGCGGGGGCGGCGACCGGCGGAGCCGCTTCGCCGGCCAGCCGCTTGACCGCCGCTGCCCACAGATCGAGGTAGGATTTGCCGAGCCGGGTCTGCAGCTCGAGGCTGCGTTGCGGATCGGCCAGCCAATATTCCATGACCTGCCCCAGTGTCTTGACCACTTCGGCGACTTCATCGGCGGCGGTGCCGTCGTCGTCGCGGCCTTGCTCGCGGGGCTTGAGGTAGGCGGCGAGTGCCCGGCCGCCCTCTTCGACGAGGCGCGCCAGATTGCGCGAGAACGCCTCGACGTCGACGGTCCCGACCTGCATCGGTTCTTGCGATGGAGCCCGCACGAGCGTTCCTCACTTTCCGCAAGGGCGATATCATTCGCCCTTTACGGCTGAAATGGCCTGCTCAAATCGCGCGCGCAAGGCAGGGCTGGTTCGCCTCGTTTGCCGCCAGCCGCGCGGTCCGCGGCGATCCGGTGGACCTTGTTTCTACCATAATACCGCGTTATCGCCGTGACTTGTGTGTTCCTTTAAGTTGATCTTTGTAAACTATTGCGGCGCTAACTATTTCAGCCGGGGTCCGGGTGGGACGCCGGCACGGCCTGGCCGAACCAACCCGGCCGGATCGCGACGAGGGACCTTGTGAGGGCACAGCGGGGACCAGCGTGAACGGCGAGCGTAGCGTGATGAAGCTTGGGCTTGGCACGTTGGCGGTAGCCGCCGCGGTGGCGCTTGTTGTGTCCGGCTGCACCGAGGGCGCCTTGTTTCCGGCGGTCCACGACATGCCGGCGCCACGGGCCGATACCCCGCTCACCCCCGACCAGGTCAAACAGGCGACCGACGCCCTCACCTCCGAGCGCGACCACTTGACCACCCAGGCACTGCCCAATGGTCAGCCGGCCACGGCGGCCAACGCCGCCACGACGGCGCGCCCGTCGACGCAAGCCGCCAACGCTCAGTCCGGCGCCACGCAGACCGCTGGTGCCGACCCCAAGCCGTGATAAAGGTGTAGAAGGTCGTCAAGCCGACGCGCCGGGACCCTCATGGAAGAATTTTATCGCATCCGCCGGCTGCCGCCTTACGTATTCGAGCAGGTCAACCGCGCCAAGGCCGTGGCCCGCAATGGCGGCGCCGACATCATTGACCTCGGCATGGGCAATCCGGACCTGCCGGCGCCCGCGCACGTGGTCGAGAAGCTCAAGGAGACCATCGGTAAGTCGCGCACCGACCGCTATTCGGCCTCCAAGGGCATCCCGGGGCTGCGTCGCGCGCAGGCCGCCTATTATGCGCGCCGCTTCGGCGTGAAGCTCAATCCGGAAACGCAGGTCGTTACCACGCTCGGCTCGAAGGAAGGCTTCGCCAATGTCGCGCAGGCAATCACCGCGCCGGGCGATCTCATCATCGTCCCCAACCCGACCTATCCGATCCACGTCTTCGGCTTCCTGATGGCGGGCGGCGCCATCCGTTCGGTGCCGGTTGAGGCCAACGACGCCTTTTTCAGTGCGCTCGAACGCGCGATGATGCATTCGATCCCCAAGCCGATCGCCATTGTCACCTGCTATCCGTCGAACCCGACGGCTTGCGTCGCGAACCTCGACTTCTATCGCGAGCTCATCGCCTTTGCGAAGAAGCACAGCCTCCTGGTGTTGTCGGATCTCGCCTATGCCGAGGTCTATTTCGACGACAATCCGCCGCCCTCGGTGCTGCAGGCTCCCGGCGCCATGGAAGTTGCCGTCGAATTCACCTCGATGTCGAAGACCTATTCGATGCCCGGCTGGCGCATCGGCTTTGCGGTCGGCAACGAGCGCATCATCGCGGCGCTGGCGCGGGTGAAATCCTATCTCGACTACGGCGCATTCACGCCGATCCAGGTCGCCGCCACGGCGGCGCTCAACGGTCCCGACGATTGCATCCACGAAATGCGCGCGACCTACCGGCGCCGGCGCGACGCCTTGGTGGATTCGTTCGGCCGTGCCGGCTGGCGGGTGCCGCCGCCGCGGGCCTCGATGTTCGCGTGGGCGCCGATTCCCGAGCCTTTCCAGCCGCTCGGCAGCGTCGAGTTCTCCACCCTCCTGGTCGAGAAGGCCGGCGTCGCGGTATCGCCGGGAGCCGGCTTCGGCGAGAACGGCGAAGGCTATGTCCGCATCGCCTTGGTCGAGAACGAGCAGCGCATCCGCCAGGCCGCCCGCAACATCCGGCGCTTTCTTGAAACCGGGTCGGAAATGCTGCACAACGTCGTGCCCCTCGCGACGCGACGTTAGTCGCGCCACGTTTCATCCCAGGTTAGCGACGTTTATGGCCGAGCCGTTGAAAGTCGGTCTTGCCGGATTGGGGACTGTCGGCATGGCCGTCGTCCAGCTCTTGGAGCGTGGCCGCGACAAGCTCACGGCGCGCTGCGGCCGTGCGATCGAGGTCGTCGCCGTCAGCGCGCGGTCGCGGGGCAAGAAGCGCGATTTCGATCTGAAGAAATTCCGCTGGGTCGCCGATCCGGTGGCGCTGGCCGGCGATCCGGCGATCGACGTGTTGGTCGAGCTGATCGGCGGGGCAGGGGGTCCGGCCAAGCAGGCCGTGGAAACGGCGCTTGCCGCCGGCAAGCCGGTGGTGACCGCCAACAAGGCGCTGCTCGCCGGGCACGGTCATCAGCTCGCCATGCTGGCGGAACGTCACCGCGTCGCGCTCAATTTCGAGGCGTCGGTCGCCGGCGGCATCCCGATCGTGAAGACGCTGCGTGAGGCGCTCGACGGCGATTCACTGATGCGCGTCTATGGCATCCTCAACGGCACCTGCAATTACATCCTCTCGCGCATGGAGCAGGACCGCCTCGCTTTCGATGAATGCCTGCGCGAGGCCCAGCGCCTCGGTTATGCCGAAGCCGATCCGTCGTTCGACGTCGAAGGCCACGACACCGCGCAAAAGCTTGCCATCCTGGCGAGCCTCGCTTTCGGCACCAAGGTCGATCCCGATGCGGTTTATGCCGAGGGCATTTCCTCGATCACGCTCGCCGATCTCGACGCCGCCAGCGAACTTGGCTACCGCGTCAAGCTGTTGGGAGTGGCGGTGCGGACCGAGGCTGGCATCGAGCAGCGGGTGCATCCGACCATGGTGCCGAAGGAATCCGCCATTGCCCAGGTCATGGACGTGACCAACGCGGTGACGGTCGATGCCGAAGGACTGACGCCGATCACGCTGGTCGGTCCCGGCGCCGGCGGCATGGCGACTGCCTCGGCGGTGGTGTCCGACCTCGCCGACATTGCGCGCGGGGTGCGCACGCCGCCGTTCGGACGTCCGGCCGCGCGCATGACCGCGATCCGCAAGGCGCCGATGCAGCGCCACGAGGGGGGCTATTACATCCGCTTGCTGGCGCGCGACCGCCCCGGCAGCGCCGCGACCATCGCCCGGCGGCTGGCGCAGCAGCAGATCTCGCTCGAATCGATCGTTCAGCGCCACGAAATCCGGCCGCAAATCGCTGGCCAGCGCGGCCGCTCGGGCGAGCCGGTGCCGGTCATCCTGATCACCTACGCGACCACCGAGGACGCGGTCCGCAAGGCGCTCGCCGCGGTGCGCCGCGACCATGTAATCTCGGGACGGCCGCAGGTGATCCGGATCGAGAAGAATTAGAAGCTAGTACCTGGAATTACGGGGAAAAAGGACATGGCATCGATAACCGTTCCGCACAACCTTATGCTCGAGCGCATTCTCGCGCTCGAGATCGTGCGGGTGACCGAGCGCGCGGCGGTCAATGCGGCGCGGCTGCGCGGCCGCGGCGACGAAAAGGCCGCCGACCAGGCCGCGGTCGATGCCATGCGGCGCGAGCTCAACAAGCTACCGATCGACGGCACTGTCGTCATCGGCGAAGGCGAGATGGACGAAGCGCCGATGCTGTTCATCGGCGAGAAAGTCGGCGCCAAAGGCGGCTTCAAAGTCGATATCGCGGTCGATCCGCTGGAGGGCACAACGCTGTGCGCCAAGAACATGCCCGGGGCTATTGCCACGATCGCGATGGCCGAGGAGGGCACGCTCTTGCACGCGCCCGACATCTACATGGACAAGATCGCGGTCGGCCCGGGTTACCCGAGAGGCGTGGTCGACCTTGACGCCCCGGCGGAGGAAAACATCCGCAATCTGGCCAAGGCCAAGGGTGTGCCGCCGCAGGCCATCACCGCGATCATTCTCGATCGCCCGCGTCACGCCGATCTGATTGCGGCGGTGCGCAGGGCCGGCGCCGCGGTCAGCCTGATTACCGACGGCGACGTCGCCGGCGTCATTCATACCGCCGAACCGGAGAAGACCGGCATCGACATTTGCCTGGGCATCGGCGGCGCGCCCGAGGGCGTGCTGGCGGCGGCGGCGCTGCGCTGCATCGGCGGGCAGATGCAGACGCGGCTCGTCCTCGACACCGAAGAGAAGCGCGCGCGCGCCGCCAAGATGGGAATCAAAGACCCGCGCAAGAAGTATCAGATCGAGGACATGGTGAAGGGCGATTGCCTATTCGCGGCGACCGGCGTCACCGACGGCCGCATGCTGCAGGGCGTCAAGTTCGGCAACGCGGTGATCGAAACCGAGACCGTGGTGATGCGCTCGATCACCGGCACCGTGCGCTGGATCAGGGCCGAGCACCGGCAGTTCGATAAGTTTTAGCCGCCAAGCTTGAGCCGCTGCGTTCTGCCCCGCGGCACCCTATCTTTGATGAATCAGCTACTGTGATGCCGCTTTTGGCACGCATCAGCGAGTTCGCTTTGAATAACGGCCTCTTTCTCGGCGTTGAAAGCTCGGCGACCGGACGCGCATGGCGCAACCGGCTCGACGAGCGCGGCTCCGCGCGGGCGCTCGCGATCGCGCAAAGGCACGATCTGCCCGAATTGCTGGCGCGCATTCTCGCCGGCCGTAATGTCGAGATCGACGCGGTCGCTGCCTTCCTCGACCCGACCATCAAGCAAGCGATGCCCGATCCCAACGTGCTCACCGCCATGCCGGAGGCGGCGGCGCGTATTGCCGACGCGGTCATGCGCGGCGAGACGATCGCCGTATTCGGCGATTACGACGTCGACGGCGCGACATCCGCGGCGCTGCTGGCGCGCTTCCTGCGCCAGGCCGGCATCGACCCGCTGATCCACATCCCCGATCGGCTATTCGAAGGCTATGGCCCCAATGTCGAGGCGGTGCGCGCGCTGGCCGCGCGCGGCACGACGCTCCTGGTGACGGTCGATTGCGGCACCACCAGCATCGAACCGCTCATGGAAGCGCGCGCGCTCGGCGTCGACGTCGTCGTCATCGATCACCACCAGGCCGACGAGGTGCTGCCGCCGGCCGTGGCCATCGTCAATCCCAACCGGCGCGACGATTTGTCCGGCCTCGGCCATCTTGCCGCGGTGGGCTTGACCTTCATGACCGTGGTAGCGGTCAACCGCGTGCTGCGCTCCCGCGGCTTTTGGACCGCAGAGCGTCCCGAGCCCGATCTTCTGTTGTTTCTCGATGATGTGGCGCTCGGCACCGTCGCCGACGTGGTGGCGCTCACCGGGCTCAACCGCGCTTTCGTCGCCAAGGGCCTGATCGCGCTGCGCCGGCGCACGCGCGCCGGCCACGTCAGCCTGATGGACGTGGCGCGGCTCTCCGGTCCGCCCGCGGCTTGGCATCTCGGTTTTTTGCTCGGGCCGCGTATCAATGCCGGCGGCCGCATTGGCCGCGCCGATCTCGGCGTGCGGCTTTTGCTCGAGGACGATCCGATCGAGGCAGCGCGCATCGCCGCCGAGCTCGACCGGCTCAACCGCGAGCGGCAGGCCATCGAGTTGGAGACGCTGGCGCAGGCCGAGGCCGAAGCGATGGCCGCGCTGGGCATCGAGGAGAAGGGCGCGGTGGTGGTCACCGCCGCCGAGGGCTGGCACCCGGGCATCGTCGGCCTGGTCGCGGCGCGGCTGAAGGAAAAATTCGGTCGTCCGGCGTTTGCGATCGCGCTCGAGCCGGGCGGCATCGGCACCGGCTCGGGCCGCTCCATCCCCGGCGTCGATATCGGCCGGGCGGTGCGGCGCGCGGTGGTGGAAGGCCTGCTGGTCAAGGGCGGCGGCCACGCCATGGCGGCGGGCGTGACGCTGCGCAAGGCCGCGCTGGCGCCGTTGCGCGCTTTCCTCGAAACGACGCTCGGTCCCGATGTGGCAGCCGCGCGCCGCGCGCATGGTCTTCTGATCGACGGCGCGGTCAGCGCGGCGGCCGCGGACGCGGCGCTCGTGGCGCTGATCGAGCGCGCCGGGCCGTTCGGTTCGGGCAATCCGGAGCCGGTGATCGCGTTGCCGGCGCACACGCTCGTCTATGCCGAGGAAGTCGGCCAGGCGCATATGCGCGTGCGGCTCAAATCCGCCGACGGCGCCGGCATCAACGCGATCGCCTTCCGCGCTGCCGGGCAAAAGCTCGGCGCCGCGCTCTTGGCGAGCCGCGGCCGGCAAGTCCACGCCGCCGGCTCCTTCGCGCTCGATCGCTGGCAGGGCGAGGAGCGCGTGCAATTCAAATTGACCGACATCGCGCCCGCGGAGCCGTTCGCCGGCCGGTAAGCGTAGCCGTCGACCGGCAGACAAAAGTCGTTTGGTCGCTCACAAAACGGCGTCTTGCGCGTCAGTGGATTGGGCACCGCGTCGCGTTCCGCAGATTGGGCGGTGCGAACGTGATGGAGACATCCATGGCGATACCTACCCCCGTGAACGGCCAGATCACGGATGCCGTCACTCAGTCCAACGTCAAGGTGCTCGGCGACAGTCCGGCGATGGCGATGGGTGCGATCTATCAGTCGCTCGCCCACTCGACCGGCATTCTTTACGAAAACGCCGCGAGCGCACAGCAGCAACTGGCGATCGTTGCCCAGGCGGCGGCCAGCCAGGGCGTGCTGCAGATCTACGGCGCCGGCACAATGGCTGGCGCAATGGCGGCCGCCAAGCTCGCGCAAAGCGACGTGCCCGACAACCTGTTGTCGCTGCTCTCTGCGCTGCGGGCGGGCACGGGTCCCATCCCGAGCTGATCCGCACGTTCGAACGCACGGATATGCGCACCGGACGAATTCTGAAATCCGCTGCCAAACGGCTGCGGTCTTCGATTCCGCTACACGCGCGGGCGCGACGGACCGCCTCCGACAGGTGATGGAGGAGACGTTCAATGCCTGAGCCACTCGGACCCGAGGAAAAGTCGGCGCAGAGTTCAGGACCTGAACCGGAAAGGACCCAGACGGGACCCGCAGGGCCCGAGCAGGACCAGGCGCAAGCCGAGCGCCCCGGTCGACACGATCAAGCGTGGGCCGAATTCTGCGAAAAGCTCGCCGCACAAGCGGCATCTCTCGATCCTGCCGCGGTGCTGAGCCAGGCCATGTTGATGGCCGCCTCCGCACCGGTATCCACCATGTTCGCCGCCAATCAGGCCAACGCGCTGATGTTCTACAACGCGGTCGCCAACCAGCAGAAGACCAACATTCTCGGCATGTCCGTCACGGCCAAGTGCGTCAGACACATTTTTGAGACGGGCCAGACCGACGATGACGATCTCGATATCCCGGAGCAGTCGCCGAGCAAAGAGTAGGAGGCCCGCTCGCGTAGATTTGCGAACGCGACGCGATTACGAGGAACGAGCACAGGAAGCCGCGTATGCCCTACGGATCAACCGTCAATGCGCAGATCACCGACGCGGTCACCCAGACCAACGTCAAGGTCCTTGGCGAGGCGCCGGCGGAGGCTCTCGCCGCGACAATGCAGGCCATGGCGCATGCGACCGGCCTCGCCATGGAAAATGCCACGCACGCCCAGGGCGGCATGCAGCAGATCAACAACGCCTCGACCGGCGCCCTGGTGGCCGTCATCATGAAAGCAGGACTTGCCCCATGAGCGGTGCGGGCGCGGCTTCATTTGGCGTGACACGTGTGACGCGCCGGAAGCGAATCGCGCCTTGCGGCGCGATAGGAGCCGGCAGGAGGATGTATCATGGCGGATAGTACTGCGGTTAATTCACAGATCACCGACGCCGTGGCGCAGACCAATGTCAAGGTCCTTGGCGAGGCGCCGGCGCAGTCGATGGCGCTGATCTATCAGACCATGGCGCACTCGATTTCACTCGCCATGGAGAATGCGCAGCAGGCGCAGGGCGCGCTTCAGCAGATTGGCAATGCCGGGACGGCGAGCGCGATCACGACGATCTTGAATGCCGTCGGCGCGGCGCAAAAAACCTGATGAAAAACCGCCGCCGCGGCTACGTCGTCTGAGCAGGAGAGAGATGATGCCCGAGGACGATGACGTCAATTCGTCGCCTTCCCCTGTCAATCAGCAGATCCTTGATGCCGTCACGAGCTCGACCGGCTTCGTGTTCGGGCCGAACGCCGGCAACGGGTCGGCAGCCAATGCCGGCACGGCGATCGCCTACCAAAAGGTCGCGCAAGCCGCGGCGCTGGCGGTGCAGGACGCCACCGACTATCAGCGCAACGTGCTGTCGATCAGCACCGCGGCGCAGGGCAAAGCCCTGGCGATGATGTTGACCGAAAAGACGATCAACCCCTATGCCGAGATTCTCCTGCTGGCCATGATCGCCTCGATCGGCGCGGCGGTTACCGCCGGCACGGTCCATACGGTGGCGGCGGAGGTGGCGAAAGACTTTCCCACGTCACCCGCGCTAGGCAAATCGCCAGGCGAATAGCGGCTATTTTTACGGCAGCATCTTCCGGCGCAGCCAATCGCGCGCCATTTGCCGCCGCTTGCGAACCACTTCCTTGGTGACGTTCAGGCTTGCGGCAATATCGGCATCGGGGAAATCGTCGAGATAAAGCAGCAGCGGTTCGGCGAGCAAGCGGGGCAGCGTCGTCATGGCTTGCTGCAGGCAGGCGATCAGCTCAAGCGCGCCCAGCAGGTCTTCGGGCGAGCGGTTGGGCTTGGGAACGATGGCCGGAACCGACTGCCCGTCGTCATAGGCGATATCGCTCGTCAGCCGACTCTGCCGTTCTTTGACCCGGTGGCGGTCCATGCAGGCGTTGTGAACGAGCCGCAGCAGCCAAGCCCGATAATTGCGGATTTCCGCATGCGGAAACGCTTGCACCGCTTTGAGCATGGCCTCGCCCATTGCATCTTCCGCGTCGGCCATGTTGCCACTCGAGAAGCGCAGGCTGTACCGGAACAGATAGTCGCGATGAGTCACCCAGATCGGCCAAAACGTGGCGTCAGCGGTCGCGCGCGCTTCGGCGACTTTCCGCTGGTCGCTAGTGACGGTCGCTGTTTCCCTCTCGGTCCGCGCCGGTCGCACAGGCGTGCTGGCGGCTGAATTCAGACCGAAGACATTCGCCAGAAGATGCATCGAATCGTGGCGGATGCGGCTCGGCGCGGTGTCGATGGCCCGGGCCAGCACGGCGACCGCAGCGGAATGCTTGACGGGTCGCCGTCTTTTTCTTCGGATCGTCTTCCGGCTGAATGGCGACGCCGATACGGCTGCTTCGGCCGCCGCTGCCGGTTTCGATTCAGCCGGTTGCGTCGGCTCGCGATCGCGAGCTTCGCCGGCCTCGCTCTCCACAGGGATGGATCGGGCCTGGTCGGAAGAATCCAGTCGCGCGGCCTCGTGAGCGGCGTCCGGGACCGACTGAGCAGCAAACGCTACAACTTTCACGTTTCTCGCGGACTGGGACGCCCATTCACCGGCACTGCGGTGCTTCGCTCACCCGCTTTGCCCGCCGTCTGATGAGATCACCCTTCCCAGTGAGTACGCTTGGACGTTGAAGTCCGCTCCCCTCTTCGCCACGGATCGATAGCCATTGCCCCTACAACCAAGGGGACTAAGAAATGACGTTTTGTGCCTTAGATTGTGAACAGGTATGTGAGAAAAATCACCAAACGGCAAGCGTATTTAATCCGCGAAACGCATCATCCGCTTGCTTGAAGGGGGCCTTTAAGGGAGGAACAGACCAGCGGCGTGCGCAGCACCAGTCGTTCACAATTACGGGTCTTGAGCGTCTAACCGGTGGGAGCAGGTCGTTCGATCACAGGTCTTTGCGGTCCGGTTGTAGCCGCGAAAACGCTAGCGGCTGTGAGTTACGGCGTTCGCGGCGCGAACGGTGTTTGGCTAGCTTCGCAGAGGAGCGCAACCCGATGGCTTACAATCAAAGGGCAGGGACGGCCGACCCGCAGACGGTGGGGGCGACATCGCCCGACAATTCGGCGAGCGGGATAGAATTGGAAGCTCGGGCCGTGGAACGCGAGGCGGGCGCGCTGGTAAGGGAAGCGGGCGGACATCCCTTGGCTGGCGCCAGCGTTCCCACCTTCCAGGACCTCCTTGCGGCGGCGCGAGGCCTGCGGGATACGTGCGAGTCGTTGCTGGATGAGACGCTTGCCGACGATCAACGACAATTTCTCGCCAACGACGTCCTTCCCGCTGTCAGTAATCTCGTCAGCAGCATCCGGGACTTCAACCAACGCCCAGCCAGCGCCCAGGCTGAGCGCGGCGCTGCGCCGGACACTGCCGCGAGCGGCGAGAAGAAATAGCGTCCAAGGCTTGGTCGCAGCACGCTCCGATGCGTGCGCAACGGCACATGTTGCACGAGCAGGGTCGGAACGCATGAGCGACGGCACGTCCAGTTCGCGACAGCAGGCAGGCGGAAGCGTGCCGGAGAGGCCGATCGTTCAGGCTACCGCCAAAGCGATCGAGCAATTCTTCGTGGCGGCGCTGGCCGAGCTCGAAACGAAAATGAAGGATGCTCTGCAGACCAAGCCCGACGCCGGGCCGTTGAATGGGCCGTTACAGTTGCTGACTGAGCAGATGACCCGCGAGTTGAGCGAGAATGTGCGCCGAGTGCTCCGGACCACCGCGCCGCCTGACTTCGGAGCCGGCGACACGACGGGGAGTTGATCGGCGTGCCCGGCGGCCGGCGCGCCGCAAGCCGGCGCCACGCCGAAAACCAAAACAATGACTTCCAGCGACGACCGGGCTCGGTCCGTGCAATTCCGCCTCACCGACATCGCGCCGGCGGAGCCGTTTACGGGACGTTGGAAAGCTAGACGGGAGGCCAAGGTGGCGGTCCAGCGCCTGACGATTAAGCAAGCCGCGGTGCTTCGAAACCCCGGCAAACAATCGATGCAGATCGTTTCGCCGGAGAACGCGCCTGACGCCGCGGTGACCATAACGCGCGTAACAATGGAGCCGGGCGCGATCTCGCCGAGACACAGCCACGCTCGCTCCGAGCAGATTTGGATTGTCGAGGAGGGATCGGCCACGCTCCTCCTGGCCGGCGATCGGACCGAACAGCTGGCAGCCGGCGATGTCATCCGCACGCCCCGCAGTGACATCCATGGCGTCGAGAATACCGGGCAGGGGTCGTTCGTCTATTTGACGATCACCAATCCCCCCGAAGACATGACTCCCTTCTACAAGGAGCGAATCACGACAGAGGACTCAGACACGCGGTCTTCTCGCCGCGCGCGAGGCACCTGAGACCGCGCGGGGCGTTGCGCGCTTGACGACGCTCCGGTGAGCATCGCCGGCAAAGGCGTCCTTTACCTCGAAGGCCGGATCGCCGTTTGACCTCCGATCGAGACCATGCCTATTTTGTGTCTGACGGCTCCCCGTTGGGGATCAAATGGGAACGCAGTGCGGGCGAGATCTCGCCCAATGCTGCGGCTGCCCCCGCAACTGTAAGCGGCGAATCTTCCGTCACATGTCCACTGGGACTCGGGTCCTGGGAAGGCGACGGAAGGTTGAGACCCGCGAGCCAGGAGACCTGCCGTCAGCCGTGGTCATCCGCGAGCGCTGTCGGTCGGGGTGTACCGGTGGTGGGCGAACCAATCATCCTTTGCGGATGTGCGGGACACCAAGTTCGCGGTGACGTGCCACAGGGCGTGTTACCCGAGGTGTCTCCATGTTTCCCAATACGGCCGTTATGCGGCGCAGCGCGAGCTGCGCCGGTCGTCTCTGCGCGCGCGTTGCCGTTTCGTTGATTTTGCTTTGGCCGGGGTGTCCGGCTTATGCGCAGGATGCGCAACAAACGGCGCCGGCGCAGCCGGTTGAGTTGCCGGTCATTTCCGTCACGGTGCCGCCGCCGTCGAAGCCGACAAACCAGGGCGCCGGCAACTCGGTTGTCGTCAGTCCGACGACCGTTCCCACGGCCACCGACCAGTCGGCGAGCGCGGTGACGGTCATCACCGGCGCCGATATCGAAAGCCAGCAATGGCGCACGGTTCCCGACGCGCTCATGGCGGTCCCGGGTCTCAATGTCGTCCAGGCCGGCGGCCCGGGCGGTCAAACATCGATTTTCATTCGCGGCACCAATTCCAATCACGTCAAGGTTCTCATCGACGGCATCGACGTGTCGGACCCCAGCAATCCCACGCAATCATTCGATTTCGGCCAGCTGTTGACAGGCGACATCGCGCGCATCGAAATCCTGCGCGGCCCGCAAAGCGGCCTGTACGGCTCGGATGCCATCGGCGGCGTGATTTCCATCACGACAAAAAACGGGGAGGGGCCGCCGAAAATGACGATGACGGCAGAGGGCGGATCGTTCGGCACGTTCAACCAGCGCGTCGGCTTGAGCGGTTCTCAGGATAGTTTCAATTACGCGTTCAACATCCAGCATTTCTCCTCAACAGAGACGCCGGTAACGCCGCTCAACGAGCTGGCGCCGGGCGAGCAAAGAATCAATGATACCTACAACAATTGGGCCTATTCGACGAAACTCGGCGCCAATCTGACCGACAATTTCGCCGTCAATTTAGTCGGCCGGTATACGGCTTCGAGGCTTGGATTCACCGGTGAAGATTACGTGGATTTCTTTCCGCCCGCGCCCGAAGCGCTGCAAGACACGCAGGTGGATCATCAATTTTATGGACGCGGCGAAGCCGTCTGGTCGCTGTTCGATGGCCGGTTCAAGAACTTCTTCGGCGTGAACTATACGAATTCATGGAACTGGACCCTGGACCCCAACCCGGACAGCTTCAATGCGCCGCCTGCGGTCGCCCCGCCGACGACGAATTTGGGGCAGCGCACCCAGTATGATTGGCGCGGCGAAGCCAAAGTGGCGCCGGGACAGACGCTGGTTTTCGGGTTGGAAGACAAAACCGAATCGCTGTGGACCAACTCGACCGGCGCATTCAACGCGTTCGGCACTTACACGCCGACGACAACGACTGCGCAGACAGGGGACAAGGCCGGCTGGGTCGAGCTGCAGTCGGCTTTTGCCGACCGCTTCTTCGTCGTCTCGAGCATTCGCTACGACGACAACGAAAGCTTCGGGCCCCACACGACGTGGCGCGTTGCGCCGGCGCTGATCGTTCCAGGAACGGAGACCAAGCTCAAGGCCACGTATGGGACCGGCTTCAAGGCGCCAACCCTCACCGAGCTTTACGTCAACAATCCGTCATTCATGGTCGTCGGCAATCCCAATCTCCTGCCGGAAACCAGCAAAGGCTACGATGTCGGATTCGAGCAACCGCTGCTGCACGATCGGCTGCGTTTCGGCGCGACATATTTCCACAACGACATCGCCAATCTCATCGAGGGAACGACCGATCCGACCACCTTCGTCTCGACCTATGTGAATGTCGGCCAGGCGACGACCCAAGGCGTCGAGACCTTCGCGGCGCTGGCTTTGAGCAGTCGAGTGAACCTGCGCGCCGACTACACCTATACCGAGGCAAGGGACGACTTGACGGGCCTGGAATTGCTGCGCCGGCCCAAGAACAAGGCGAGCCTCACGGCATTATGGAAAGTGACCGATCGCCTGACCGTCACCGCGCAGGCGCTCTACGTCGGACCCTGGCTGGACTACAATCGATCGGGAACGGCGGAACTGATGGCGCCCGGCTACACGCTGGTCAATCTCGCCGCCAACTATGCCGTCACCGATCGGGTCGGCGTATTTGCTCGCATCAACAACCTGCTCAACCAGCAATATGAAGATCCGCTCGGCTTCCTGCGGCCGGGTTTTGGCGTTTTTGGCGGCATCACTATGCAAGTCGGCGGGGTGCCGACGAGCTCAGTATCCGCGGGCGCAGCAGCGACGACCGCAGGACGGCCAGTCTCGGCGCCGGCAACAAGAGGCGGCGGCGTCCTGTGACGGGCGCGCCGCCTCTTTTGGATTTTCTCGCCGCCCAACGACCGATATAAAAACCGCGTGGAGTGTCGGCACCGTTTACACCTCAATCCGGCCTTCGAGGTAAAGGACGGCTTTTCCGGCGATGCTCACCCGGTCGCCGTCAAGCGCGCAGGAGAGCGCGCCGCCGCGCCGCGAGAGCTGTCGGGCTTCGAATTCCGTCTTGCCCAGGCGGTTCGCCCAGTACGGCACCAGCGTGCAGTGCGCCGAGCCGGTCACCGGATCTTCCAAAATGCCTTGCGCCGGCGCGAAGAAGCGCGAGACGAAATCGACGCCGTTGTCGCCCGGCGCGGTGACGATCACGGCCCAGCAGTCGACCTTGGCGAGCGCGGCAAGATCGGGAGCGAGGGCAGCGATCTCGGCGGCGCTGCCATAGACGACAAGATGATCGCGGGCGCGCAGCACCTCGCGCGGCGTGCCGCCCAACGCCGCGAAGAGGCCCGGCGGCGCCGCGGCGGGAACGGCGGGCCGCGTCGGAAAATCCATCACCAGCATGTCGGCGCGCCGGGTTACGGTGAGCGTTCCGGCTTTCGCGGTGCGAAAGCTCACGCTTTCGCGCTGCGGTTCGAGAAAACGCATGACGACATAGCCGCTGGCGAGCGTGGCGTGGCCGCACAGGTCGACCTCGACGGCGGGCGTAAACCAGCGCAACGCGTAATCGCTGCCCTCGCGCACGAAGAAAGCAGTCTCGGAAAGATTGTTCTCGGCCGCGATCGCCTGCATGGTCGCGTCAGGCAGCCACGTTTCGAGCGGACACACCGCGGCCGGATTGCCGCGGAACACGCGGTCGGCAAACGCATCGACCTGATAGATCGGCAGCTGCATCATTTCCATTCCCGGCGATTGCGGGAAAGCGGCTCAGCTTTTGGCACAAAATGCCCGCCCGCGGCTATGTAGAATTCCTCACTGCGCCATGAAAGAAATTTGAATGGCCAAGCTCAGTCTTTCGGCCGCCGTCGGCGAGTACGACCGTACCCGCGCGTTGATCGACGGCAAGGTGTGAACGCGCTGTCGCCGGGATGAGCAGAACCTGAACATCACGAGCCTTGACGCAAGCGGGCCAAGAGCTTGAGCCCGGCATAGCCGTCGGCCGGCTCCATGCCGACTTTGCGCTGGAAGTTTTGCACCGCGAGCATGGTGTCGTTGCCGACGCGGCCGTCGGCGCCGCCGGTATCGTAACCGAGTGCCGTAAGCCGGCGCTGGATCTCCTGCACTTCGGCGAGTGTGGGCGCGCGTTCGGCGCCGGGAAACGGCTGGACGAATTCGCCGCCGCCCATCACCCGGTCGCCGAGATGCAGGAGCGCGAGCGTATAGTTCATGGACGGGTTGTAGCTGCGCACGGCGAAAAAGTTCGGGCCGAGCAGGAACGCCGGGCCGCCCGGCACCGGCACCCACAAGCGCGCGGTCGCGTTCGGCTGCGGGAAAGCTTGGCCGTCGGCGCGAACGACGCCGCGTTTTTGCCAGTCCGCATATCGGCGCGACGCGCCGCCGCCGGTTTTTGCCGGCAGACGCACTTCGTAGCCCCAATGCTCGCCGCGCCGATATTTGCCGCGCTCGACAAAAAAGCGCGCCGTCGTGCCGAGCGCATCGTCCGGCGCGCCGAACGGCGAAATCTTGCCGTCGTGGTCATAGTCGATGCCGAGATGCAGCCAGACTTCGGGCATCCATTGGGTGTGGCCCATGGCGCCGGCCCAGGAGCCGACCATTTCCGCAGGCGTGCTCCAGCCGCGCTGAACAATTTCCAATGCGTTGATCAGCTCGCCTTCCCAGTACGCACGGCGGCGCGGCTCGCCCCAGGCGAGCGCGGCCAGCGAGGGGATGACCGGCCGCATATGGTTCTTCTGCACAAGCGGATCGCCATAGGTCGATTCGACGCCCCAGACGCCGAGCATGACCGAGCGCTCGACGCCGAAATCCCGTTCGATCCGGGAAAACAGCGGCGCAAACTCCTTGGCCTTTTCCTTGCCGGCGATGATGCGCCAGTCGGAGACGCGGCGGTTGAGATATTCCCAGACCTGTTCGTCGAATTCGGGCTGATTGCGGATCGCCTCAAGCCCGGCGGTGTCCGGCCTTAACCCGTCCATGACCCGCGCGTAGGTTTCCGGCGTGATGCCGCGCGCCAGCGCTTTGGTATGAAACGCGGCGACCCATTGATCGAACGAGGTGTGGTCCGCGCGCGCGCGCGCCGGCAACAGCAGCCCAACAAACGCGCCGGCGATAGCCTTGAGCGAGGCGCGTCTGGCAATGTTCGGCGACGATGCGCTCGTGCGGCTTGCGTTCACTTCGGGGTTTTTCCTCGCCTGCGGTATCGGGCTTATTCCCGGTCCATGGTTGTGCGGCGGCGTCGGGTTTGGCAATAGCGGTCGCCATCAAGGGAGTGGTTTCGGCCGTCTCCGGGGGCGCCATTGCGGAAGATTGCGGCCCGGGCGTGGCATCGCTCGCGTCGGCTGGAGCGGAAGTCGCAGCCGCCGTCTCGACCCGCCCTTCCAGTTTCTCGACTAGCCGGTCGAGGCTATCGGCAAAGCTGGCGACGTCGAAATGCAGCGGATCGTCGTGGCCGTTGCGCATGCCGGCATCGATGGCCGCATGGAACGCCGGAATGAGCCAATGCTCGGCGCGGACACTGGCGATGACGTAGAGCAGCGCCAGCCGGTCATATTGCGCGGCGGTAAAGCCCGGATTGGGGCTCTGCGCGTCGTTGCGCCATCCGCGCCCGGCTGCGCTGCGCCGCGGCTGGATCAGCTCGACATGGAGGAAGAGCCCCTTCAGGGCGCCGGCGAAATTCGCCGCTTGCTCGAACCGCGTCTCCCGCCAGGGAACTGCGAAATCGTGATCGAGCAACATGCCGCCGGAGCGATTGACGACCACGTGGGCCTTGCCCCAGCCATCCGAGCACTTGAAGCTGCCGAGATTGTTGATCTTTGTGCTGACGTCGATATCGGCAGGAAAGGACCGGTGTCCGTAATTCGGTCCGCTGGTATCGTGGATCACGAAATAGCGCGCCGGCGGGGCGTCCGCATCGTTGTCATGCGCGCGCGCCACCGGTTGCCAGAGATAAGCCGCGAAATCCCACTCGAGATTCTCTTTGGAGAGGAAAGCGCTCAGCGCCTCCCGCGACGGCAGACCGCTATCTTGTCCGATGCGGCCGGCGAGCGCCGCCGGCAGAGTTTCCAGCGCCGGGGCAAGGTTCCTGGTCGCGTCCATGCCGCGCATCAGGCATTTGGCTTGCGCGGCCGGATCGCCGGAAAAACTCAAAGTCTGCGGGTCGAAGGCGCAAGCACCCATACCGTTCACAAAGAAGGCCGGTCTGAAATGATTTGGTTTGCATGCGGCGCTCAAGGGAGCGCCGGACGAGGCGCACACCATCGCGCAGGCCAAGCCAGTCGCGACGAAGCCGGCGCGCGCGCGCCGGTCAGCGAAAGCGCCGAATACGGTTCTTGCGCGAAGGCGCAGCCGTGGAAGGCTGCCGATTTTGACCGCAACATTTACCGCACGAGACACGGCTCATCCCAATTCAAAACTCCGTACTATCGTTACCAATGCGCGTTCTGCCAAGCGGTGCCGCCCCGCGACCGCGCGAAACTCGCGTAATAGTTTCTCGATCGTCGCCTTCTGGGAGAAACGCGGATGCTCACGATGAATGAACGTTCAGATGTGAGCCGAATGCGAGCGGCTTGCGGAATGACGGGAGCTAGTCCTTCGCCCGCTCGATGTAGCTGCCGTCGGATGTATTCACCACGATCCTGGTGCCCGCGGTGACGAAGGACGGCACCATGGTGCGCACGCCATTGGAGAGGAGCGCCGGCTTGTAGGACGAGGCTGCCGTCTGGCTTTTGATGGTCGGCTCGGTCTCGACCACTTCGAGGGTGGCGCGCGGCGGAAGCTCGATGGCGACCGGCACGCCCTCGTGCAGGCTGATCGTCACCTCCATTTCCGGCTGCAGATAGGCCGCCTGGTCGCCGATAATGTCGGCCGGCAGCGCGACTTGATCGTAACTCTCCATATTCATGAAATGAAAGCCGTCGCCGTCCTGGTACATGTATTGGTGCTTGCGGTCCTCGACGAAAGCCCGCTCGACCTGGTCGGTCGTCTTGTAGCGCAACGCGATCTTCACGCCGTCGGCGATCCGGCGTACGTCCATCTGGGTCACCGGCGTGCCCTTGCCGGGATGGATATTCTCGATCGAGACGATGACGCCGAGCTTGCCGTCGACCTCAACGATATTGCCTTTTCGCAGCGAGCTGGCGATGACTTTCACGGTTACCTCGACGTTTTGCCTCTGAACAGGGGCGCACCATAGCGATCCTGAGCCCGATCGCCACATATTTCCTCTCTTCCCCGCGCACAAGGACATGCCGGAAACCCCGCCCGCTGCCTCGCCCTTCTGGGCTCGCCACGTCCACGCCGACCGGCGCCCGGCGCTGTTGGCGCGCAGCCGCATCGTGGCGGCGCTGCGGGCCTGGTTCGCCGCGCACGATTTCATCGAGGTCGAGACCGGCGCCTTGCAGGTTTCCCCGGGCAACGAGACCCATTTGCACGCCTTCGCCACCACGCTGGCGGCGCCGGACGGCTCATCGTCGCGGCTTTATCTGCGCACCTCGCCGGAATTCGCCTGCAAGAAACTCCTGGCCGCCGGCGAGCGCCGCATCGTCGAATTCGCCAGGGTTTTTCGTAACCGGGAACGCGGCGCGCTGCACCATCCGGAATTCACCCTGGTCGAATGGTATCGCGCCGGCGAGCCCTACGGGATGCTGATGGCCGACTGTGCGGCGATCCTGGCGGTGGCGGCGGAAGCCGCCGGCACGAAGCATCTGAGCTTTCGCGGCCGTTCGGCCGATGCGTTCGCCGAGCCGGAACGGCTTACCGTCGCGGAGGCCTTTACGCGATTTGCCGGCATCGACCTCTTGGCGACGCTGCCGCGCGGCGAACCCGACCGCGACGGCCTTGCCCGCGCGGCGCTGGCAAGCGGGATCCGCATCGGCGATGACGACCGCTGGGGCGATATTTTCAGTCGCGTGCTGGTGGAGAAGATCGAGGGCCATCTCGGCCTCGGCCGCGCCACCATTCTCGATCAGTACCCGGCCGTGCAGGCGGCGCTGGCGCGGCCGGCGCCGGATCGGCGCGTCGCCGAGCGCTTCGAGCTTTATGCTTGCGGGGTGGAGCTCGCCAACGGTTTTGGCGAACTCACCGACGCCGCCAAGCAGCGTCGCCGGCTGGAACGGGAGATGACGGAGAAGGAGCGTATCTACGGCGAGCGCTATCCGATCGATGAGGATTTCCTTGCCGCGCTGTCGGCGATGCCGCAGGCTTGCGGTATTGCGCTCGGCCTCGACCGGCTCGTCATGCTGGCAACCGGAGCCTCGCGGATCGAGCAGGTGTTGTGGAATCCGCTGGCATGAAGTCCCGATCGTCCACCTTGCGCGGCGTTGACGCGCTTTGCCGTTCGGCCCTCGTGCCGCGCGAACGGCTCGATGAGCTCGCCGCGGTCGCCGCGCGCTATGCGGTCGCGATCACGCCGCTGATGGCCGCCGCGATCGACCGCAGCGATCCGCACGATCCGATCGCGCGGCAATTCGTGCCCGATGCGCGCGAGCTTGTTGAGCAGCCCGAGGAACGCCGCGATCCGATCGGCGACGATGCGTTCAGCCCCGTCGCCGGCATCGTCCACCGCTATCCCGACCGGGTCCTGCTCAAGCTCGTCAATGCCTGCGCGGTCTATTGCCGGTTCTGCTTCCGGCGCGAGATGGTGGGGCCGGGGCGGGGAGGGCTGTCGCCGGCGGCGCTCGCGGCCGCGCTCGACTACATCCGCGGCCATCCGCAAATCTGGGAGGTCATTCTGACCGGCGGCGATCCGCTGGTGCTGTCAGCGCGCCGGCTTAAGGACGTGGTCAGACGGATTGCCGCCATCGCCCACGTGAAAATCATTCGCGTGCACACGCGCGTGCCGGCCGTGGCGCCCGAGCGGATAACGCCCGCGCTCATTCGCGCGTTGCGCGCGCGGAACAAGGCGACCTTCGTCGTGCTGCACGCCAATCATCCGCGCGAACTGACCAAACAAGCCCGCGCCGCCTGCGCGCGCTTGGTCGATGCCGGCATCCCGATGCTGTCGCAATCGGTGCTGTTGCGTGGGGTGAACGACGATGTCGAGACGCTCGGCGCGCTGATGCGCGCGTTGGTCGAGTGCCGCATCAAACCCTATTATCTGCACCACGGCGATCTCGCGCCCGGCACGGCGCATCTGCGCACCACCATCGCCGAAGGCCAGGCTCTTGCGCGCGCGCTTCGCGGCCGTTATTCGGGCCTATGCCAGCCGACCTATGTGCTCGACATTCCCGACGGCTACGGCAAATCGCCAATCGGCCCGAATTATTTGAGTGAGGACGGTGCTGTGGTCGAAGATTTCAACGGGCGGCGGCACGTCTATCCGCCGCCCCGGTCGTCTTGAATGTTTGTCGAGCTGCCGATGAGCGCCATCACTTCAGATTGAAGCGATTGGCGCTCTAATTTATTTTAGCGGCGCATGATATTTTCGGAAAACCGGCTTCCACTTTTCCGGATCATGCGCTAGGCGGCAGCTTGTTCCAGCGCCGGAAAGAACACCGCGGTTTCGAATTCATAACCGCAGGCTTCGCACGACCAAGTGTGACGCACGCAACGCTCGCTCAGATGTTCGGACCAGTCGGGCGCTAGCAGCCATGAGCTGCACTGCGGGCATACATTCTTGTCATAGGTGACCAAGCGGGTGCGCGCCGCAGTTTCGGTGTGCAGTGCCATGATGGTTCTCCTCCCTGCATCACCCCTCTCCCGTGACCGAACCCTATTCAGGCTCTGTGGCGGCCGCATGACGCAACTGAGTCCTCCCACCGACATTGAATCGAATCTTCTGCGACTTGCAGACACATGACGCGGTGCAGCGCAAATTGTCGGGAGATTTCTCGGTCGCGGCACAACGCCACAGTCAGCGCGAAGTTTTTCCGGCCGGGCCGCGCGCTGCATCGCGGTAGAAGCGAATTGTTGCGGCAAGGCCATCCTCGAAGCTCGTCGGTTCCAGCCCAAATCTTGCTCGGAACTTGCCGGCATCGACGTAATACGGCCGATCGGTCTGAAACCGCATTTCGATCAGCTCGCGGAGTTCCGGCACGGCGATCCCGAGGATCGGCTGCAGCCAGGTGGGCAGCACCACCATTCGCAATCGAACGCCAGCGATCCTCGCCGCCAGCGTCAGCAGCTCGCGCAGGCTGCGCGTCGGCGCGTTCGGAACGTGCCAAGCTTGGCCGCAGGTATCGTCAGGCGCGTCACACAGTGTGACCACGGCGCGGGCAAAGTCCGGAACGTAGGCCTGATCGTGCGGGTGATCGGGAGAGAAGGGAACGAGCGCGGCCTTGCCGGCGACCAGACGTGAAATGCCCATCGAGAGTATCGAGTTCGGCACGTCGGGCCCATAAAAGTCCGAGGCGCGGACCGCGACCGCCTTCACGCGTCCCGCCGCATGGGCGTCTTGCCACAGCCGGGTGATCTCGGCGCGGATGCGCGGCTTTTGCCCATAGCTCGTCAGCGGCATGGTCTCGGTGAGCGGCGCGGTCACCGGCCCGTACATGTAAAGATTGTCGGCAAAGACAAACCGGGCGCCGGCCTTCTCGCAAGCGCTCAGCATCGCGTTCATGGCGGCCGGCCAGGCGCGCTGCCAGATGCGGGCGGAGTAAGGAAATCCCACGGTGCAGATCGCGATCTCGCGCCCGGCAGTCGCGGCAGCGACGGAATTGGCGTTGGTCACGTCGCAACTGATGAAGGTGGCGCCGGCCGGGAGCCGTTGCGGTGCGCTGCGCTGCGCCACCAGCACGTCATCGCCGCGCGCGGTGAGCAGCGCCGTGATCTCACGGCCGACCGCACCATAGCCAAAAACGACAATGCGCTTCATGGCGATTCAACAAGTCCGTGCGTGTGCGCAATCTCGGCGACCTGTCGCGGCCGCCAGATCGCGACGTGGGTGATCTCGGCCACGCTTCTTGCACCGTCGGCGACGACGATGGCATCGAATTCAACGATCGCGTGCCCCTTGGAGACCGTATTGGACGTGATCTTGGAACGCAGCGTCAGTTGTTCGCCGACGTGCACCGCGGCGTGATTGCGCAGCTTGCTGCCGAGGTGAATCCAGGGGCCGAGGACGACAGTCTGCACCAGCGCCAGATTGGCGAGCCGCAGGATCTGCCCGGGATGGACCAGTCCCTCGGCGCGATAGATCGGCTCAGTTTCGCGAATGTCATCGAGATAGCTTCCGAGCATCGCGTGGTCGATCGTCACAGGTGTCATGCCGAGCGCGCGGCCCGGCTTAAGCGACTCTTCGGTCGCCGCCGGCCGCTCGGCAGGCGGTATGGCTGCTGGCAGCGCGTCGATCGCCGGCGCAGGACGTCCGTCCGCCGGGATGAAAGCGCGCCCCGTCGCGCACCGATCCTGGCCGCTCATAACGGAAAGTTCCAGCCCGTCGCCATCTTCGGTCGCTGTCACCCGCGCGACTGCGCCGTCGTAAACCGGTTTCAGAAAGCGGCACTCCGCTTGCCCGCTTTCAAGCCACCGTCGGCCCCATCGCGCCACCGGCATGTGCGCCATGTAGGCAAACACCTCGACTCCGGGAACGAGGCCGCCGCGAAACCCGAACCGCCGCGCCATCGCGTCGTCATGGATTTTGTTCTCGGAAGCCGTCGCCGTGTTGAAGGCATTCACCTCGTATGCGGCCATGGCTGCGCTCATGGTGGCATCCGCATGCGCTACGCCGCCGCCTGCGCGCTGCGCAGGATTGCCGCAAACTGCGGATAGGTCTCCGCGAGTTCCTGCGTGACGCGGCCGCGCAAGATGGCGAGCGTTTCCGCGTCGGGCGCCGGGGTTTGCGGCGGCTCGGCGGGCGCATCGTAATCGAAGCCGGTGTTGGCTCGCACCTCGGCCGCAGTCGCGCCGCGGTGGACGCTGCGCAAGGCAAAACGCTTGCGCGCGGGGTCGAAGGAAAACAGCGCCATGCCGGTCAAAAGCGCATAAGGCCCGCCGCGGCGCGCGACGCCCTCGCTCGTTCCCGGAGCGCTGACGTAGTCGACCTTGTCGACCAAAACGCGGGGCGAATGCTCCTCGCGGAACAGGATCACGCGCGGCACCAGGAAATAGAGAAAGGCCGAACCGAAACAGCCGGGCCAACGCACGTCGGTCCGCGGATAATCGCCGGTGCCGACCAGATTGATGTTGGCCTGGCCGTCGATCTGTCCGCCGCCGAGAAAGAAGGCGTCGATGCGGCCCTGGGCGGCGCAGTCGAACACTTCGACGCCGCCGTTGGTGAAGAAATTATGCGCCTGCGAGCCGAGGATCGAAATGCGCACCGGCTCGCGTCCGCTTAGTTCGTTGCGCGCGCGCAGCAGCATGGCGCCGGCGGCGGGAATGGGCGAGGAGGCGCCGACCGCGACATGACGAACGCCGTCGAGCAGATCGGCGATGGTCGCGATCAGCAGCTCGCGCTCGGAATAGTCCGGCGCTGTCCGGCGTTGCGCGCTCATGCCGCCTCGGCCAGCCGGCGCGCGAAGCCGTCCATGTAGACCGCGAAGCCCGCGGGGGTCCGCGCCATGGCGGCGTAGCGGGCGATTTCGGCGGTGTCGGCGGGATATTCGCCCCACAGGCCGATCGGCCAGGCGCCGCGCGGCGCCACCGCGACGCGGTCGACGTAGAGCGCCGGCAGCACGCCGGCTGCCGAATCCTCGTCGTGCAGCAGCGATGTCTCGCAAATCCGCTCGACCGTGATCAGCGTCGCCTTCGACGCATAGGCCATGGTCGCCAATTCGCGGCGGCGGCCGATGCGTACGTTGCCGAAACGATCGGCTTCGGGCGCGTGAAACAGCGCAATGTCGGGATGGATCGCCGGCACGACGACAATCGGATCGTCCGCGGCGAACGGATTATTGATGATTTTCCAGTCGGTCCGCGTCTTCAACAGATCGCTGCCGACGATGCCGCGAATCGGCAGAAAGGGCACGCCCTTCTGTGCGGCGATCAGGCCGGAATGCACGGCCGGGCAGGTCGCGTCCAGCAGGCGGAAGGCGCCGCTGCGCACGCCGTCGATGAAGCGCGGCGCGCCGCCGGCTTCGCCGAGCGTCACCGCGCTGGTCTCGAGCACGCCGACGAGGCCTTCGCCGATCAGCATGTCGCCCTGCATGCCGGTGATTGGCACGCAGACGAGATGCAGGTTTTCGGGACGCTGGGCGATGATGGCGGCGGTCGCTGCCATGGCGACACCGCAATAGTCGGCGGGCACCGCGACGCACATCCCGGAACGCACCTGTGCGGCTAGCTCTTTGAGCGGGACGATCTCGGCCATGGTCTTGTTCCCTGCGCGTTCATTTCGCTAGGCGTTCATTCCTTGCGCGGCGCGGAAGCGGCGCCCGGTGCTTATTTAGCCCGAGCATGACGGGCGCCCGCGAGCGATGCAAGAGGCCGATCCGCGCCGCAAAACGGCATTTGACCGCGTTTCCTTGTCGGCGATGGCATTGCCGATTGATCTATCGCAAAGTTTCACATCGCGAATACGTAGAATATCCCGTTTTCCTTGTATGCGGGAATCCAAATGAGTCGCCGCAATCTCATCAATGGGAGGGTCGCCGCAAGACATCAACCGATGCGGCAAATCATCGATATCTTGCGCGATGAGCACCGTAACATCGAAAAATTGCTATTGGTTCTCGAGCGCGAGTTGTCCGTCTTTAATCGCGCGGAACGGCCGGATTATCACGTCGTACAGTCGGTCATCGAGTACTTTCAGGACTATCCGGATTGCTGCCACCATCCCAAGGAGGACATGATCTTCGCGAGACTGAAGGCGCGCGATCCCGCCGTGGCGGCAAGCATCGGCGATCTTGAAGCCGAGCACGGCAAGGGCTCCAAGCGGCTGGCGCGGGTGGCGCGGACGGTCGAAGGCGTGCTCGCCGACCGGGAAATTCTGCGGGACACCGTCGATGTGATCATCCGCGACTTCATCGACCATGAGCGGCGGCACATGGCGATGGAAGAACGCGTGCTGTTTCCGGCTGCGGCTCGGGTCCTGCGGCCTGAGGACTGGGCCGAGATTCGCGCGAAACTGACCGCCCGGAAGGACCCTTTGGACACTGCGCTGGAGGCCAAATACCGCGCGCTACGGCACCTCATCCTGCAATGGGAACAAGAGGCGGAATGGGAACGAACGGAGCGCGCCTCCGCTTCGGCTACAGCACATTAGCGCAATCAGCAGCATCAATACTGGAGTTTGCCGGCGTTTTCTCAGCGCGACGCCGCTCATGGCGCTTTTCTATCGCTCGCCGACAGCCCGGCGACGCGCTGCCCGCGGTCCTGTAACATAACACCCTCAAACTAAAGGCTAATTAAAATTTCGCGGCCGTCCTTGCGCTATGTCAAGGCGGCGAGGGAACCGATCAACGAATGTCCGCTCGCTTAAATCTTCTCACCACGATCGCGGGTGGAAAATCGATGGTCGATGCAAGTCTGGTCGATGCAAGCCTTGGGGCCGGGTTCAAAATCTTGGCCCGCGAGGATTTTTCCGACGTGACCTATTCCTTGGTCATCCATCATCCGTTGATGGCAAAGGCGGCGCGGCCGGGTCAATTCGTCATTGTCATGTCGCATGAGTCGGGTGAGCGGATTCCGCTGACCATCGCCGATTTCGACCGTGCAGCGGGGACGGTGACGCTGGTCGTGCAGGCGGTCGGTAAGTCGACCAAGGAGATGCAGCAGCTCTGTCAGGTCGGGACCTCGCTCTACGGGATCGTTGGGCCCATGGGGGTACCGAGCCCGCTCGCGGGCAAGAAGAAGGTCGTCTGCGTCGGCGGCGGTCTGGGCGTCGCGCCCATTTATCCGCAGGCCCGCGGATTTAAGGAGAACGGCGCCTATGTGATCGGCGTTCTTGGATTTCGCACCAAGAAACTGCTGTTCTGGGTCGATAAGTTCAAATCCTGCTGCGACGAATTGATTCTGTGCACCGACGACGGATCGGTCGGAATCAAGGGCTTCGTCAGCGACGGCATTAAGGTCGCCATCGCCGGCCATCACGACATTGACGAGGTGATCGCGATCGGGCCGCCCATCATGATGAAGGCCTGCGCCGAGACAACACGCCCGCACGCCATCAAGACCATCGTCAGCCTCAACCCCATCATGGTCGATGGAACCGGGATGTGCGGCGGCTGCCGGGTCAAGATCGGCAATGAAGTCAAGTTTGCCTGCGTCGACGGTCCCGATTTCGACGGCCACAAGGTCGACTTCAATGACTTGATGATGCGGCTTCGGCGCTATGCCGCAGAGGAAAAGGCCGCCCTGGATCGTTGGTCGGCAAGCTGCCGGATGATGCAGCAGGTGCCGCCGGTCCTGCAGGCCGAGACAGTCGAGCCGGCCATGGTGCTGCCCGATCCGTTCGAGGAAACGCTGGGAGGATAGCGTGCGCCTGCATCGCCTTTGTCAGCTCGGAGTTTGTCGGCGCAGCGCCAGCCGCGCGGCGGCGGCGGCAATGGCCCTTTAGTCACACGGAACTTACACCATGGCGAAGAAGAAAAAGACAATCCGCAGCATTCCGCAGCAACGGACTCCTGTGCGCGAACAGGATCCGCAGCTGCGGGTGAAGAATTTCAACGAAGTCAATTGCGGCTATTCGCTGGAACAGGCGCTGAACGAGTCGGAGCGCTGTCTGTTGTGCCCCGATCCGGCCTGCATCGCGGGCTGTCCGGTCAATATCAATATCCCGAAATTCATCGAGGCGATCAGCGCCAAGGATTTCCGCGGCGCCTATGACGTCATTACCGCCAGCAATCTGTTGGCGGCGGTGTGCGGCCGCGTCTGCCCGCAGGAGACGCAATGCGAGGGCGTCTGCGTGGTCGGCGAGACGCTCGAGCCGGTGGCGATCGGTCGTCTCGAACGCTGGGTCGGCGACTACGCCATCAAAGAGCAGTGGACCAACGTTCCGCATATCGAGCCGAGCGGCTTCAAGGTCGGCATCGTCGGCTCCGGGCCGGCCGGCATGGCCTGCGCGGCGGATCTCGCCAAGGCCGGATGCGCGGTGACGGTGTTCGAGGCCTTCCACCAGGCCGGCGGCGTGCTCAAGTACGGCATCCCCGATTTCCGTCTGCCCAACGCGGTGGTCGACGCCGAAATCGACAATCTGCGCAAGCTCGGCGTCAAGTTCGAGTGCAATACCCTGGTCGGCCGCCTGTTCACCATCGAGCAGATGCGCGACGAGCTCGGCTTCGACGCGGTCTTCATCGGCACCGGCGCCGGCTATCCGTCGATGCTCGGCATCCCCGGCGATTCGCTCAACGGCGTGCTGTCCGCCAACGAGCTATTGACCCGCTGCAATCTGATGCGGGCGAAGGAATTCCCGAACTTCGATACGCCGCTGCCGCTCGGCCGGCGCGTCGCCGTGATCGGCGCCGGCAACACCGCCATGGACGCCATGCGCGTCTGCCTGCGGCTCGGCGCCGAGAAAGTCTACTGCATCTATCGGCGGTCGCGGGCCGAGTGCCCGGCGCGGGCGGAAGAGGTTCACCACGCCGAGGAAGAGGGCATTGAATTTCACTGGCTGACCAATCCGGTGGAAGTCCTCGCCGACGACAAGGGCAATGTCCGCGCCATGCGCTGCATCCGCATGGAGCTCGGCGAGCCCGACGATTCCGGGCGACGGCGGCCGATCCCGGTGGCCGGCAGCGAGTTCGAGTTTGAGACCGATCAGGTCGTGTTCGCGATCGGCACCAACGCCAACCCGATCATCGGGCAAACCTCGCACCTTCGCCTCAACAAGCGCGGCTATATCGAGACCGACGAGACGCTGGCGACCTCGATGGCCGGCGTGTTTGCCGGCGGCGACATCGTCACCGGCGCCGCCACCGTGATCGAGGCGATGGGCGCCGGCCGCAAGGCCGCACGCAGCATCAAGAACTATTTGCGAATTCGTGATTCCGGCGTCGACGGCGTCAGTACGGCCGACGCCGGCACGTTCTTCGGGATCGATCTCCAGGAGCGCAACTACGCGCGGATACGCGCCGCATAAGGTAGCAAGATGAACGACAGCACTGCCGAAATCGCCGTCAAGCCGCGCCCGCGCGCGGTCAAGCCTGCGCAGCCCGCTCAGCCCGCCCAGCCCACTCCGGGCAGCAAGACGGCCATTATACTAAACGAGCATATCGTCGAGATCGTCAGCGACTCGGGCGAGGGCGCACAGCGCTGTGGACAGTCGTTCGGAGCGATCGCCGCCCGCACGGGCAACGGGGTGTGGACCGTGGAGATCATCCCCGCGGAAATCCGACCGCCGGCGCGCAGCGTCGCCGGCGGCAGCGGCAACCGTATCCGCCTGGGCTCGGGCCGTGTCACCAACGGCGGCAACGAAACCGACCTGGTGGTCGCCTTCAACGAGCAGGTGCTGCTCGGCCGTGTCCGCACTGGCGAGCTCAAGCCCGGCTGCTTTATTCTGCTGGAAAGCATGTGGCGGGAGAGTAAGGACGCCGCCATCGCCGCCTCCTACACCGAGACCTACGACGAGCTCGTGGCGGCGGGATTCAAGGTCTACGAAATTCCCATGGAGCGCGAATGCCGCAAAGTCGTCGCCGACGCGCGGCGCGGCAAGAACATGTTCGCGCTGGGCATGCTGTGCAACATCTACAGCTTCGACCTGCAGCTCGCCCGCGAACAGATCGCGCTGACATTCGGCAAGAAAGACGCCAGTGTCATTCAGACCAACGTCAAGCTGTTGAACGTCGGCTATGACTGGGCCGAGACCAATCTCGAATTGAAGTATCGCATCCCGGCGACGCGCAGCACCGAACCGCAAATCGTCATCGACGGCAACACCGCGCTGGCGCTCGGCGTGCTCGCTTCCGGCATGGAAATCTGCGCCATGTACCCGATCACGCCGGCGACATCGGTGTCGCATTATTTGAGCAGCGTGTTCGAGAACGTCGGCGGCATCGTACATCAGGCCGAGGACGAGATCGCCGCCTGCACCTTCGCGATCGGCGCCTCCTATGCCGGCAAATGCGCCGTCACCGTCACCTCCGGACCCGGCTATTCGCTCAAGCAGGAAGCGATCGGGCTGGCGGTGATGGGGGAGATTCCGCTGGTCGTCATCAACGTGCAGCGCGGCGGCCCCAGTACCGGACAGCCGACCAAGGTCGAGCAGGGCGATCTCTTGACCACTATCTTCGGCAGCCACGGCGACGCGCCCAAGGTGGTGATGGCGCCGGGCACGATCGAAGAATGTTTCTATTCAGTGATCACCGCCCGCAAGATCGCCGAAACCTTCAACATGGTCGTGGTCATCCTCTCCGACGCCAGTCTGGCCACCTCGCAGCAGCCGTTTCCGCGGCCGCAATTCAGCGAGGCCTGGCTGGCGCCGCCGGTCGATCAGAGCGAAGTGCCGGAAGGGCTCAAGCCGTATGATTGGAATCCCACGACCGGCCTGGCGCGGCGTTTCATTCCGGGTCAGCCGGGCGGCATGCACACCTTGACCGGCCTTGCCCATGACAGCCTGAGCCATGTCGCCTACGACCCGGAGAGCAACGAATCGAGCATTCGCGCCCGCAGTCTGAAGCTCGCGGCGTTGCAGAAGACCTTGAAAACGCCGCCGGTATTCGGCGATCCGAACGGCGATCTCCTGCTCATCGGCTGGGGCAGCACCAAGGGTGCGATCGAGGAGGCCGTGGCGGCCGTGCGCGCCGACGGCCACAAGGTGTCGTCGCTGCATCTGACGTTCCTGCAGCCGATGGCGCCGGGACTTGACGAGATTATGAAGCGGTTCAAGAAAGTCATCACCGTCGAAGGCAATTGGAGCGATGACCCGAACGACGCGATCATCGACGACAGCAATCGCCGCTACTCGGCGCTGGCCATGCTGCTGCGTTCGCGTTACCTGATCGACGTCGATTGCTTGAGCGAGGTGCGCGGCCAGCCGATCAAGCCGAGCGCGATCCGGCACGTCATCCTCAAGAAGCTAAAGCAAGGATAAGGCACGACCATGACGATTCACGTGAGCGAATGCCTGCTGCGGATGCACGACCAGCATTACGAGCTTGAGGATTATCAGAGCGGCGTGCCGCGCTGGTGCACCGGCTGCGGCGACAACGCCATCCTCGCGGCGGTGCAGCGGCTGTGCCGCGACGAAGATCTGCGGCCCGAGAAGACCGTGTTTGTCTCCGGCATCGGCTGCTCCAGCCGCTTTCCGCATTACATGAAGACCTATGGCTTCCATGGCATCCATGGCCGCGCGCTGCCGGTCGCCGAAGGCATCCGCATGGCGCGGCCGGATCTGAACATCTTCGTCAATACCGGCGACGGCGACTGCTGCAGCATCGGCGCGGCGCACTGGATCCACGCCATCCGCTACAACATGAACATGACGGTGATGCTGCACGACAATCAGATCTACGGTTTGACCAAGAAGCAGGCCTCGCCGACATCGCCGCGCGGCACCAAGAGCAACACCACGCCGCGCGGCAGCTATCTCGACGCGCTGCAGCCGTTGACCGTGACGCTCGGCGTGCAGAACGTTTCCTTCGTCGCCCAGGCGGTCGATTGGATTCCCGAAGTGCTCTACGACATCATTGCAGCGGCCTACCGGCACAAGGGCTTTTCCTTCATCCGCATACTGCAGCGCTGCCCGGAATGGCTGCCGTCGATGTTCGAGCCGTGGATGCAGGATCCGCTCAAGACCATGCTGCTGACGCACGAGGACGGCCTGCAACTCAGCCCGGGGCTGTCCAAGGTCTACAAGAATCAGGAACGGCACGATCCTTCCAATATCAATCGCGCGCGCGAGATCGCTTCCGTCCAGGATCCGATCCCGGTCGGCATCCTGTACCGCAATCCGGAGATCCCCTGTTACGAAGAGCTGCGCAATGCCGGGCAGCAGCGTTCGTCGCGCTACATCAAGGCCGGCCTGGAAGCGGAATTCGACAAGTTCACGATCTGGCCGCAAGCCGCCGATCCCAAGGCGCGGCCGAGCGCGTGAGGACGCGGGTGAGTTCAAGCGAAAACGGTCAAGGCAAATCGGACATGCAAGCAGAACTTCAGGCGCTCATCGCCTTTCACCTCACCGGACGAATCTCGGGCGGCGCGTTCGATGCGCTCGCCAAGAGCGATCTGCAACCTGCCATGCTCGCCGGCTATCGCGATCTGGCGGCGCTGCGCTATGATTTTCCGATCGTGCTGGTCCGCGCCGGCGGCGACGGCAAGCCGGTGCAATCGCTTTCCGGATTGTTCGATGGCGCGCTTAAGGAGATCACGGGCGATGACGCAGACCGGCTGCGCAAGCACGCCTACCGGCTCGAACGGGAAATCCGCAGCCTGGTCGCCGACGGCGCGGCGGGCTCGCTGGCGAAAATGTGGGATATCGCGGCCGCCGCCATCGGTGCGAAAGGCGACGAGCTGTTGCAGGATAGTTTGCGCCGCCTGCGCGCCGCGGTGAAGGTCGACGGCGAGGTCGTCGGCTATGACAAGGCGATGCCGTTTCGGTTGTTTCAGCACGCCTGGCGGACCTTGCAGGATCGCAAGACGCAGAGTTTCCGGGCCGATATCAATAAACTGATCGCGAAACTGTCCGACATCCTGAGCGCGGATTTCGTCCGCTCGAAGGAAGGGTTGAGCGCGGACAGGCTGCGCGCCACGGTCGGTGCGGCGCATCGCGACGTCTTCGATTTCGAGGCGATGTCGCGTTTGCTGGTCGAAACCTCGGCCAACGTGCCGATCCCGGAAAGCCGCCGCCGGCGGGTTCGCGGCTTGCTTTCGGCGCTCCGCGCCCAGCGCTTCTTTGCGCCGGCCGACAGCGACAAAGGAGTCGATGTCGGCGAGCCGTATTCATTCGTGTTCGAAAGATGCGCCGACGCGGTCGCCGCCTACCGCGAACGGCTGCCGCGGATGATCGAGCTGGCCAAGGCGATCGCCATGGCCAAGCTCGAAACCGAAGGGGAATACAGCGAAGGCCGTCACGACGCCTTCTTCGCCGAGTTCGGCGACCAGGGTCTCGATGCCGCCGATACCGCCTTGTTCCCGGACTATCTGATTTGTCTCCGTGCCGCCGAGCTTGGCGCGGCAGAGAGTGATCTGCTCTTGCACGCGTTCGTGGCCGGCATGCCGGCCAAGGTCGTGGTTCGGACCGACGATATCCTCGAGCCGTCGCCGATCGAAGGCGAGTACCTGATTTCAGGCCTGCGCAACAAGCAGCTCGCCAGCACGGCGATGGGTTTTGGCACGTACTACGTCTTGCAGGCGACCGGATCGAGCCTGTTCCGGCTCCGCGAGCAGATTCTTCGCGGCCTGGCCTATGACGGGCCGGCCTTGTTCAGCGTGTTCTCCGGCGCCAGCGCGAGCGGCATTGCGCCTTACCTGACGGCGGCCGCCGCCGCGGAGTCGCGGGCTTTTCCGGCGTTCGTCTACGATCCGTCGGCGGGCCCGGACTGGGCTTCGCGGTTCTCGCTCTCCGGCAATTCGCAAGTCGATCTCGATTGGCCGCTGCAGCGCCTCGACTATGAGGACGCCGAGCAGCAGCGCGTATCGGAAGACCTCGCCTTCACGCTGGTCGATTTCGCCGCCTGCGATCCGCGTTGCGCCAAGCATTTTGCCAAGGTGCCGCGGGGCAAATGGGGTGCCGATCTGTTGCCGGTGTCCGAATTCCTGGCGCGCCAACCGCAGGACCTGGCCGACAAGGTGCCGTGCCTGTTGATGGTCGACCGCGACAACCGCCTGCAAAAAGTCATCGTCGACGACAAGCTGATGCAGGCCGCGCGCCGGTGCGCCGAAGCCTGGCGCAGCCTGCAGGAGCTCGGCGGCGTGCACAACTCGCATGCGGCCAGACTGCTCGAGCAGGAGCGGAAGATTTGGGCGGAGCAATCGCGGCCGGCGGCCGTCGCCGAGCAAGCCCCGCCCGCCGCCGCAAGCACGGCTGCCGCTGTGGCGCCAGCCGTTGCGGCTCCCGAAACCGCTCCAGCGGCCGCCGAGCGGCCCTCGGACGATCCCTATATCGAGACGCCGCGCTGCACCAGTTGCAATGAGTGCACCCAGATCAACGATAAGATGTTTGCCTACGACGCCAACAAGCAGGCCTATATCGCGAATCCGGACGCGGGGACCTATCGGCAGTTGGTGGAAGCGGCGGAGAATTGCCAAGTCTCCATCATCCATCCCGGCAAGCCGAGAAATCCAGACGAACCGGGACTCGACGAACTTAAGGCGCGGGCGGAGTCATTCCTCTAGAATCCCCGCCGTCCCACTATGCGACTAAGGTAGTGCCCCATGGCGGCGAACGGGGCCGTGTGCGCGACGCCCTTTTGATCTTTATCAAGGAAGCCTCGAAGTCGCACACTCATAACAAGCCTGCCGCCGTCTCGATCCCTGAATCCTCGTGGGGGCTCGCGGTGCGGTGAGACGGCGTAGATCGCACCGTTTGGGCTGCCACACCAGCGAGGATGCGGTCATGGACGCGAAGACCAACGCCACCGTCAAGGCTGGCAAGCTCATACTCGGCGACAACAGCTGGTCGTTTCCGCTTCACAACGGAACGATCGGTCCCCAAGTTTTGGACGTCAGCAAGCTGTACAGCGAGGCCGGTATCTTCACCTACGATCCGGGCTTCACCTCGACCGGCAGCTGCGAGTCCAAGATCACCTATATCGACGGCGACGAAGGCGTCTTGCTCTACCGCGGCTATCCGATCGAGGACTTGGCCGAGCAGGGCGACTTCCTCGAAACTTGCTATCTGCTGCTCTACGGCGAACTGCCGACCGCGGCGCAGAAGCAGAGTTTCGACCGCGAAGTGGTCCGCCACACGATGATCCACGAGCAGATGAGCCGCTTCTTTCAGGGCTTCCGCCGCGACGCCCACCCAATGGCGGTGTTGGTCGGCAGCGTCGGCGCGCTGTCGGCGTTTTATCACGATTTGACGGACATCCGCGACCCGGCGCAGCGGATGATGACCTCGGTCCGCATCATCGCGAAAATGCCGACGCTGGCGGCGATGGCCTACAAATATTCGATCGGCCAGCCGTTCGTCTATCCGAAGAACGATCTGAGTTACCCAGCGAACTTCCTGCGCATGTGCTTTGCGGTGCCGTGCGAGGACTATGTCGCCAATCCGGTGGTGGCCCGCGCCATGGACCGCATCTTCACCCTGCACGCCGACCATGAGCAGAACGCCTCGACCTCGACGGTGCGGCTGGCCGGCTCGACCGGCGCCAATCCGTTCGCCTGCATCGCCGCCGGCATCGCTTGCCTGTGGGGTCCTGCGCATGGCGGCGCCAACGAGGCGGCGCTGAAAATGCTCGGCGAGATCGGTTCCGTGGACCGCATCCCCGAATACGTCAAGCGCGCCAAGGACCCGAAGGATACATTCCGGTTGATGGGGTTCGGCCATCGCGTCTACAAGCACTACGATCCGCGCGCCAAGATCATGCAGAAGACCTGCCACGAAGTGCTGCATGAGCTCGGCGTCAACGATCCGCTGTTCGACGTCGCCATGGAGCTCGAGCGCATTGCGCTGCACGACGATTACTTCATCGAGAAGAAGCTGTATCCGAACGTCGATTTCTATTCCGGCATCACGCTGCGGGCCATGGGCTTCCCCACCTCGATGTTCACGGCACTGTTTGCGCTCGCGCGCACGGTGGGCTGGATCGCGCAGTGGAAGGAAATGATCGAGGACCCGCACCAGAAAATCGGCCGGCCGCGCCAGCTCTATACCGGCTCGCCGCGGCGGGATTATCAGCCGATCTCACGGCGGAACTAACATCGCTGTCCCTGATACCGGCCGTCCGCGTCTTCGACGGCCGCCTTTCGGGTCAATCGAGTGAACCAGGCGGCGAGCCGGTCAGTCAGGCCGGCTCGACCGCCGGTTTGCGTTCAAGCTGCCTGATGTGGAACCATCGGGCCCGCAATAAACCGGGAGGAAGGCGATGACGCAACCGCGGCTGAAGCATTTTGGATGGGGGCGGGAAGGCGAGGGGTTGACGCCAGCCGAACTGGCCTTCGTGCTCGGCCGCATCGAACAGCGGTTCGGTCCGCCGGCAGGCGGTGAAGTCAAGCCGCCACGGCTCGAGGACATCAAGCTCGACCCGCCCCGGCTCGAGCCGCCCGCATCGTTGCCGTTCTGCTCGACCGCGCACTACGACCGCGCGGCGCACGCGCACGGCAAATCGTTCCCCGAATACGTCCGCGGGCTCCTCGGCGACTACCACAGCGCGCCGGACGTCGTCGCCTATCCGCGCACCGAGCAGGAGGTCGCGGCAGTGCTCGACTGGGCGGGCGGCGCGCAGGCGAGCGTGACGCCGTTCGGCGGCGGCTCGAGCGTCGTCGGCGGCGTCGAGCCGCGGCGCGACGCCGGTCGGCACAAGGCGGCGGTAACGATCGATCTGCGCGAGCTTGGCCGCGTGCTCGAAGTCGACAAGACCTCGCGCGCCGCGCGCATCGAGGGCGGCGCGTTCGGTCCGGCGCTCGAGGCGCAACTCAAGCCGCATGGCCTCACGCTTCGTCATTTCCCGCAAAGTTTCGAGTGCTCGACGCTCGGCGGCTGGATCGCGACCCGCTCGGGCGGTCATTTCGCCTCGCTCTACACCCACATCGACGATCTCGTGGAATCGCTGCGCGTCATCACCCCGAAGGGCGTGATCGAGACGCGGCGGCTGCCGGGCTCGGGCGCCGGTCCAAGTCCCGACCGGCTGCTGATCGGCTCGGAAGGCATTTTGGGCATCATCACGCAAGCCTGGATGCGGTTGCAGGATCGTCCAAAATTTCGCGCCGGCGGCGCCATGCAGTTTGCCGATTTCTTCACCGCGGCCGAGGCGCTGCGGGCGATCTCGCAGGCCGGACTCTATCCGGCGAACTGCCGCATCCTCGACCCGCAGGAAGCCTTCAACACCGGCGCCGCCGACGGCAGCGTGGCGATCATGGTGCTCGCCTTCGAGTCCGGCGACCATCCGGTCGAGCCGTGGATGGCGCGGGCGCGCGAATGCTGCGCCGATCACGGCGGCAAAGCGGACCGCGCCGATACCACGGACGCCCATCGCGCCGGCGCCGCCGGCGCCTGGCGCAACGCCTTCATCCGCATGCCCTATGCGCGCGAGCGCATCATCGAGCGCGGCATCATCAACGATACGTTCGAGACCGCGATCACCTGGGACCGATTCGAGTCGTTCCACGACAAGGTCAAGGCCGCGACCGAGCGCGCGTTCGTGGAAGCGACCGGGCGTGCCGGCTCGGTGACTTGCCGCTGCACGCATGTCTATCCGGACGGGCCGGCGCCGTATTTCACGTTCAGCGCCGCCGGGCGGCATGGCGAATTGAGCGCGCAATGGCACACCATCAAGTCGGCCGGCCTCGACGCCGTGATCGCCAACGGCGGCACCGTCACCCATCATCACGCCGTCGGGCGCGACCATCGGCCGTGGTACGATCGCCAGCGCCCGCCCTTGTTCGCTGCGGCGCTGAAGGCGGCCAAGGCGACCTTGGATCCGCAAGCCTTGCTCAATCCGGGGGTGCTGATCGATCCGTAGCCCACGGATTTTGCACGGCTGCGCAACAGCAAACGCCGAGTGCGGACCGCGCATTGGCGCGCCCTACGGGAATCGAACCCGTGTTTCCGCCGTGAAAGGGCGGCGTCCTGGACCGCTAGACGAAGGGCGCGAAGCACGCGCGATAAGCGCGGCACTTGAAGCGGCGCGACATATAAAGAGGTTTGGCTTAGAGCGCAATCGAAGCGATTGCGCTCTAATGTTTTGATGGAGCATGATCTTTTCGGAAAACCGGGTTTTCCACTTTTCCGGATCATGCTCGTGCGGCAAGCAATAGCCCCCGGTCACCAGTGCCCGGTATTGGGCATCGATAGCCAGGGCTCCTTCGGCGGTAGCGCCGCGCCTTTCTGCAGCAGTTCGATCGAATGCTTGTCGGGCGAGCGCACGAACGCCATCATGCCGTCGCGCGGCGGCCGGTTGATGGTGACGCCGGCCTTCATCATCCGCTCGCACAGCGCATAGATGTCGTCGACCTCGTAGGCGAGGTGGCCGAAATAACGTGCTTCGCCGTAATCCTCGGCGTTCCAATTGTAGGTCAGCTCGACCAGCGGCGCCGCCCGGCCGGCCGGCCCCTTGGCCACCAGGTCGGCGTCGCCCGGTGCCGCCAGGAATACCAGCGTGAACTTATTTTTCTCGTCGACCCGGCGGCGCAACTCCTTGAGGCCGAGCTTGTTGCAATAGAAGTCGAGCGCCGCGTCGAGATCGCGCACGCGCAACATAGTGTGCAGGTACCGCATGGTCATGGACCTCCGCTGACAGGCGTTGCCGCTCTTCCGTAAGCCGCTTCTACGCCGATAAATATGTATGATAATGCGCCGAGGGGTAGGAAGGATGCTTGCACCCGATCTCGACACCGCGATGGCGCGCCTCCAGGATACCGTCCACGAGGCCAGCGTCATCCTGCCGTTCACCGGGGCCGGCATTTCGACCGAATGCGGCATCCCCGATTTCCGCTCGCCGGGCGGCATTTGGACCAAGAACCGGCCGATCCCGTTCGACGAGTTCCTCGCCAGCCAGGAAGCGCGCAATGAATCCTGGCGGCGCCGCTTCGCCATCGGCGATGAGTTCGGCCAAGCCAAGCCGGGACGAGGGCACCGGGCGCTCGCCAGCCTTTATCGCGCCGGCAAGGTGCCGGCGGTGGTCACGCAGAACATCGACAATCTGCATCAAGCCTCCGGCATCGCGCCCGAACATGTCGTCGAGTTGCACGGCAACACAACTTACGCTTTGTGCCTTGATTGCGAACAGCGCTACGAAATCTCATGGGTGCGCCAGCGGATGGAGTCCGGCAATGGCTGCGCGCCCGACTGTCCGGCCTGCGGCGGCCACATCAAGACCGCGACGGTATCGTTCGGTCAAGCGATGCCGGATTCCGCAATGCGGCGTGCCCAGGATCTCACCTTGTGCTGCGATCTATTTCTGGCGATCGGTTCCTCGCTCGTGGTTTGGCCGGCGGCCGGATTTCCCTTGATGGCCAAGCGGAACGGCGCCCGATTGGTCATCATCAACCGCGAGCCGACCGACTTCGACGACATCGCCGACCTCGTGGTGCGGCAGGACATCGGCACGGTACTGGCGCCGTTCGTCGCCGGCACGTCATCCACCGATGTTCACAGGCTGTGACGCTTTTAGCTCAGGTGTTGCAATTTTGTGCTTTCGCCTTGGATTGCGGGTGTTATCTTTGATTCGAGAGATTCGTGATGCGCCCGCGCAGGGGGCGCCAGCAGCGGCAGTGGCCACGGCGTCATGGCGTCGGACGGAATCGAACCAAAATCCACCGGAGCGGGACTTGCACCGGGCGTCGATCTCGGCGACGAGGCGGCAGCGCAAGTCATCGAGATATGCGGTGTCATCAAATGGTTCGATGTCGCCAAGGGATACGGCTTCATTGTTCCCGACAACGGCATGGCCGACGTGCTGCTGCACGTGACCTGTCTGCGGCGTGACGGCTATCAGACCGCCTATGAAGGCGCGCGGGTCGTGTGCGAAGTGCTGGCGCGCGCCAGGGGCCTGCAAGCGTTCCGCATCGTGTCGATGGACGAGTCGACGGCGATCCATCCGGCGCAGATGCCGCCGCCGCGAACCCATGTTACTGTGACGCCGACCAGCGGTCTCGAACGGGCACAGGTGAAATGGTTCAATCGGCTTCGCGGTTTCGGGTTCCTCACGCGCGGCGAGGGCACGCCGGATATTTTCGTGCACATGGAGACGCTGCGGCGGTTCGGCATAACCGAGCTGCGGCCGGGCCAGTTCGTGCTGGTCCGCTACGGACCGGGGCCGAAGGGAATGATGGCAGCCGAGGTGCGTCCCGAGAGCGGACCGCTCGGTCCTGCCTCGCATTAGCTGCACACATTGCCAGCCTTGGATCGCGGCGCCCGCCGGCGCCACGCCTTATCGCCGGTCTGCTGATCGCGGCTCTGTTGTATGCCGTCGCCGCCTTCGCCGCCGTCGCGCCGGCGCAAGCGGCCGGCGAGGCGACGCTCGAGATCGTCAGCAAGACCGGCGTCCATGCCTTCGCCGTCGAGCTCGCCACCAACCCGGAGGAACGGGAAAAGGGCCTGATGTTCCGCAAGGAACTGCCGGAGGGTCGCGGCATGCTGTTCGATTTCGAGCGCGACCAGCCGGTCGCGTTCTGGATGCACAACACCTACATCTCGCTCGACATGATCTTTATCCGCGGCGACGGCCGCATTGCGCATATTGCCGAAAACACCGAGCCGCTGTCGGACCGTCTCATCCCCTCCGGCGGCCCGGTGCGCGCGGTGCTTGAAGTGATTGCCGGTACCGCGCGCAAGTTCGGCATGGCGCCGGGCGACCGCGTGGAAGGCTCGATTTTCGGCGCCGGTCGCTAGGCGAGGGGGCTGGAAAGACCCGTCGTCCTCGAGGGTCTGCAATGACGGCCCTACGGCTTGCTGGGAGCCGGCGAAACATGTATCCAACGACCCGCCGGGCGGGGTATAGCGCAGCCTGGTAGCGCGGCAGTTTTGGGTACTGCAGGTCGCAGGTTCGAATCCTGCTGCCCCGACCAGCCAACGTCTTGATTTTTCATCATTTTCCAAAAAGGGTTCTGACGGGGTTCTGACGCCGGGTTCTGACGTTGTTCTCGCGGCGTTTTAGGCCCTTTCCTCGTCGCTCGCGCGCTTGCGGCTGCGCGCCTCGGCGACCGTCGCGATCTTGGCCGTGTTGCGCCGGATGTAGCGCAGCGTCGTGTCCTTCTTCGAGTGCGTGAGCGCGCCCTGGATAGCGTCGAGCGCGACCCCCGCTTCCTCGGCCTCGGTAGCGCCGCCGGCGCGGCTGTCCATGCTCCAGACCGCGTCGGGGATGCCAGCGGCCCGTGCAATCTGCCTAAACCACTTCCGGTAGCTTCGCTCTCGGATCGGCAGGCCCTGCTCGCCCTTCACGATCGCGCCCATGCGCTCGTCGTGCGGCACCGCCTCGAGGAGAGGGAACAGCAGCGTGTAGCGCTGCAGGTCAAAATCGGCCGCCGCGCGGTACTTCGACTTCGACGTCTTCATGCGCCAGCGCCAGCCCGGGATATTCTCCCAGGTGAAATAGCCGGTCCATTCTTCGCCCTTCGGACCGCCCCAATCCCCGATAATGTCCTTCTGCCGCAGCAACAGCTCGAACTGCGCCGCCACCCCGATCCCCATGGAGAGCGCGCGATCAGCGGGGATCACCCCGGCCCGGCCCATCTCCAACGCTTTGCGGATGAACGTGGTCGCCTGCGCATAGGTCATTTCCTCCTCGCGCGCGCCGCCGCGCTCGAACTGCACCAGCGTGAGCTCAGCGGCCAGAACCTTACACTCGGGATAGCGAAGCGCCGCGCAAAAGCGCAGTACGGTCCTCACCATGCACACCGCATCATGGGCGCGATCGATGCGCTCGGGGCCGCCCTTGACGGCTGGCTTGCGCCATTCGTCGTACCAGTGCTGCACGTCGAGCACCGTCACGTTGCGGATCAATCGCTTGCCGACAGTTGCCTCGATGATCTTCAAGCTGTCGGTATAGCTCTTGCGCGTGTTGTGCTTGACCTTGTGAAACCGCGAATGGGGATGCTCCTGATAGACGCGACAAGCCGAGAGCATCGTTCCGTCGTAGCGAGTGAAGCGCGGACCGCCTTCGGCTCTTTGACCTGCCATCCATGCAAGCAAGCGCGCGGAGTGTTCGTGGCACAGCCGCGATAAAGTCTCGTCGTCAGCGTCGGGGGGCAGGTGGATGCACCTGTCGGGAAAACCCATCGGGTCGCGTACCACCTGGCGGGCGATCCAGTACGGCTGCCCGTGGCGGTTGCGCTTAAGGCCTGGGGTTTTGCCGCGGGGCGGCATCGAAGTTCTCCGGTCCGTCTTCGATTCCCGATCCTGGCGCATTGCTTCCCACTCCGTTCTCGCCGTCAAGCCACGCACGCACTGCCGGCCAATAACGGCCGCGCAGCAATGTATTTACCCTGGGGAAATTCTGCCGTTCCCACACCTTCACGACTGCGCGGAATCGGTCTTTGCCCAAATGCGGTGCCACGCGCCGGTGCAGCTCGGCGTCGTCCACAAACAGCGAGGGCTCGGGCGGGGAGGGGAGATCAGTCATTGTGCGCACGGGCCGGGTCATGGCGTGGCACCTTGCGGTCTATGCGCGGCGCAGTACCACCGGCCCTGCCGGCCGGCGCGCGGATTGACGCCATAGCCGAAGGCCCCCCATGCGCCGCACTCGGTGCAGAAGTGCAGTACTATTGCTTCTTGCAGCTTTTGCACCCGACCGCGCCGAGAAGCGCAGGGCCTTTCTGAGCCGGGCTCACCTTCGGTTGGCGGTATAACGCGATTGAACAACGGCACAGGCGCCAGTAGCTCGGCCTCGAGCGCGGTGTACCGAGTGCGCCAATCGGAGGGATCGAAGACCGAAGAGAAGGGAAACATGAGTTTTTCAAATTCAAGCTCCGGCGTGCTAACGTCCAGCTCATCCGCCCGCGAGCGAAGGAGGATCAAAACGCAACCAAACTTCAAAACGCACTGGACAGTCGAGTTAATTCTTCAGCCAAATGGCAATTTGGGGACCCATTCGATCCCGCGTGCGCAGTTCTAAGCGCACTTTGACCTAGCCATTGGAAACTCGACCATCGTGTGGATTTGCCATTGAAATTGGGCATTGATTACTGTCCGTATTGTGCCTACTTTACGGACAGAACGAGCAACGCCAAGATTGATTCACATGGCAAAATCCGCCCGCAAACGCACCCCCTCAACCATCGTAAACCGGACAGTTCCTCGCAGAGCCCCCAATTCCGAGCTCCGGCCCAGGGAATATCTGACCGAAAAGGAGATCGAGCGCCTCCAGGAAGCCGCCCGCAAGCGGTCCCGCTATGGGCACCGCGACGCCACCATGATCCTGGTCGCATACCGCCACAGGCTGCGCGCCTCGGAAGTGTGCGGGCTGCGATGGGACCAGATTGATCTCAGCAGCGGCCGGCTGCATGTCCGAAGAGCCAAGGGCGGGATCGACAACGTCCATCCGCTCAGCGGCAGGGAAATCCGTGCCCTTCGTCAGCTTCGTCGTGAGAATATGGAATCTCGATACGTTTTCGTCACCGAGCGCGGTGGTCCCGCCACGACCGCAGGTTTCCTGAAAACGATCGCCCGCACAGGGGAAGCGGCAAGGCTTCCGTTTCCGATCCATCCCCACATGCTCCGGCACTCCACAGGCTACAAGCTCGCCAATGATGGCCACGACACCAGAGCCCTCCAGCACTACATGGGCCACAAAAATATCCAGCACACGGTTCGATACACCGAGATGAGTCCTGATCGGTTTAAGAATTTCTGGAAGGACTGAAAGCAGAGACCGCGCTAGAGCTCGTGCAGGAAGCGCGCCTCGGTGACCGGGTCAGGCGTATTTCCGTTTTGGCTTGCGCGAGACCGGTTCGATATGCGCCGCCTCATACCGCTCGAGGCCAAGGCTCCGCAGATCTGCGAGGTCCATCAACGCCATGCGCGTATCATCGTTCCGGCGAAATATCGTGTCCAGGCGCACGGTGGTCCTTCGGGAGTGTCGCACTTTGTATGCCCACAAAAGCGATGGCGACCCGCACGACGAGATCGTGCGCCTCGAGGCGCACATCGAAGAGCTTGCTGCCAAGATCGAGAGCTGCCGCAAATTCATCCTGGCCTCGCGGATCGCCATGGCGGGCGGCGGCATTGTCCTCGCCGCGATGTTCCTCGGCGCAATCCGGTTCGATCCCGCCGCGATGGCGGCCGCGGTCACGGCGTTGCTCGGCGGCATTGTCGTGTGGGGTTCAAACGGCAGCACCGCAAGAGAAGCGGCGAAGGAATTGGCAGCGGCTGAGGCAGATCGGGCAGCGCTGATCGAAATGATCGATCTCCATGTGATTGGTCCATTGCGATGAGACCGAAGGGGAGGGTGATGGCGGGCGTTCCGGGCGGGCCCCGGGGTTGGCCATTGCGTCTTGTGTCGCACTAAGCTGGGGTTAGGTAGGCTTCGACCATGCTCAAGAGCCGGATCGGCTCTACAAAAGGGCGCCGATCATGAGTTTTGCCAGCCAAAATGAAACGACCCGGGACCGGACTGCAATGATCCATCAGGCATTTTGGGTGGAATACCTTACGCTCGCTTGGATGACCGTTGAAGCTGCAGTGGCCGTTGCCTCTGGCATTGCTGCGAACAGCCTGACCCTAGTCGCCTTCGGTACCGACAGCGTTATCGAGCTCGCTTCGGCCGGACTTTTAGTTTGGCGCCTTACAGTTGAACTTCGGCGCGGGCAGATGTTCGCCGAAAGCGCAGAGCGAAAAGCATCGCGCATTGGCGGCGGCTTACTGTTTGTCCTTGCCGCCTACGTTGTTGCAAGCGCCGGCTGGAAGCTCTGGACACGCCAAGGCGCGGAGTTTTCGCTGCCCGGCCTCATTCTATGCGTACTCGCCGTTCCGATAATGTATTTCCTTTCGCGCCGTAAGCTTGGCCTTGCCGAGACACTTGGTAGTCGCGCGCTCAAGGCTGATGCAGCCGAGAATATCACCTGCGGCTGGCTTTCCCTTGTCGTGGTCGCAGCTCTCGTTGTGCAGCTTGCCATAGGTGCATGGTGGGTGGACGCGGTGGCCTCCCTCGGTATCGTTTGGTTTCTTATTCGCGAAGGTCGGGAGGCTTGGAGCGGAGAGGAGTGTTGCGCTCATCACTGATCGGCCGGGCCGTCACGCTTGCCGGTGTCGATAGAGCGCGCATACTCGGTGACATGGCCAAAGGCTGGATCATCATCGCGCACAGGAAGCAGGAGGGCACTGGCGCTCCCTTGGAGGAGTGGTACGCAGTGGCGATACCCGATCGAGTCCGAGCTGTTGAAACTCTACGTTTGCGAAAGAATCTGCTCGATGCCACTCTGACGATCGATAGCGAGGCATCGCCCGAATATCTCGACCAGCTCGACGTCAAGGACGGCCAAATCCTTAGCATAGTGCCGCTCTAGAGCATTTTCCGAAAAGACTGAATCGCGGGATTCCCCTGCGGGAACGAATCGGATTCAAGGTTCGTGCTGGAATGGAGGCCAGCATGGATGGCGAAACCGTATTCGGAGGATCTGCGTGCGCG
>JBEKIC010000029.1:0-48864 GCA_050011955.1 Xanthobacteraceae bacterium
GCCGCGTTCACCGTCAGGAGCCTCTGCAAGGCCGTCGCCTCGTGTCTCGATCAAATCTCTCGAGCTGAATGCACTGCATACCTCGCGAATTCAGGATATGGTCCACTTAAACGGAAACCGCTCTAAAGATGTCGCTAACGAGAACGCTAAACAAGTTGAAGCGCTTAGGCCGTTCGATCCGATCGAAGTCGCAGCGACTTTCGGTGGCCTACTTACGATGCCAGAACTGCAAAGCAATTGCGTGCGGCTGGAAGTATTAGCCCATTTAGCGGTCGCTTACTGTCAGGGTCATAAGAAGCCGCCAACAAAGGAAGTGTCCCGTTGGTTCTTTGAATTTGGAAGCTCTACCGCGGGACGTATGGAAGATCCGGCTGAAGATGTATTTGTATCAAACATCGCGTCATCGCGCGGAAATTTTCGCGTTATTGATGGCATTTGGGAGTCAGCCGGATTTTATTTGCAGCGCATCATCAATGTTGTGGAAGGAATGCCTGCTGGGGGCGATTACGACACTCTAAGAAGCCACGTTTACACCTTACTCGCTTTGTCAGATTTAGCTTGTGAGCGGGCCAAGCTTACGCGTTATCAATTGGGGAACCAGAATCCAGAAACTTCACTTTCCGCAAAGCAGGCAAATTCCCTGAATGCTCGTCGTCGACGCGTGTGCTTCGAGACTGATGATCTTAAGGCGCGGGGAATTTCGATCGAAAATCTTGGCGTCTTCATTTTCAACCTCGCTGAAGCCGTTAAATTGCGCGACGAATCAGTTGGGAACTCGACACTAGAGCGCTTTCCGCTCCTAGCGCGCGAGGGCGAATTGTTCCTCGTCCTGCCTACGGCGATCAGTGTCACCATCCGTCGCTACGTGATCGAGCAAATGATTGCGGGCGGGATGCGGTTTGCGCTAGCGAGTGCTCTTGCGCGCGAGTACGGAGAGGTTTTTGCCAATATCCCGTTGTTGGGCGGCAAAAGGGGCGCTCCTATTGAGTTGCAGCGCACAAAGAACGGTTTAGTGGCGGGAGCCACGACTTCGGTCGATGTAGGCCGTCACTTGAACTTAGTGTGTTTCGGAGAAACCTTCGACGATATTGAAAAAACTGGTGTTGCGGGATTCCAGCCCAATCTGGAGGGAATTACCAATGACGTGGATGAGTGCATTGATCACGCCTATGAGCACTCGCGAAAAGACCCGAATTTTCGAGACGGCCTGACACTGGTGGTCGGATGCGGGATTGGCCGAGGCGCGATCGATTTCGTCAATGATAGACCGCGGGTGAATTGGCGCGTTGAATGTTTAAGCGCCTCTGATCTCTATGAGCTGAGCTGGTTGCACGACTTCAAGCCGCTTTCGCTGTGGCGGTTGCTCGATGCGCAGGACAAAGTCGAAGCGCATGGGATTCACCTGCACAACATCAACGGGCTTCTAAACATGGTGGCATGGGCGCGCAAACTCGACGGCCACCTTGTACCGCATCGAAGCCTACCAGACGATTTCACTGCGAAAGATGCGCAGCTGGGAATCATGATTCAACAAAACAGCCTCCGTGATCTTCGGTACGAGGTAGCGACCTCTTGGGATGCTCATGTTGTCCAGGACGTCACGGGTCGATGGGTGAGGGTTCGTAAAGACGCCGGGGCTTTCTTCGAAGAGGATCGGCAGCGCCCTATTTACGGAAGCAAAGAGCGGATCGGGCGATGGCTGCCGGGCGTTTTTTTAACCCCATCACGCGCATGGTGGGGCTCTATCGAGGTGCCCGAAGAAACATCCGGCCATAACGCGTATCAGCGTTGGAAAATGCTGATGGTATGGATTCCCAGAATGGCGCCGGTCCTAGAAGAAGCGTTACCGCAGCTTCCGCAAGGGCCGCTGCTTTTGCACGCAAAATTCGAGGGTAACGTTGGTGAATTCGAGGATGATCCCAAGCCCGTAAGCTTTGAAGAAGCCAAGGCCGACATCCGCGTAAGCGTTGACGAATGGAGAGATCGCCGAGCAGCTATCGGACTTCCGTGGCGAGATTGGCCGCGATGGCAAACCGGATTACTTGCGGCGGCATCTCGACCGCGTCGATCTAATTTCGAAGCATCTTCAAAACCTTCGGGAATATGTCGGTTTCCACGAAACACCGCAGGTCGAAAGCCATCTTGTTTTTAAGAATCCGGTGCCAATGCAATTTGCATTAAGGCGCATGGAAGAGCGAGTTCGCTTGCACACCTTTGACATGCTGAGGAACATCTAAGGCTTCTTTCGGACCGCACGGTGTCGTCCAAAATCCCACTTTGGCCAATACGTGTCTCGTCGTGCGACCAAGGATGACGGGTTGCCACCCAGAAATTTCAGCCGGTTGCAAGGGTCGCTGGTCGTCACCGATATTGATATTGCGTCTTGACAAGCGTCCCCTGTTCCGTTACATCATTGCGAATCTTGCCCATCAAGGACGTCAGTCGGGTGACGCCGGCCGATGGGGCAGGAGCGGTTCCCGCGGGCAGGGGCTCGTCACCTCCGCTCCCGGGCGGCTAACGGGAAAACGCCCGGCCGGCATGATGACCGGTCTGCGACTTTGTCGCTGGACTGGGATAGGTCGCTTTCAGGTAACGCCTGAAGGATGCCGCGTCCCAGGAAGCGCGTTCTGGAGCTGAGTTGCGGCGTTGGCTCGCTGCAACAAGTGCCGCGGTGGAACGCCGTCAGGCGAGCGCGCCGCGTTCGGCGCGAGCCGCGCCCGTGTGGCGCGGACCATCGGAAGACATGCGCCTGGCGGCGTTCTGCTTCCTTTTTATTTGTTGTTGTTTGTAGCCCGGATAAGCGGAGCGCCATCCGGGATCGGCATTCAAGCTTATTGATCGTCCCCGGATTACGCTTCGCTCCATCCGGGCTACGTGCGCAGAGCACGATCGAGCCGAAGCCGGTCCCACCGCCGGTGTAGGCGTGACGCGATGGTGCTCAGCGGAGTCGTTGACTGTCTTTTGCGCATGATCTTGTCCGAAAACCGGTAGCCACTTTTCGGAATCATGCGGTTGTACGGCATGCCTCGGGCGCGCATCGCGTCGCGAGAACGGGATTTCTTTCGTCATTGCGAGGAGCGGAGCGACGAAGCAATCCAGAACTTCCGTCGCGGGACTGGATTGCTTCGCTTCGCTCGCAATGACGAGAACGCCGATGCGTCGCGAGAACGAGGAAGCTTGTGGGGGAAATGGTATCAAAACAAGAAATAGCGCTGCGTCATCGGCAGCGTTTCCGCCGGCGCGCAGGTGAGCAGCTCGCCGTCGGCGCGCACTTCGTAAGTCTCCGGATCGACGTCGATGTGCGGCGTCGCATCGTTGTGGATCATGCTCTTCTTGGAGATTTTTCCGCGCGTATTCTGGACCGCGTAAAGCTCCTTCTGGATGCCGAGCTTTTTCCCGAGTCCCGCGTTGACCGCGGCCTTCGAGGCAAACACCACGGAGGACGCGGTGCGGGCGCGGCCGTAGGCGCCGAACATCGGCCGATAGTGGATCGGCTGCGGCGTCGGGATCGAGGCGTTGGGATCGCCCATCGGCGCGGCGACGATGGTGCCGCCCTTGATGATGCAATCGGGCTTGACGCCGAAAAACGCCGGCGACCACAGCACCAGATCGGCGAGCTTGCCCTTCTCCACCGAGCCGATGAGCTTCGAGACGCCGTGGGCGATGGCGGGATTGATGGTGTATTTGGCAACGTACCGCTTCGCGCGAAAATTATCGTTGTCGCCCTTCTCCTGTTTCAGCCGCCCGCGCTGCTTCTTCATTTTATGCGCGGTCTGCCAGGTGCGGATGATGACCTCGCCGACGCGGCCCATGGCTTGCGAGTCCGACGACATCATCGACAGCGCGCCGATGTCGTGCAGGATATCCTCCGCCGCGATGGTCTCCTTGCGGATGCGGCTTTCGGCGAAGGCGAGATCCTCGGCGATCGACGGATCGAGATGGTGACAGACCATCAGCATGTCGAGATGCTCGTCGATGGTGTTGCGGGTGTAGGGCCGCGTCGGATTGGTCGAGGACGGCAGCACGTTTTGCAGCCCCGCCACCTTGATGATGTCGGGGGCGTGGCCGCCGCCGGCGCCTTCGGTGTGCAGGGCATGGATGGTGCGGCCCTTGAACGCCTTGATGGTGTCCTCGACGAAGCCGGATTCGTTGAGCGTGTCGGTGTGGATCATCACCTGCACGTCGTAGTCGTCGGCGACGGAAAGGCAGCAGTCGATCGCCGCCGGCGTCGTGCCCCAGTCCTCGTGCAGCTTGAGCGCGCAGGCGCCGGCTTTGATCATCTCCTCGAGCGCCGCCGGCCGCGAGGCGTTGCCCTTGCCGGCAAAGCCGAGATTCATGGGAAAATCGTCGGCCGCCTGGATCATGCGGGCGATGTGCCAGGGGCCGGGCGTGCAGGTGGTGGCGAAGGTGCCGTGCGAGGGGCCGGTGCCGCCGCCGAGCATCGAAGTGACGCCCGACATCAGCGCCTCGTCGACCTGCTGCGGGCAGATGAAATGGATGTGGGTGTCGAAGCCGCCGGCGGTGAGGATTTTGCCTTCGCCGGCGATCACGTCGGTGCCCGGTCCGATGACGATGCTGACGCCGGGCTGGATATCCGGATTGCCGGCCTTGCCGATGGCGGCGATTTTGCCGTCCTTGAGCCCGACGTCGGCTTTGACGATGCCCCAATGGTCGAGAATGAGCGCGTTGGTGATGACGGTGTCGACGGCGCCCTGCTTGTTGCTGACCTGGCTTTGCCCCATGCCGTCGCGGATCACCTTGCCGCCGCCGAACTTCACCTCCTCGCCGTAAATGCAAAAATCCTTCTCGACTTCGATGATGAGATCGGTGTCGGCAAGCCGCACGCGGTCACCCGTGGTCGGGCCGAACATGTCGGCGTAGACCGCGCGGCTCAATTTCGCTGGCATGGTGTCCTCCGTGGTTGTTTGCGGCTCGCCCGACGCACGAAAAGAATCCCCAGTGTTATCCCCATGGCGCTGCACTATCTGCTTTAGCTTGCCTCGCGCCCGCGGTGCGGTATCATCATCGCTAGATCGCTCGCGTTTGGTTTCGCCGGATGAGAGAGATCGCCAAGGTCAGATCGGCCTGGTGCTGAAGCCGCTACCGGCGTCGCACCAAGTGCTGAGTTGATCCTGGTCCCAGCCGCGGTAGCAGCGCTGAGAACGTGACGGGCGGGCTTGCGCAAGCTCGCTCGTCATGTTTTTTGCGGCCTTTCTTTTTGCGCTTTGTCCAGCTTGCCCATGATCTCCTGGCGGAAACCGTAAACCGTGCGGGTGCCGGCCAGCGCCACCAGCTTGACCTCGCGCGTCTGGCCGGGCTCGAAGCGCACCGCCGTGCCCGCGGAAATGTCGAGGCGCATGCCGCGGGCGCGTTTGCGGTCGAATTTCAGCGCCGGGTTGGTCTCGAAGAAATGATAATGCGAGCCGACCTGAATCGGCCGGTCGCCGCTGTTCGCGACCGACAGCGTCACGCTCTTGCGGCCCTTGTTGAGCTCGATCTCGCCGTCCTTGATGAAGTATTCGCCGGGGATCATCTGCGCCTCATCTGATCGGCTCATGCACGGTGACCAGCTTGGTGCCGTCCGGAAACGTCGCTTCGACCTGAATCTCCGGGATCATCTCGGCGATGCCGTCCATCACCTGCGCGCGCGTCAGCACATGGGCGCCTTCGGCCATCAATTCGGCGACCGAGCGGCCGTCGCGCGCACCTTCGAGAATGAAATCGGAAATGAGCGCCACGGCCTCCGGATGATTGAGCTTGACGCCGCGCTCGAGCCGGCGCCGCGCCACCATCGCCGCCATGGCGATCAAGAGCTTGTCCTTCTCGCGCGGAGTAAGATGCATCGGGGTCCTCTAGTTCATCCACAGCCGCGGCAGCGGCCCGGCGCCGAGCGCCGTCAACACGCCAATGAGATCACGGCGCAGCGCGGCACCGTCGGGCGCGACAAGCCGCGCCACGGCGAGCCCGTTCCACGCCGACACGCCGACTTCGCCGGCGAAGTCTTTCTCCATGGCGCGGACCGCCGCAACGGCGCCGTCATCGCCGGGAATCTTGAGCACGCTGGCAACGGCGACGCGCTCGGCCGCGATCGCACGCTGCGCCAGTTTTTCCGCGATCGCGCCGTCGAGGCGCAGCGTCTCGGCGAAGGCGAGCGCGCCGCCGATGCGCACGCGCCAGCGGTCGAACAGATGTCCCTGCAGCACGGCCTCGCCCATGGCCGAACGGCCGAAGACGATGGCTTCGGCCAATACCAGCTTGGCATCGCGGGCGAGCTCGATGTCGATGGTGCGCCGCAGCCGCACCTGATCGAACAGAATCGTCTCCTGCGGCAGCCACGCCAGCGCGCCGCCGGGACCGATATCGGCCTTCACGCCGACCTGCGTATCAGGCCCGAGCGAGCGATAGACCTTTTCCGCGGCGGCGGTGGTCACGGTCAGCCGCGCGCCGGCGCCCACGGCGATATCGATGTCGAAGCGGTCGCCGCCCGTCATGCCGCCGGCGGTGTTGACGATGACGGCATCGAGCGTTGCCCGGCTCGTTCCGTTCGGGAAACGCACCCGCAGCGAGCCTGCCTCATGCACGCGCGCGCGCCGGCTTTCGCCGGCAGCGGCCGCTACCGCGAGCGCGACGCGCCCGACCGCGCGATTGGCGGCGAAGATTTTATCGTCCGTAGAGTCCGCCGGCCCGCTCGCAAGCAAGTTTCATCCCCCGCAACAATAATCATACATCAAAAATCAAATCGCCATGGCCCGGCGCAGTGCGCCCTCGTCAAGGTCGTCGCGGTTGCAGGCATAGACGATGGCGCCGCGCTCCATGACGGCGAAATGGTCGCCGAGTTCGCGGGCAAAGTCGAGATATTGCTCGACCAATACGATGGCGATCTGGCCGAGCGAGCGCAGATAGGCGATGGCGCGGCCGATGTCCTTGATGATGGACGGCTGGATGCCTTCGGTCGGCTCGTCAAGCAGCAAGAGCCGCGGCCGCATCACCAGCGCGCGCCCGATGGCGAGCTGCTGCTGCTGGCCGCCCGAGAGATCGCCGCCGCGCCGGCGCAGCATGTCCCGAAGCACGGGAAACAGCGAGAAAACGTCGTCCGGCACGCTGCGGTCGTCGCGCTTGAGCGGCGCAAAGCCGGTCCTCAGGTTTTCCTCGACGGTGAGCAGCGGGAAGATTTCGCGGCCTTGCGGCACGTAGGAAATGCCGCGCCGCGCCCGCTCCGGCGGCCGCAGCGCGGTGATGTCCTCGCCCTCCCACATGATGGTGCCGCGGCTCACCGGATGCTGGCCGGCCAGCGCGTCGAGCAGGCTCGTCTTGCCGACGCCGTTGCGGCCGAGCACGCAGGTTACCTTGCCGGGCTCCGCCTTGAGCGAGACGGCGCGCAAGGTTTGCGCGGCGCCGTAGTGCAGATCGATCGCGTTGACCTCGAGCATCGTTGATCCTATTCGGCCAGCGAATTCGCCATTCGCTCCCTACCGTCCCAAATACACTTCCACCACCCGCTCGTTCGCCGAGACTTGGTCGATGGTGCCCTCGGCCAGTACCGAGCCCTCATGCAGACAGGTGACCTTGACGCCGAGGTCGCGGACGAAGGCCATGTCGTGCTCGACGACGACAATCGTGCGCTCGCGGTTGATCTCCTTGAGCAGCTCCGCCGTCTGGCGCGTTTCCGCATCGGTCATGCCGGCGGCCGGCTCGTCGACGAGAAGCAGCTTCGGTTCCTGCGCCAGCAGCATGCCGATTTCGAGCCATTGCCGCTGCCCGTGCGACAGGCTGCCGGCCAGGCGGTCGCGCACCGCCGTCAGGCGGATGGTCTCCAACAGGCTGTCGATGCGGCGGCGTTCGTCCGCGCTCTCCCGCCACCACAGCGCGGCGCGCGCGCGGCGGTCCGACTTGAGCGCGAGCTCGAGGTTGTCGGCGACGGTCTGGCTCTGGAACACCGTGGGTTTCTGGAACTTGCGGCCAATGCCGAGTTCGGCGATCTCGGCCTCGTCGAGCCGCGTGAGATCATAGGAACCGTCGAACATGACGTCGCCGAGGTCCGGCCGGGTCTTGCCGGTCACCACGTCCATCATCGTTGTCTTGCCGGCGCCGTTCGGGCCGATGATGGCGCGCATCTCGCCGGGCTCGATGGCGAAGGAAAGATTGTTCAGCGCCTTGAAGCCGTCGAACGAGACGGTGACGCCGTTGAGATATAGTAGTGCGCTGGTCAGCGCTTCCATGGCCAGACCTCACTCCGCCGGCAGCGGCTCCGTCACGCCGTCCTCGGCGGCCGCCGACGCCCGATCCCGCCGTAACGCGTTCCAATGCCGCAGCGTGCCGACGATGCCGCGTGGCAACAGCAGCGTCACGGCGATGAACAGGCTGCCCAGCATGAACAGCCAATAGGGCGCCAACGCTCCCGAGGTGAAGAACGTCTTGGCGTAATTGACCAGCACGGCCCCGATCACCGCGCCGGAGAGCGTGCCGCGGCCGCCGACCGCGACCCAGATCACCGCCTCGATCGAATTGCCGGGGGCAAATTCGCTGGGATTGATGATGCCGACCTGGGGCACGTAAAGCGCGCCGGCGACCCCGGCCATGCAGGCCGATAGCGTGAACACCAGCACTTTGTAGGATTCGACGCGGTAGCCAAGGAATCGCGTGCGCGCTTCGGCATCGCGGATGGCGATCAGCACCTTGCCGAACTTCGACGTGATGATGGCCCGGCAGACAACAAAGGCGATCATGATCGCCACGCAGGAGACCGAGAACAACGCGTTGCGCGTCGTCTCCGCCTGCACGTTGAAGCCGAGAATGTCCTTGAAGTCGGTCAGCCCGTTGTTGCCGCCGAAACCGAAGTTGTTGCGGAAGAAGCCGAGCATCAGCGCGAAGGTGAGCGCTTGCGTGATGATCGACAGATAGACGCCGGTGACGCGGCTCCGAAAGGCGAACCAGCCGAACACGAAGGCGAGCACGCCCGGTACCAGCACCACCATGAGCGCGGCATAAGGAAAAAACTGGAAGCCGTACCAGTAGACCGGCAGCTGCTTCCAGTTCAGGAACACCATGAAATCCGGCAGGATCGGATCCGCATAGACGCCGCGGGTGCCGATCTGCCGCATCAGATACATGCCCATGGCGTAACCGCCGAGCGCAAAGAAGGCGCCGTGGCCCAGCGAAAGAATGCCGCAGAATCCCCAGATCAGGTCGATCGACAGCGCCAGCAGCGCATAGCAGGCGTATTTGCCGAACAGCGACACCAGATAGGTGGGCACGTGAAACGCGGAGGATTCCGGCAGCGCGAGATTGAGTATCGGCACCACGATCGCGATGGCGGCGACGGCGATCAGGAACATCGTCGCGCCGCGGTCGAGCGAGCGGATGAGCATGTGCGAGCCCGTCTTCATGCTTCCACCGCCCGGCCCTTGAGGGCGAACATGCCGCGCGGCCGCTTCTGGATGAACAGAATGATGAGCACGAGGATCGCGATCTTGCCGAGCACCGCCCCGGCATAGGGTTCGAGGAACTTGTTGGCGATACCGAGCACGAAGGAGCCGACCAGCGTGCCCCAAAGATTGCCGACGCCGCCGAACACCACGACCATGAAGCTGTCGATGATGTAGCCCTGGCCGAGATTGGGGCTGACATTGTCGATCTGCGACAGCGCCACGCCGGCCATGCCGGCGATGCCGGAGCCCAAGCCGAAGGTGAGCGCATCGACGCGGCTGGTGCGGATGCCCATCGAAGCCGCCATCGGCCGGTTCTGCGTCACCGCGCGCATCTCAAGGCCGAAGCGCGTGTAGCGCAGCAGCGCCAGTAGCGCGATGAACACCGCGAGCGCAAAGCAAATGATCCATAGGCGGTTATAGGTGATGGTGATGCCGCCGAGATCGAACGCGCCGCTCATCCACGACGGATTGCCGACCTCGCGATTGTTCGGGCCGAACGTCGTGCGCACCGCTTGTTGCAGGATCAACGAAAGACCCCAGGTGGCGAGCAGCGTCTCCAGCGGCCGTCCGTAGAGAAAACGGATAATGCAGCGTTCGATCAGTATGCCGATGGATCCGGCGACCAGGAAGGACAGCGGAATGGCGATGGCCAGCGAATAGTCGAACAGCGCCGGGTTCCTGGTCCGGATCAGTTCCTGCACGACGTAAGTGACATAGGCGCCGATCATCACCATCTCGCCGTGCGCCATGTTGATCACGCCCATGACGCCGAAAGTGATGGCGAGGCCGATGGCCGCCAGCAAAAGCACCGAGCCGAGCGAAATCCCGTACCAGGCGTTCTGCACGGCTTCCCAGACAACGAGACGGTTCTGGATCGCGGCGACGGCCACAGAGGCGGCCTTCGCCACCGGCGGCGAGGTGTCGGCCGGCAGGCTGGAAAGCAGCCCGAGAGAGTCCTGGTCACCGCGCTGGCGGATAATGTCCACGGCGGCGAGCTTGTCTTCATCGCTGGCCTTGTCGCCGGACAGAATCACCGCGGCGCGCGCCTCCACGAGCGCGCGCTTGATCCGCGGGTCCCGCTCCTTGGCGATGGCAGTGTCGAGCGTAGGCAGCGCGCTCGCGGCACGCGATTTGAACACGGCCTGCGCGGCGTCGTAGCGCGCGGCGGGATCGGCGGCGAGCAGCGTCAGTCCGCCAACCGCGGCGTCGATCGCACCCCGCAGCCGATTGTTGAGGCGGACATTATCGAGGTCTGCCGGCGCCTCACCGGTGATCGGCTGTCCAGTTGCGGCATCGGTCAGTTCGCCGGTGTCGTTTTTGATATAAACCGCCTTACGCTCGCCGCTGAACATCAACCGGCCGTCCTGCAGGGCGCGGATGATGGCCTCCGCTCGCGCATTGCCGCTGGCGGCGACTTCCCTGATGCCGGTGATGGTCTCGCTGAAATCGTCGGCGGTGAAATGAGCGAGCGCCTCATCGAGGCTGGCGGCGTGCGCGGTCGCGCAGCCCAGCGCGAAGCTGAAGGTCAATAGCAGAGCGACGAGGCAAGCTCGGCTGAAACGCATCGCAAGATTCCCGGACCGAAGCCCTATCCGTACTGACGACTCAGAGACAGTCTCTATTTTTTGTTGGAGCATGATCTTTTCCGAAAACCGGTACCCACTTTTCGGGATCATGCTTTCTTGTTGGAGCATGATCTTATCCGAAAACCGGTATCCACTTTTCGGGATCATGCTCGGGATGCGGGAAGGCGATACGCCGCCTTCCCGCGCCTTCATGGTCACAGCGCCGGCATCGTTACGATGCGCCGCCGCACTTCTTGGTTACGGTGTTGTAGTTGCCGCACTTGAGCGTAACCCAATCGCCAATGAGATCTTTCGATCCGGGCAGGTAAGCCGACCAGGCGGCGCCGGGGACCAACCCCTTGGTCTTCCACACCACGTCGAACTGGCCGTCGGGGCGAATTTCGCCGATGAAGACCGGCTTGGTGATGTGATGGTTCGGCAGCAACTCCGAGATGCCGCCGGTGAGGTTCGGCGCTTTGGTGCCGGGCAGCGCCTCGATTACCTTGTCGGCGTCGGTCGATTTGACCTTCTCGACTGCTTTCACCCACATGGCGAAGCCGATGACATGCGCTTCCATCGGATCGTTGGTGGTGCGTTTCGGGTTCTTGGTGAAAGCGTGCCATTCCTTGATGAAGGCTTCGTTCTTCGGATCCTTGATCGATTCGAAGTAGTTCCAGGCGGCGAGGTGGCCGACCAGCGGCTTGGTGTCGAGGCCGGCGAGTTCCTCTTCGCCGACCGAGAACGCCACCACCGGGATGTCTTTCGCCTTGATGCCCTGGTTGCCGAGCTCCTTATAGAACGGCACGTTGGCGTCGCCGTTGATGGTCGACACCACCGCCGTCTTTTTGCCCGCCGAGCCGAACGCCTTGATCTTGGAGACCTCGGTCTGCCAGTCGGAAAAGCCGAACGGCGTGTAGTTGATCATGATGTCCTCGGGAGCCACCTTGAGCACGTCCTTGAGGTAAGCCTCGAGAATCTTGTTGGTCGTGCGCGGATAGACGTAGTCGGTGCCTTCCAGCACCCAGCGCTTCACATTGCCGCCCTCCGGGCTCGCCAGATACTCAACTGCCGGGATAGCCTGCTGGTTCGGCGCGGCGCCGGTGTAAAATACGTTGCGCTCGCTCTCTTCGCCTTCGTACTGCACCGGATAGAACAGGATGCTGTTGAGCTCCTTGAACACCGGCAGCACGGACTTGCGGGACACCGACGTCCAGCAGCCGAATACGACGGCGACCTTGTCCTTGCTGATCAACTCGCGGGCTTTTTCCGCGAACAGCGGCCAGTTCGAGGCCGGATCGACCACGACGGCCTCGAGTTTCTTGCCGAGCACGCCGCCCTTCTTGTTCTGCTCGTCGATGAGCATGAGCACCACGTCCTTCAGCGTCGTCTCGCTGATTGCCATGGTGCCGGAAAGCGAATGCAGAATGCCGACCTTGATCGTGTCCTCGGCGCGGGCGGGCAGCGCCGCCGTGAGGCCTAGGGCAAGACCAGCCGCGGCGGCAAGCCAGCGGCGGCTTGGCGGTCGTTCGGTGACCGCGTTCGTTGAGTTGAGCATCGCGATGTCCTCTGTTTGACGCGCGACCGGCCCGGCGCCGTCCCGCAGCCGCCAAATCGCAAGGAGCGTGCCAACCGCTAATGAAGTCTAAGTGATTGAATATGCGCCATAATTCTTATGAGCGGATCTCATTGGACATGCTCGCGGCGCCCATTTTGAATCCGCTCTATGCGTGCTACCGCCTATTTTCTAGGCGGCTCCATTAGAATTATGAAAAAGCGGTGATGAAAGATTAGGCAGAAATCAAAGCGCGCCATACTTGACGCCAGCCCCTGCGGTGCGCCGATAAATGGCGCGCCATGGCTCATTTCATCAATCAACGGCAATTCCCGATCGAATGGGGTTACTGCGATCCGGCAGGCATCGTATTCAATGGCCGTTTCTTCGAATTCTTCGACTGGGGGACCTGGTCGCTGTTCGAGGCCGCGCTTGGCGTTCCGGCCTGTGATTTGGCCACCACCTTCGGCATCGTCGGCATTCCGCTGGTCGACGCCCGCGCCCGTTTCCTCGGCCCGGCCCGATTCGGCGATGTCGTGGAGCTGACGTCGCAGGTCAAGGAGTTCCGCCGGTCGAGCTTCGATGTCGAGCATCGCTTGGTTGTGCGCGGCGAGCTCGCGGTCGAAGGTCGCGAGACCCGCGTTTGGGCGTCGCGCGATGCGACCGACCCGTCCCTGATCAGGTCACAGCCCATTCCGGACGAGGTCGTCGCCCGCTTCCAGGTGCCGTGAAGACGACGGCGGGCGACCCAGGCTCCTGCAGGTTTCCCGACGCCGCTCGGCCGGAAGTTCAGAACAGGTTGGAGAACGCCCAGTAGAGAGTGCCGGAAATCACCATGGCCGCCGGCAAGGTCAGCACCCAGGCCAGCGCGATGTTGCGCACGGTCGACAACTGCAGCCCGGAGCCGTTCGCCGACATGGTGCCGGCGATCCCCGACGACAGCACGTGGGTCGTTGAAACCGGCAATCCATACATGTCGGCGGCGGCAATGGTCGCGGCGGCGGTGATTTCGGCGCACGCACCTTGGGCGTAGGTCAAATGGGTCTTGCCGATTTTCTCGCCGACGGTGACAACGATACGCTTCCAGCCGATCATCGTTCCGAGGCCGAGCGCGATGGCCACCGCGACCTTGACCCAGGTGGGAATGAACTTGGTCGCCTCGTCGAGCGATAGCTTATAGGCGTTCAGTGCTTTGATCTCTCCCGGCGAGAGGTCGCTGGCCTTGTCTTTCATGAGAAAGCGGATCGCCTCTGAGGCGAGATACATATCGTTGCGCGCGTTGCCCACGCTCTCCGCCGGCATTCTGGCGATCGACCCGTATTGCGTGACTTCCTTGGAGATTTCCCGCACCAGGGCGGCCAATGAGGGATAGGTTCCTTCGGTGAGTTCGTGGTTGGCCACGTAAGCGGTCACCGCCGGGCGCGGATTGCCCAACACGTTATAACCGGCCGCCTTTTGCTCAATGACGGCGCTTGCGGCTTGCGATGTTGACGCAAAGGCCTGCACCTGGTTCGGCGGCAGAGCGCGATTGAGCGCATAGGCCGTCGGTACCGTGCCGATCAGGATGAGCATGATCAGGCCCATGCCCTTCTGGCCGTCATTGGAGCCGTGGAAGAAGCTCACCAGCGTGCAGGTCAGGATCAGGATGCCGCGGATCCACCATGGCGGCGGCTGGTCGCCCTTGGGCTCGGCATAAAGGGCCGGACTACGGACGACGAATTTGAGGGCCAACAGAAGCACGGCGGCAAGGGCAAAGCCGAACAGGGGTGAGAACAGCAATGCCTCGCCGACTTCCTTGGCTTTCGACCAATCGACGCCCGACGTGCCGCTGCGGCCATGCAGCAGCGCGTTGGTGATGCCGACACCGATAATGGAGCCGATCAAAGTGTGCGAACTCGATGCCGGCAGGCCGAAGGCCCAGGTTCCGAGGTTCCAGATGATGGCCGCGATCAGGAGCGCAAAGACCATCGCGAAGCCGGCATGGCTGCCGACCTGCAGGATCAACTCGACGGGCAGGAGCGAGATGATGCCAAAGGCGACGGCGCCCGAAGACGCCAGAACGCCAAGCAGATTGAACATTCCGGACCATACCACCGCGAAGCTGGCCGGCAGCGCCCGCGTATAGATGACGGTCGCCACGGCGTTTGCGGTGTCGTGAAAGCCGTTGACGAACTCGAAGCCGAGCGCGATCAAAAGCGCGACGAACAGCAGCAGGAAGGGCGCGTAGCTCGTGACTTTTGCGCCGGTTTGACCGATGTCGGAATAGATGCTGTAGGCGACGAACAGGATAACCGCCGCAACCACGCCGCCGAAGAGGATGCCAGCCAGCGGATTGATGCCGCCACCGAGATCCGGCCCCCTGCGAGCTGCAGGCTCGATCGAGCCGGGTAAGGCGATATCACTCATGCGGGCCCCCGTTCAGCCAAAGAGCCTCAACTGTGCGCAGACTTTGTGACAAGCAAATGAAAAGCGGGCGGTCTCGGGGGCGGCATTAACGCGGGGATACAGGCCCCGCAAGGCTCGGCGCCCGAGGGTCGAGGAGCGCCCTGTCTGCGATGTGCTGCGTTAAGCATTCCCGGCAAATGACGGAACTTGCATCGGGAAAACGTGGCCGCGGCGCGCGGCGCCAAGTAGTATCGTTTGGTGCAAATTCCAGCCGAAGCGGGATTGTGGCTAGTCCTCTGTCACAGCTAGTTCTGAACAGCCGCTTGCGCGCCTATCTCGACATTCTCGTCGTCGGTTCGGGCGCCCGCATGTTCGGGCTCGCCTCGAATTTCGTCGTGCTGCTAATGTTGAGCCGCTTCCTGCCGAAGGACAACTTCGGCGATCTCATGACGGCGTTCGGTTTCTATCGGCTCGCTGGCATCGCGCTCGGCGTCGGCGGCTCGCTGGTCTTGCTGTTCCACGTGTCGCGCCGGGTCGACGATCATGCGCACGAGGTCAGGTTGCAGCGCTTCTCGGCGCTGGCCGCTGCGCTTCCATCGGCCGCGATCGCGCTGGTTGCGGTCCTCGGCGCCGATCCGGTAGCGCACGCGCTCGGCAAGCCCTCGCTCGCCGGCTGGCTGCAGCAGCTTGCCCCATTTCTGGTTTTCAGCAGTTTGCTGATCGTCGCGACCGGAGCGCTGGAAGGCCGCTCGCGCATCGCGGAATCGATTTTCTGGGGCGAGGTCGCGCCCAACGCGGTGCGGATCATGCTGCTGCCGCTGGTAGCCGTCCTCCATCTGCCGCAAGCCTATGTGGCTCATGTGCTGACGCTGTCGGTGCTATTGCCCTGGCTGTGGTTGTCGCGGCGCATGTGGGATCGTTCGGTGCGCGGCTGGCAGCGCTGGTCGGGCTGGGATTTCAGTTACTGCGGCAAATTTGTCGCCTCGACGCTGTTCGCCAATCAACTGGGCGCAGTCGACATCGTTATCGCCAGCATCTTATTTTCATCGGCAACCGTGGCCGACTACGCAGTGGCGGCGCGGCTGGCGGCGCTGTTCACGTTCTTCCAGCTGGCTTTGCTCAAGCGGTTTGCGCCGCGCGCCGGGCAGCTGCTGCAGGCGAAGGAACAGGCGACGCTGCACGGCGAAGTCGAGGTGTGCCGCCGCCTGACGATCGGCTGCACCGCTTTGACCATCGCCGGCGTGCTGGCGCTGGCGCCCGTGGCGTTGCCTCTGCTCGGCAACTTCATGGACGCGCGTGTTTTATTGATCTGGCTGGCGATTCCGTCGTTGGTTCAGTCCTTCTACGCGGCCTCCGACCGGCTGCTCATCATCGCTGGTCAGGCGAACGTCGCACTGATATTTACCGCCGCCTCATTCGCCATGCTGGTCGTGTCTCCGTTTGCGACCGCGGCCTGGCTCGGTCCGCTGGCCATTCCGGCCGCTATGATCTTTTCAATGGTTTGTTTCAATCCGCTGATCGCCGTACGCGCCAGGCGGCTGGTTGGCGTGCGCACCATCGCGCTCTCCGACGCCGCACTCATAGCCTGCGGCAGCCTGGCGCTTGCCGCCTCGGCGATCGTGCCGTCGTTCATCAACGCGGCGATAACCTACGGTCTGTTGGGCGTGATCGGCGTTTACTACATAATGACGGCGACCGCGCGATCGGCTGCAGACGACTACGACAGCGCTCTGCTGCTTGGCGCCCGCACGCCTGTCTCCGACAAGGCCTCGAAGTAAACGGCAAGCGTGCGCTGCGCGATGGTAGGCCAGTCGTGGGTCGCCAAAAGTCGGGCGCGCGCATGAGTATCGGGCGTTTCCGCGACCGGTGCCGCGAATATCGCGTCCAGATGTTCAGCCAGTGCCGCAATATCACCCACGTTGAAATAGCGGGCATCCGGCAAGTCGATTTCCCGATGGGCCGGAATGTCGCTGAGAATGAGCGGCAGGCCAAAACTTGCAGCCTCGAGCACCGCGATCGGTTGTCCTTCGTGACTGGAGGGCAGGACGAACACGGCGGCGTGCGTGAACAGTTCGGCCAGTGCCGCGCCGGTCTGCTGTCCGAGCATGACAACGCCGCGAGTGTTGGCGGCGGCGTCGGCGACGGCGCGCCCATAGCTTCCTGAATAATCCGCGCCCCCGACGAGCGCCAGCTTCCACTGCGGCTCGCGCAGGCGCGCGTATGCAGCAATGAGATCGAGTTGGCGCTTCTGCTGGTCGATTCTAGCCACCGTCAGCGCATAGCGGTTTGCCGATAGGCCAAAGGCTTGCAGGGTTGCCGTCGAACGAACCCGGCAGGGCTTGCCGATGCTATTGGGGATGCCCTTGACGGAAACCCGGTAGGCACTTGTCATCTGTTCCGCCAGGCGCTCGGAGACGGCGATGCGGCCGTTGGCGAACGTCATACCTGCCCATTCTCCAAGCCGCAGAATCGTGCGACCGGCACCGCTCCACTTTTCGTTCTCATAATTGAGAACATGATGCGTTACCACGACCTGCAGTCCGAGAGCGCGGGCCAGCGGCGTAAGCAGCGCCGGTCCGATGGAATGGATATGCAGGATGTCGGGTCGTGCAAACGCCGCCCGCAGCACACCGAGAAAAGTATGGACGAGAGCCTCAAAGCCGGAGATCCGCGGAGCCCAGACCCGCGACAGCTTGACGCCGCGCCAAGTCGCGTCGCGCGTCTTTGCCACATAACCGCTGCGGACGAGCGCTTCGACGCAACATCCGAGTGCGACCAGCGCGCAAGCCAAGTTCTCGGCGTGCTTCTCCACACCGCCCTGCACGTCCGGAAAGCCGCGGATTCCGAGCATGGTGACGCGCAAGGCGCGGCGGCGGCCCTGCTGCTCGATCCGCGACATGTCGGCGATCTTATTCATCGCACCCGCGCCGAGAGCGCGCTGTAAAGACTGAGTTGGCGCTCGAGATAAACCGCCGCATTGAATTCGCGCTCGACCCAAGCGCGTCCAGCCGCGCCCATGGCGGCGACGCGCGCGTCGGCGAGCGCAGCGAAGCGCGTGAGCGCGTCGGCAAGCGCTTCGATGTTGCCGGTCGGATAGAGCACGCCGGTTTCCTCCTCGCGCACGAGTTCGGGAATGCCAGCGATCCGCGAACCGATGACCGGGCGTCCCGCCGCATAGGCTTCGAGCAACGTCAGCGGGGCGTTCTCGTGACACTCCGACGGCACGACCACGGCCCGCGCCTCCTGGATCACAGCGGCGAGCGCCTCGTTGGTCAGATAACCGGTAAAGATCACGTCACCGTCGAGCTGTTCGCCCAGCGCGCGCAATCTCGCATCGAGCGGCCCGCTGCCGACAAGCGTGACCGGGACACGTGCCGCGCAGGCGGCCCGTACGAACGTCTCGACGCCTTTGAGTTCATCCAGGCGCCCGCAGTAGACGAAGCGCCGACCCGGGACGAAATCGGGTTTGAATCGCTCGATGTCGACGAAATTGGGAATATAGACGAAGCGCTCGCGAACGAATCCCCACTCGACCAGCTTTTCCAGCAAAAACCGGCTCGGCACGATGAAACGATCGACGTTGGCTTCGTAGGCTCGCCATAGCCGGTGCAGATAGGACTCGACCATCACCAAGCTCGACAGCGCCCGTGATCCCTTGATGCAGCGGTGGACGGCGACATTGTAGAGCTTGCCGCCGCGGCAACGCTCGCACGGCCTGCCGCCGGACATCATCGTATAGGCGGGGCAGGCGAGCTTGAGGTCGTGCAGGGTCATCACTGTGCGAATTCCGCGCCGCTTCAGCAACGGAAGAAACGACGGCGACAGATGATGATAGACGTTGTGGACGTGGGCGATTTGCGGCTCGATCGCGTCCAGGAGGAGGCTCATATTACGGCGCGCCTGCATCGAGTAGATGACGCGCCAGGCGCGCAGCAGGTTGCCGCCGAGGCCGTAACTTGCGCCGAACTCGATCTCGTCCGGGAAATAGTCGGACCACGGCGTAGCAAGATTCTGCGGGTGGCGCATGGCGAAGGGCACGACCTGCCAGCCGATATTCTCCATCATGCGGTTGTGCTCAAGGAAGAGCACTTCGGCGCCGCCGCGCGGATAGTAGTAGTTGTTGATCGCGAGCAGGCAATTGGTATTCTTTAGCATGCGATTCACCCGCCGCTCTCGGTAATCGTCAGGAAGCGAAACCCGACGATCGAGGTGACCGTTAAGAACCACAGCTCGCTGCCGCCGCGGAAGAATTCCGACTCGAAGCCCGACAGGCAAAGGCCCAGCATCCAGAATTGCAGAAACAGAATCGCGAGCGGACGATCGGCGGGCTGCGCAAATGCGCGGCGTAGATCGCCGAGCGGCTGGACGATGATCCACCACAGCGCCGCTGTCAGGCCGACGAAGCCGGTGGTGATCACAAGGTTGAGATAGCCGTTGTGCGCATCGCTGGCGCGGTAGCCCCAGGATTCGTGAGGGTTCCATGCGTTAACCAGATCGGGCGCTCCCCAGAACGCCTCGAAGCCGAAGCCGAATAACGGGCGCTCGGCGACATGAGCGAGAGCAAAGCGCCAGATCTCGTCGCGGCCGGTGTAAGTCGGGTCGGACATCAATTGACCGACGGCTTCGCGGACCGGTCCGAACATGACCGAACCGATGGTCAAGATATTGATGGCTATCGGCACGGCGAGCACCAATACCAACACTGCCAACGAGCTGCGCAAGCGCGGAATGCAATAGGAAAGCAGAAGAACGACGGGCAAAAGGTTTAACGGCGATTTGGCTTCGGTGAAGTACAAGAAGATAAAGGCAAAAACGGCGATCAGGATTCCGGCCAGCCGATTCCAGGCGCGATAAACGAAGATGCCGACGAAAATCAGCAGCGCCATGCCGGCGCCGGCGCCGTTCTTGTGCGTGAAGAAACCGCGCCAATCGCCGGCCAATGCCGGCTCGGCGACGTCCGTGATCTGATGAATCGAGCGCTGCGGAGCAAATGCCACTCCGAAATAGCAGGCCGCTAGAACGATGATCGCGGTGAGCGCCAGCAGGCGGGCGAAATGCTCGCGCCCATACGGCAGCAGGAGCAGAACCGACGCTTGAAAGATCGTGAAAGCGGCAAGCACGATGCGCCGCTCAGCCACCGCCGGATAAGCCGACAGAAGCGCGGATATGACAAACGCGGCAAATGTCAGGATGAGCGGCAGCGTCACCGCGCGCTTCAAAAGAACAGCACGCTTGAGCAAGGCGAAAGCCGCCAGCGCCCCCGTCAGCAATACCGTCGCCGCTTGACCGAGGAGATCGCCGGTTAGCTGTGGTTCGAGCAAACGTGGATCGCCGAGATCTGGAAACGGCGAAACCGTGAACCAGCAAAGCAGCAGCGTCGCCAGAAACAGGCCGCCGCGGATCAGGCGTTCGCCGTCGAACGCCGCTAGTGGCCGGACCGGCAGGGTTTGAGTCGTCATGAGCTGGACTCGATTCTCGCCAGCGGTGATGCAGCGATGCGCTTGGTCACTTGCGGGACCTCATTGCTCGACGAGCGAGTGCACCATTGCCTCGGCGCGTTCGGCCGTCGATGCAGTGTCGCGGACTATCGTGCTGTCGATCCATTGGCGCGGATCCACACGCCGCTGCAGCAGGCCGGGCCAGATGCCGAGCGCGTACACATTCCAGGCGGTGACGGAATAAATACCGACACTGATGGACCGACACCGCGCCGACATCACCGCGAAAGGAAACAGACCGAGCATCGCGATCGTGCCCGCGGCCAGCAAAGAGCTGGGCACCATAAACGGTGCCGCCACCAGACAGAGCCACCAGACATGAACGGCCGCCAGGAGCAGAGCCACGCGCCTGATCTGGTGCAGCAACGACCGCCGGTGGGTGCCGCCGATCATGGTTCGCAGGATCTCGCCCATGCCGAAGGCAATGCGCCAAGCCCAGCGCCGGCGGAGTAATCGGAAGGCGTTGCCGGCATGGCCATAGTGCGCGATGGCCGGCCGATCGATGCGCGCGAGCGTCCAGCCTCTTTGGCGCAAGCGGGCGCCGAGTTCCATCTCTTCCGCACTGTGGAGATTGCGGTCGGTGAAGTAGCCCACCACTTCGATGGCGGTGCGGCGATAGACGCCGCCGCAATCGAGATGAGCCACTTCGCCGGGGCGACGATCCGGATCGTCGCGGGTGGCGCGCTTCGCGTACTCGAAGCTTTGCTGTTCACGCTCGACGATCATGCCGCCGACCCCGGCGACCTTGGGATTTTGAGCGAGATAGCTGATGGCGGCGGCAACAAAATCCGGGTAGAGCTTCATATCGCCGTCCATCAGGCAGACGTAGTCTCCGCAGCTGTATTGATAGCCGAGCTGTCCGCCGGCTCCGCACGAGCGGTCCTCAATGCAGTTCATGCGTACGATCTTGACTGGATAATTTTTGGCGATCGCGACGGTACGGTCGGTCGAGGCGCTGTCCGCGAGCACGACTTCGCCGTCGATTCCATCGAGAGCGGCAAGCGCGCTTTCAATCGCGGTGGCGATATTGCGCTCTTCATTCAAAGCCTTGATGACGATGCTGACGGTCGGGCGCGGTCTTGCGGTCATGGCTGGACCTGCGATGCCTGGTTCGCAGCGGCGGGGGCAGCGTCGACTGGCGAGATCTGGCTCAAGCCGAGCGCGGCCGCGACCCCCGGCTCCAATTCATCGCTCGTCTCGCTGCCGACGAGGCCGAAGCCGCCACTGCCTCGATAAGTCCACACCGCCCAGCCAAACCCATGCGCTTCGGCCTCTTCGCGCACGTCGCGGAACCATCGCGCACGTTCGGAGGCGCGCCGGCCGTCAAGCTGCAGCTCCGTCCTTCAGGCGCCGAACTCGCCCAGCATGAGCCGAGCGGGCGGCACGCCCTGCGCCCGCGCCCAATTTGTTATGTCGTCGAACTTCTGCGCAATCGTATTGCGGTCAAATGCGGAGCGGCGATAGCTCTCCAATTGCCGTTGCGTATCCCGGTAGGCTGACGATTTTGCGTCCTGCGCGAGATCCGCTGCCGCAATCGCGGCGGCTGTGGCATTGAGGCTGTCAGCAAGCGGTCGTGCAAGGGCCGGGTAGGGGACATCCGTCAGATAGCGCGCGGCGTTCCACGGCGCTCCCTGATGCGTGAACTGATAAGGATCATAATAATGGAAACTGAACAGCAGCGCGCCATCTTTGGCAAAAGGAGCCGTCCGCATGGCCATCAGATCGGTGGCCGAAGCTTCGTCGCCGCCTTCGATGACGAGCGGAAGGTCGGTTGAGCGGTGCCGGACGGCAGCATAGGCGGCTTCGAGCATTGGCTGCCACGCGCCGGCATGGACCGGCGGCTCGTTCATGAGCTCAAGCGCGACTTTTTTCGAATGAAGCCGATCGAGCAGGCCGGCGGTACGCTCCAACATGCGCAGGTAGTCGCGGAAGACCGGCGTGTTCAAGCCGGCGGTCAGAGCTCGTGCCGTGTAGTCCGGATGCAAATCGCTGGGATGGAAATCGACGACGACGGAAAGGCCCGTGGCCAAGATCAGCCTGACGCGGTCCATCAGAATGTCATCGAGCGCGTCGCGATGCTGGCCTTGGGATTGGAGGAGCGGGCCTGGATCAACCGCAAGACGCACAAAGTCGAAGCCAGCGCGCCGCAGGGTCCGTAGTTCGTCGCGCGTCAGGGCGTTGCCTTGGTCGGAGAACGGCGGGAAAGCAAAGGCATGTGCCGGGCCGGGCTCGATTCTCGCCCACGCCATCGCATGTGAAATGGCAATGCCGCGACGAAAAAGCGCTCCGCTATCGCTTGCCCGTGCGACATCGACATCGATCGCGGTGACGACGAGCCACAAGGCCGCCAGCGCGGAAATGCTAAGAACGATGCGGGCGCGTTCGCTACCGGCCATCGTGAATGTTCCTTTTATGCGCCATCCCGGCCGCCTCACATGCGAGCCACGGGGTCGCCCAGGCCTGAATGAAAGGCGCGGTAGAAGCCGGCGAGCTTGCAGCACAACGAAGCCGGCGTGTCGTCGCCGCGGAGCGGCTCGCGCGGCAAGGCGTAGAGATCATCGCGATGCTGCGGGAATAACGTGCCGTGCCGCGTGGTCACCGCCGTGCGAAAACCGGCGGCGCGAGCGATTTGTGCTTCGCGTGCTCCGCAAGCATTGGCATCGCCGAACGGGTAGGCGAAATGCACGACGGCGCGATCGATGATGTCCTCGAGCTGGCGTCGGCCGGCAACGATGTCCAGCTCCGCCTCATCCGCCGTGGCGCGAGCAAGGTTGATGTGCCTGTCGCCATGGGCGCCGATGGTGACGAGCGGCGAAGCGGCAAGCCTCCGTATTTGTTCCGCGCTCAACGCCTGCCGCTGCGCGAGCGCGCCGTAATCAATGCCGGCGGCGGCAATGGCCGCCCTAACAGGCGCCAGCGCGGCATAATCGGCATGGACCCGCGCCGTGATCTCGGCATACGCTTGCTGCTTGCTGGCCCAATTGCCGCAATCGAGCCCCGGCAGTTCGATGTGATCTCGCGCGCTGATCAACGCGGCAATGCCCAGCCACCACGCGTCGATGGTGCCCGTCCTCATCCCGGTCGTGACGTAGACGGTAAACGGCGCGCCGAAACGCTCCATGACCGGGAGTGCGTGGGTCAAATTGTCGGCATAACCGTCATCGAATGTGAACGCGCAGAATTTCCCCGGCGACGGCCGATCCAATCGCTCCACCGCCTCGTCAAGGCTGACGAATTCGACGCCATTGTCCTTGAGCCAGCGGAGCGTCCGTTCAAGTGCTGAAACGGGACAACGCAGATTTTTATCGACATGCCGGTCCGAATTGCCGACCGTGCTGTGCAGCATGAAGATGATGCCCGGGCCGCCGTAGCGCAATGCAAGCGCCTTAGCGATCCCGCTGTAGCGGGCGATGACGGGCGCCGTCGACATGAGGACCGCGCGGGCGTTCATGGGGTTCCATTGCACCACGTCAAGGCAAAGAGGGCCAGTGAACAGCTCGGGAGTATCGAAGACCGCTCTGGGAACTTGTTCTAAAGGGTAGATTGTAGCGCCGCTGCGAATTGTGCGGCTAACCTTAACAACGATCGGTGTCGGCAATGCGGCCGGTAGGCCGGCCAAGTTTGCTATGGCTGCCGCTCATGCGCTGATGAAGGCCGCCATGCAGACCGTTCTCGTCTCCGATCTGGATCCGACGCTTGAGGACGCGTCTGTTCGCGGCGCCCGCATCACCGTCTACGCCTCGCTTGCGGAGGCGGAACGGGTCTGGCGCGAGGCCGTCGCCGGTTGCGCCTGTTACGTGTTCCAGACCTTCGAGTGGAACAGCGTCTGGAAGAACACCATCGGCAGCACGCAGCGGGTGGCGGAACGCGTTGTCCACGTCGCTGCCGCGGATGAACGAACCCTGATGCTGCTTCCGCTCGGCATCTACCAGCACCGCTACTTCACCAGCTTGCAGTTTCTTGGCGGCGACGCCACCGACTACAACGCGCCGGTAATCGACCGTGCGTTCGCCAGCGCAGTATCGGCCAACGGCTTTGCCAAGCTTTGGCGGATCATCATCGGACTCATGCCGAGGTTTGACCTCGTTTACTTGGCGAGGATGCCGAAAACCATCGAGGAAACGCCGAATCCGATGCTGTATCTGCCCGCGGTCCGCCGCAGCGAAACTGCGTTCGCGGCGACGCTGCCGGCGAGTTTCGCCGATTTCACGGCTGCACGCAGCACCGACTTCTTTCGCCAGAACCGCTACAAATGGCGCCGTTTGGCGAAATTGGGCGCCGTGGAGGTGCGCTTTCCAAGCGATCAGACGGAGCGAGACGAGATCGTCCAGGTGGCCGCCGCGCAGAAGACGGAATGGTTGACCCACTACGGCCTGCCAAACCTATTCGGCAGGCCGGAAGTCCGCGAGTTCTACAAGCGCCTGACCAATGTGCCGTTTGAGACCGGCGACATCGTGGTGGCGTCGCTGCGGGTCGGGCAGCGCATCGTGGCCACCATGTGGGGTCCGCGATTCCGCAGCCGCTACTGTTTTCTGCTGTCGAGCTACGACAGCGAGTGGTCGCAGTTTTCCGTAGGCAGGCTGTTGATGGAAAGCGTCGTGCAATGGTGCATAGCGCAGCGCGACGTCAAAGTCTTCGATCTGACCGTCGGCCACGAGGCTTACAAGCTTCACTGGTCTGATCATGTGTTGCCGCTGCATCAGCAGCTGGACGCCCGCACGCTCAAGGGTGCAGCGGTAGCGGCTTATCGGCACGCCCGCGCTCAGCTCGCGAACTACGACCAAGTCCGCAATCTCGTGCATGCTGTGCGGCGGGCCTTTCGCGCACGACCCGGATTCGCCGGCCGCCGCGCCTGAGCGGCACGGCTGCCTGCGTTCGGTTAGGCCGCTTCGGCGCTGGTCAGAACCACGCCGCGGACCTTGCGCGCGTCGAGGCCGAGGCGCGCGATGAATTTTTCGACGGCAGCTTTGTTCTGCTCGTCGGCGCGGGCGACCAGCAGGATGTGGTCGACCAGGCCGGCAAAGAAGCCGGCGCTCGGATCGCCGTTCAACTCGACCGCGGCAACGATCACCATGTCGAAGCGTTTGGTCTGGTCGAAGGCCTGTTTGACGTCTGCTTCACTGATCGGCCGGTCGCGCCGGCTGTTCGGCGAAACAAACGACGCCAGATTGAGGTTGGTTTCCCGATCGCGGGTGATCACGTCGGACAGCGCGCGGCGCCCGGTGGCGACATCGACGAGCCCGGCTTGGCTTTGATCGGCATCGATTGCCGACAGGGTTCGGCGCCGCAGATCGGCGTCGATCAGCAGCACGCGTTGCGTCGCGGCCGCCACTGCGGCAAAGGTCAGCGCGACCGCCGCGGTGTCGTCCTCATCATCAGCAGCGACGACAAGAATCGTGGGATTGCCGCGGGTTTTGTGGCTTGCCCGCACCGCGTCCAGTATTTTGCGGATTTCCATGGCGAAACGCGAGTTCGGATCCTCCGCGGCGTTCAAGCCGAACGAGGTGTCGACGTTCGGCAACACTGCAAGCACCGGAATGGAGGATGACGACCGGGCGGACGGCCGAAATTCCTTGGCGGCGCTGGCCAATTTGCGGCGGACGATGCCGCCGGCGCGCGGCAACGCCGGGTCGTGTGTGTCCCGCATGATGACGATAGCGGACCCGGCGCCGACCCCAAGGAGAAGGGCGCCGACGGCGAGCAGCAGGTTGGACGGCGGGAAACTGCGGCGCTGCGGCGGTTCGGCGCGGGAGATCACGCGGATGTTCTTGGTGTCGAGCCGCTCCTGTTCTCCGGTCTCGCGGGCGCGAACCAGAAACGACTCGTAGACGGCACGGCTGGCCTGGACGTCGCGCTCGAGCTCGCGCAGCGTCACCATGGCCCCGTTGGTGGTGACCGCGTTGTGCTTTTGAGTTTCAAGATTGGCGGCCAGCGCCGCCTCGTTGGCGCGGGCGCTCTCGTATTCGCTGCGCGCAGCAAGCGCGAGGCGATGGACCTCGTCCTCGATCATCTTCCGCAGCCGTACCGCTTCGGCCTGGATTTCGATCACCGCCGGGTGGCGTTGGCCGAGCGAGGTCATCTGCTCGGCCTCGCGACGCATGACCTCGGCGTATTGGCTGCGCAGCGCGGTGACGGTCTGCGACTGCACCGCTTCCGGGAAGGCGCCGGTCTCGTCTCTGGACAGCTGCAGGCGCTCGACCTGGTCGACACGCGCCTTTGCCGCTGCCGTGCGGGCGTGCGCCGCGCCGAGTTGATTGTTCAATTCCGAGAGCTGCTGTTCGTTGACGAGCTGTCCGCTGGCGCCGAGGATGTTGTTGCGGGCCTTGTACGTCTCGACGCGATCCTCGGCCTCGCGCACGCGATCCTTGAGCTCGTTGAGACGGGCCGATAACGATTGCGAAATCTGACGGGCGGCGTCGGACCGCACGGCCGTTTGTTCCGCCAGATAAGCCTGCGCAACCGCGTTGGCGATGCGCGCCGCTTTGTCCGGATCTTGGCTGGTGACGCTGACGTCGACGACGTAGGTGCGCTCGGCGCGCTTCACCTGGAGCTTCCGCTTCAGCGCATTAACCGCGCTCAGCGCAGGATCGGTATTGCGGGCGCCGCCGAGCCCGAAGGACGCCAGCAATCCGCGCAGGGCCGACGCCCGGCCGACAAATTCCGTATCGCGGTCGAGCGATTCCGCGCTGATCACGCGGCGCAGCACGCTGTCGGAGCCCAGCACTCGAACCTGACTCTCGACTTGCAGCACGGCCGCATCGTTGGTCTGATTGGACGGATTAGGATCGTTGCCTACCGCGTGCAAATCCGTCGGGTCGATGAGAATCTGTGTCACCGCCGTGAATCGATGCGGCACGACCAGCACGATCAGCACCGCGATGAGGAGAGACGCCGCCGTGGTCCACAAAGTCGTCGTCTTGCCGCGCCAGAGGACGGACCGGATACGCTGAAGGTCGATGCCGGCGATTGGAGCAGGCCCGACAGCGACGTCACCCGAAGGGGCGAGGGCCGATTGGATTTGGCGCGGCGCTTCGAACATCTGACCTACTCTTTTGACAGCAGCAGCGCAGCGCTGGCGCACGGGTGACGCCAAGCAACGCCATCATCGGCGCGTCACCCCACAGCGACTCAACGGCAAGCGGCCGGGCATGTCCAGGCGACCCCGTGCCGTTAATCAGTTCATAAGGGGTTAGGGTTAATGCGCGGTGTATGCCGCATTTCACCGGGCCCCAGGCAGGCGCCTGCGGCGCGCCGCTGCGGGGCGGTTACCGGCGGAAGAGGCGGAACAGGGCGCCGACTGCGACGAGCAGCACGACGGCCGGAATCCAGATCAGAACCGCGCCAACCACGGCGAGCAGGATCACCGCGATAACAACGCCGAGGATCAACATAAGAAACGCGATGCCGAACGGCCCGAGCCTGGCGACGTAGATGCGCTGCGTCTCGTCCGCTGCGGTTGAGAACGGCTGCCAAGTCTGCCGGTGCCAAGTCTGCCGGTGCCAAGTCTGCTGATGCCGATCGGGCCGGCGTAGGTTTCGGTCCGGCGGAATAATTTCCGGCTCTACGCGGGGCCGTTCCGGCTGGTTTGGATCTTCAACCATGGCGTGAACGCTCGGTGCCTTATCTGGGTTGGTAGCCGTATGTAAGGTTGGCGCACGCCCTCACAAGCGGCGGATTGCCGCCCTCAGGCGCGCTGGGTTCGCGCGTGATGATCGTGGAGAAATTTGGCCAGCTGCTCGCGCAGGCTTTCATCACGCTCGCTTTTGTGGCCGAGAACGACCGCCCGTTCGAACAAGGATTGCTGAAGCTCCTGCGGCAAATCGCTCCAAAGGTCCGCGGCTGCCGTGCCGAGGACGAGAAGGTAACGCTCGGCGTTCTTGTCGCCCGCGACGTTATCGGACGTTCCACTCATGAAAAAACCTGACCGGCGCGCACACCGACGTACTGGGTCTGCATCGGCCGCTGACCATCGACCACCGGTAGCAGAACGGCGGAGGGCGGTCCAGGTTCCGGCCGTCAGGAGCTAAGACAGCTCCTGCTGACGGATACTATGACGGCGCGCCACCTGCGTGCTAGCGTTCGGGCATGAGCGCCAGCGGTTTCGGCATGGGTCGTAGCACAATCATCGGCGTTGCCGTTGCGGCAAGCCTTTGCAGCGGCGCGCTGGCGCAGGATTCGCCGGTGCTGAGCGAAGCCGCCAGCGCCATGATCGGCGCCTGGGAATTCTCCAATGCCGATCACGATAAGATTTGCCGTTTCATGTTCCGCGCCGATGCCGTGGCCGATGGCTATAAGCTCGACATCGACAAGAACTGCGCAAACCTGTTTCCCTTGACCAAGGATATTACCGCCTGGGCGGTCGACGCGTACGGCGCGTTGCGTCTCCTGGACGGGCGCGGCCACGCGGTGATCGAACTGACCGAGGCCGAGACCGGCATCTTTGACGGCTTCCAACCGGGTGAAGGCCGCTACGTGCTGCAGAGCGCGGCGGCAGCGCCGGTCCGTTCGGCCGAGGACATGGTCGGCGATTGGGCGGTCGCGCGCGGGACAGGCAAGCCGATCTGCACGCTCACGCTGGCGAACAATGCGACCGGTGCCGACGGTTTGGCGCTCAAGCTCAAGCCCGGCTGCGATCCGCTGGTCACCCGGTTCGCGCCGACCGCCTGGCGCATCGACCAGGGCGAATTGGTGCTGCTGTCGGGACGCGGGCAAGTCTGGCGCTTCGAGGAGAACGACGCCAATACCTGGCTGCGCGTCCCGGAAAGTCCCGATCCGGTTCTGCTGGTGCGGCAGTGAGTGAGAATGCGTATCCGAGGGTGAATCCATGAGCGAGGCCGCGGCTGCTTTTCGCGTCAAGCAAATCGGATTTTTACCCGATCATTTGGGCCTCGATTGGATCGATCTGCACCGCGGCTTTGCGCATGGCCGGCTCGAGATCGGCAAGGAGCATCTGGCGCCGAACGGCTATCTCCACGCCGCGGCAGTCGTTGCGCTCGCGGACACCGCTTGCGGTTACGGTTGCATCGTATCGCTTCCGGAAGGCGCCGCGAATTTCACCACCGCGGAGCTTAAGGCCAACTTCATCGGCACCGCACGCGACGGCGGGATTGTCTGCGAGGCGCGCTTGGTGCACGCCGGACGAACGACGCAGGTGTGGGATGCGGAAGTCAAAAGCGAGGCCCCCGGCAAGACCATCGCGTTGTTCCGCTGCACCCAGATCGTTCTCTATAAAGCCGGCGGCTCATGACCGCGGCTAATCCTCATCGCCGCGCCGATTGCTGAATTGGGCGTTGCCCAATCCTGTGCCGATCGTCAGGACGCCCCAGCGCCTGACAGTCTCGATTTCGCGCGGCCATCGCTGGGGCGTCTCGTAGTGGGACACGCTCGTCCGCCCTATGAGCGGGGCTACAATCGGATCGTCGCGGAAAAAGCTTCTGAAAATATTGGTTAACTGCTGAAAGCATGAGCTGATAAAGCGATTCCATAGCGCGGTTGGAAAAGCATAAGCTCCGTCGCGGCGGCGCGGCCCGGATGTTGCAGCGGCCTTCGGGCCATGTCGCATTTTTTCCCCACCGAAGTTTGGAGTCATGCGCGGAAGCCCAGGTCGGTCTTTCGTTATTTTTCGTACCAGCGCATTGGTGCGTTTACCGCAATATCCGACTTTACGCTGATTGTGGCGACGAGCATCGCCACCGGCGTTGTTTATCATTTTCTCGCTTTCGATGAGTGGGGCGACGTCGACGCCTATGTCGTCATCGGCTGTTATTCCGGATTGACTTTTGTCCTGCTGTCCAAATTGCTTGGACTCTACCAGCCGAATGCCCTGCTGTCGGCCGGCGGGCAAATTCGCGGCGTCGTCGCTGCCTGGGGCGCAGCGGTCCTGTTCATGACTTCACTGCTGTTCCTGCTGAAGAGCGGGGCGAACTATTCCCGCGGCGCAACGATCAGCTTCGGTTTCCTCGGCGTCGCCGTCATCGTCGCGTCGCGTTACATCACCGCGTTCAATCTACGCCGGGCCTTGGCCAATGGCACGCTGGGCGGGCAACCCGTCGTCATCATCGGCGATCCGGAAGAGCTTGCGGTCAACTCCGAGACCCATTTGCTGCGAACCTATGGAGCGCGCGAGGTCGGTCGTTTTGAACTTTCCCCGGCATCGGGTCCTACTCTTGCAAACATCGTGCATGTCTTGCAAACATCGTGCATGATGTTGAAGTCGTCGATTCCGGGATTATGGCGGCTCGGGCCAATCACGCGGAGCAGGTGCTGCTGGCGCTGCGCTGGGTGGATACGGTGCGCGCCGATTTCATCTGCGAACGGCTGCAGGCGCTGCCGCTTCCGGTGTTTCTGCTGCCGGATCGCTCGGTGAGCTCGATCCTTTCGCGATCGAGCTGGGACCTTCGCGTCCTCACCCCGATCGAAGTCCAGCGCGCTCCTTTGTCGCGGCGGGATTTGATCGTCAAGCGCCTCTTCGACCTCATGTTCGCCGGCCTGGCATTGGCGATATTTTCACCGCTGCTTTTGCTGACCAGCGTGGCGATAAAGTTGGACTCCCAGGGTCCGGTCATTTTTCGCCAACGCCGTCGCGGCTTCAACGGCCGCGAATTCGCGATTTACAAATTCCGTACGATGACTGTTCTGGAAGACGGCCGCGCGGTTCGGCAGGCGCAACGCGATGACGCCCGGGTCACGTGGCTCGGCCGTCTGTTGCGCGCCAGCAGCATCGACGAGCTGCCTCAGCTCATCAACGTTCTGACGGGCGAAATGTCTTTGGTCGGGCCGCGCCCGCACGCCGTCGTCCACGACGATGAATACGCCGAGCTGATCGACAGATACACGTTCCGGCATCACGTCAAGCCCGGCATCACCGGCTGGGCGCAAATCCACGGATTCCGCGGCGAGACTGCCGCCGTTGCCCTGATGGAAAAGCGCATTCAACTCGATCTTTGGTACATCAACAATTGGAGCTTGTGGCTGGACCTGCGGATCATCGCGCGCACCGGCGTCGAGGTGTTGCGAGGTCAGAACGCGTATTGAGCTCGGCGGTCCGGCGCGACCATTTATACAGCTGAAGGGCGCCGGCAGGGGCTCACGATTTCGGGTCTTGTCGCTCAGCGACGCGCAGCCGGCGAACCGTCAAGTTATCGACTTCCAGCGAACCAATGCGCGCCTTCTTGAGCGCCAGACGGCCGATCGCAATTTGGCCGATCGCCAGCGCGCCGATGGTAACCGCGCCGACCGCCGCCGCTCCGAGCAGCAGCGCCAATAGGCTGGTTGGGGCTATGACCTTGCGGGGGCTCGTGATGTCGCGCGCCATGGGCGGTCTCGATCTCATTAGACCAGCTTCAGCCCCTTGAGGCTGGCGTGGCCTTCCTTGCCGACGATGATGTGGTCGTGCACGGAAATGCCGAGCGGGCTTGCCACCGCGATGATCTGTTGCGTCATCTGGATGTCGGCGCGCGACGGCGTCGGGTCGCCGGACGGATGATTATGCATAACAAAACCAATCAATTTATCAGATTGCCCGATCTTCTAGCATCATAGCGACTATTGCCGACGTGGATAGGGGCTCTATGGCGGATCACGAAATTCTGCCTGTCCGAGGGATCATTGAAGGGCGATCAGTGACGCTTGCAATTATACGTTGCGTTTGCAAAGATATGTCGGCTGTTGCGCGGGCCGCTTCTTCCACAGCGGTTACAATGATTTTGGTGAGGCGCTTGTGAGTGCAGGAGTCACGATAGCTCGTGAAAGTGTGCCTCGAGATAATTTTGGGTCTCCTGAAGTCGCGATTGCAGTGATCGACGGACCCTATGATGCGGTAGGCCTAAACAAGATTTTGGCGCAACCGCCAATATCCCTAGGTAATCGCCCGTGTAAGCCGCAAGCGGGCTCGGCCTGTGAGCATGGCACGTTCGTCATGGGACTTCTCGGCGCGCGTCGAGATGCGCCGGTGCCGGGCATTTGTCCTGACTGCAAGTTGTTGCACATTCCGTTGTTTTCTGACGATGACGCGAATGGAGCTGATGTATCCGAGCTTGCGTCCGCGGTTGAATTGGCCGTCGCAGCGGGCGCACGATTGATCAATTTAAGTCTCGCCGTGTTGGGTGACGATCGTGATTTTCACGTCGCTTTAGGTTCGGCGCTCGATCGGGCCTATGCTGCCGGTAGTGTGATCGTCGCTGCGGCCGGCAATCAGGGTCGGCCTGCCAGGGGCGAACTTGTGTCGCATCCAGCAACGATTCCAGTTGTTGCTGTGGATGCGCGGGGTCAAGTTTTGCCGTCTTCTAACCTTTCGCCAGAAATAGCTCGCCGGGGCGTCGCGATGTTCGGCAGCGACGTTTTGGGTTATGGGTTGGGCGGAGAACTGACCAGGATGTCGGGCACGAGCGCAGCGGCCGCGATAGCAACCGGTATTCTGGTTGCAATTTTCGGTTCGCGGTCCGATGCTACTGTCTCCGACATGCGCGCAGCAATCGCGCGACTTGGGCCGCGTGGCGGAGAGGTACCGCCGATGCTTGATTACGCGCAAATAATCGCTGCGTTAGACGCGGCCAAGATCGCGCAGAATGGCATGGGGTACAAGCGCGTCTGTCTATTCGCGGCGAAGACTATCAAAACTTTGGGGGGAATCCGATCATGCAAACCAGCGGCGATGTCCGATCAGCAAATCGTGCCAGTTCGTCTGTTGCAGCGCGGCATCCGGCGCTTGCGCTCGCCGGGGAGGCTGGCGAATGCAGCTGCGGCGCCCCGGGCGGGGTCTGCACGTGTAACGAGAATCAAAGCACACACAGCGGTTTTGTGTACGCCATCGGCACGGTCGAAGCAGAATATCCGAACGTCGCGATAGAACGCGAGATGCAGGCCATCGCTCATGCGTTGGGGGTGCAAACAACGCCTGATGCTGACATGCCGATGAAGCAGACCGAGGACCGGACCTGGCAACACGCGGTGCTGTCCAAGGATAGGAAGATGACGCGCTATCTCGCGCGCCAGCTCTCGTGGCGTCTGACGATCGAGGATTCTCCGGTGTTCGTACTCAACCCGCGCTGTCCCAGCGATTTCGACGAGCTAATCGATTGCCTGGCGCGCCCGAAATATCCGAAAGCGAACCCTGGCAAGGGCAAGAGAGCGGGTAAAGGGCGGTCCACCTTCATCGATCCGCCCTTTGGGCCGCCGCAGGACCTGGATGTCGTCGTTGGCGTGAGGGGATCGCAGACGCCTGACGGAATTGAGGTTCTGATGGACCAGGTGTTCACTATGCAACCGGTTCCCGGGCTTGGAGAGCATTTCGTACAGATGGCCGACAATTGGGGACTGAGTGACGAAGATCGCGCCTACAATTTTTTGGTCGCCCGTTACGAGCTCACAGCGCAAAATATTGCCGGTATTCATAAAGACTACAAGCTGACGGGCGTGCCGACATTCTCGTCCCGGCTCAGCGGCAGCGCTGGTCGCATCGTCAGAGCCGTATTCACGTACAGTGGCGACAACACCGCCCTAGAAGAGAAATATTTCGTGCGGGTTGACGTTACGCACGAGTTCCCGTTCATTGTCACTACTTGGCATCCGTATCTTGAGAGAGGGGAAGCGTCATGACTACAATGCCACGAATAAACGACCGCATGGTGGAGGAGTTTCGGCGGACAGGTAAGCGAGGGGCTTCATATTCGAAGGCACGGGGCAGTCGCGTCGTAAGCCAGAGCTCTCGCGTCGTGCAACAGGCGGCCGCGCTCAGGTGCTATCCGTATGATCTCAATGATTGTCCGCCTGGGGCCATAACCACTTGCTTCGACGCCAACGGAAATTCCCACCAATTTCAATGTTGATTCGTCAGCAAGGGTAAGATGACTACACGCGTGCCGTGCGGCTAGGTGGTGATGCCGCGGTGTAGTGAGGGTTGATTAGCACGCGCTTTGTTTCTTTACACAAATAGAAATAGTATTGTATTGTTTTCAACGGCTGTTCAGTCGGGGGGGCTGTACGGTGCGTAGGTGGTCAAGTATCACGTCCGTTTCGACGTTTGTAAGTTTATCGACGCTTCTTCTTGGGGGGTGCGCGATAGTCGATAATGTGGGGGCTCACACTGATACATTGAACGAATCGATAGCCGACTACAACGCCTACTCTATTTTACTGAATATCGTCCGCGCTAGTGAATCCGAGCCCTTGAATTTTGTGGCCGTTACACAGGCCAGTCCGAGCACTGGATTCACGGGAAATGCCACGGTGCCCACATTCACTTTTATGCCCTATAAATTGGCGAGTTACGGAATCAGTGGAAACTCCATTACAGGGACGACATCCGACGCCCTGACGGTGCAACCTGTCGACGATCCCCAGTCATGGCAGGCATTGCTCACCCCTATTGACGTCGGAACAATTGGTTTTTTTATAAAGCAAGGCTATCAGCCGGAACTCTTATTTTGGCTTTTCGTCGACCGCATCAGGATATGTGGCGACTCCAATTGCAAGAATTATGAGGTATTGGTCAACGACCCAGATGATGGGACGAGTTTTGAAAAGTTTGCAGGGCTGCTGCTGGAGCTGATGCATTCGGGACTTACGATCGAAATAGAGCGCGGTCGGCCGAAAAGTGGGACGACACCATCGAGCAAAATTTGCTTTGACAGATCGGCGGCGCTTTTTGCCGACGAAGCAAAAAGAAGACTTCCTTTGGCGCCCGGGCGCGCTGGGTCGACGCCATATACCCCAAGTGAACTACCAAAGCCTGATAATTGCTCAAAGAGTTGGCTGGCAGGAAAACAAGATGACTCTGGGAGTGGAAGCGACTCCTCCAAAGGAGGGGCGTCCATACCACAGCCGATCTACGTCTACTTGAATTATCTAAGCCCCAATAAAGTGCCGAAGATCAAATCAAAAGATTCTACGTCAGCGTGGTTCGACCTTCCCCCAGACCTACCTTACTTTGCTGCAAAAGCAGCGTCGACGATTCTTACGCGGGACAAACTAGTCTCAAAAAGCACAAAAATTAAGATCCAATTCTCAACACGCTCGGCATATGGCGTTTATCTGTTTTTAGGTCGGCTGCTGAATAGGGAAAAAGTTAGTAACGTGCCGTTACGACTCGAATATACGGGTGACAACACTTCTATCCTTGATATTGTCAACAATCATCTTTCGAATTGCTATACGCAATTGGTCTACAACTCGGTTCAATATTGCGTGCCGCGCGATGCTTATAATACTAAAAGGACGTTTACGATTTTACACCAACTTGTGGGATTGAACATCGCCTATACTGCGACACCCGCCACCTTGAACGTACGAACGATACCGTGACCTGGGTATGGCGTTTCGTGTTGAGGGCTCTCGCAACACATTTTCCCATGCTCGAGCGATAGGCCGTCGCGCGCAGATCATTTTTTCCCACAAAATGCCCACTCCAAGGTTGCAGTACAGTTTTTGTTTGGCTTACTAAGATCATATGTCCTTTTACCGGAATCTTCGCCCACTGTGCACTTTACGGGGGCAGCTTTCGAACCAGGGTGATCCTTCAGGTTTGGATGATCTACAAATACTGGACAACTTCCGGCGCCAGCGGTGCTGTCATAGCCCAATAATCCGGACTGGCCCAATAATTGACAGATTGCGTCCACCTGTTCCTGTTCGCATTGCAACTCTTTTTGTTTGGCTGCTTTCTTTTCCTCTTCAGTCGGGTTTTTCTTGTCGTCCGGCAGCATCTTGATGGAAAATGTTGCGGCGATTTTGGAAAAATCGAAATAGGTAATGCCGGGTGCGCCGACTATTGTATCGCCGAAAGCGTGGGCTTCGCGGGCGTTAATTCCAAGCGCTGCAAGACCGAGGAACACGCAGCATGTTACTTGCCTGATCGCCATTGTCTCCTCCTTTGGGAGCCTCACACCAACTTCAGCCCCTTCAGGCTGGCGTGGCCTTCCTTGCCGACGATGATGTGGTCGTGCACGGAAATGCCGAGCGGGCTCGCCACCGCGATGATTTGTTGCGTCATCTGGATGTCGGCCCGCGACGGCGTCGGGTCGCCGGACGGATGATTGTGCACCAGGATAATGGCGGTCGCCGAAAGCTCGAGCGCGCGCTTGACCACCTCGCGGGGATAGACCGGGGTATGGTCGACGGTGCCGACCTGCTGCAATTCGTCGGCGATGAGCTGGTTGCGCTTGTCGAGAAACAACACGCGGAACTGCTCGCGATCGGCGAAGGCCTGCGCGCTGCGGCAATAGTCGAGCACCGCCGACCACGACGACAGGACAGGCCGCTTCTTGACTTGTCCGCGCAAGAGCCGGCTTGCCGCCGCCTGCACGGTCTTGAGCTCGGTGATGCCGGCGTCGCCCAGGCCCTTCACCTCGGCAAGCCGCGCGACCGGCGCCGAGATCGCCTCCGCGAACGAGCCGAAGGTCGCGATCAGCGCTTTGGCGAGCGGCTTGACGTCGCGCCGGGGCAGCGCGCGGAACAGCACCAGTTCGAGCAACTCGTAATCCGAAAGGGCGTCGGCCCCGGCCTCGCGGAAGCGCTCGCGCAGGCGTTCCCGATGACCGTAATAATGCGGTGGGGCCTCGGCGAGTCCGCGTTCGCTTTGGGGCTTCTTTTCCAACATGGCAATTTGAACGCCACTCCACGGCCGCCCCGGCGCCTTGCCGCCGCCGGCGGCACCTCCAAGATGACCGGATTACGGTATTTTGCAATCGGATTGCGATGGCCCGCTCCAAGCCGCCGCCCGCCGGGGCCGGCCGTCGGGTGGACGGAACATGGAGAACGCCATGGATAGGACCGGCAGCTACGCTTACCTTTCTCTCGAACGCGTCGTGTTCGGCCGTCCGGCCGCCGAGGCCGCGGTGGAAGAGGCGACGCGGATTGGCGCCACGCGGGTCTTCATCGTCGCATCAAAGACGCTAGCGACCAAAACGCCGGTGGTGCGCACCATCGCCGAAGCCCTCGGCCGGCACTATGTCGGGCTTTTCGATGGCTGCGTGCAGCACAGCCCGCGCGCGAGCGTCATCGCGGCGGCCCGCGCGGTGCGGGCGGCGGCACCCGATCTCATCCTCACAGTGGGAGGCGGCACGGCGATCGATACCGTCAAGGTTCTGCAAATCTGCCTCGCTCACAATGTCGATTCGACCGAAGCGCTTGACGGCCTGCACGTCTCGATCGGTGCCGACGGCAAGCGGCAGGTGCCGGATATCCGGCCTTCGCCGGTACGCCAGGTCGCGGTGCCGACCACGCTCTCCGGCGCCGAGTTCTCGAACTTGGCCGGGGTTACCGATGGGCGCATCCGCCAAAAGCACTCGTTCATCGGGCCGGATGTCGGCGCGCGCGCCGTGATCCTCGACCCCGAAGTGACGGTGCACACGCCGCAGTGGCTTTGGCTCTCGACCGGCGTGCGCGGCGTCGATCATGCCGTGGAAACGCTCTGCTCGATCGACGCCCATCCCTATTGCGACGGGCTCGCCTTGCACGCGCTGCGGCTTTTTGCCGAAGCGCTGCCGCGCCCCGACGATCTCGGCGCGCGCCTGACTTGCCAACAGGCGTCTTGGCTGGCCGGTTCGTCAATTGCGCGGGTCAATTACGGCGCGAGCCACGGCATCGGTCACGCGCTGGGAGCCTTCGCGGATGTTCCGCATGGGCACACCTCATGCGTCATGCTGCCGCACGTGATGCGTTACAATGAGGGCGTGACGAAAGAGAAGCAGGCGCTGATCGCCGGGGCCATGGGCCGACCCGGCGTTCCGGCGGCCGACGCGGTCGCCGAATTGATCGCGGCGCTCGGGCAGCCGACGACGCTCCGCGCCGTCGGCGTCAAACGCGAGCAATTACCGAAAATCGCCGAAGCCGCGATGCATAACCTGTGGGTACGCACCAACCCGCGACCGATCCGTTCGGCCGAAGACGTGATGGCAATTCTCGAAGCCGCGTGGTGAGCCGGGCTCACGCCGGATAGGGCGGCCGGGTGAATCCTCGGGGCGAGAGGGTGAAAATCTCCACGCCGGTCTCGGTGACGCCGACGGAATGCTCGAATTGCGCCGACAGCGAGCGGTCGCGGGTTACCGCTGTCCAGCCATCGGACAGCACTTTCACATGCGGGCGGCCGAGATTGATCATCGGTTCGATCGTGAAGAACATGCCGGGCTTGAGCACGATACCCTCGCCCGGCCGACCGACATGCACGATGTTCGGTTCGTCGTGGAACAGCTGGCCGAGGCCGTGGCCGCAGAAATCGCGCACCACGCTCATATGCTGGGCCTCGACGTAGGTCTGGATCGCATGACCGATATCGCCGGTGGTGGCGCCGGGCTTGATCACGGCAATGCCGCGCATCATGGCCTCGTAGGTGACTTCGATCAGCCGCTCGGCGCGGCGCGGGATTTCTCCGACCGCGAACATGCGGCTCGAATCGCCGTGCCAGCCGTCGAGAATCAGCGTCACATCGACATTGACGATGTCGCCCTCGCGCAGCGGCTTTGGCCCGGGGATGCCGTGGCAGACCACGTGATTGACCGACGTGCAGGTCGCCTTCCGGTAGCCGCGATACATCAGCGTCGCCGGCAGGGCGCCGTGGTCTAGGCCGAACTCGTAGACCAGCCGATCGATACGCTCGGTGGGAACGCCGGGCTTGATCTCGCCGGCCAGCATGTCGAGGCACTCGGCCGCCAGCGCGCCCGCCTTGTGCATGCCCTCGAAGGCGGCGGGCCCGTAAATCTTGATCTGTCCGGTTTTGCGCAGCGGCGTGCAGGTGGCGTCGACATAGGTCATGGTGGTGGAGCGTGGGCCGCGATGAAAGCGGCCGAAAGCCGCCGATTGACCAACAATGTAAGCATGCGCGCGGCCAACGCAAGCAATCCGCTGCCGCCGCCGTCCCGCTAGGGCTCGACGATGGGAACCGGCGTCGCGATCTCGATGCCGCTGAGATTGATGGCGCAGCGCCAGGCCAGCATCTCGACGCCGCGCGCGCGCGCCTGCGCGAAAGCGGCGGCATAGGCCGGATCGATGTCGCGGGCGAGGGCGAAGCGGTCGGCCGACGGAATCTGAATGACGAACAGGAGCACGGCGCGCGCGCCGCCCGCCCGCACGGCGGCAAGCTCGCGAAGATGCTTGGCGCCGCGATCGGTCACCGAGTCCGGAAATTCGGCGAGCCGCGGCTTGCGCATGAGATGGACGTTCTTGACCTCCAGATAGCAGGGCGGCCGCGCCGGATCTTCGAGCAAAAAATCGACCCGGGAGTTCTCGCCGTATTTCACCTCGCGCCGGATCGACTGGTAGTCGCGTAGTTCCGGGATCAGCCCCGCCGCAAGCGCCTCGTCGACGAGTTGGTGGGGTTGCCCGGTATTGACGCCGATAAGTTCCGGGCCGCTGCCGAGGTCCGCTTCGACCAGCTCCCAGGTGTAGGGATACTTCCGCAACGGATTGCCGGAATCGGACAGCCAGACCCGCGACAAGGGACGGTCCAGGCCGGTCATGGCACCCGGATTGGCGACATGGACGGTCGTCACGTCGCCGGCTTCGAGCACCACGTCGGCGAGGAAGCGTTTATAGCGGCGGGCGAGCGTCGCCGGAATCAGGCTAGAGGAGAATTGCATGGCCGCATTTAGCATGTTTAGCGGAGCATGATCCGTTCGGAAAACCGTTTTTGCCTCCGGATCAAGGGTCTTGTGTCCGGCGTCAAGCGGCGATCCTGCCGCCCAGCTCGTCCTCGATATGGATGCGGATGATCTCATCGAACGACGCCTCCGCCTTGAAGCCGAGCGCGAGCGCACGGCGCGGATCGAACCGGCTCGGCCAGCCGGCGACAATGCGCGCGACCAGCGGGTCGGTTTCGCGGCGAATGCGCGCGGCCACCTTGTCGCCGGCAATCCGGCGCAACGCGGCGATCTGTTCGGCGACGGTGCAGCACACGCCGGGCATGGTAAGGTTGATGCGCGGCCCGAGCGAGTCGCGGTCGAGCCTGGCGGCATGGATGAGAAAGCCGATGGCGGCGCGCGGGCTCGCATGCCAGTGCAGGATGCCGTCGTCGACCGGCAGGATCGCTTCCTCGCCGTTGAGCGGCTCGCGGATGATCGAGGAGAAAAACCCGGAAGCGGCCTTGTTCGGCCGGCCCGGCCGCACCACGATGCTCGGTAGCCTGATACCGACGCCGTCGAGGAAGCCGCGGCGGGAATAATCGGCCAGCAACAGCTCCACCATCGCCTTCTGCGTGCCGTAGGAGGTGAGCGGGGTGGTGGCAAATTCGTCGGGAATCGCCGCCGGAAAGGGGGCGCCGAACACCGCCAGCGACGAGGCAAAGACAAACCGCGGACGATAACCGCCGCCGGTGGTGCGAATGGCGTCAAGGAGCGCGCGCGAGCCGTCGAAATTGACGCGCATCCCTTTCTCGAAATCAAGCTCGGCCTCTCCGGACACGATCGCCGCAAGATGGAAGATCACATCGGGGCGGCCGGCGATCGCCGCAGCCGCGGCCGACGGGTCGGCGATGTCGGCGGCGACCGCCTCGACCGGTGCCGCGAAATTTTCCGGGCGTGGCGGAGCGCCCGTGTCGAGGAGGGTGAGACGGTCGATCGGCCGGCCGTGAAGCGCACCGTCACCGACCAGGCGCGCCGTCAGCCTGCGCCCGATCATCCCCGCAGCGCCGGTGATGAGGATGTGCATTGTTATAACCGAGGTTATAGCGCCATGCCGCCGTCGACGAGATGCGCTTGCCCGGTAATGTAGCTCGCTTCGTCGCTGGCGAGAAAGAGCGCGAGCCAGGCCACTTCCTCGGGCGTGCCCAGCCGGCCCATGGGCTGGCGCGCGACGAAATCCTGCCGCACGACATCCGACGGACGCCCGGTTTCCGCCGACACCGCCGTGATGCGCTCGCCGAGCGACGGCGATTCGATCGTGCCCGGACAAATGGCGTTGCAGCGGATGCCTTGCTTGATGAAATCGGCGGCGACTGCCTTGGTGAGCCCGATCACTGCGGCTTTGGTGGCGCCGTAGACATAACGGTTGGGAACGCCGCGGATCGACGACACCACCGAGGCGACGTTGACAATCGAACCCGAGTTCTTCTCCAGCATGCCGGGCAGGAAAGTCTTGATCGTGCGGTGCATCGATTTGACGTTGAGGTCGAACGAAAAATCCCAGTCCTTGTCGGTACAATCGAACACCGTGCCTTGGTGCACATAACCGGCGCAATTGACCAAGGTGTCGAGCGGCCCGAACTCGCGGCCGATGTCCCTGCCGAACGCATCGATGTCATCCTGGGAGCGAACGTCGAGCTTGCGCAGCTTGGCGCGCAATCCCTGCAGCTTGTTCGGGTCGAGATCGGTGGCGATGACCTTGGCGCCCTCGCCGGCGAATTTTTCGGCGATAGCGCGGCCGATGCCCTGGCCCGCCGCGGTCACCAGCGCGACTTTGCCTTCCAGTCTGTTGCTCATGCTTTCCTCACGAAGAGAGTCTTTAGTTTGAGCATGATCTTTTCCGAAAATCGGTAGCCACCCTCGGAACAAGTCCGAGGGCGGGCTCTTTCGGGATCATGCTCCAAGTCCGTTCAACGCTGCCAGACTGAGTTTCTGCCGGCCGTCATCGTCGGAATTCTCCGGCGCCAGCCAGCGTTCGAAGTTGCGCTTGCGCGCCAGCCATTCGCTGTCGAGCATGGAGAAATACGCGGTGTCGCGATTGCGGCCATTGGCGATCATGTGCTGGCGCAGGATGCCCTCGAAAATGAATCCGAAGCGCCCGGCGGCGCGCCGCGACGGCGCGTTCAGCGAATCGCATTTCCATTCATAGCGCCGGTAGCCAAGCGTCTCGAACACATAACGCGCCAGCAGATACTGAGTTTCGGTGGCGAGCGGCGTCCGCTGCAATGCCGGACTATAGACGATATGGCCGACCTCGATCACGCGCATGGCGGGGCGGATCTCCATGAGCGTCGCCACGCCGAGGGCGCGGCCGCCCGGGTCGAGCATAGTGTAATAATACGGGTCCTTCAGCGCCTGCCGTTCAGCGAGCCAAGCCGAGAACGCAGCTTCGTCGGCGAACGGCCCGTAAGCGGACATGTAGGTCCAGACTTCGTCGTGGCCGCGCAACGCCTGCCAAAGATGGCCGGCGTCGCGCCGCGCGTCGAGCCGTGCCACCGAGCCGAACCGCCCGGACAGCGTCACCGGGCCGGGTAGCCGCGCGGGCGCGGGATCGACCGGTGCTCCGACAGGCCGCGTCGTGTCGTTCATGACAAGAGCTTCTTTCGATCCGCGGCGAAGAACTTATTCAGCTCCGCGTTGGAAATGAGTCCGGCGAACCCGTCGAACTTGCCGTCGTTGGCGATCTCGGTCGCGGTGCGGATGAAGGCGGTCATCGCCACGCGCGCCAGCGACCCGCCGACGCTGATCCGGCGCACGCCCATCGCCGCGAGGTCGTTCACCGTGAAGCCAAGCGCACCGCCATTGAGGAAATTCACCGGCTGCGGCGCCACCGCCTGCACCACCGCCTCGATTTGCTCGCGCTTGGTGAGGCCCGGCGCGTAGAGGCAATCAGCGCCGGCCGCCTTGTAAGCCTTAAGCCGGCGGATGACATCATCGAGATCGGTCACTCCGCGAATGAAGTTTTCCGCGCGCGCCGTGAACACCACCTCGCCGCCCGCGCGATCGATCGCCGCCCGCGCCGCTTTTACGCGCGTGACGGAGAGATCCAAATCGTAGAGTGGCGTAGCTGGATCCTTGGGCGAATCCTCGATCGACAGTCCGGCGACGCCGGTCGCGATGCAGCGCGTGACGTTGTCGGCCACGCCATCGGGATCGTCGGCGAAGCCGTTCTCGAAATCGGCATTCAGCGGCACGTCGGTCGCCGCGGCCAGCTCGCGAAAATGCGCGAGTACATCGTCGCGGTTCTGCGCGCCATCGGCGTAGCCCAGTGAATGGGCGTGTCCTGCGCTTGTCGTCGCTAGCGCCTTGAAGCCGAGGCCCTGCAGATAGCGCGCGGTGCCGACGTTCCACGGATTGGGGATGACGAAGCAGCCGGCCTTGTGAAGCTGGCGGAAGATCTTGCGCTTATCGGCAACCGAGGGGCGGGAGCTGCTCATGCAAATACTCGCGGCGTCAGTGGTTATCGCGCGGCACGAATTTCTGCGCGACGCGCTGATATTTTACCGCCGGTTCGAGCACCATGCCGCCGCCGAGCTGATCGACCATGGCGCGCTGAATTTCCTGCCACGGCGTCTGGCTCGGCGGATAGGGATAACCGCCGTTCTGTTTCAGGGCGGCACGTCGCTCCGCCAATTCGGCCGCTGAAACCAGCATGTCGGCGGCGCCTTTGTTGAGATCGATGCGCACGCGGTCGCCGGTCTTGAGCAGCGCGAGCCCGCCGCCGGCCGCCGCCTCCGGCGAAGCGTTGAGGATCGACGGCGACCCCGAGGTTCCGGATTGCCGGCCGTCGCCGATGCATGGCAGCGACGTCACGCCGCGTTTGATCAGCGCGGCCGGCGGCTGCATGTTCACCACTTCGGCGGAGCCCGGATAGCCGATTGGTCCGGTGCCGCGCATGAAGAGGATCGTGCGCTCATCGATGCCGAGCGCCGGATCGTCGATGCGCCGGTGATAATCCTCCGGGCCGTCGAACACGACCGCGCGGCCCTCGAAGGCATTCGGATCGTTCGGATCGGAAAGAAATCGCCGGCGAAAATCGTCGGAGATCACGCTTGTCTTCATGATCGCGGAATTGAACAGATTGCCGTGCAGCACCTTGAAGCCGGCTTGCGCCTTCAATGGGTCACCATAAGGACGGATGACAGCGGCGTTGCTCGCCTGCGCCCGCGCGACGTTTTCGGCCACGGTCTTGCCGTTGATGGTGCGCGCATCGCCGTTGAGCCGGCCGGCCGCAAGCAATTCATGCATCACCGCCGGCAGCCCGCCGGCGCGATAATAATCTTCGCCGAGATAGTTTCCCGCCGGCTGCATGTTGACGAGAAGCGGCACGTCATAGCCGATCGTCTCCCAGTCTTCGATCGAAAGCTCAACCCCGATGTGGCGCGCCAGTGCCACGAGATGGATCGGCGCGTTGGTCGAGCCGCCGATCGCCGAGCAGGCGACGATCGCATTTTCGAAGGCGGCACGGGTGAGGATATCCGACGGCTTCAAATCCTCGCGCACGATCTCGACCGCGCGCACGCCGGTTTCGTAGGCGATCTGGCCGCGCTCACGGTAAGGCGCCGGGATCGCGGCGCAGCCGGGCAGCGACATGCCGAGTGCCTCGGCCATGGCATTCATGGTCGAGGCGGTCCCCATGGTGTTGCAATGGCCGATCGAGGGCGCCGAGGCGGCGACGATGTCGATGAATTCCTTGTAGTCGATCTTGCCGGCGGCGACATCCTCACGCGCCCGCCAGACGACCGTGCCCGAACCGGAAAGCTTGCCGTCATAATAGCCGTCGAGCATCGGCCCGCCGGAAAGGACGATCGCCGGCGTATTGACGGTCGCCGCCGCCATCAGGCAGGCGGGGGTGGTCTTGTCGCAGCCGGTCGTCAGCACCACCCCGTCGAGCGGATAGCCGTAAAGTACTTCGACCAGGCCGAGATAGGCGAGATTGCGGTCGAGCGCCGCCGTGGGCCGTTTGCCGGTCTCCTGGATAGGATGGACCGGAAATTCAAAGGCGACGCCGCCGGCATCGCGGATGCCTTCGCGCACGCGCTTGGCCAGCTCGAGGTGATGGCGGTTGCAGGGGCTCAGGTCGGAGCCGGTCTGGGCGATGCCGATGATCGGCTTGCCGGATGTCAATTCGTCGCGGGTGAGACCGTAATTGAGATAGCGCTCCAGATAGACCGCCGTCATGCCGGGATTGTCGGGATTGTCGAACCACAATTGCGAGCGCAAACGCGGCTGCTGCGACCCTTGCGAACCGTTACTCTTGGTCATCACCGTCTCCGCACCCGTTTCCCCCCTGCAAGGCATAGATAGGCCGATTCAGCGCCGCCGCGAACCCATCGCGTCAGCGCAGCAGCCCAGCATCCATCGCTGGTTGCAGCGCAATATACCAGCAGTGATATTTGCCTTTACCGGTCGATTACGCTGAAGTGCCGGTCATGTTGAGAACCATTGCCGCCTTCGATCGGCTCGGCGAGGAGAATGCCTTCGCGGTGCTGGCGCGCGCGACGCAGCTTGCGGCGCAGGGCCGCGACATCATCAATCTCGGCATCGGCCAGCCCGATTTCCGCACGCCGGAATTCATCGTCGAGGCGGCGGTCAAGGCGCTGCGCGACGGCCATCACGGCTACAAGCCGGCGGTTGGCATCCTGCCGCTGCGCGAAGCGGTCGCCGCCGACGTGCACAAGCGCTTTGCGGTCAGCGTGTCGCCGGATTCGGTGATGATCTTTCCCGGCGGCAAGCCGACCATGTTCATGTCGATCCTGATGTTCGGCGAGCCGGGCGCCGACATCCTCTATCCCGACCCCGGCTTTCCGATCTATCGCTCGATGATCGAGTTCACCGGCGGGCGGCCGATCCCGGTGCCGATCCGCGAGGAGAACAATTTCGCCTTCTCCGCCGAGGAAACGCTCAGCTTGATCACGCCGCAGACCCGGCTGCTCATTGTCAACTCGCCGGCCAATCCCACCGGCGGCGTGACCCCGAAAGTGGAAGTCGACAAGCTCGTCGCCGGACTGGAGCACCATCCCGATGTCGCGGTGATGTCGGACGAGATTTACGACCACATGCTCTACGACGGCGAGACGCATGTGTGCCTGCTGCAGTATCCCTCGCTTCGCGACCGGCTCATATTGCTCAATGGCTGGTCGAAGACCTACGCCATGACCGGCTGGCGGCTTGGCTATGCGGTGTGGCCCGGCAAGCTCTACGACTACGCGCGCAAGCTCGCGGTCAATCTGCATTCCTGCGTCAACGCCGCCACGCAATATGCCGGGCTTGCCGCGCTGACCGGTCCGCAGGACGAGGTGGCGAAAATGGTCGCCGCGTTCGACAAGCGGCGGAAGGTCGTGGTCGACGGCCTCAACCGGCTGCCGGGCATGTCCTGCGCCACGCCCAAAGGCGCGTTCTACGCGTTCCCCAACATCAAGCGCACCGGCTGGAGGGCCAAGCCGCTCGCCTCGGCGCTGCTCGAAGAATCCGGCGTGGCGCTGATCGGCGGGCCGGATTTCGGCGTGCTCGGCGAAGGCTATGTGCGCGTATCCTACGCCAATTCGACGGAAAACATCCTGCGCGCCCTCGATCGCATCGGCGAGTTTTTGGCGAGCCGCAAGGCGGCGTGAACCGCCGCTTCATGCCTTCTGCGTCAGCCGGAAACCAACGAGCACAATCGCCAGCCCGGCGAGTTGCGAAATGCTCGGCACCTCGCCGAGCGCAAGATAGCCGACCAACAGCGTGAACGGAGAAACGAGCGAGGGAAACAGCACTGCGCGCGAGGCGCCGAGCAGGGCGACAGCGCGGGTAAACAGATAGGTGGCGCCGGCGCCGGCGAGCACGCCCTGGATGACCGCTTGCAGCAGATTTTCAAAAAAACCTGCGGCGAGCACATTTTTGTAAGTAAACAGCAGGATCGGCAAGCCGAGGAGCGACAAGACGCTGGTGATCGCTGCAGCCCGCGTCGCGTTGATGCGCCACATTCGCACCAGCATGCCGAAGACGGCAAAGAAGCTTCCGGCTGCGACGAACAGCAGGTCGCCGCCGACTGCGTGCGGGCCCATGGTCTGCAGCGCTTCGGAGCCGATGACAGCGAGACCGATAACGATGGCCAAAGCTCCGGCGATGCGGCGCGCCGGCAATGGCTCCTTCAAGACCAGCCGCGCCAGCACCAAGCCGCCGAGCGCCGCGCACGACGGCTGAATGACGCCGCCGTGACCGAGCGGCACAAACAAATAGCCGATATAGCTTAACAGCGCGAGCGGCAGCCCGCCGAACAGCGCGAGCGCGAAGCCGCGGCGCCAGCCTATGCCGCCGAGAACGTCGAAGCGGCCGGCGGCGATGAATGGCAGCAGCGCCAGTCCCGGCCAAACGTAACGATGCAGCGCCATGACCAGCGGCGACAGGCCGACGTTAACGCCGTGCCGCGCGGCAACGAAGCCGAGCGCCCAGCACAGGGCGGCGCCGGCGCCGCACACCACGCCCAACGCCGTCGCAGATTTTGCCGGCGGCGGGACGTAGTCCATTTAGCTACGGGAGCGGCAGGGATCGGCCGCGGGCATCAATACCGTGCGCGGAGCGCCACGGCGCCGGCGATCGGTTTTGCGGGTTTCGCCACGCGGATGTTCTGCAACAGCCAAAAGCCGCCGAACAGCACCACGCCCCAGAACAAATCGCCCTCGGCCATGTTGCGCAGGAACGGCAAGCCGGCGACGTAGCATTTGATCAGCCCGGCCGCATTCGCCGCGTAGATCGGGCTGAACGCCCAAACGGCAAAGTTCGTGACCAAAAAGAATATCAGCGACGACGACAGCAGCATTGGGACAATCAGGAGCGGCCGGCGCAAGCGACCCGACAAAGACGCGGCACAGGCGGGCAAAGCCAGCGTCCCATAAACAACCGCCATCACGCGCCAGTCGTAGAAACCGAGCATCGCGTCGCCCAGCATCAGCCCGGCGATCGGCACAAGGATGGCCGCGGCGCGAACGCGAAGCACGGTCGCGGCGAACAGCGCCGTTGCCGCCGCCGGCGTGAAATTGGGCGCGTGCGGGATAAGACGCGCGGCGACGTCGAGTCCAACGAGGAATTCGATCATCAGCAGATCAGTCCAGAGAGCCGGAGAGCTGCGCATACGGCTGAGCGAGGTGGAGAGCATCGACGCTATTTCCCTTGTTCCGTTGTGAACCGCCAGACGATGGTGTCCTGGGCTTGCAGCTCGAATACGGCAAAGCTGCGATCGCCGTAAGTGCCGTTGACCCAATATTGCCAGTTCTTCTTCCCGGCGCCGCCGCCCTGGTTTTGCACGTCGTCGATCTTGGTGAGCACGGCCGAGTCGCCGGAGCCAGTATAGCTGAACGAAATCCCGTGCGGCCGGGTCGTCGCGGCCTTCATCGCATCGAGGACGGTATTGCCTTTGGCCCAGGGCAGATTGGCGACGGTCTTGGAAGCCCCGTCACCGTAATCGACGATGAGGCGAGCGGTATCGTCTGCGCCCCCGGCGGCGGGATGGTTCGCCGCTCCTGCGGCAACAAGCAGCAATGCAGTCGCCAATAGGGCAACGCGTCGACTGATGCTTCGCGAACTGAGCCGGCCGCGCATAACGTCGTTCCGATCCGACAATAACTGTCGTGTGACCCTGAAATGCCTAGTGTGACGGTTCAGAAGTCCGCATCATTTTTGCCGCGAACTCGTCATGCGGACTTCTGAACCAAAGTCACACTAGTACCGACTATCGCTGATGAATGAGTCGTGATTCAAGGATGCATGAGCGGCATCCCCGAGGCGACGATTATCATTCTGACGGCGGAGGAACGTGCCGAGCTTGAGAGCTTGGCGCGCTCG
>JBEKIC010000030.1:0-47224 GCA_050011955.1 Xanthobacteraceae bacterium
CGTCAGTCCCAACAAGGGACCCAAGCACCGGCAAGTTGCTAGGACGTAGGCAGAGGATATATCGGTAAGGTCTTGATTTTGCAGACCTGGAAGGGTGGCCGAGTGGTTTAAGGCACCGGTCTTGAAAACCGGCAGGCGGGGTAACTCGTCTCGTGGGTTCGAATCCCACCCCTTCCGCCACGGCATGTGCGATTTCAAAGGTTTAGCAGGCACCCGCAGAGCCTGCCTCCGAATCTACCTCCAAGGATTTTGACGCGAGCCGGCCAAATGGTGATGAGCGATCAGATTCCCGAAGCCGCAAAACCGCTCACTGATTGTTTGCTCGCCACAAGTCCTTCATGGTTCGCTCCTCGGTTGAGTATTAGCGGTTTGGATGAGGGGAGGCTGCGATGGGCACGCTGCAATTTCAGATGCGCGGCTCGAAGGGGGACGTCTATGACGTCGAAATTGATCGCGCCGGCGACCGGATTTCGATGAGCTGCACGTGCGAGGCCGGCGCGCGCGGCAGCTATTGCCACCATCGGATCGAGCTTTTGCGCGGCGACACGTCGATGCTCGTATCCAACAACCGGCCAGTCGCTGCGAAGCTGCCGACGTTCATCGCGGGCACGAAGCTCGAGCAGGCGATGGCGGAACTGATCGCCGCCGAGAAGGCGCAGGCCGAAGCCAAGAAGCTGCGCGACCGCTGGATCAACGCGGTCGGGCGGCTGATGCAGGGTGAGTGAGTGCCGAAATCATGAGCGCGCCCCGCGGGCCGTGGCGTCGCGTCGATCGCGTCATTGTGCGACTCGCCATCGTCCGCTGCGCGTGGCGGCTCGATTTTGTTCAATGATTTCGGCACGAGCGAGATTGGCCTCGCGGCCGCGCCACGCCGCCGATCGTGCACGGCGCGTCGAAATCAAATCTTCCATGGCCGCTTTGCATCCTTTGCCTTCTTCAGCGGCGGCCGGGCGAGCTCGCGCTGCGGTCGGAGCGGCAACGGTCTTGTGCGCATCGGAGGCTGGCGGAGTGGAGCGCGCTTCTCTTCCGGCGTGATCCACGGCGCAGTCGGCGCCGCCGGCGGCAGTGCCTCGTGCTCCGTAAGGTTAAGTGTTTGCGTGAGACTGCCGAGCGCGCGATGCCAGAGGTGATAATCGGCGCGGCCGAGCACGATCTCGGCCGGCGATGGCGCCCAGCACAGCGGGCAATAGCAGCCGGCGGTATAGAGATTTTTGCCGCGGCATTCGCCGACGATCATCGGTCCGCGCCGGCCGGGAATCTGATACGGCCGCGGCGTTCCACTTTTCCATTTCGGCCGCGTGCCCATGACTGCATGCGTGATGACGAGCGCAGTGACGTTGATGGTGGAGACGAAGAGCACGTCGCGCGGCCGTACCTGCGGCGGCGTCGCATCCTTGTCGTAGTAGCCCGCCTCGGCGGCGCGACCTTGCACGCGCCCTCTCGGCCGCGGCATCACATCGTTGACGCTGACCAGCGCCCGCAGCTCGCCGACGATGATGTCGAAATCCTGCTCGATCGAGATCTTGCCGAGCGCCGCAACGGCTTGCTCGATCGCTTCGGCGTCGGGATGCGGCAGGCCGAATTGCGCGTAGCGTTGCGCACCGCCCTGGCCCCCGGGGTCGGGATTGATGCCGCCGAGCGAGCCATATTGGCTGAGGCGGTCCCAGATGCCTTCGGCCGCCGACGTCTGCCGCTTGGAGAGCTCATCAAGGTAGGCCCAACGAATGAGCGCTTCAATCTCAACTTGTTTTTTAGATGAGGCCGGCGGACGGACGGCAGACGACGGATTTTTTGCGATCATGCGCGCCCCCAATCGGCGTGCGCGTTATTCGCTTGCTCCCTGTCAAGCGGGCGAATCTCGCGGCGCTCGGTGTCGCCGAACCTGCCGACACTGATTTCATGCGACGGCCCGCTCTCGCTGATCGGACCGGAGGCGACAATGTCATCGTGGACGACGACTTTTTCGCCCGCGCGCTTGTAGTGGCGCTGCTCGGTGCGCGGCCGGCCGACGCCTTCGAGTCGGCCAAAGATTGACCAGTCCGTCGAGTGCATCGACGGCGGTACCCGTAATGTAGCCTTCGGCGCGGCGGCCTTTGACCACACCCCGTCCGCGACCATTTGTTCGCGGCTTTCTCGATCGATCCTTCCTCTATGACCGAAATCAGCACGCGCGAGCCGATGGGGCCGATCGCCTGCAGGGCGCGTTTGAGCTCCTCGGATGCCGCAAGCATGACATCGGTGATGAGGTCGCCGGCAGCGCCGCCGTCCACCGCGTCTTTCGTCGGATCGATCGCCTTCACGGCGCCGATCGCCGCCTGCTCCCACAAGCGCCGAAAACGGTCGCCGGCGACCGCCTGAGCCGAATTGATGCGCTTGTGCGAGGCTAAATGCTCGATCGCGCTTTCGCGCACGTTGATGGCGACGCTCGACCATTGGGCCTGGCTCGAGCGGATCGTCGACAATGCGCGATCCCAACTCAAAGCGGCCGTCCTTCCCGATCGCCGGCGGCCTTGTTGTTTTCTTGTTTTTCTTTCGCCGGGCCACGCGCACTTCGCTTTTTTGCAGGTTCCGGCGCAGGCAGCCAGCGCACCACAAAGAGAAACGCCGGCGCGAGGCGGATTGGGAGGGGAGGCTGCTGTCGGGGCCGCCCCGCGCCGGCAGTCCGCGGGCTCAAGGCGATGCGGCGGACGGACCTTGAGTGACCGCGGACCTTTTTGTTTTCTTCGTCATGACGTCCCGTTTTTCAGTTGTGAGCGCGCCGGCCGCCGACCCGCGCGCGCAGAATCGATCAGGCGGCCTTTGCCAGCCGCAAGCTCTCGAAGGTGTGCCCTTGAAGTTTCTGCATGAGCCAATCGGCGGCGCGCTCGACGGCCTCGTCGAGGCTCGGCTTCGCTTTCAGATCGGCGATGATGGCGATGTACGCGCGCTGCTCGTCGCGTGACAGGCCGGAAATGTGCGGCATGGCAGCGTCCCCAACGCTGCCTCCTCTCCACCGACTATGATGCCGAAATCCGCGCCATCTGTCAGGCGCCGCCGCGAGTCGCGGTTAATGGATTGTGAGATCGGCGCGCTTCCGTGTTCACGCCAGCACTGCCGGCGCCATGATCGCTTGCGTGATCGACAGCGCCGCACCGGTGACGATCTCGTAATGCTCGTAGCGGTCCGGCCGCGACGCCTTGACCAGTCGCCCGGAGAAATTATCCCTCGGCAGTCTCCGCGCGCCGCCGGCGATGGCGATCAGAAAGCGTCTCGTCTGCTCGAACACGATTCGCCGCGCCTCGAGCTCCGAGCCGTTGAAGGCACGGATCTCGACGGTGGCATCCTCGCCAACATCGACGCGCGCCTGGTGGATGCAGGGGCCGATCCAGCGTCCAGGCGGGACGCACAGCGCCAGCGCCGGCGGCAGGCGAAACCGGAAGGTGAAATCGGCGGTGAAGCCGACCAGACGCTGGGCGCTGGAAATCGAGGCTTCCATGCGTCGGGAGAATCGTCAGCAATGCTGACCTTTTTGTTAAGAGGGGGCCCGACGCATGCCGGCGGCGCTCCCCCTACGGAACCGGGCATTCGCGCCGCCGCGCCCCCGGCTGCTCCTGCGCCTCTCACAAATCGCAGCGACTGCCATCCGAAAGCCCCGTTGCGCGCGCGTGCGCGCGCGAGAACGGCCGATCACGATAATTCTTCCGATCTCAGCGCCTCGGCGAGCGCCGATCCGATCTCGCTCATGAAGCCGATCACAACACCTTCGATCCTCGCGTGCCCGTCGGCGAACGCGCCGCTCGGCCCAGCTCGGATCATGTCTGCGACGATCGCGGGCAGCAGTTCCACCCATCCGAGCGTGCCGTCGCACGATCTCAAAAGCTCACCGGCATACATTCGGCCGGTGTAGCAGTCATTCCAATATTTGCCGGTCGGCTGCACGTTCCAAGTGGAGAGACGCTCAGCTGCAAAAAACGGCAGCGGATAGAGCTCATACTGAGACTTCTGCGGCGGCTTTCGGAAGTCGCTGAGCTTCACGACGTCTGGGGATTTCAACATTTCGCGATCTCCCGATTTTGCGCGATCGAGCCCACCTGCGCTGCAAGGGACGGCACGCCGGCGAGCGCGCAGATGTTTTCAAGGAGATCGACCACGTTACGGGTGCCGAGCCGATCGGCATCGTCGGGGACTATCGGTCGCCACCAGTCGGAGTGGACAAAAGCCGCGACGCGGGCCTTGACGGCAAGGCCGGCGAGCGTGCGCGCCGGCAGCGCGAAGATCGCGCGCGCGATCGGCGACGCTTTTGCATCGATTTCCGTCAGGCTCCGCTCCCACACGAGATCGGACTCGGCGGTATCCAGGCGCTTCAGGATTTCGTCGCGGCTGCGCCAATAGCTGTCCGGTGCGCTGTCCCAACGCCCGGGCGCCGGCGCGTCGTCAAAAGAAATTCCCGTCGCCTCTAAAACGGCACGTTCGAACTGCGCCTGATCTGCGTCGGACGTCCGAATGATCTCCGCCCATTCGGCAAGGATAGGCTCGAATGCGCGGCCGAGCTCGAGGAGCTCGGAATCGGCCGACGCGGTGGTGCTCGCGATCGCGGCGTCAGTTATGCCGATTGAAGCGACGGCGGCGGCGGCGCCGGAAACGATGGTGCGTCGCGTGGTGCGAAGTGGTGACATTTTGCAATGCTCCGATGGTTGTGCACCGGGGCGGTTGCGCAATGCCGTTCAGATTTTTTAGAAGTCTGGTCGGTCATGACGCGTCCTGATCCGATGCGTTGTGACAAGTCCCGGCCCGCCGTTTCCGCGGCGGGTCGGGGCGCATGTTAGGCGAGTCCGTCGACGATGGGAATTGCCGGCGGCGACAAATTCACCGCTTAGATTGCCCGGCGCGCGCAATCGACACCGCGGCTGAAAGGGGCCCGAGCACCCGCCCTGCCGGCCAGTGCCGGCGGCAATGCCCTAAGACTTTCCGTCGCTTCCCGGCTCCGGCTCGCCCGCCGTCTCAGCCGGCCGCCGCTCGACCTGGTCGAGCTTGACCAGGACGGCCGACCAGCGGGGCCACCATTTTGCGAAAGTGATCTCGGCGAGCCCTTCTGCGGCAAAGACTTTCTCGACGCGCCCGCGCACAAGCACCTCGTCGCCTTCGCGAATCGCCGCAGCGGCCATGCAATTCCCTCACCCAGCATCTTAAGCCGCTGGCGGTTCGACAGCAAATTGAGCCGCTTGGCTGGATTGCCTGACATGGCATATGAAGAACTCGTTTACCGTTTTCGGCGATTCTCGGTCTGGCGGCATCCCGGGTCGTGCTCGCGGTCATGCGAGGCTTTACCTACCTCGCGGTTAGGGGTGCCGCCGCCACCGTCCAGCAGGAGGGAGGGTCGCCCAGTGGCAAAATCCGCTGCAGCAGCCAAGCGAAGGGAATCGGACAGGCGCGCACTCTGCGAGGACCTGCTGGCGCTGCGCATCAAGCACGCAGCGGTCTTCGCGCAGATGGACGGCCTCAAGGCCTCGCTGATCGTCGCCGCCGGCGCCGAAGGCTACCGCGAGGTGTTCGCCGGCAAGGGCCAGGTGACCGTCGCCGCGGCCAAGGGCAAGGAATTTAAGGGCGACCTACCCGAGGTCGAGCCGGCGGCCTTCCACGCCCTGTCGGACGCCAAGCGCCAGAAGCTGATCGACGACGGCATCGTCAAGCTGGTCCCGGTCTGGACCCGCGATTTCCACGGCCGCGTCGACATGAAGACGTTCTAGCTGCCCCCCACGCGCACTCGATCCGCGATCCCCCGCGTCGACGGTGGGCCTATCGCCTGGTCAGCCGTGCCACGCCCGTGGCCGGCCGTCAGGCGCGCAAAGGATGCGCGGCGGTGCACCCTAGAGCTCCTCGGTGCCGACCCCGGCCGGCGGCGCGCGCCTGGCTATTCCAGGCCTCGGCGAAGGCCGCGCGCCGGGCAATGGCGCGTGACCATTCCTCCCGTTCTGGCCGATCGGCGCCGTTGCGATTCTCGGCACCGGGTGGTGCGAGGGCCGCGCAGCCTCCCCAGCGCGCGGGCCGCGACGATTGCCGTAAACGAAAACATCAACTCGATCGCGCAGAATTCGAATCGGAGCGGGCCTGGCCCGGCGCGAAAGATCGCAATCCGGGGAACCGCGAGCTGCCCCCGGCGACTTCCCTTCGATCGGGACCGCTCCCCGCGGAGACCAACGGTGCGAACAGAGACAAAAAATTTGACTGATCGCGAATTGGTGCGCCCGGCGGCGACCGATAGTCAGCGCCTGCGCTTAGCAAAGGCACTTGCTCGTGAGGCGCGCGCGCAGTTCGGTCGCGCGCGATCGGAGTGGGCATTCGCGAACGTCAGAAACATTATCGAGGAGGGCGAGCCCAGCCGAGTCATCAAAAAGAAAAAGAGCAACCTGCCGAACGCCGCGGCGGCAATCAGCACTCGAGTTGTCGACCGTCCTGAATACATCGACGTTCGCGAAGAGCTGAAGGAGATAATTAGTCGATCGCCAGAGCGTCCGACCCACGATGACGCGCAGCTGTTCGCCCATTGCCGCGAGAAGTTCGGAGTGGGCGTCACAGAGCGCCTTTTCAACGAGGCAAAATCCGCGGCAGTGGCCGCGTTCTCCGGCGAGGCGGACGCCTGGATACGTGGCGGTCGACCAACAAAAACCGTCGCACCCCGGAAACCGTCGCACCCCTAGCCAGATTTCGACACTCGTCGCCGCGCCGCGCAAGCCATTGGAATTGTCAAATAAAAAACCGTCGCAGCCTAACTGTCGCACCCCCCGAAAACCGTCGCATCTTTCTTTCTTGACGCCTTCGGGCTCCTCATTGCCGGCGCGATCCATTCGCGAGCGAGGCGATGATGAGTTTGGCCAACATTTTCAGATCGACGGTCCCGGAAGGCCTTCGGGGAGAGGCGCGGCACACCCTCGCCGGTTCCCCTGCTCCGGCGTCGACGTCGGACGCTGCCACGAACGCCAGAGCAAATCTGGCCGCTTCGGCAGCGACGCGCCTCAACGCGGCAAAAGCCGAATTAAACGAGGCGCGGTCGGCGTCGATGACCGCCAGCCTCGCCTGCAAGGCCGCCGAGGGGCACAAGAGCGCGGCGGAGCGGCACCAACTGAGGCTCTCGCATAGAGCGGCCACAGAGCGCCTCGAGGTCGCGCACGCGGCCGTCAACCGATGCCAAGGTGAATTCGACGCGGCATTCCGCAATTTCCAGAGCGTCGCCTAAAAAGCAGGGCCTAGAACGTGACACGCCAGCAAAAACTTTCCGAACAGCCGATCGCAGAGAAGCCGTCGGCGCGGCTCGATGAGCTGCGATCGAAAGAGGGCGCGCTCAAGGTCAAACTCGGCACGCTGCAGGCCGAGATCACTGGATCCGAGCAACGCCTCGAGGCACCGCTCGCCACCGACACTGCCGAGACGCTCACCAAAATTGATGACCGGCTGCGCCAGGCGCGCGTGGTCTTGGCGATCGTCAAGCGCGACTACGAGGGCGCCGCCGCGGCGCGCGCTGCCGCGGAGACGGAGATCCAGCTCGCGGCCGAGCATCAGCGGCGCCAAAACCTGCAGGCGCGTGTCGACGAGCTGGTGAGCATTGTGCCACCGGCCTATCGGCGCCTGGCCGAAGAGTTTTTGGCGCTCGTTGCCAGAGTGCATGATATCGACCAAGAAATCACCGAATTCAATAAGACGCGCACGTCTGACGGCGATCGTATTTTAACCTTTCATGACCGGATCCGTGTGACACCGGCGACGGCCGAGCATCGTGGGATTTACCCGGCCAGGCTTTCTTCAGTCTTCGAAATTCCTGCACTTCAACGGGATGATCATCCTTACCGCGTGCCCTTTACATATCCGCCAGGACAGGGCGATCTCTGGACCGATGTGACCGGCGTGGTGCGACGGGGATGAAAAGGAGCTCCATTTCGTCCGACAGCCGCCGCGGGTCTTTTTGGTCTTCCAAAGCGGCGGCCGTCCGCGGGCGCGCCGTCCATGAAAGCGGTGCTCCCGCACTTGCTCTGCGGCACCAGGCTGGCGCGCAGGGCACGGCCCGCGCCGTCCTCCAGGCGGTGCGGGCCGCATGAACTGAAGGGACCGAGATAAGCCTCAAAGGTCAAATTGGAGAGGATCTGAAAATGCCTACCGCAGAACAATCGGCAACCGAGCTCATGACGCTGGCCGTCGCCGCTGGTAACAGGCCGGGGCGCTCGCTCCCGTTTCAAACGTCGGGACCTCCCCTCAGCGTCAGCGGATTTCCGGGAGAGCTGCAGGCGGCCTTTCTGAACGCCGGCTACCAGATAAGCGACCTGGCCGCGGGCCTAAGCTATGCAGTCAGCCAAGGTTGGCTCTTGCTCGGCAACACACTCGGTGCGTGCCAGACGTACCTTCTGCAATGGCCTGGCTTCGCGGCGGGCGGTGGCAGCGCACCAACAATCGCGGCATCCGCACAACAAGCCATCAACGTCATGGTCAACAATCTCGGCGGAACGGCCGGGAGCCACTTCGCGGCAGCCGGAATGGGCCCTTCGTTCGTGGGCACGGTGGGCGGCAACACGTTTGCGATCGAGGATCTGTTGCCCGGTTTTTGGTATGCGGTCGCGCAAGGATGGCTTTTCCCGGCTGGGCAAGACTTTGAAGGCCCGTCGTTTTCTCTAACCGCGGCTGGTGTTGCGCAGGCGACTTAAAGGTCGAACGCTGCAGGAGGCAGCTCGCTCAAAGGAAAAAATTCAGAGAGAAATGCCGGAAACCGTCACCATCTATCTGACTGAGCCGATCGCGCACGCCGCCGAGACGATAACCGCCGTCACGCTGCGCTCGCCGGCCCTCGCGGATTTGGCCATCGGGGCCGCGGTCGACTGGCACAAGACCGAGGGTGGCGTGGTCTGGTCTGAAACACACAACACCATCGTCCGGGCATACCTCGAGCGATGTGTGACCGCGCCACCGAATGCGGCACAGGTTTTAATGAGCCTGCGCCTCACCGATGCGATCCGGCTGCGCGATGCCATGTTGCGACTTTGGGCCAGCGCACATTCCGCAGCGCTGAAAATTTTCATCCTCCCTCACCCGAGCATCGGGTGAAAAGCAAGAAGGCAAAAACGGCAATGGCTGAGACTGAACAGAAGACGATCGAGGTCGCGCTGAGCGAACCTATCACCGGTCACGGCGGTGCGGTGGCAAAGGTGATCTTGAAGGTCCCGCGCGCCGGCGATTACTTCACCCTCGGCGAACCGATCGCCTACGCGAGGAAGGGCGACGGCACGATGTTCGCGGTCGAGAATATCGATGTCGTTAAGGGCTACATCGACCGGCTTCTCGTGCAGCCGGACGCGCTGGTCTTCGATGGTATTTCTCTGAAGGATGCGCTCGCCATCAAGGAGGCGGTGCTGGGTTTTTTTGGGACTTCCCGACCGAAATAGTGCGCCATTGGGCCGGGCTTTTAGTCTTCGATCTGAAAATCGTCGACGCGATCGCGGTGGCGCAGATGTATCCCGAGGAAATGAGCTTTTGGATCGACCAGGCCGTGCAGCACATCCCGCCGCTGCTGAAAAAGGGACGATGAAAGGATGACCGCGGCGCAGAGGATTCTTCAAGGCGAAGTCCGCATCACCGCCGAGGACGCGACCGGCTCGGTCTTTTCGCAGCTCGAGTCGAAGACGGCGCGACTAAGGCAACAGGTTGGCGCTCTGAACAACGTTGTAGGGCGCGGCCTGCCGGCATCGCTCGACAAGCTCGACAGATCGATGACGAAAATGGGCGGCGCGCTTGCCGGAGGATTTGCCGTCGCCAAAGTGGGCCAGCTGCTCGGCAAGGTGGTCGAAACCTACAAGGATTTCGACTCGATCGTGCGCTACCAGCGCGCCATCACCGGGATGACGGCGGAGCAGCAAGCGCCGTTCATCACCCAGGCGACGCATCTCGGTGCCACGACCCCGTACAACGACATCAAAGTGCTGCAAGCGCAGCTCGACCTGATGCAGCGCGGCGTCAAGACCGAATTTGTTGCTCCGATCACGGAAATGGCGGCCGATTATGCCCAGGCGATGAACGCCGAGCTGCCCGAGGCGGCCAAGACGATCGAAGGAATTCTTTTCAGCACCCGCAAGCATATCGAAGACGGCAACAAGGCGCTCGCTGTCAGCAAACACACCGTCGACTACGCGGTGAAGCTGGCGAAGATAGGAGGCTTGGACAACGAGGACGTCCGCGAGCTGTTCAAATATGCCGGCCTGGCCGGCTCGACGGCCGGCCTGTCCGACGAGTCGATCGGTGCCATGGCCGCAATGATGCGACGGTCGAATATAAGAGGTGATGAGTCCGGCGTTGCAATTCGCGCGATCGCGGGCGCTCTCGTCTCGCCCACACAGAAAGGCCGCGCGGCGCTGCTCTCGATGGGCATCGATTGGGGCAAGTTCCTCAAGATGCCAGATGCCTTGAGCGTCAATCGGCTCGATCTGCTGATGGCGTCAACCTTTGGCAAAAAGATCCCGGCGTCCATGCGCGGGCCGCTTTCGCAGGCGCTGAGCAATCCGGAGCTGCTCGGCGATCAGGCCACTTTCGTGTCCACGGTGAGCGACATACTCGGCCCGATGTTTGAAGGCGGAAAGAAGAAAAGGGCCCAGGACGCGGAAAAGGTCGCGAAGACGGTTCAGCAATTCTACAAACTGGGCGCCGCCAGCGTGGATTCTGAGGGCCTCTTGCGCGCGATCATCCAGGCACATCCGACGCTAGCGCTGGCCAACGCTCTATTTGGTCAAAGACAGGGGGCCCGCGCGCTGGCGGCGATGAGCGACCCCAAGCTGTTCAGCGAATTCTTCGAAAAGCTGAAGGAGACCCCGGAAGGTTTTGCACACCAAATTGGCCAAGAGCGCATGGCCGGCTTTTCCGGCGCACTGCAGCGGACCGAAGGCGCGCTGATGAACCTGTGGACCGCGCTCGGGCGAGCCGACGATCTATTCTTGACACAGGCGGCCCGATTTACCTTCGATAATGGCCCGATCTCACAGGTCATTTCCGCTCAGCTCCTAATGGCAAAAACCCGCATAAAATAAGGGGAAAACCATGGGCAATTGCAGCACCGTCACCGTGCAATACACTGGGGCCGCACGGCAAGAAGCTGATCGGCGCTGAAGATGGGAGACGAAGGCCTGCCCGTCGTCAGCGGCCGCGCGGCGCCGATCGAACTCGCCGACGCGCTAAAATCGGCGACCGATTACGCCGCCGCGTCCAAATCCGACGCCACCAGGCGCGCCTACCGCAGCGATTGGACGGATTTCACTCGCTGGTGCGAAAGCGCTGGCGTCGAGCCGCTGCCGGCATCGCCCGCCACGCTCGCCTCCTACCTGGCGCAGCTCGCCGATCGCGGCAAAAAGGTCTCGACGATCAGGCGGCGCGTTTCTGCGATCGCCTACGCGCACCGGCTCAAGGGTGTCAGTTGTCCGCATGATACTGAGCCCGTCCGCGCGGTGCTTTCGGGCATCCGCCGCAAGATCGGTGTCGCCGTGACGCGCAAGGCACCGGCGACGGCGCAGAGCCTGTCGCGGATGCTTGCGCCGCGGCGATCTCGTATTTCTAAATCACTGATTTCGGAATCATCATCAGCTGATCAACCGGCGCCGGACTTTCGCGCTCTCCGCGATCGGGCGCTGCTGTTGCTCGGTTTCGCAGCCGCGTTGCGTCGAAGCGAGCTGGTCGCGCTCGACGTCGCGGATCTCGAATTCGTCGAGCGCGGCGTCATCGTGCACGTGCGCGTCTCGAAGACCGACCAGGAAGGCGCCGGCGCCCAGATCGCCATACCGAACGGCAAGAAGCTTAAGCCCGTCGCGGCGCTGCGCGCCTGGCTTGATGCCGCAGCGATCGCCGAAGGTCCGGTGTTCCGGCCGATCGGCAAAGGCGGCCGGCGAATCCTAGCCACGCGGCTCAGCGGCAACGCGGTGGCCACAATCATCAAGCATTACGCGGCGGCCGCTGGATTTGATGCCGCGATCTATTCCGGACACAGCATGAGAGCCGGGTTTGTCACTTCTGCCCTCGATCGCGGTGCCGATTTCTTCGCTGTCATGAATGTCACCCGCCATCGCGACGTCGACACGCTGCGGGGCTACGACCGCCGCACCAGGCTGTTCAAAAATCACGCCGGGAAGGATTTCCTGTAGCGCCGCCGGCGCCAGGTTTTCAGTCATCGCGCGCGTTTGGCTGTCAACGCAACGGCGCGCGTGCAGCATAGTGTCCCCTCCCCTGGTAGTCGCTTCTTCGTCTTCAAAATGCATAGGGAAAGCAACACTCTGCCGTCTCGGCCTCCGGACTGTTCTCGACGTGGCTACTTGTGCCCATTCTATATGACTTTTGCGGCCGGCACTCAATGTGCCACGCATGCCGCCACAGCGCTGATGTTTGTTTGTCTGATGCTTGTTTGATAGTGCAAGAAGTGCCTGTGCCGCAGTGACTTCTCGCATCGTGAGAGCAAACAAGCAATCATAGAAGTGCCTGTGCCGCAGTGACTTCTCGCACGTTTCGCAGCGGGTCCTTCCAGACGGCACCCCCCCCGCGGGCGCGCAGCTCCCGAAAAAGCGCTAGCTAATCTCCCGGAATCCTGGGTCAACGGTCAACGGTCAACGGTGTCAACGCCACTACGGATAGTGCCCACCGGGCAAAACGGGATTCGACGTCGGCGGGGGCGCTGCCTATCTCCCCGCGGCCGCGCGCCAGGCTTTTCCCAGCGCTCGGCAAAACGCTCGCGCTGGCAACGGGGCGCGCGCGACCATCATTCCTCGGCGTCGGCGTAGCGGCGGTGATCGCGCCAGCAGCTCGAGGCCCGCGGCGACGTCGGCCGGCAGGATCCCGCGGCCGGATCAATCGCGAGCCGCTCCTCGCGCGCATGCGCGCGTGCGCGCGAGCGATCGGTGCGGCTCTCGAGGGCGGCCCGGCGACATACTCGATTGCGGACGGTGAGATCATCCATGCCGCTGATCAGTGGTCCCGGCTTCTTTCAGGGCCCCGCCGGGCGCCGGGCGGCCACCAAGACCTCGGCGATTGGCTTCTGGCAGCGGGCGCAAGCAACCAACAGCGTTCCGGTCTGCTTTTTGTAGCTGGCTTCGATGGCGGCATCGGGGTGGCACAGCTGGTGGAAGTACAACACCGAGTGGTCGTGGCCGCAGTTCGGTGTGCTACACCAAATCGGGTCCAGCTGCTCACGGGTCAGGGGTCCCCGGCCATGCGTTGAGCGTGCGCGGAAGCGGCGCTGCCGCTTGGCAGCCGGTCGGGTCTTCCTGGCGACGCTGTGGGTGGGTCATGATCTCAAAGCCTCCCGTTCGATGCGCCGGCGCCCCGCCGGCCAGGGTCTACGCTCACACGCTACGCAACCTAAAAACCGAACCATCGCGACCGGCCATCATGCGGACCGCACCTTCAAAAGTGGCGTGACCGGCGCCGGCGCGCCCCCCGTTTCAGAGGGCGCCACTTTGGCGCCTCTAAGCGCCGCAAGCCTCGCGAAAGCTTCGGCCTGCTTCTGCGTTCGCGTCTTCTCCCGGGGCGTGGCGCGATCGGCACGGCTCTCGAGGGCGGCGGCTGCTTTTTCTTTTTCCTCCTTGCGGCGGGCGCGGAAGCGGCGCTGTCGCTCGGCCGCCGTCGTGTCTTCCACGTCCGGATTGCGCTCCCAGAACGTGACCAGGTGATCCTGGTCGATCCAGCCAACGTCAGGATGCTTAAGCGCCGCGTACACGCGCGCGAGCTCGTCTTCATTTGGCAGATCCCAATACGCCGCGAGTGCGGCCAGCGAAAATCCCTCGAGCGAGCCGCGCGGGAGGTTGGCGTTTGCAAAGACTTCGAGGCGGATAACGAGAGCCTCGATCAGCGCCATCGGCGTGCCGGTGCGGCGCGCGACCAGGCGCCAACGCATATCGTCGACCAGGCACCGATCTAGCCGGCACCATGACCAGCGCCGATGTCGCTTGGTTTTCTCTACTTTTTCGAGCTGCTCGAGTCGGCGCCAGAGCGGCTGCTCTTCCCCCATGATCGCGCGCTCTTTTCGTCAGGCGGCTTTGATCTTGACCGCTGCGTAAACGGCCGCGACACACTCGTCGACCAAAGCCACAAGTTCGCCGGCGCGTGTGTCGAGTTCCTCCCATGGTACCATGCGATCGCAATTGCCCTCTTGCGCCTCTAGTTCGGTATTGTTGTGCGCGGCGATACGTGCGCCGATCAGCAAGCCGGGACTGTCATAGCCACGAGCGAGCGTACCGTTCCACTGCATATTGAAGCGAATGAAAAGCTTGCGCGGGCTGAGCCGCTGATGCTCGCGGCCGCGATCGATGGCCGCCTTAATGGCTAGGCCTACGTTCATCACGGCGCTGGGCGTGGTGCGGGCTAGAGCAGGTCCGCACAAACCAAGAGAAGAACGGACGCAGTCGTCGACCAAATCCACGAGTTCGCCGGCGCGCGCGTCGAGTTCCTCCCATGGCACCATGCGCTCGCAATTGCGGTCCTCTAGTTCGGCATCGGCGATGCTGGCGTGGATCAGCAAGCCGGGACTGTCATAGCCACCAGCGAAATTTCCGACGCCAGTTCGCTCCCAGAGCGTACCGCCCCACTGCGTCATGAAGCGAATTCGCTTGCGCGGATTGAGCCGCTGATGCTCCCGGCCGCGATCGATGGCCGCCTTAATGGCTAGCCCTACGTTCGTCATGTTCTTCTCCCGGTTTATGTGGACCTGGTTTCTTCACGCGAACGCAACATCCACGCCAACACAGCATCCGGATCGGCTTCGGTGCGATAAATGCGCAGCCGATTTCCGGTGTACGTCCCCACGGTGATCGCGCCGGCGTCGACGCCGACGGCACGATGGCCCGATCGTGCGATCAGCCACGCCGCGCCCATGGCCGCCAGACGCGCGTACGATGCGCGGCGGTGCAGCCCGTAAAGCTCGACGCTCGTCCAGCCGGCGGCGCGCGCCTGGCTATCCCAGGCCTCGGCGAAGGCCCGCGCGCCCGCAACGGCGTGTGACCATTCCTCGGCGCCGATCGGCCAGAGCGGCCGCGATCGCGCCAGCAGCTCGAGGCCCGAGGCGACGTCGGTCACGCCAAGCGCTGCTTCCGGATCGAAGAGCGAATTTCCACTCATTCGGAGCCTCGGTGCTGTCCTGCTCGCGATCTTCATCGGCCACCCCAAGGGTTCAATCGAAGGGTTCCTAGAAGGGTTTAGGTGCGCGGTGGCGCACCACTTACACACGCCACCGCGCACCACCATGGTGCGCGCCAACGCACTACTTCTCGGCCTAAGTGGTGCGCGGTGGCGCACCACTTGATTTCTTGGCGCCTCGCATCTGCCAGCCCTCAGGCCAGTGCAAAACGAACAGGTTGGTGGCGCCGCCGCCGCGCCGATCGGCTGCGCAAGACAACGCGCGACCCTGGCGCTTGCGCACCTCGAGCAGGCCGAGCCACGCGAGCGCGCGGACATTCTCGATCGCTGTCTGACGCCGCCTGCAGCCGACGTCCCGCGCCAGCGTGCCGTAAGACGGAAAGGCACCGGCCGGTCCGCCGTAATAGCTCAGCAGCAGGGTCAGGATCTGATGCGCTACCTTCGGCATGTGAGGGTGCCCGGCCATCTGACCAGCGAATGCAGCGCGGTCTTTGCCAGGCAGGACCTCACGGCCGCACGCGCCCCGGGGCAGGTGTGTCCACCAAGGCGGACGCTGGCGCTCCCGCGGCCGGCCGAGCTTAAGCAGCTTCAGCTCGATCTCGCCGGCTCGGTGGTAGTCCGGACGATGGAAGCGGACGATGACCTGGGCATAAGCCGGCAGCTGCAAGCGATCAAACTCGCGCAGTGGCACATTGCTGCCATGCGGCCCGATCGTGAGTATGTAATCGCCGGTCCGGAGGCCCGCCCTGGCAGCCGCCGTGCCGGCCGCCACACCGATCTTTGCGGCCGAGCCGTCGGGCGTGAGCTCGTGGATCAGCCTGTGGTCGACCTCGATCGACATCACGTCCATGCCGTGCCACCCGGGAGGTGTCGGCGATCGCCGCGCTTTCGCCGGCGGTGGAGGCGGCGCGTGCGGCGGCAACGGAATCGGGATGATCTCGGCATCCTGGCCGAGATAGAACGTAGCGATGGTGCTCTCGAGATTGAGCACGCCGGCATCGCAAAGCCGCGCACAAAGGGCGACCATCGCCGCGTGCGCAGCCGTCTCATCAGCCGTGGCGAGGCTTCCGCGAAAGCGCTTGCCGTTGTTCAGAGGAATTTGGGCGCGATAAGTCCCCTTCGCCTCATCCCAAAACGTGCCGATCGGCGCCTTGCGATCGGTCCATGAGAGCGCGCTGCGGCTCATGTGGCGCTCCCGCGGTCGAGCGAAATGTCATCTTGATTGTCGTCAGACATTGCGCGCGGCCTCGGCGTGGCCGAGTACGCGCAACAAAATCTCGACAAAAAGAATTTGGCGATGGCAGGACGAGCTGCACATTTGTGCGCTCAAGCCGCCTTGGGCTCGCGCCGCTTGCGCTGCGAGCGTATTACATCGCGCGCGGCGATCTGCCTACGCTGCCAATCGATGATCTCCGCCTCGAGCCACCGCGCCGATCGCGCTCCATCCGGAAAGACGGGCCGGGGAAATTTTCCCTTCGCCATGCGCTCATAGATCGTCGATCGAGGCAGGCCCGTCGCGAGCTCCACCTCTTTCCGTCGCAACATCCTTTGAAGAGTTTGCGCCATCGCGTTCCCCGTTCGCACCGCACCGGAAACCCCGGAACGTTGCGGAACGTCATAGGAGGCGAATCAGAGGCGCCGCAAAATTGTAAAAAGAAGCACTGCCGCCTGGTGCAAATTACAATTCAGCGCCGGGAGGCGCGCTGAGGGCCATATGCCAGCAAATGCGCGCGCGCGCGTTGTCGAGCGCTCGTTCGTAGCCGGCGCGGGTGCAGCCTCGCACGAGCGGCCATCCCGGCGGTGCTCACATTCGTTCCGTTCTGGATTGCCTCCACCACGGCCGCGAACTCTTCATCGTTGACGAGCATTTCCTCGAAGCCCGACCCGTAGCGTTCAAGGATCTTTCGAAACCCCTCAAACGTCGGCGTCTGATCTCCCATCACAGGCGCGGCAACCGCCTGCAGGTATCTGATCGCGGGGCCGCCGAGCTTCCCCGCGTTGCGAGATCCGGGCGCCGAGCGAGAGCGGCGGAGCCACCCGCCGGCGTCGGTCCAATGATCGCAAACGCTCTCGAAAAACAAAAAGCGCGGGTGAAGATCGTCGTCGGCGATGCGAGCGTAAGCCGAAGCAAATCGCTGCCACTGATCCAGCACGTCCAATAGCTCCACCACGTCCAATAGCTCCACCACGTCCAACAGCGAATTTTCTCGCGCCTGCACTCCCCGCGGAGCCGGATCGAATGCCTGCCATGTGTCCAAGGGACCGACATTCACAACCGCCTCGCGCGTTTGCTTCATGAGCTGTGAAAGCCGCTCCCAGGCATCCACGCGCTTCGCCGGCGGCCGGTACCGCGGCAAAGCCTCAAGATACTCGTTGGCGATGCAAAGCAGTCCGGTGCGATTAAAACGCGACGGCTGTGCACACCCGTCCCGCACGGCTGACAAAATTGCTTGCCACTGCGCCGCGGTGAAGTCGAAGGCGGCCATCGCGGATCACCCGCGCAGCGCGACGACGTCGCCGGCGACGCTCGGCCGAGCGCAGTATCGCGCCCACTCATCCATCAGACGGCGCCGCTTCTCAAAAAGATCACCGCGCCGATACGCCGCTTCGACCTTGTCGCCGATGACGTGCGCGAGTGCCATTTCCACGACATGATTCGGATAGCCCGTCGTCTCAGCCGCCCAATCCCGAAATGTGCTGCGGAAGCCGTGCACGGTTACATCGCAGCCCATGCGCTCGAGCGTCTTGAGCATCGCCATGTTCGAAAGAGGCCGGCCGCCGCGGCCCGGAAACAAAAATTCGCCATCGGGAAGAGCATCGAGGATCTCGATCGCGCGCTCCGAAAGTGGCACGCGGTACTCTCGTCTGCCCTTCATGCGCTCCCCTGGTACGGTCCACACCTTCGCTGCGAAATCGATTTCCGAGGGGCGGGCGCCGATCACCTCGCCGGTGCGCAATGCGGTGAGTATGGTGAGCTCGAGCGCTCGGGCCGCCAGGTCATCCCTGGCGCGCAGCTCTGCCATGAACTGCGGCAACTCGGTGTAGGGCATCGCGGGGTGATGCTTCACCGCGCGAACTTTGCCTGGCGCCGGCAGCAGTTTGTCGAGGTGCCCTCTCCACCGTGAGGGATTGTCGCCCTGGCGAAAGCCACGCGCCGCGGCCCACGCCAAAATGTTTTCGATGCGGCCGCGCAGCCGCTTCGCCGTTTCGGGCTTGCTCTCCCAGATCGGTTCCAAGCTTTTCAGGACGAGCGCCGTGTCGATCGCCGCCACCGCGAGCTCGCCAATCACCGGGTAAGCGTAGGTCTCGAGCGTTGAGCTCCATTGTTCGCGGTGCTTCGCGTTTCGCCAGCCGGCCCGGTGTGCTGCCACGTACTGCTCCGCGCACGCCTTGAACGTCAGGCCGCGGGCGGCCTCAAGAAGCTGAGCTTGCCGTTTCGCCTTTCGCTCCCCGATCGGGTCGAGCCCCTTAAGCAGGAGCTCGCGACACTCTCGCGCCCGCTCGCGCGCATCAGCGAGCGACAACGTGTGCACCGGCCCGAGGCCCATGTGCCGATCGCGAACGCGGCCCGCGACCTTTTGCTGGTAGCGAAATGCCCACGACTTCGTTTTCCACTTGGAGATCTGCAGCACCAGGCCGCCGCCATCGCTGTAGCGGCCCCGCGTCTTTTTCGCTTCGACGGTCTTTGCGCTGAGAAGGTTCAGCTTCATCGCCGGCGCCTACCTCCGAATCTACCTCCGACTCGGACGACTATTCCTGCATTGTCCGGCGAGTTCCGTCCAGACCGAAAATTTTGTAAGTCACTCGGCTTTCACAGCTTTTTCGGGCCGTGGAATTCCGTGGCGTTCCGGCGAAACGGACACCCCTTCCGCCATGCCATATCATCACGGCTGCGGCGCCTCAGTCCATCACACCGCGTCCCGTATTTTAGGTTGGACGCCGGTCACCGCGTCGCGGCCAAGCGCATATCCCGCCGCGAGCGCGTCCATGTTGAGATCGAGGAAGCCGTGCGGCGTCTCCGCCCGCACCGCCTGCGCGATTTGTTCGCGGTCGCAGATGCCGCTTAGCGCGACCAAAGCGCCAAGCGCGACGATGTTGGTCACGCGCTCGCTGCCCAGCTCCAACGCGGTCGCGCTGAGCGGCAGGTGGCGGCTGCGGTACTCCCCATCCGGCAGCTCCGGACAAAGCCTCGTGTCCGCGATGACCAGCGCCCCCGGCTTGAGCAGCGGCCACGAGCGTTGGACGGCCAGCCGGTCGAGCAGCACCAGATAATCGAGGGCCGTCAGCAGCGGAAAGTCGACCTCGCCGTCGGCTATCACCAAGTCGGCGTTGCAGAAGCCGCCGCGCGAGGTCGGCTCGTAGGCTTGCGACTGGGCGACGCGCTTGCCGCTCGCCGCCATCGCGTCCGCGAGCATCTTGGCGCTCAAGATCAGTCCTTGGCCGCCGGTGCCGCCGATGCGGATTTCGATGCGCGATGCGCTCATCGCGGCGGCCCCTTCCCGGCGGCCGGCGCCGCGTCTCGCCGATAGGTCGCGCCGTATTCCGGGCGGTCGGTCTTCGCCAGGATGCCGGTCGGCAGAGTGTTCGACCGGAACGGCGTGTCGACGGTGTCGCGGTAGGCGCTCGGGCGCAGCTCGCTCTTCTGCCGCAGCATCATCTCCGGCGACGACCCCATGTCGTTCTTGCGGCCAAAAATTTCGGTGCAATCGGACAGGACCTCGACGAAGGCGAAGCCGGGATGTTCGAGCCCCGCCTTGATCAGTTCCTTGAGCTTCGGCACATGCCGCGTCACTTCGCGGCCGACGAAGCCGGCGCCGGCGGCCGCAGCGAGCGCGCAGGCATCGAAATGCGGCTCGGTATTGCCGAGCGGCGTGGTGGTGGTCAGCCGGGTCTCGGACGTCGTCGGCGACACCTGGCCGCCGGTCATGCCGTAGACTTCGTTGTTGAGCATGAGACATGTGATTTTGAGATTGCGCCGACAGGCGTGGATCAAATGATTGCCGCCGATCGCCAGGCAATCGCCGTCGCCCGTGATCACCACGACGCTGAGATCGGGACGCGCCAGCGCCAGCCCGGTGGCATAGGCGAGCGGCCGCCCGTGCGTGACGTGAAAGGTGTTGGCGTCGATATAGGCGGATAGCCGCCCGGCGCAGCCGATGCCCGAGACGACCGCGAGCTTGTCCTTGTCGATGCCGAGATCGTGGATCGCCCATAACAGCGCCCGCAGCGCAATGCCGTGGCCGCAGCCCGGGCACAGGAAGTGCGGCATCATCTCCTTGCGGAGATAATCCCTGACGTCGAACTCCGCCGCCGAGTCAATGAACATCACGCCCCCTGCGCGAGTGCGGCCGCGTGCGCGGCAATGTCCGCCGGTACGATCGGCTCGCCGCTGAACCGATGCAGGCCTTCGACCCGGGTGCCCGCAAGCACGCGCTCGACCTCGAGGCAAAGCTGGCCGGCATTCATTTCCGGCACCAGAACCGCGCGCGCGGTCGCGGCTGCCGCGCGCAGCGCCTGTTCGGGAAACGGCCACAGCGTAATCGGGCGAAACAGGCCGGCGCGCACGCCGTGCGCGCGGCACAATTCGACGGCGCGGTTGGCGGCGCGCGCCGTGATGCCGATGGCGACAATCACGACATCGGCGTCGTCACAATGCAGTTGCGCCGACGCATCGATGGCGCTGCGGTTTATCTCGAGCTTCGAGAACAGCCGCGACAGGTTGCGCGTGACCGCCTCGGGGTTTTGGGTTGGGAACCCGTCTTCGCCGTGCGTTAGACCGGTCGTATGCGTGCGATAGCCGTCGCCGGGGCATGACATCGCGGGAATGCCCGCTGCATCGGCGGCATAAGGCCGATAGCCCGAACGCGGGCCGCTCGCCCAGGTGCGTTCCGCGCGCACGGTGTCGTGCGCGATATCGAGCGCGACCGTCTCCGACAGCTGTGCGAGCACCTGGTCGTAGAGCAACACCACGGGAGACCGAAACGTCTCCGCCAGGTCGAAGGCGCGGATGGTCTCGTCGAAGATTTCGCGCACCGATGCCGGCGCCAGCACGATGATCGGGTAATCGCCATGGCTGCCCCAGCGCGCCTGCATCACATCGGCTTGCGCCGGCCGCGTCGGCATGCCGGTCGAAGGACCGCCGCGCATGACGTTGACGATCACGCACGGAATCTCCGCTCCCGCCGCATAGCCGATGTTCTCCTGTTTGAGCGAGAATCCCGGGCCGCTGGTCGCGGTCATCGCCTTGACGCCGCCCATCGAGGCGCCGATCACGGCCGCCATCGAGGCGATCTCGTCCTCCATCTGCACAAAAACACCGCCGACCTCCGGCAGCCGGCGAGCCAGACGTTCCGCGATCTCCGACGAGGGGGTGATCGGATAGCCGGCGAAGAAACGGCAGCCGGCGGCGATCGCGCCGAGCGCACAGGCGGTGTTGCCCGAAATGAGTTTTTGGGCGCTTTTCCCGGTCAGCGCGGTATCGAGGGCGTTCATCGCGCGGCACCTCGCTCGGCGATAACGCTCGCCTGATCGAGATGAACGCGGATCGCAAAGTCCGGACACAGCCATTCGCACAGGCGGCAGCCCGTGCATTTATCCGGCTGGGCCAGTTCCACGATGCGCTCCGCGTTCAGCCGCAGGCAGCGTTCCGGGCAGAGCTTCACGCAGATGTCGCAGCTCTTGCACCAGGCGGGCGTGATCTCCAGGCGCACCCGATAGGGCGCGTCCGCCGCCGGCGCGCGCGCCTCGGTCGTCTCGGCCGGGAGTAAGCCGGCGCGCGCCTGCTCGATCCAGCGGCGGCCGCGCCGAAACGCTTCGATGTTTACTGTCACGGTCTTTTTCGGCACGAACTGCGTAACCACTTGTTCCCAGTCCGCGACTGGAAAATGCAGCGCGGCGGACAGCGCGCCGAGCAGCAAAATATTGGCCGCGCGCTCGTTGCCGAGCTCTTCCGCCATGTGGGTCGCGTCGATGGCGTACCCTTCCGCCACATGCGCGATCACCTCGGCCTGCGTCTCGTGCACGTAGCGCATCGGGGCGCCGGGGCGACGATCACGGCAGGCGAACGGCGGCACGATGCGCTTGGTGTCGCAAATGAAGATGCTCTTGTCGGGCTTGAGATGAGTGAGCCAGCGCAGGCCTTCGGCCCATTCCAGCGCGATTAAAATATCGACTTCGCCTTTGGGGATGGTCGGCGACCAGACCTGCCGGCCGAAGCGCACGTGGCTGAAGACCGCGCCGCCGCGCTTGGCCATGCCGTGGACTTCGCTCTGCTTGACATCGTAGCCCTGCTGCTGCGCGAGCAGCGCGATCAGCTTGGCGACCATGATGACGCCTTGGCCGCCGACGCCGACAACCAGCACGTTGAGCGGCGCGCCCGACGGGTCGGCGAGCGCGATCGGTGTCGCCGCCGCAGCGGCGAGCGCAGGATCCGACGGCCGCCGGTCGCTCATGGCTGCACCATCGCGCTGGGCTTGATGCAATCCACCGTGCAGACCTGCGCGCACAGCGTACAGCCGATGCAGAGCGCCTGGTCGATCTCGATCTTGTGCCGCCCCTCGAACGATTGGCTGCTCCAGCTGAGCGCCGGACAGCCGAGATTCATGCAGGCCTGGCAGGCATTGCATTCCTCGGCGACCACCCGCAGCGGCGGTCCCTTGATCTTCACCGGATCGAGCACGCAAGGCCGATTGGCGATAAGCACCGCAACGCCGCGATAGGCAATGGCCTCGCGCAGCGACTGATACATGGCCGCGAGATCGTAGGGATCGACCGAACGAACCCAGGTGACGCCGACCGCGCGCACCAGCGCTTCGTAGTCGACCTTGGGGGCGTCCTCTCCGCGCAGGGTCTTGCCGGTGCCGGGATGATTTTGCCCGCCGGTCATCGCGGTGACGTGGTTGTCGAGCAGCAGCACCACGAGATTGGCCTGGTTGTAGACGGCGTCGATCAAGCCGGGAATGCCGGCGTGCAGGAACGTTGAGTCGCCGATCGTCGCCACGATCGGCTTGGGCTCGCCCGCCTTGGCCATGCCGATGGCATTGCCGATCGAGGAGCCCATCGACACCGTCGTGTCGATGCCGCGCAGCGGATCGAGGCAGGCCAACGTATAGCAGCCGATATCGCCGGCGACGCGCGCACCGGACGCCCGCACGGCCATGAAGCTCGATGTGTGCGGACAACCGGCACAGAGCACCGGCGGACGCGCCAGCGGCTCGGGCGCCCACGCGCCGCGCTCTCGGCGCGGCGGCAGGATGCCGGCCTGCTCGAACCCGGCGCGTACGAGCTCCGGATCCAACTCGCCCACGCGCGGGAAAAACCGCTTCCCCTCCACGTCGAAGCCAAGCGCGCGGATCTCCTTCTCGATCACCGGCTCCAGCTCTTCGACGACGAAGACACGCTCCACCGACTCGCAGAAGCGCCGCAGCAGTCCTTCCGGCAGTGGCCAGGAGGTGCCGAGCTTCAGCACGCTGGCGTCGGGCAGGACCTCGCGGACATAGGGGTAACAGGTCCCCGCGGTGACGACGCCGAAGCTTTTATCGCCGACCTCCCAGCGGTTGATGGGCGCATCCTCGAGATACGCCTTCAGCCGCGCCTCGCGCTCCAGCACCGCGCAGTGCCGCGGCCGCGCGTAGGCCGGAATCATCACGTTCTTCGAGGGCTGTTCGAGGAATCCGCGCGCGGGTGGCTCGGTCCGCGCGCCGACCACGACCGGGCTGCGGGTATGCGACAGCCGTGTCGTGCCACGGACGATGACCGGCGTGTCGAAACGCTCGGAAAGCTCGAAGGCGAGCTTGGTGAAATCAAGCGCTTCCTGCGCGTCGCTCGGCTCAAGCACCGGCACGCCGGCAAGCGCGCCGTAAAGCCGCGTGTCCTGCTCGTTCTGCGACGAGTGGATGCCCGGGTCGTCACAGACGGCGAGCACCAGGCCGCCGTTCACGCCGATATAGGTGAGCGACATAAAGGCATCGGCGGCCACGTTGAGGCCGACATGCTTCATGGCAGCCAGCGCCCGGCGGCCGGCAAAAGACGCCCCCATCGCCACATCGAGGGCAACCTTCTCGTTGGTCGACCATTGGGCGTGGAGGTCCTCGGCCGGATAGGTCGCCAGAGATTCGAGGATCTCGGTGCTCGGCGTGCCGGGATAGGCGGCGGCGACTTTCACGCCCGCTTCCCAGGCCCCCCGCGCGATTGCCTCGTTGCCGGTGAGCGGCCGAGCGCTCGCAACCGCGCCCGCCGACAATCCGAAAGGTTCCCCCAGCGGGCGCAATGCCTCCCCCCCTGCGACAGGGTCTGTCGCCTGAGGTTCATCATTCGCAAATCGGCGAAAACCTGTATTTGCGTTATGTCAAACCGCGGTCCCGCCGCACCGCAACGGCGATACGTGCCGCCGCCACAAAATGGCCGGCGGCATTTTTGACTGCCCTACCCCCCGCGCTGGGCCCGGTCCTTCTCGTTCTGCGCCTTGATGGCGGCGCGCGCCGCCTGCCATTGCGCGTCGGTCCAGTGCCGCAGCTCGTAGAAATTCGAGCCGGTGGCGTGACTTTGGCCGCCGTCGAGCGTGATGGTCTGTCCGGTCAGCCAGTCGCAGCCGTCGGAGATGAGGAACGTCGCGAGATTTTGCAGCTCCTCGATGCGGCCGACCCGTCCCATCGGATTGCTGCGCTCGGTGCGCTCGGTCGGGCCGGCTCCCGGACTGAGGCGCTTGCTCGCCCCCTCGGTCGGAATGACGCCAGGCGCGATGGCGTTGAGGCGGATGCCGTAGTGGGCCCATTCGGTGGCGAGCGACATGGTCATGGCGTGGACCCCGGATTTGCTCATGACCGAAGGGACCACGTAAGGACTGCCGTTGTAGACCCACGTCACCACGATCGAAACGACGTTGCCGCGATGGCCGCCGGCGATCCAGCGACGGCCGACCGCGTGGGTGACGTAGAAGGTGCCGTGCAACACGATGTTGGCGACGGCGTCGAACCCGCGCGGGCTTAAATCCTCGGTGCGCGAGATGAAATTTCCGGCGGCGTTGTTGATCAGGTCGGTGAGCGGACCCGAGGCGAAAATGTCGCCGACCATGGCGTCGACCGCCGCGGCATCGCGGATGTCGACCCCATAGGCCGTGACCTTGCCGCCGTGCTTGCCCATGAGTTCGGCGGCGGTCGCCTCGCACACCGATTTGCGGCGCCCGCAGATGAAAATCTCGGCCCCGAGCGCGAGAAATTTTTCCGCCATGCCCTTGCCCAACCCGGTACCGCCGCCGGTCACCAGGATGCGTCTGCCGCGCAACAGTCCGTCGTTGAACATGTCCTGCCCCTCTCAGCCGAAGAAAAATCTCAATGGGTCGGACTCTTCGGTCCTTCAAATCCCGAGATAGCGCTGCTGCACGTCGCCGGCGTGAGCCAAGTCGCGCGAGGTGCCGGTCCACACCACGCGGCCGCGCTCGATGATGTAATGGCGGTCGGCGATGCGGGTCAGCGCGTCGACATTCTTGTCGATGACCAGGATCGACTGCCCGGCGGCGCGCAGCAGTTCGAGACAGCGCCAAATCTCATCGCGGATCAGCGGCGCAAGTCCTTCGGTCGCTTCGTCGAGGATGAGGAGCCGCGGGTTGGTCATCAGGGCGCGCCCGATCGCCAGCATCTGCTGCTCGCCGCCGGAGAGCAGGTTTGCCATGCTGCCGGCGCGCACGGCAAGGCGTGGAAACAGATCGTAGACCTTCTCCATCGTCCACGGATCGGGGGCGCCGTTGCGGTTGGCGGCGGTGGCGAACAGGTTTTCGCGGGTTGTCAGATTGGGAAAGACCTGGCGGCCTTCGGGCACCAGTCCCAGGCCGAGCTTGGCGATGCGATACGGCGGCAGTTTGCGGAGTTCCGCGCCGGCGAAGCGGATGGAACCCGCCGCCGGCGGCGTCAGCCCCATGATCGAACGGATCGTCGTCGTCTTGCCCATGCCGTTGCGGCCCATCAGCGAGACCATTTCGCCCGACCCGACGGCGAGCGATATGCCGAACAGCACGCGGCTCAAGCCGTAGCTCGTTTCGATATCGGCAACTTCGAGCAGCGGCGCCTCAGTCATGGCCGCTACTCTCTTTTTCGCCGAGATAGGCTTGGCGCACGGCGGCATCTGCCTTGATCGCCGCCGGCCGGCCGGAAGCAATGACGCGGCCATAGACCAGCACGGTGATGCGGTCCGCCAACGCGAACACCGCGTCCATGTCATGCTCGATCAACAGGATGGTCATGGTGCCCTTGAGCTGGCGCAGCGTGGCAACCATCTGGGCGGATTCTTCCGGCCCCATGCCGGCCATCGGCTCGTCGAGCAGCAGCATGCGCGGCGTCGTGGCCAGCGCCATGGCGATTTCGAGCTGGCGGCGCTCGCCGTGGCTCATGCGGTCGACGCGCACGTGCGCGCGCGCGGCGAGGCCGACGCGGGCGAGCGCCGCCTGCGCCGGCTTGTGCAAAGCCGCTTCCCGCCGCGCGTCGCGCCAGAAGCGAAACGAGTGGCCGCGATGCGCCTGGGTGGCCAGCGCGACATTTTCGAGCGCGGTGAAGTCGGAAAACAGCGAGCTGATCTGAAACGACCGGGCGAGCCCGAGCCGGCTGCGGCGATAGACCGGGAGCCGAGTGATGTCGCTTCGCTCGAAGCGGATGGCGCCCTCTTGCGGCGCGACCTCGCCGGCAAGCAAGCCGACGAGCGTGGTCTTGCCGGCGCCGTTGGGGCCGATGACGGCATGAAATTCGCCCGGCGGAATGTCGAGCGTGATCGCGTCGGCCGCGATGACGCCGCCGAAACGCCTGGTCAGGCGATCGATTTGCAGGAGCGGGCTAGTCATGGCGCCGCCATTGCAGCAACCCTTCGATGCCGCCATGCAGATAGATGGCGACCAGCAGCAAGACCGGTCCGAGGATCAGGTCGGGATACTCGGTGACGCGCGACAGCACCTCTTCCAGCAGCAGAAAGGCCACGGCCCCGATCAGCGGCCCGAACAGCGAGCCCAAGCCGCCGAGCACCACCATGACGATGAGGTCGCCCGAGCGCGTCCAGTGCATCAGCGCCGGACTGATGAAGCTGGTGTGGTTGGCAAGCAACGCCCCGGCCAGTCCGCACAGCGCGCCGGCGATGACGAAGCAAACGAGCTTGTAGCGGAAAGTGGGGAAGCCGATCGCCCGCATGCGCCGTTCATTGGAGCGGGTGCCGCGGATCACCAGGCCGAAGCGCGAATTGATCAGGCGCGACACCAGATAGATACCGGCCATGAGCAGCGCGAAACACAGATAATAAAACACCGTCTTGTTGTTGAGATCGATGAGGCCGCCGAACCCGCTGCGCTGGTAGATGGTCAGGCCGTCGTCGCCGCCGTAGCGCTCGAGCCCGATCGCCACGTAATAGATCATTTGCGCAAAGGCCAGCGTGATCATGATGAAATAAACGCCGCGCGTGCGCAGGCTGAGCACGCCGACCACCAGCGCGTACAGCGCCGAGACCGCGATCGCGACCGGCCACTGCACGAAGCCGGAGCCGATGCCCTCCTTGGCCAGGATGCCGACGGCATAGCCGCCGATGCCGAGATAGGCGGCATGGCCGAAGCTCACCATGCCGCCATAACCCATGATCAGGTTGAGGCTCACGGCGCCGAGCGCCAGGATCAGCACGCGGGTGAACAGCGTCATCACGAAGGAGTCGCCGGTCAGCGTCGTATAGACCGGCAGCAACGCCAGGGTCGCCAGCATGACCACGATGAATGCCGTGCGTCCGTTGAGCCGGGACACCGGTGCATGTTCGAGCGGCGGATCGAAGGAAGCGGTCATCTGCTCGCCGCCGGGAACAATCCTTCCGGCCTGAAGATCAGCACTGCGGCCATCAACATGTAGATCGACATCGAAGACAATGCCGGCCCGAGCGTTGCCGCGGCGTTGGTGCTCAGCGCCAGGTGCAGCATATCGGGCAGGAACGCGCGCCCTAATGTGTCGATCAGGCCGACGATGAGCGAGGCGACGAACGCGCCGCGGATCGAGCCGATGCCGCCGATGATGATCACCACGAAAGCGAGGATGAGAATGTTCTCGCCCATGCCGATCTGGACCGTGAGGATGGGCGCCTGCATCACGCCGGCAAAACCCGCGAGCGCGGCGCCGAGGCCGAATACCAGCGTGTAAAGGAGATTGATGTTGACACCAAGCGCCGCCACCATCTCGCGATTGGCGGCGCCGGCACGGATCAGCATGCCGATGCGGGTGCGCATCACCATGAGGTAAAGCAGCGCCGCGACCGCCACCGTGGCCAAGATGATCACCAGCCGATACATCGGGTAATAGATGCCCGGGATGATTTCGACCGCGCTCAGCATCTGCGGCGGCAGCGGCAGCGTCATGCCGGCCGGTCCCCAGATCAGCCGCACCAGCTCGTTGAAGAACAGCAGCAGGCCAAACGTGCCGAGCACGTGATCAAGGTGACTGCGCCCGTACAGCCGCCGGATGGCGACGACTTCGAGCACCATGCCGGCGACGAGCGACGCCGCAACGGCCAGAACCAGGGCGGCGACGAAGCTGCCGGTCAGGATCGCGAAGGTGGCAGCGAAATAGGCGCCGAGCATGTACAGCGAACCGTGCGCCAGGTTGACCAGGTCCATGATGCCGAAAACCAGCGTCAGCCCGGCCGCCAGCAGAAACAGCAGCATGCCGAGCTGCACGCCGTTGAGGCATTGCTCGATGAAATACAGCATGGCCTCGACAGCTATTCCATGGTGCCGTCACCCAGTAAAGGCCCGCGGGCCCCTCCCCGGATGACGGCCGTCGCGCGTTCGCAGGATTGCAAAAACTATTGCCCCAACTTCATCGGGCATTGGTCATGGAATCTGTCCTGATCGTCCTTGACAATGGTGGCGACGGTCTTGAGCACATAATCGTCGCCCTCTTTCACCACATCCTGGAGATAGAAATTCTGGATCGGGATGTGGTTGTTGCCGAACTTGAAGTTGCCGCGCACGGACTTGAAGTTGGCCTTCTCCATCTCCTTGCGCATGCCTTCCTTGTCGGTGAGGTCGCCCTTGACCGCGGTGACCGCGCTGTTGATCAACGACACCGCGTCATAGCTCTGCGCGCCGTAGAACGACGGCCTTGATTTGTACTTGGCGATGTAGTCGGCGACGAATTTCTTATTGGCTTCGTTGGGAAGGTCGTTGACCCATTCCTGCGCGCCGGGAATGCCGACCGCAAGGTCCTTGAGCCGCGGCAGCGACAGCTCGTCGATGGTGAACACGGTGTAGAGCGGGATCTGTCCCTTGAGGCCGGCTTGCACGTATTGGGTGATGAATTGCACGCCGGCGCCGCCGGGATAGAATACGTAGATCGCATCCGGCTTGGCCGCCCGCGCTTTGGACAGTTCGGCCGAGAAGTCGAGCTGGTCCGGCCAGCGCGTGTATTCCTCACCGACGATCTGGCCCTTGTAGGTGAGCTTGAGCCCGGCGAGCATGTCCTTGCCGGCGGCGTAGTTGGGACCGATCAGGAAGGCCGTCTTCACGCCCTTCTGATTCATGTACAGGCCCATCGCCGATGGCGTCTGGTCGTTGTTCCACGAGATGGAGAAAACGTACGGCGAGCACAGCGCGCCGGAGAGCGGCGAAGCGCCCGCATTGGCGTCGACCGTCATGGTCTTGCTGTCGACCAGCGTCTTCAGCGAAGCCAACAGCACGTTCGACCAGATATAGCCGGAGATGAAATCGACCTTGTCGGATTCGATCAGCTTGCGGGTCTTCTGCACGCCGACTTCGGGCTTTTGCTGGTCGTCCTCGTAAACGACCTCGACCGGCAGGCCGCCCAGCTTGCGGCCGAGATGGTCGAGCCCGAGCTCGAACGCGTTGCGCATATCGTTGCCGATGGCGGCGGTCGGGCCGCTGAATGTGCTGACGAAGCCGATCTTGACCGTCTTCTGCTGGGCCATCGCCGGTCCCGCGACAAGCGCGAGCGCGGCGGCGGCTGCGATTGCTCTCCTCATCATTGCGTCCATCCCTCTGATTGCCGCGCGTGTCGCTGTGGCGGCGTTTCATGATTTTTAAGGCGGGGCTATCTCGCGAGGCGCTGATTTGACCCCGGCGCCGCGCGCTAATCAAGCCGAACCTGCGGCGTGGTGAATCGGGCGGACGCGGCCGGCCGGGCTTGCCGCGGCCTTGCCACGACCGAATTGTCAGAATTACCGGCCCGTCGCCGCTGTTGCGCGCGCCAGTCGTCGCCATATTGCGCCGGTGGTTTCCGCCCTCTAAGCGTCAATTGGGCGCATGGCAGCGTGTCCCACTCCCCAGGTCCCGGGGCGTGACCGCCCGGTGAAAGACGACGAATGGCACAGCATCTCGACTTCGGTTTAGACACGTTCGGCGATATCACCGCCGGCCCCGACGGCCGCCTCCTGAGCCACGCGCAGGTCATCCGCAACGTCATCGAGGAGGCGGTTCTCGCCGATGAGCTCGGGGTCGATGCCTTTGGCGTCGGCGAGCATCATCGCGCCGATTTCGCCGTATCGGCTCCCGAGGTCGTGCTCGCGGCCATCGCCGGCCGCACCAAGCGGATTCTCCTGGGCTCGGCCGTCACCGTGCTCAGCTCCGACGACCCGATTCGGGTTTTCCAACGGTTTTCGACGCTCAATGCCGCCTCCAACGGCCGCGCCGAGGTCACCGTCGGACGCGGCTCGTTCACCGAATCCTTTCCGCTGTTCGGCTACGATCTCTCGCAATATGAAGTGCTGTTCGAGGAAAAACTCGATCTGTTCGCGGCCTTGCTGAAGGCCGACACCGTGACGTGGGAAGGCCGGCTGCGTCCGCCGCTGACAGATCAGCGCATCTTCCCGCCGATCGAGTCCCGGTCGCTGCGGACCTGGGTCGGTGTCGGCGGCAGCCCGGAATCCGTCGTTCGCGCCGCGCGCTACGACCTGCCGCTGGCGCTCGCCATCATCGGCGGCGATCCCAAGCGGTTTCGGCCCTTTGTCGATCTCTACCATCGCGCCTTCGCGCAATTCGGCCGGCCGGTGAAGCCGATCGCGGTGCATTCGCCCGGCCATGTTGCCGATACCGATGCGCAGGCGCACGAGGAATACTGGCCCCGCTACAAGGGCATGCACGACAGTATCGGCGCCGAACGCGGCTGGCCGCCGCTCGGCCGGGCGCAATTCGATCAGGAAGTCGAGAGCGGCTCGTTGTATGTCGGCGCGCCGGAAACTGTCGCGCGCAAGATCGCCGCGACCGCCAAGGCGCTCGGCCTCGCACGCTTCGACTTGAAGTACAGCGCCGGCACGCTGGCGCACGAGAAGATGATGCGCAGCATCGAGCTTTACGCCAGCAAGGTCGCGTCGTTGGTGCGGGAGATGCTGGCTTAGAGCGCGTCCAGGAAAAGTGGAAACCGGTTTTCCGTCCGGACGCGCGATGAAACAAGGACTTAGAGCGGGATGACGATTCGAAGATAAGTCATCCCGCTCTAGTCGAGCCTTTGCATGCCTGGAGGGTCACGTGGAAGCAAAAAAATACAAGTCCTTTCGGTTCAAGAATGACTTGGTGTGGAAGCGAGATCGCCGCGGACGGACGTCCGCGCCCGGCAAACCCGAAATGGAAATTGGCAGCCCTGTTGAACTTAAAGGAGAGCCGGGCCTCTGGAGTCCCGAAGAACTTTTAGTTGGGGCGCTGAATGGTTGTTTGATGTTGACGTTTGTGGCGCTTGCCCAAAGCAAAGGGCTACAGTTTCTGGCTTACGAAAGCGCGGCTGAGGGGTTACTGGAAAACGTCGACGGCAAGTATCGGATCACTGAAGTCAGCGTTCAGCCAAATCTAGTCTTGAAATCCGAGACTGACCTCGATACCGCGCGAACGATCATGGGCGCGGTTGAGGAAAATTGCTTCATTTCCAATTCCATTACCGCCAAGGTCAAACTGGCTCCGCAGTTTCGGGTAAGGTCCGACACCGCAAGATAGAAGAATACACGCCGACTTGGCTCTCTTGGCCGGTCAGGTTTTAACCAGTCCCATCCGGCCCAGGCGACGCGCGACGTGTTTGTCGGAGCCAGGCTGTCCCGGCATTGGATTCGGCATCAACTGATGATAGGTTTTATGCTTGCAGCGGAGGTACCCACGATGCGGACGACCTTAGCGATAGACGACGACCTCTTGGCCAAGGCTCAGGCCTATACTGGCTTGAAGGAGAAATCGGCGCTGGTGCGAGAGGCGCTGAAAGCGTTGATCGAACGGGAAGCCGCACGCCGATTGGCTCGCCTGGGCGGTAGCGAGCCGGGCCTAACCGCTCCGCGCCGGCGGCGGATGGCAAGCAAGTGATCCTGATCGACACCTCGGTGTGGATCGATCACCTGCGCTCAGGCGATCGGACTGTTGTGCGCCTGCTCAATACAGCACAAGTCCTGGCTCATCCTTTTGTGGTTGGCGAGCTTGCCCTGGGCAATCTGCGGCAACGTCAGCTTATGCGGGAAACTTTGGGCGATCTGCCTCGTACCCTCGTCGCCTCAGACCAGGAAGTGCTGCATTTCATCGGCTTGCACAGGCTATTCGAGTCCGGCATCGGATATGTCGACGCCCATTTGCTGGCGGCCGCCCAGCTAACCGCCGGCACTACTTTGTGGACGCGCGACAAGCGGCTGCACGTCGTCGCGAACAGGTTGGGCTTGGCGGCAGGCCTTCCGGCATAGCTTGCGATTCGCTCACGTCCCCACCAGCCCGAAACGCGGGCTCGACGGTTCGGCGTAGGTGCGCTTGGCGATGCGGCCGGCGAGCCGCGACAGCCGGCCCGCCTCCACCGCCGCGCGCATGCTTTTCGCCATCATCACCGGATCGCGCGCCTTCGAGACCGCGGTGTTGACGAGCACCGCGGCGCAGCCGAGCTCCATCGCCAGCGTGGCGTCGGACGCCGTGCCGATGCCGGCATCGAGCACCACCGGCACCGGCGAGCGCGCGCAAATCAGCTCGATGAGATGCGGATTGGAAATGCCGAGCCCGGAGCCGATCGGCGAGCCGAGCGGCATTACGGCGGCGGCGCCGGCATCGGCGAGCTTTCGACAGGTCACCGGGTCTTCGGTGCAGTAGGGCAGCACGATGAAACCCTTGGCGACCAGCATTTCGGTCGCGCGCAGAAGTTCCTCGACGTCGGGATAGAGGAGTTCGCGGTCGCCGATCACTTCCAGCTTGATCCAGTTGGTGTCGAGCGCTTCGCGGGCAAGCTCGGCCGTGAGCACGGCATCCTTCGCGGTTTGGCAGCCGGCCGTGTTGGGGAGAAAGCGGACACGGTCCGCCAACAGATCCACCAGGCTCTCGTCGTCGCCGGCGAGGCTGATGCGGCGGATCGCGGCGGTCACCATCTCGGCACCGCTTGCGGCGACGGCGTCGAGCATGATTTTGCGATTGGGATAGCCGGCGGTGCCGAGAAACAGCCGCGAACCGAACTCACGACCGGCGATAACGAGCGGATCAGACATCTTCTGCTCCTTATTTTCAGTGGAGCATGATCTTTTCGGAAAACCGGTTGCCACTTTTCCGGATCATGCTCTATCCTCCTTGGCGCGCCCGCACGATCTCGACGCTGTCGCCGGGCCGCAGCGGGGTCGCCGGCCATGCGGCGCGCGGAACGACGGCGCCGTTGAGCGCAACTGCGATGCCACGCTGCGCCGTATCGACGGCTTTTTCGGCGAGCAGCGCTTCAAGCGTTGCCGCGGCGAGCGGCTCGCTGGTGCCATTGACCTGGATCAGGGCGTCGACCATCGGCTTTCCCGCAAAGATCACTCGGCCGCATGTGCCGGCAGGAAGCGTTCGAGGCCGAACGGTTTTATCGCCGGCTCGACCACATCGTCGAGAATGAGACGCGCCATGGCATCCGCGGTCACCGGCGCCAGCAGGATGCCGTTGCGATGATGCCCGGTGGCATAGAACAAGCCGTCCAGCGGCCCGCGTCCGAGGATCGGCGCGTCATCGCGGCTGCCTGGCCGGTGACCGACGCACATTTCCTCGATTGGCAGTTCCTCGACCGCCGGCACCGCGCGCCAGGCGGCCTCAAGCAGCGTGAGCACACCGCCGGCGGTCATCGTCTCGTCAAAGCCCTTCTCCTCGACGGTGGCGCCGACGATCAGCCTGCCGTCGTGCCGCGGCACCATATAGGCGCCCGGCGCCCAGACCACGTGGGAGATGAGCGGCGCCGCCGCATCCATCCGCAGCGTCAGCACCTGGCCCTTAAGCGGGCGCACCGGCGGCCGCCGGTCTGGCGGCAATCCGGCGATGCCGCGCGACCAGGCGCCGGCGGCAAGCACCACGATATCGGCAGCGGCCATTGTTTCGTCTTGCAGCAGCACCCCCTTGGCCCGGCCGCCCTGCACGACAATCTCCTTGACCGGCCGATGCTCGCAAATTGTTGCTCCGGCCGCCTCGGCGGCGACGCGCAACGCCTGCACCAGCTTGCGGTTATCGACCTGGTGGTCCTCCGGGGAAAACAGGGCGCCGGCGATTTTGCCGGCAAGATGCGGCTCGCGCGCCCGCGTTGCCGCCGCCGACAGCCATTCGAGCGGCAGATCGAGCTGGCGCTGAAACTCCAAGCGCTGCGCGATCTCGGCCTGATCGTCCGCGGTCAGGGCGAGATGAAGGATGCCTTCGCGCCGCAATTCGACATCGATGCCGCTCACGCGCAAAAGCTCCTCGGCAAAGGCCGGCCAACGCGCTTGGCTCTCGCGGCCGAGCGCGATGAGCGCTTCTTCGCCGGGCTCGGCTTCGCAGCAAGCCGCCAGCATGCCGGCCGCTGCGTGGCTGGCGCCCGATCCGGCCTTGCCGCGATCGAACACCGTGACCGTGGCGCGGCCGGCAAGCCGCCAGGCGATACCCAGGCCGACAACGCCGGCGCCGATGATCGCGACGCTCGGACGACGATTGGTGATGGAATAATCCGTCTTGCTCATGCGGCTCCCTTCGCTGGAATGATCCAGACAGGTTCGACGGGTTTGATCTCAGCCGCGAAGCAAGTCCGCGCACCGGCGCAAATTTGGCTTCGCGACACCCCTGGCCGTGAGGCTTAATGATGGTTGTTTTCCCGCGTCGCGGCAAGAGCGAATGCGGTGGATTTGAAATTTCTAACGTGTCGGAGCCTTAGTCCGGGATTTACCCGGCGTCTTCGCCAAAGCGTCGAATTGCATCAACCGCTCAAGCAACGGCTCTATGTCCTTGAGCGGGATCATGTTCGGACCGTCGGACGGCGCCTTGTCGGGAGCCTGATGAGTCTCGATGAAAAGCCCGGCCACGCCGACGGCGACGGCCGCGCGCGCCAGCACCGGAACGAACGCCCGCTCGCCCCCGGACGAGGCCCCCTGCCCGCCCGGCTGCTGCACCGAATGCGTCGCATCGAAGATCACCGGCGCGCCGATCTTGGCCAGCACCGGCAGCGCCCGCATGTCGGAGACCAGCGTGTTGTAGCCGAACGAGACGCCGCGCTCGGTCACCAGCACATTGCGATTGCCGGCGGCCGTGATCTTTTCCACCACGTTGGCCATGTCCCAAGGCGCGAGGAACTGGCCCTTCTTCACGTTGATCGCCCGGCCGGTCTTGGCCGCGGCGACCAGCAAGTCGGTCTGCCGGCAGAGGAACGCCGGGATTTGCAAGATATCGACGACCTCGGCGACGGCCGCGCACTGGTCGGGCTCGTGCACGTCGGTAAGCACCGGCACGCCGAGTTTCGCCCGCAGCTCGGCGAAGATCGCCAGCGCCTTGTCGAGACCGATACCACGCGCGCTGTTGCGGCTGGTACGGTTCGCCTTGTCGAATGACGTCTTGTAGACGAAGCCGATGCCGCGCCGGGCGGCGATGTCCTTGAGCGCCGACGCCATCTCGAAAGCATGCGCGCGGCTCTCCAGCACGCAGGGGCCGGCGATCAAGGCCAGCGGCAGCGCATTGCCGAAGCGCACCTTGTCCACGGCGACAATGGGATTGGGTCTGACCGGCATCGGCTTCATCGGCCGCGACCATGGCGGCGGCGGCGGGCCGGGTCAACCGCTCACCCTTCGGGTGTCGTCGGGCGACCTATCGCCCGCCGCGCATCGCCTGCTTCGCTGCGCCGGCGAGGTTTCGCGGGTCGAACAGGCAAACCACTATCGGAGCGACAACGCACAGCCCGGCGGGTCTTACACTAGCCGGCTCTGCTCCACCGCCGCCTCGATGAAGGAGGAGAACAGCGGATGCGGCGCGAATGGCCGCGATTTCAGCTCGGGATGGAACTGCACGCCGATGAACCAGGGATGGTCGTCGTATTCGATGATCTCCGGCAGTAGCCCATCGGGCGACATGCCGGAGAAGCGCATGCCGTGCTGCGCCAGGCGATCCTTATAGGTGGTGTTGACTTCATAGCGATGGCGATGGCGCTCGGAAATCTCCGCGGCGTGATAAATCTCGGCGACCCGAGAGCCGCGTTGCAGCACGGCCGGATAGGCGCCGAGCCGCATGGTGCCGCCGAGGTCGCTGCCGAGGCCCCGCTTCTGCAGCTCGTTGCCCTTCATCCATTCGGTCATCAGGCCGACCACCGGCTCGCGCGTCGGCCCGAATTCGGTCGAGTTCGCTTCCTCGATGCCGCAGAGGTTCCGCGCCGCCTCGATCACCGCCATCTGCATGCCGAAGCAGATGCCGAAATAAGGCACCTGGCGCTCGCGCGCGAAGCGCGCCGCGCGGATCTTTCCCTCGGCGCCGCGCTGGCCAAAACCGCCGGGCACCAGGATGCCGTCGACATGTTCGAGGAACGGCGCCGGGTCCTCATTCTCGAACACCTCGCTTTCGATCCAATCGAGATTGACCTTGACCTTGTTGGCGACGCCGCCGTGCGACAGCGCCTCGATCAGCGACTTATACGCATCCTTCATGCCGGTATATTTGCCGACGATGGCGATGGTGACGTCACCCTCGGGGTTGCGGATGCGCTCGTTGATGAAACGCCAGGTCGCCAGGTCGGGCTCCGGCGGTCCCTCGATGCCGAAGGCGGCGAGCACTTCGCCGTCGAGACCGGCGGCGTGATAGGCCTCGGGGACCGCATAGATGTTGTCGACGTCGCGCGCTTCGATCACCGCGCTTTCGCGCACGTTGCAGAACAGCGCGAGTTTTTTCCGCTCGCTGTCCGGAATTGGCCGGTCGGTGCGGCACAACAGAATATCGGGCTGGATGCCGATGGCGCGAAGCTCGCGCACCGAATGCTGGGTCGGCTTGGTCTTGAGCTCGCCGGCGCTCGGGATGAAGGGCATCAGCGTCAGATGGATATAAACCACCTGGCGGCGCGGCAGGTCGTTGCCGAGTTGGCGGATGGCCTCGAAGTAAGGCAGGCCCTCGATGTCGCCGACGGTGCCGCCGATTTCGCAGAGCACGAAATCGAAGCCCTCATTGCCGTCGCGGATGAACTCCTTGATGGCGTTGGTGACGTGGGGAATGACCTGGATGGTGGCGCCGAGATAGTCGCCGCGCCGCTCCTTGGCGAGGATTTCCTGGTAGATGCGGCCGGTGGTGATGTTGTCGGTGCGGGTCGCGGGGCGTCCGGTGAAACGCTCGTAATGGCCGAGGTCGAGGTCGGTCTCGGCGCCGTCGTCGGTGACAAAGACCTCGCCGTGCTGGTAGGGCGACATCGTGCCCGGATCGACATTGAGGTACGGGTCGAGCTTGCGCAGTCGGACCTTGTAGCCGCGTGCTTGCAGCAGCGCGCCGAGCGCCGCGGAGGCCAGACCCTTGCCAAGTGAGGAAACCACGCCGCCGGTGATGAAAATGTACCGCGTCATGGGGTCTAACCTCTAGCGCGGATCGCACGATTCGACGAGCGATATTCCGCAAGAGCTGCCGTGCGCTCGTTTAAACCTCGAAAAAACAAGCAATAACAGAAAATTGCAGCAGAATTCTCAGGTCGCGTCGAAGGCGGTTTGGCTTTGGTGGTCGCAAGCGTCCGGGCCGAAGCCGCTTGCGCCATGGGTTTTGCGCTTATTTCGACTGCGGCACTTGCGGCCCGCTGGGCGCCGGGCCCGGTGCCGCCGGCGCATTGCCGCGCAACTGGTCGAGAACACCGCGGCCGCTTTGGCTCAGCGGCGCCACCGGCGCCGGGGCTCCCTGGGTGACCGGCGCGCCGGGATTGATGAGCGAGGCCGGCTTGTGACCAAGGCCCGCCAGCCAAGACAGCGCCAGGCTGGTGACGAAAAATCCCACAGCCAGCAATGCCGTCGTCCGCGTCAGGACGTTGGCCGTGCCGCGGCCGGTCATGAAGCCGCTGGTGGAACTGACCAGTCCGCCGCCCTCGGATTTCTGCAGCAGCACCACGCCGATCATAGCCACGACGAGCATGAGGTGAATGACGATAACGACAGTCAGCATCGATGATGTCCGTTGCGGCCGCCAGCGCGGCGCCTCTCGATATAGGAAGTCGCGGGCGTCTCTACATGATCCGACCTGGATTTTCCATGGCGCTTCCGCGTGGGGCTTTTGCACCCTTCCCCGGGGTCGCGTGGAGCCGTCCTAGCGGTAAACCCCGGCGATCGCCAGGAATTCGTCGGACTTGAGGCTCGCGCCGCCAACCAGCGCCCCGTCGACGTTCTCGACCGCCAATAACTGCTTCGCGTTCGCCGCATTCACCGAGCCGCCGTAGAGGATGCGGATCCCCTGCCCCGCTTGGCCGAAGCGGGAGCCGAGCCGCTCGCGGATGGAGCGGTGCACCTCGCCGACATCTGCGGCGGTCGGCGTCAGCCCGGTGCCGATGGCCCAGACCGGCTCATAGGCGACCACGACATCCGCCGGGTCATCCGGTAGGGAGCCATCGAGCTGCGCGGCGACCACGGCGAGCGTCGCGCCGGCCTCGCGTTCGGCGCGCGTTTCCCCGACGCAAACGATCGCGAGCAGGCCGGCGCGTTTCGCCGCCAGCGCCTTGGCGCGCACGGCGGCATCGGTCTCGCCGTGATCGCGGCGGCGTTCGGAATGACCGACGATGACGGCGGCGGCGCCGGCATCCTTGAGCATTTCCGCCGAAATATCCCCGGTATAGGCGCCCGAGGCCATGGCGTGGCAGTCCTGGCCCCCGATCGAAACCGGCGATCCGCGTGCGGCATCCGCAAAGCGCGCGACCAGCGTTGCCGGCGGACAGACGATGAGTTCGACATTGGGCAGGCTTGGCGCGCCGGCGATGATCTTTTGCAGGTTGCCGATCGAGCTGTTGAGGCCGTTCATTTTCCAGTTGCCAGCGACCAGCGGGCGGCGCGCCATCATCGGGGTTCTCAATTTCTGCTGTAAAGCCTGCGACAAACAGCCGGTAGCAGACGCCTTGCGCGCGGAAAAGGGGCGTTTTACCTGGCGATCCGGTCGGTTGCGGGGCCGCCCGCCGGTCCTTATGATGCGCGGCTCTCGCCCAGAAGCCGCGATCGGCATCACTTCAGCAAGTGGGATTTCATGCTTCGAGGTATTCGCAAAGCCTCCGCCAATTGGCTCGGCCGCGCCGTGATGGGCGTGGTCATGGGATTGCTCGCGGCGAGCTTCGCGGTCTGGGGCATCAACGATATTTTTCGCGGCTTCGGCCGCTCGACCGTTGCCAAAATCGGCAGCACCGAAATCGGCATCGAGCAGTTTCGGCGCGACTACAACGAGCGCCTACAGCAGCTTGCGCGCCAGGTCGGTCATCCGTTGACACCCGAACAGGCGAGCGGCCTCGGTCTCGACCGGCAGGTGCTGGGCGACATGGTCGCCGAGGCCGGGCTCGACCAGCGGGCGCGGAAGATGCGGCTCGCCGTTTCCGACGCTGACATCGTGCAGCGGCTCACCGCCGATCCGGCGTTCCGCACTCCGACCGGGCAGTTCGACCGCGTGCGGTTCGCCGAGCTGCTGCGCAACGCCGGCTATAGCGAACAGCGGTTCATCGCCGAACAGCGGCGGGCGATGCTGCGCCGGCAGATCATCAATTCGTTCGCCGGCGAGTTGCCGGTGCCGAAGGCATGGCTCGAAGCCCTCAATCAATTCCAGAACCAACAGCGCAGCATCGAATACGTGGTGCTCGGCCCGGCGCAGGCCGGCGACGTTCCGCAACCGACCGCCGACGAGCTCAGCAAGTATTTCGAGGCGCGCAAGATCCTGTTCCGGGCGCCCGAATACCGCAAGATCGCCACCCTCCAGGTGACGCCGGCGGAAATCGCCAAATGGATGGAAGTCTCCGAGGCGGAAATCAAAAAAGCCTTCGAAGACCATCGCAGCCGCTACATCACGCCGGAGCGCCGGCACGTCGAGCAGATCGTGTTTCCGACCATGCCAGAAGCCGAGGCGGCCGCGGCGCGCATCAAGGACGGCCTGAGTTTCGCGGCGCTTGCCGCCGAGCGCGGGCTGAAGCAATCGGACATCGATCTCGGCACCGTGCCAAAATCGGATATCATCGATCCGGCCGTCGCCGACGCTGCCTTCTCGCTCAAGGACGGCGAGGCGAGCGCGCCGGTCAAGGGCCGCTTCGGCGCGGTCATCGTCACGGTCCTCAAGATCGAACCGGAGCAGGAAAAATCGCTCGCCGACGTTACGCCGCAGATTCGCAACGACATCGCCACCGAGCGCGCCAAGGCGGAGGTGCAGAGCCTGCACAACAAGATCGAGGACGAACGCGCCGGCGGCGGCACGCTGCAAGAGGCGGCGCAGAAGGCCAAGCTGCCGATCGTCACCTACGATTTCGATCGCTCCGGCCGCAATCCGGTCGGCGAACCGGTCACCAACCTGCCCAAGGCCAGCGAAGTGATCAGCGCCGCCTTCGCTTCCGAAGTCGGAGTGGACAACGATCCGATCCCGGCCGACGGCGGCTACGTCTGGTACGATGTGGCTGGAATCACGCCCGCGCACGATCGCACGCTCGACGAAGTCAAGAACCAGGTCGAAGCGCGCTGGCGCGAAGACGAGATAGCATCGCGGCTGAAGGCCAAGGCCGCCGATCTCCTCGATAAGCTCAAGAGCGCGACTGCCTTCGACGCTGTCGCCAAGGCCAACGGCCTTGCGGTCGAAACGGCCGACAATCTCAAACGCGACAAGCCGGCCGTAACCGTTTCGGCGAGAATGCTCGGTTCGGTATTCCACACCGCCAAGGACGGCTTCGGCACCGCCGAGGGCGACAACCCGAGCGACTGGATCGTGTTCCGCGTCACCGCCGTGACCGATCCGAGACTCGACGCCAATTCGCCCGATGCCAAACGCATCGATGAAGTGGTGCAGCGCCAAGAAACCAATGATCTGCTCGGCCAGTACGTGGCGTGGCTCGAAAACGATCTCGGCACCAGCATCAATCAGACCGCGCTCACCCAAGCCCTCGGCAACAGCGCGCCGGCGGAGCCGGACACCGACTAGTACGGTGGGCCGCAAGCGTTGGCGAACTTCGGACATCGGGACGCGATATGCAGATTGAGCCTTCGGCCGCGACGTTCGCCGCACGCTATGCCGCCGGTGAGCCGCAAGTGGTGTGGACGACGCTGGTCGCCGATCTGGAAACGCCGGTGTCCGCCTTCCTCAAGATCGGCGGCGGCAGGCCGCAAAATTCATCATCGATGAGCTTTTTGCTCGAATCGGTCGAAGGCGGCGAAGTGCGCGGACGCTATTCGATCATCGGCTTGGCGCCGGACGTCGTGTTCCGCGTCAACGGCCAGCGCGCGGAAATCAATCGCACGCCGCAGAGCGATCCCAGCGCTTTTGCGCCGGCGGACGCCGCCCCGCTGCCCGCCTTGCGCGCGCTGATCGCCGAAAGCCGCATCGCCTTGCCCGAAACGCTGCCGCCGATGGCGGCCGGTGTGTTCGGTTACCTCGGCTATGACATGGTGCGCTTGATGGAGGATTCGCTGTCGGCGCCGGGTCGCGATCCGATCGGCATCCCCGACGCGATCCTCATGCGGCCGACGGTCGTCATCGCGTTCGATGCCGTCAAGGATACGATCACCATCGTGACGCCGGTGCGGCCGCAGGCCGGAATGAATGCGCAGGCGGCGCACGCCCGCGCGGTGGAGCGGCTGTCGGCGATCGTCGACGCGCTCGACCGCCCGCTCGATAAATCGGCGGTGGAGAGCCACGCCGGACCGCTCGCGGTGCCGCCACGCTCGAATACCTCGCCGGATGAATTCAAGCGCATGGTGCTGCGCGCCAAAGAATACATCGTCGCCGGCGATGTTTTCCAGGTGGTGCTGTCGCAGCGATTCGAGGTGCCGTTCGCCCTGCCCCCGTTTGCGCTCTATCGGGCTTTGCGGCGCGTCAATCCTTCGCCTTATCTGTTCTTCCTCGATTTCGGCGGCTTCGCGGTGGCGGGCTCGAGCCCGGAAATCCTGGTCAAGACCGGCGGCGGCACCGTGACCATCCGCCCGGTCGCCGGCACCCGGCACCGCGGCGCCACTCCGCACGAGGACAAGGCGCTCGAGGCGGAGCTGCTCGCCGATCCCAAGGAACGCGCCGAGCATTTGATGCTCCTCGATCTCGGCCGCAACGATGTCGGCCGCGTCGCCGAGATCGGCACCGTCGAAGTGACCGACCAGTTCTTCATCGAGCGCTTCAGCCAGGTGATGCACATCGTCTCCAACGTCGAAGGCAAGCTGCGGGCGGACCGCGATGCGCTCGACGCGCTGGCCGCCGGCTTCCCGGCCGGCACCGTCTCCGGCGCGCCGAAGGTGCGCGCCATGCAGATCATCGACGAGCTGGAGAAGGACAAGCGCTCGCTGTACGCCGGCTGTGTCGGCTACTTCTCCGCCGGCGCCGAGATGGATACCTGCATCGTGCTGCGCACCGCACTGGTCAAGGACGGCGTCATGTACGTGCAGGCCGGCGCCGGCATCGTCGCCGATTCCGATCCGGCATTCGAACAGCAGGAGTGCATCAACAAGGCCAAGGCGCTGTTCCGCGCCGCCGAGGAAGCCAAGCGCTTCGCGTCCGCCGCGCGGCGCGGGCAGTAAGCACTCCCCGCGGTCGTCGCCTTCCTCGGTGAGCGCGTAGCAACCATTTAATGGCGGATCGACCTAAACCGCGGCAAAGGCAGCCAGGATCAGCGTGTGAACCGTAAACGATCGGCGGTCGAAGACCGGCCGCGTCCGCTCAATGCACGCTTGCCATGCCTGCTAATTCAGCAATGTGACTTTAATAAACGGACCGCTTGCGCTCCGATAGATATCGACGCGGATCAGGACCGTTCCATTGACGATACGTGAAATGACGCCGGGCGCGGCATGCCCGTTTTCAAGCATTCTCTCCAGCGTTTCTCGATTGCCCGCGTCTGCAAAGAAGCTGTCATCTTCGTCTTGCGGGTCTCTGATACCAAAACGGTGAAAGTTAGCGCGGTCTTGCCTGATGATTGCGGCAGCTGAGGTAAGGCGCTGTCCGTTCGAGTTGAAGTGATCTGCCTCGCTGAGGAATGCAACGTAGCTTTCAATCAACTCCTGGGCTCGGCTTGGCGTTGCTATGATTGCAGTTACGCCGATTGAGACTGCGAGCATGAGCATCTTGAGCATGACCACCTCCCATGTTTAGCGATAATTCTACTGCGGCAAGGTTGATAAAGCGACCGGCAACAGTTCAGGACGATATTCAAAATGCATTGTGTCAAAATGATACCAATAGCCGCCCCAAATAAATCCATGCGCTTCGAAAACATGGACGATCTCCATTGGGATTTGGTTCTTCCACACCGGATCCATGCCGGTCTTTGCCGCCCAACGCCAGTAGTCGGAATAGTGCGTATTCAAATCTATCGCCGCCCCATACGCGTGCATAGACCTGGCGCGAGAACCCGCAACTGTGCGGCAATTATACGTGCCGGCCGATGGTATCGCATATTTGATGAAATCCGGGGCTAACCGGTCGAGTTGACCTGAGACCGCGGCAAGTGCCTTGTCAACTCCATTGACTGTGGTGATCGCCACCCGTCCGCCGTGATGCTGCGGCAGCCATTCTATCGTCCGCAGTTTCTTAGTGACCTCATTCTTCGTGCAATCGCCGTACATGGCGACAAAGAGCGGCGCGAACCGAACCCTGCCCGGGTCCGAATTCTTGGCCGGCTGCTGCGGCTTCGTTCCCGCCGGATATGGCACGAAAAACATGTCGTCAATGTCCGGTGTTTCCAGCAGCTCCTCGAATGTCTTGTTCGTTCGTTTGTCGGAGATTGCATACTTCGTGCCGTCCTTCAAAAAGAGGAATTCGCTATCATGACGTGAAATCCAATCAGGATAGGCGTTAACGAGCCGGTCCAAGCGGGCCTTGATGTCGCCCGGCGGAACTCCATACGAGTCTTGTGCATTGCCCGGACTAACGGACAGAATAATACAAGCCGCACCGGCGGCGCGCGCAATGCGTCGGAGGTTGGACCGGTTGCCGAAAGCCACGCGACGCTCCCGCATTGACGGTTCACCAAAATGCCACGTCCTAAAATGCCATGTCTATCGTGACGACAAGCGGCCGGACCTGTTGGCTCAACCCATTCTAAGCGCTCGTTCATCCAGCAAGCCTCGGACTTGACCGGTGGCGGATGGACCAAACCCGCTGGCGCGAGAGTAAGAATAGGAGTAGGAGTAGGAGTGTAATTTACGGTTGACCTTTCTTAAATGCAATCGTTTTGGTTGTCTACACCAAATCCGAGGAACAGCATCCCCCTTTGATAGGGGATGCGTTTTAGCTCCGGCCAGTGTTCCGGCCACGAGTCGATCTGGACAGCTGTGGCCGCTGGGCGGACCACAAAGCCGGCCGGACTGATCGGCTTCGCCAAAGTTGGAGCGCGGGGTCGCGCGGTGGAGCGGTAGTGGCACACTGAAGCATCGAGGAGTTTCGCGAATGACCAAGATTGTAACTTGCGCCGCGCCGATTGCAGCCGTGCCGTTCAAAGTCGGCCTGAAATCCTTGTTCAAACAAGCGGCGATTTTTTCCGTGACCCTCTTGGCCCTCATAGAAATCAGCTCGCCGCTGAGGGCTATGGAAACCGCGCCGACGCCGTCCGGCCCCGCCGCCCAGGCGATCTTGCGGTGGTTCACCACGGACCGTTCGCGTGAATGCTCGATGGAGGCCCCCTGCGCCGTTGAAGATGCGAATGGTTTTGAGGTCTATTACGGTGATTCGACCGGTGGCGGCCCACAAGCCGATGCGCTCGCATTCGCATACTACTCGAACCGCGACGGCGGGAACGGGACATATTTAACTGTCGCCTATTTTCATCGCGATGGCGGCAACTATCGTTTCATAAAGACCTTTCCCGACATCGGGGACCTCGCAATCACCCCGAAATCCCTTGTCAAAGGCACGACCGTACGATTTTTGCCCGGCAAGGCGAGATTCTCGATGGTGGTTCTCGGTGACCGCGATGCGGCTTGCTGCCCAACCGGTCGCGCCAACTACACGGTGACGCTGAACCCCTTCGCGCTGCCTACAACATACCATGCCCCGCAGACAGCGGCGGAGCTGGCGCTGGACCATGTGCTTAATCTCGACATGACTGCTGCACCAGAAAACCTATCGCATCTCATGGCCACAAATACTCTTCCAGCTCAATACGCCGCGTTATTTACACCGGCACTCTCTCTTGCTGTGTTTAATGCCAATACTGCCGAGGTCCAACAGAACTGCAATGGAAAGCCTCAAACCGAAAACGGACTAATATGCGACTTGCACTTTGATGTTCTCCTTTGCGAACCAGACGTCCCGCCCACACCAATTCTATACCGGACGATCAGTGGCAATGGCAATAAAGCTACCGTCGCTTTTGAATGGGGAACAGAGGGCACGGATCATGGCAGGTACAGGTTAGTCAAAGTTGACGGCACCTGGAAACTTGATGGCGTTAACTGCATATTCCCTCCCCCTGTCGGCAGCATCACGTTTAACTGGCATGCCGGAACCGTTAGTGACAAGTTTAACGTGTCGCAGAGCGTGCCGCAGTTTGCCCAATTTCCCTCGCCGGCCTACCGCGGCCCCATCGGCCGCGTGGACCTCTCTTCCCCAAATGTCTATCAGTACCGGACAAGGCTGCAAAACGGCGCGCGGCAGCCGCCGAACTTCGCCGGGCATTATCAACTCGTTCAATGGGGCTGTGGAACCGAATGCAATACGGGAGCAGTGATAGACGCGCTCAATGGACAAGTGACATTCCTGCCGACCGTCGCGATGCAGGGGATGGAAGCCGCGATGGATGCCAAGTTCAAAGCCGTCGAGTTCCGCGCCGATAGCCGCCTTATCGTGTTCTCCGGGCGGATCAACGAAACCGGCGTGTTAGGGACGCATTTCGACCTCTGGAACGGTTCCGGCTTTCAGGAACTTTTGACGGTCCCATTTGTGCCGCCTGCGACACAGGCGCAGCAGCAGCCTGTGGGCGGCGGCACATTGCTGTCGCATAAGGCGGCTTCTCAGCTTGACTTTGGCCAAAAATTCAACGGGTTAGCGATGGTTCGAAGGGCAAAATACGGGGCGTGTCAATTTCTTTAATGTCTCGGCCAAGCCGGGACAGTAACAAAATTCCCCGCCGTATCAGTTTACCCTGCAAAATACGCTCTCCCGCGCGCTGCCTAAATTGGCCAAAGTCAAGCTCAGGAAGCCACTTCCCTCCCCCCCGGAATATCGCCGGGGCTCATACAATCATGGAAAGACTACATAAGGGACTACCCCACGAAACTCGCCGAATACCAGAAGGATCAGGCGGCACACCGAAAAGAGGCAAAAGAAATTGATTTCTCGGAAGTGAAGAATATGGACGATGTCGAAAAGTCTCACCCCTTCCTGCATGAAGAGTTCCAGAAGATAAGAGACGACCAGAAAATGGAGATGGCGCAAGATAAAACATATTCAGAAGACTTGTCGAAGATCTATATTGCAGAGAGTCGGGGAAAAATAAATCTTTTGTTTGTAAAGAGCACCGGGCGCTTTTACTGCGGCTCTCACGGTTGCAATACCACTGTTTATGCGGATGAAGGCACAGGATATAAAAAAGCCATGGATGCTATTACTGGTGATTCCGTATATGTCACAAGAACTGGCGGGGAGCTCAGCTATCCCCTCATTTTCTAGCTGAGATGTCGGGGTAACAAGGGACTCCGGCGGGGTGCTGGGACTTTCTGAAAAAGAATCAAGATGGACTTGGCGACCTTCGCATTGCGCCGGAGGTCACCG
>JBEKIC010000031.1:0-46310 GCA_050011955.1 Xanthobacteraceae bacterium
GCTCGCGAAGATCGACAGAATAAGGTTTGCCCATCCATGCTGGCCTCCTTCCCAGCCAGCATGTTGAATCAGAACCCACCTGATTTGGGAATCCCAAATCGATTCAGGCTAAACTCATCCCGCTCTAATATCCGGAGTGCCGGAAACTAAAGACGTGGATGGCCGGAACAAGTCCGGCCATGACGGGTAGGAGCCAAGTGATGGCCCGAAACAAGCCCGGCCATGACCAGACTGTTTGACTCACTCCGCCGCGCGACGTGCGGCGATGATCTGATCGGCGACACGGCCGGTGAGCTCGGCCATGTGGTCGAACTTGAACGTGAAGGTGCCGGCGCCGGTGGTCGCCGAGCGGATTTCAACGATGAGGTCACCGATCTCCGCCTCCGGCATCTTGGCGCGCACCACGTCCCAGCCTTCCCAGCCGTCGCGCGTATCGAAGCCGAGGATTTGACCGCGACGGCCGGACATCAGCGCATTGATCTTCGCCGTGGCTTCGCTGGGGCAGACGATCTCGACGAGATGGATCGGCTCGAGCAGCACCGGGTGGCATTGCGGCAGGCCTTCGGCGATACCGATGCGGCCCGCGGTGCGAAACGCCATGTCGGAGGAATCGACCGTGTGATACGAGCCGTCGATCAGCGCCACGTAAAGGTCGACCACCGGAAAACCGAGCGGGCCGTGCTTGAGTGCGTCGATGACGCCCTCCTCGACCGACGGGATATAGTTGCGCGGCACCACGCCGCCGGTGATCTTGTCCTCGAAAGAAAAGCCCGAGCCGCGCGGCATCGGCTTGATGTCGAGGACCACGTCGCCGTACTGGCCGTGGCCGCCCGACTGCTTCTTGTGGCGGCCGCGCTGGACGATGCCCTTGCGGATGGTTTCCCGGTAGCCGACGCTCGGCTGGCGCCGCTCGATGGCGACGCCGTAGCGGTCGCTCAATCGCTCAGTGGCGACGCGCAGGTGCATCTCGCCCTGGCCCCACAGCACCACCTCGTGCGTCTCCGGATTGTGCACGATGGTGATCGAGGGATCTTCCTCGGCGAGCTTGGCGAGCGCCTGACCGAGCTTCACGTCGTCCTTGCGCTCCTTCGCCGATATGGCGATGGCGAGCACCGGCGGATAGGGCTCGATCTTGGCAAGCGCAGGATGGGCTTGCTTGCCCGCCGTCAGCCTATCGCCGGTCTTGGCCTTATCGAGCTTGGCGAAGGCAACGGTCTCGCCGACGTTGGCCGGTCCGCGCTTCTCGCTGGTCTGGCCGACGAGCTTGAAGACGCCGGCGACACGGCCGGCCTCGTTGTCGCCGGATAAGAAGGTGGTGCCGTCCCCGGCTTGGCCCGCGAGCATGCGCGCGATCGACAGCCGGCCGCCATGGGTGGTGTTCAGCGTCTTGAGCACATAGGCAACGGCATCGCCGTTCGCCTTGACGCCCAGGCGCTTCGCCGTGTCGGCGATGCCGGGCGATTCATGGCGCAGCGCTTTCAGCAGCCGCAAAATGCCGTTGGCGCGCGTCGCGGTTCCCAGCAGAACCGGGCAGACGAACCCTTCGCGCAGCTCGTGTGTGAGGTCGTCGAAAACCTTGTCGCGCGGCGGCTGGATGTCCTCGAGCAACTGCTCCATCAACTCGTCGTCATGATCGGCGAGCGTCTCCAGCATGGAGAAGCGCGCGGTCTTCTCGCGGTCGGCGACGTCGCCTTCGAGCGCAACGACTTCCGAGGGAGCGTGTTCCTTGTAAACGAAGGCGCGTTCCAGCGCGAGATCGACGCAGCCGCTGATGATATCGCCGGAGAACGTCGGGATTTGTCGCAAGATCAGCTTGGTGCGCGATGCAGGCTGAAGCAGCTTGAGCACATCATGGACACCGGCGTCGACCTTATCGATCTTGTTGAGGAACAGAATGCGGGGAATCTTTCGGTCTTCCAGCTCGCGCAGAATGAGCTGAAGTTGCGGCACTTTCTTCTCGTCCATTTCGCACGCCACAACCGCCACATCGATTGCCGGCAGCACCGCGCGCATGTCGTGGATGAACTCGACCGAGCCGGGACAGTCGAGGAAGGTGTAGGAGTCGCCCATAAAATTGGTGGTGGCGACCGTAAGCTCGACGCTCATGCGATGATGTCGCGCTTCCTTGCTGCTATCGCCGACCGTGTTGCCGGCTTCGACAGTGCCCTGGCGCTGGATGACGCCGGTGCGCGCGAGGATCGCCTCAAGGAGCGTGGTCTTGCCGCTTTGGAAGGGACCAACGAGCGCCACGCAACGGGGCCCGGTCGCGCGCGTGGCGTTGTTTCCGTTTGCTGCCATGACTGCCTCCCGGCGCAGATCCGCCCTGCTGCAGCGGATCGCACGACACTATCGTTTCAGGCGTCGGCGGGGCTGGTCAAGGGGCGCGACGTTGCGCGCCGCGCGCGGCAGTCATTACCTGGGGCGCCGCGCCAAGCACGGCCGCGCCGGAACTCACCGGACTCAGCGGACCGGATGCAACTCCAGCTGGCCTATCCCGGCGGCGATATCGAGCCCGACCTGGCCCTGCAACGACAACGGTTGCAGCGCCACTGTCCTATTCGATCCACCGACGAGGACGTTGGCGCCAAGGCCGGCGGCGATAGAAACTTCAGCCGTCGCTCCGGTGTAGGTACCGGCGAGCATTCCGGCATAGCGGTTGGTGTCCGCAAACACCGTCCAAACGATCACCCCGCCAGAAGTCACGCCGATGTCGAGGCCGATCGTGGTCATGGTGCCTGAATAAGCTTCCTCCGGCTCACCCGGCTGGCCCTTAAGAACGCAATTCACGTTTTTTTGCGAACCGACGATCAGGCCAATGCTCGCCGACATCGAACAGGTCAGCGTGCCGACCTGGATTTGTCTCGGCTGCGCGTCAGCCGGCCCTACAACCATCGCAAGCGCGGCGGCCACAACGGCCGCCGCAGCGCAGGCAGTGCGAAACATATGGATTCTCCCTCCCCGGCCCATCGATGAGCCGGGAGGGATTGTAGGCGAGAAAGACGGCGGCGTCTCTTGCCCTTTCGCAGGATCGGCAAGTGATCGGAGCTAGGCCGCGGCTCGCAACCGGGCTACTGCAAATTCCCGCAGAAACGCTGGATGCGCGTGCAGGCCTCCTCCAGCGCGCTCGTGGCGGTGGCGTAGGAGATGCGGAAGGCCGGACTCCACCCGAACGGCGCGCCCTGTACCACCGCAACGCCTTCGGCTTCCAATAGCTCGGTGACAAAGTCCTCATCCGTCGCCAGCGTCTTGCCCGTGGGCGCGGTCTTGCCCATCGTCCCCGCGCAGGACGGATAGACGTAGAACGCGCCCTCCGGTTTCGGGCACTGGATGCCGCTGGCCTGGTTGAGCATGGAAACGCAGAGGTCGCGGCGTTCCTTGAAAATCTTGTTGTGCTTGGGGATGAAGTCCTGCGGGCCGTCGAGCGCTTCGACCGCCGCCCATTGCGCAACCGCGGTCGGGTTCGAGGTCGACTGCGACTGGATCATCGCCATCGCCTTGATCAGCGGCTCCGGACCGCCGGCATAGCCGATGCGCCAGCCGGTCATGCAATAGGCCTTGGACACGCCGTTCACCGTCAACGTGCGCTCATAGAGTTGCGGCTCGAGCTGGGCCGGCGAGAAGAATTGGAAATCGTCGTAGACCAGGTGCTCATACATGTCGTCGGCCATCACGCGAACATGGGGATGCCGCACGAGCACGTCGGTGACCGCCTTGAGCTCGGCGCGCGTATAGGCGGCGCCGGTCGGGTTCGACGGCGAGTTGAAGATGATCCACTTGGTCTTCGGCGTGATCGCCCGCTCCAACGCTTCCGGCTTCAGCTTGAAGCCCGATTCCATCGTGGTCGGGACCGCGACCGGCTCGCCGCCCGCGAGCAGCACCATGTCGGGATAGCTCACCCAATAGGGCGCGGGGATGATCACCTCGTCGCCCGGATTGATGGTCGCAATGAGCGCGTTGTAGAGCACCTGCTTGCCGCCGGTACCGACGATGATCTGCGAGGGCTTGTAGGCGAGCTCGTTCTCGCGCTTGAACTTGCGCGCGATCGCCGCCTTGAGCTCCGGAATGCCGTCGACGGCGGTGTATTTTGACGCCTTGCCGTCGCGGATGGCCTTGATGGCCGCCTCTTTGATGTTCTCCGGCGTATCGAAATCCGGCTCGCCAGCGCCAAGCCCGATGACGTTGCGGCCCGCCGCTTTGAGCGCGCGCGCCTTGTCCGACACCGCGATGGTGGCCGACGGCTTGATGCGCGCAATCCGGTCCGCGAGAAAGGCCATTGCTAACCTCCAAAGTGCCCGCTTTGAGGCGTGTGCTTCGTAAAGCGCCGTTCGGGCACAGGCAAGGGCGAGCGCGGGAACGCCGGGTCAATTCTCCGTTAAGCCTGCGCTGGCCTAATGCCCTGCCGCCACCCGAACAGGGAAGCCGCAATGGGCCGGACGCGCGATATGCTGCGGAGCGGGGCCTGGCTCACGCGCCAGCGCATCCGGCTGGTGGCGGTCGCCCTCCTGGTCGCTTCCGTCGCCGGCCTTCTCTATTTGGCCGTCACCTCGCACGGTCTCATCGACCTGCAAGGTCAGCCGCTGGGAACGGACTTTTCCAACGTCTACGCGGCCGGCACCTATGTGCTCGACGGCAATGCCGAGGCGCCGTTCGACACCGTTCGGCAGCACGCACGCGAGCAAAGAATCTTCGGCGAAGCGGCGCCGTTCTACGGCTGGCATTATCCGCCATTCTTTCTCTTCGTCGCTGCCGCTCTGGCATTGATGCCTTACGGGGTCGCGCTCGTATTCTGGCAGGCGGTCACCCTCGGCCTTTATCTCCTGGCGATCCGCGCCATCCTCCACGCATCATTCCGGGGCGCGCCAACGGATCCGGCGGCTTCCGGAATGACGTCGCCCTGGCTTCTCCTGGCGCTCGCCTTCCCCGCCGTGCTGATCAATATCGGTCACGGCCAGAATGGCTTCCTCACAGCCGCCTTGCTCGGGGCGGCGCTCGTGCAGCTCGATCGCCGGCCGCTCGTTGCCGGCATGCTGTTCGGCCTTCTCGCTTACAAACCGCAATTCGGGCTGATGATTCCGCTCGCGCTCGCGGCAAGCGGCCGCTGGCGCTCGTTCGCCGCCGCTGCCGCCACGGTCGCTCTCCTCGCCGTCGCGACCACCATCGCTTTCGGGCCGCACGTCTGGCAGGCGTTCCTCGACTCGACCCGCTTCACCCGCCTCGTCGCGCTCGAACAGGGCAATACCGGCTGGTACAAAATTCAAAGCATTTTCGCCTGGGCGCGCATGTGGGGCGGGTCAATCCCGCTCGCCTATGCGCTTCAGGGCGCCGTCACCGTTGCGCTCGGCGGCGCGCTGATTTGGCTGTGGCGCGGCACCGCGTCCTATCCGCTCAAGGCGGCGGCGCTTTGCCTGGCCGCTATTCTCGCCACGCCCTACAGCTTCGACTACGACATGATGGCGCTGGCGCCCGCCATCGCCTTCGTCGCCGCCGACGGCCTGGCTCGCGGTTTCGGGGCCTGGGAAAAGACCGCGCTTGCCGCACTCTGGCTGACGCCGCTCGTCGCCCGCAGCGTGGCGCACGCCACTCTTATTCCCATCGGGGTATTGGCGATGCTCGCAGTTTTCATTCTGCTGTTGCGGCGCAGCACAGTCCAACTTGCCGCACCGGTGGCTTTTCCGGGCGCGTTTCTTCTAAAATAGCGCGGGGCGCAAGCGGCATATCGTGCGGTCACGACATCGCCGCGTTCAAGGAGTACGGCCGCAAGCAAGATCCCGGCCCACGGGAGTTCGGGGAGGCCATGTTCACGCTCTATTCGATGCAGCGCTCGGGAAACAGCTACAAGGCGCGGCTTGCTTTGGCGCAGCTCGGCATTCCCTATCGGCTGATCGAGATCGATATCCTCAAGGGCGAGAGCCATACGCCGGAGTTCCTGGCAAAGAACCCGAACGGTCAGGTGCCGCTGCTGGAAGTGGCGCTCGGCCGATTTATCGCCGAATCCAACGCCATCCTTTGGTACATCGCCGGCGGCACGCCGCTGGCGCCCGAGGACCGCATCGAACGCGCGGAAGCGTTGCAGTGGATGTTCTTCGAACAACACAGTCTGGAGCCCAACCTGGGCGCCGCTTATTTCTGGCTCACGCTCGTCAAGGGCGGGCGCGACCTGCAGCGCCACGCGTTCGAAGACTGGATGGAAGAGGGTTATCGGGCGCTCGGCGTCATGGAGAAGCACATCGCGCTGCACGACTTCTTCGCCGCCGACCGCTACACCATCGCCGACATTGCGCTGTATGCCTACACGCACATCGCGCACCTGTGCGACTACGACCTCGCGGGGTTTCCGGCGCTACGCGCCTGGCTCGCGCGCGTCGCCGCCGAGCCCGGCCACGTGACAATGGAGCCCGAAGCGCCGACCGCCGTCGTTGCCGAGTCACGGTCAGCGGCCCAATAGAAGCCGTCATCGCCCGCCCGCGTCATTAACCGTCTGTTAACCAACTTCCACCAAATCGCCTTTGTTCTTCAATGCCTTCGCCTGAATCCGGCCGAACGGGCGCCGGCATCGACAGCGATGGTGTGATGAGCGAGCTGATTCGCGAAGGATGATGACGACCATGGCAGAGCTGACCAGCAATTCCGGTTTCGCGCCGCCGCGAGCCGAGCAGATGCTGTCGAGGCGACGCGCGGTCGCGCTCGAACTGATCGCGACCGTCGCGCTTACCGTGTCGCTCGTCGTTGCCGCGACGGCCGTGTCGATTGGCGACAGGTCGTTCGCCCGAGGCGATGCCATCGCGCGCCCGTCGCTGCAGGCGCCGCCGGCGCGGGATTAAGCCCAATCGGGTCGGCGTCGTGCACTTTTTGCAGCGGCAGGATCGAGGCTCGTATTGGCCGTGAACCGGTGAAGTTCCCGCGCCGACCCATGCGCGGGATTGATCGAAATCAAAGCTCGGCTCACCGCCATCGCGCATAGTTCCCCCACTTGCGGCAATGACGTGAATATGTGCTTGTCGCGAGTGGCGGCGCGGATGGGGGGCACCCGCGCCGCCTTTTTATGTTTTGCGGACGCCAGTCCACTCACATTCCCGTATTTATCGTTTAGGGTCTTCACACCACGATAGCGACGGGACCCTGCGTTCGCGAGCGATTCTCCGGCGCCGGTCGACATGTCCGCCAAGAACAGCCAAAACTGCCAGCCGCAAGGCGAGCAAAACGCCGCGGGCTGCGCCCAGTGAAAGTGATGGCGGCGGCCCAGAACTTGCATGATTATTGGGCAGATAGGCCGCAACGCGTCACAGCATGTCGATTCTTGTCGGGCTCCATCACGCCACGCGCTACGATTACGAGCGGCCGATCAGCCTCGGGCCGCAGGTCGTGCGGCTGCGGCCTGGACCGCACTGCCGCACCCGCATTCCGAGCTATTCGCTCACCGTGCGGCCCGCCCATCACTTCGTGAACTGGCAGCAGGATCCGCACGGCAACTGGCTCGCGCGTTTCGTCTTCCCGGAGAAGACCAAGGAATTTTCCGTCACCGTCGATCTGCTTGCCGACATGGAGGTGATCAATCCGTTCGACTTCTTCGTCGAGCCGTATGCGGAGACGTGGCCGTTCGCCTTTCCGCCCGATCTGCACGAGGACCTTTCCGCCTTTGTCGACCCGGAACCCGCCGGCCCGCTGCTGAAAGAGCTGGTCCAATCCATCTCGCGCGAACCGCACAACACCGTCACTTTTCTGGTCGATCTCAATCAGCGCCTGCAGCGCATGATCCGCTATCTCATTCGCATGGAGCCGGGCGTACAGACGCCCGAAGAGACGCTGGCGTCCGCCGCCGGCTCCTGCCGCGATACCGCATGGCTGCTGGTGCAGCTTCTGCGGCATATCGGCCTGCCCGCCCGCTTCGTCTCCGGCTACCTCATCCAGCTCAGGCCAGACATAAAACCGCTCGAAGGCGCCGCCGGCACCGATCACGACTTCACCGACCTGCATGCTTGGACCGAGGTCTATCTGCCGGGCGCGGGCTGGATCGGACTCGACCCAACGTCGGGGTTGTTGTGCGGCGAAGGCCACCTGCCGGTTGCCGCGACGCCGCACTTTCGCTCCGCCGCGCCGATCAGCGGTCTCGTCGAACCAAGCGAGGTGCGCTTCTCCTTCGAGATGAACGTCAAGCGCATCGCCGAACGGCCGCGGGTGACCGCGCCGTTTTCCCAGGAGGCGTGGACCGCGCTGGACGCGCTGGGCGAGAAAGTCGACGCCGATCTTGCCGCGCACGACGTGCGCCTGACCATGGGCGGCGAGCCGACCTTTGTATCGGTCGACGACTATCAGTCGGCGGAATGGAACACTGCCGCGCTTGGTCCGATGAAGCGCCTGCGCGCCGACGATCTGATACGGCGCCTGCGCGACCGGTTCGCGTCGGGCGGGCTCATGCATTACGGCCAGGGCAAGTGGTATCCCCGCGAGCCGCTGCCGCGCTGGGCGTTCTCGCTCTACTGGCGTCGCGACGGCGTGCCGATCTGGCGCGACGACAGCCTGATCGCGCGGGAGGCTGCCGCGCAAGAGCCCTCGCCCGATGCTGCGCGGCGACTGGCCGAAGGGATTGCCGCACGCCTGGGAATCATGGCGGATTACGTGCAGCCCGCTTACGAGGACCCGACCGACCGGATGCTCAAGCAAGGCCTGATCCCGGAGAACGTCGATCCCAGCGATCCCAAGATCGATGACCCCCATGAGCGCGCGCGCATCTTGAGCGCGTTCGATCATCATCTCGGCCAGCCGGCTGGGTTCGTGCTGCCGCTGCGACGCTGGACGGCGCGGACGAAACCGTGGCTGAGCGAGCTGTGGCAGACCACTGCCGGCCGGCTCTTTCTGATGCCGGGAGATTCGCCGCTTGGCTTCCGGCTGCCGCTGCAGTCGTTGCCCAAGGTCGATCCCGCCGACTATCTGCATCTCACGGCCGACCCGTTCGCCGAACGCCGGCCGTTGCCCGATCCCCGCGTCAGCCAGCCGCTCCGAGCCAAGGCCGCTTCCACAAGTGAGGAGATAGCTCCGCCACTCGCGCCCGAGACGTTGGTCATGCAGCGAGCAAACCCAGCCGCCGAACCCGATGGCTCAGGTGTGCCGGTGCGCACGGCTCTGACGGTCGAAGTGCGGGACGGACGCTTGTGCGTTTTCATGCCGCCGGGCGAAACGCTTGCCGACTATCTCGATCTGCTTGCCGCGGTCGAGACCACCGTCGCCGAGATCGGCCTGCCGGTGCATATCGAAGGTTATGAACCGCCCTCCGACCCGCGGCTCAATGTGATCAAGGTGACGCCTGATCCCGGCGTCATCGAGGTCAATATCCATCCGGCGTCGTCGTGGCGGGAAGCGGTCGCCATCACCAGCGGCCTTTACCAGGAGGCGCACCTCTCGCGGCTTGGCACCGACAAGTTCATGATCGATGGCCGGCACAGCGGAACCGGCGGCGGCAACCACGTCGTCCTCGGCGGCCGCGAAGCCGCCGATAGCCCGTTCCTGCGCCGCCCCGATCTCCTCAAGAGCCTGGTGCTCTACTGGCAGCGCCGGCCGTCTCTGTCTTATTTCTTTTCCGGATTGTTCATCGGGCCGACCAGCCAGGCGCCGCGCATCGATGAAGCGCGCCAGGACATCCTCTATGAGCTTGAAATCGCGCTCGGCAAGGTGCCGGGGCCGGATGAGCCGTCGCCGCCCTGGCTGGTCGACCGCCTGTTCCGCAACATCCTGGTCGATGTGACCGGCAATACCCACCGCACCGAAATCTGCATCGATAAATTGTTTTCGCCGGACGGACCGACCGGCCGGCTCGGTCTCGTCGAGTTCCGCTCGTTCGAAATGCCGCCGGACGCGCGCATGAGTCTCGCCCAGCAATTGCTGCTGCGCGCGCTTATTGCTGCCTTCTGGCGCGCGCCGCTCGACGGCAAGCCGGTGCGCTGGGGAACAGCTTTGCACGACCGCTATATGCTGGAACATTTCGTCTGGGAGGATTTCCTCGCGGTCTTGGACGACCTCGAGCGCGCCGGCTACGCCTTCGATCCGGCCTGGTTCGAGGCGCAGCGGCAATTCCGCTTCCCGGTCTGCGGCAGCGTGCAGCACGGCGGCGTGCGGCTCGAGCTGCGCCAGGCGATCGAGCCCTGGTACGTCTTGGGCGAAGAAGGCGTACCGGGCGGCACCGTGCGGCTTGTCGATTCTTCGGTCGAGCGGCTGCAGGTCAGGGTCGAGGGATTGAGCGAAGGCCATCACGTCGTGACATGCAACGGCGCGCGCGTGCCGCTGACCTCGACCGGCCGCGCCGGCGAGTTTGTCGCCGGCGTGCGTTTCAAGGCCTGGAATCTGCCCTCGGGCCTGCATCCGACCATCGGCGTCCATGCGCCGCTGACTTTCGACATCGTCGACATCTGGAACCGACGCTCGCTCGGTGGCTGCGTCTATCACGTGGCGCATCCCGGCGGACGCAATTATGAGACCTTTCCGGTCAATGCCTACGAGGCGGAGGCGCGCCGCCGCGCCCGGTTCCAGGATCACGGCCATACCGGCGGGCTGATCGACATTCCACCGCTCGACGTCTCCCTCGAATATCCGACCACCCTGGATCTGCGTCGCTCGATGTAAAACATCCGCCATGGCAATGCAGCTCGATACAAACGTCGAACAAGAGACCGCAGGCCTGGAACAGTTCGTTGCGGGTTACCGGCCGCTGCCCGGCATTTTCGACGAGATGATGGATGGCGACGGCGGCGTGCGCGCGCACTGGCGGCCGTTCCTGGCGATGCTGGCGGCGCTCGGCGCCGAGGAGATCAATCGCCGCTTCGCCGCGGCCGACCGCTATCTGCGCGGCTCCGGCGTTTTCTATCGCGTCTACGAGGATGCGGCCGGCATCGAGCGGCCATGGCCGCTCAGCCATGTACCGCTCATCATCGAGCCTTCTGAATGGAAGCTTTTGGAGGCCGGGCTCATCCAGCGCGCCGAGCTCCTGGAAGCGGTCCTTGCGGATGCTTACGGCCCGGCGCGGCTCAATCGCGATGGCCGCCTGCCCGCCGCATTGCTCGCCGGCAATCCGGAATTCTTACGGCCGCTGGTCGGCGTCGCCCCTCCCGGCGGCGCGCATCTGCGCTTTTATGCTGTCGATATCGGACGCGGCGCCGACGGCCGCTGGTGGGTGCTTGGCGACCGCGCCCAGGCGCCCTCCGGCGCCGGCTACGCGATCGAGAACCGCCTGGCGCTGTCGCGCGCCATCCCTGAGATCTATCGCACCACGCGCGTCGAACGCGTCGCGCCGTTCTTTCAGGCCTTCCAGGCCGAGCTTGCCGCGCTCAGCCGCCAGGACGACGCCCATGTCTGCCTGCTGACACCGGGACCGTTGAGCGAGACCTATTTCGAGCACGCTTATCTCGCGCGTTATCTCGGGCTCCTTCTGGTCGAAGGCGAAGACTTGAGCGTGCGCGACGACGGCGTCTTCGTCCGCACCGTTTCCGGCTTGCGGCGCACCGAGGTGCTGCTGCGGCGGATCGACGCCGACTTTGCCGATCCAATCGAGCTCAACGCCGCCTCGCGCCTCGGCGCGGCGGGCCTGCTGCAAGCCGTGCGCGACGGCAAGATCGTTATCATCAATGCGCTCGGCGCCGGGCTGGTCGAGGCGCGCGCGATGTTGGCGTTCCTGCCGGCGCTGGCGCCGATCGTGCTCGGCGCCGATCTGGCGATACCGAACGTCGCGACCTGGTGGCTCGGCCGCGCCGACATGCACGAAGAGATGCTCGAAAAACTCGACCACATGGTCGTTGCCTCGGCCTTCGAGCCGCCGACCGACGCACGCAGTGCCAGCGAAGTGCTGGGAGCCAAGCTCGACGAGCCGCAGCGCCGGGCGCTCATGCAATCGATCCGCGACCGCGGCGTCGATTACGTGATGCAGGAGGCGGTGACGCTCTCGAGCATGCCGGTGTGGCGCGACGGCCGACTGCAACCGCGACCCTTCACGCTGCGGCTGTTCCTCGCCAAGGTCAGCGAGCGCTGGCAGGTCATGCCCGGCGGCTTCGTGCGTATCGCGGAAAATGCCGATGCGCGGGCGGTGAGCCTGCAGCGCGGCGCCGCCACGGCCGACGCCTGGGTGCTGGCGCACGGTCCGGTGGCCGAAACCACGCTGCTGCCGACGCCGGAGCGGATTGTCGTCCAGCGCGCGACCGGCCTGCTGCCGAGCCGCGCCGCCGACAATCTGTTCTGGGTCGGGCGCTACGTCGAACGCGCGGAAGCGACGCTGCGGCTCACGCGCGCCGTGATCAACCGGGTGGCGGAGGCAGACGAAGCGGCCGCGCCGGTCATCGCCGGCATCGGCGCGCTGCTCGAAAGCTGGAATGCCCTGCCGAGCGACACCGGCGGCGCACCGGCCGCGTTCGCCGCGCGCGCGGTCCTCACGCGCGGGGATTTGGCTGGGTCGCTACCGCATCTTGCCGGCGCCGCGCGATCGGCAGCCTCCGTCATCCGCGATCGCTTCTCTCCGGACGCCTGGCGCGCGATCAACGATCTCGCCACCATGATCGCCATGCCGCTGACGATCGGTCCGGCAGAAAGCGCGATGATCGAGCGCGTCGAAGGGGCGCTGCGAATCATTTCATCGTTCTCCGGCCTGGCGCAGGAAAACATGACGCAGCTCGCGGGCTGGCGTTTTCTCGATCTCGGCCGCCGCATCGAGCGCGCCATCCTGACCGGCCGGCTGGTCCGCTGCTTCGCGCCAGCCGGCGCGCCCGACGGTGGCCTCGAATTGCTGCTCGAACTGGCCGACAGCCAGATCACCTATCGGCAGCGCTACGTGATGGTCGCCGCCCGCGCGCCGGTGATCGACCTGGTCATGCTCGATCCCAACAATCCGCGCTCCGTGGCATTCCAGCTCGACCGCATCGAGACGCATCTGTCCGCCTTGCCGGGACGCAACGCCGCCGGCCGGTTGTCGCCGGTGCAGCAGATCGCCGCCTCGGTCGCAACGCGCTTGCGCACCGTCGACGCGGCCGCCATCGACGACGCACTCATCATCGACACCGAGCAATCGCTCATGAAACTCTCGGATGCGATCACCGCCTCCTATCTCACCAACAACGAACGCTCCGAATCGGCTTGGGAGGCGCTGGCGTGATCTACGACGTCAGGCAGACGACGACCTGCAGCTACGCCACGCCGGTCGCGCATGCGCGCCATGTCTTGCGCCTGACGCCGATCCCCCGCCCCGGCCAGCGTGTGCATGTCGCCGCCTTGCAGATCGTGCCGGAGCCGCTGTCGCGGCGCGAGGGGCAGGATTTTTTCGGCAACCGCCTGACCTGGGTCGAAATCGCCGAGCCACACAAGAAGATCACGGTCAAATTGGCGGCGCGCGTCACGGTCGACGCCGCGGCCGAGCTGGACGCGCTCGCGACGCCGGCCTGGGAAGCGGTCCGCGACGAGGCGTTTGCGACCGACGACATCGGCCCGCTGTCGCCGGCGCATTTCCTGTTTCCGAGCCGCATGGTCTCGCTCGATCCGGAGATCCGCGACTACACGCGGGAGAGTTTCTCCGCCGGCCGGCCGGTGCTCGACGCCGCCATCGAGCTGATGAACCGCCTCAAATCCGATATCGTCTACGAAATCGGCGCCACCACCGTCACCACCACGCCGCCAATGTCGTTCGCGCTGCGGCGCGGCGTCTGCCAGGACTTCGCCCACATCATGATTTCCGGCCTGCGTGGCATCGGGCTGCCGGCCGTCTATGTCAGCGGCTATCTGCGCACGATGCGCCGGACCGACCCGACCCGATTGCAAGGCGCCGACGCCATGCATGCATGGGTGCTGGTATGGTGCGGATCGGAAGCCGGCTGGATCGGGCTCGATCCGACCAATGCGGTCATTGTCTCCGACCGGCACGTGGTGCTCGCGATCGGCCGCGACTATACCGATGTCGCGCCGATGGACGGCGTCATCGTCGGCTCGGGCGGGCAACGGATCGACGTGGCGGTGAGCGTGATGCCCGCGGGGTGAAATCTGCGTAACTACCGGGAGGACGAGACATGCGTGCCTACCAGCTGCCCAAGGGCGGCGCCGGGATCGACGCGCTCACAGCAGTTGATCGACCAATGCCGAAGCCGCTGTATCGGCAGGTGCTGGTCAAGGTCGCTGCCTGTTCGCTGAACTATCGCGACCTCCTGATTGTGCGCGGCGGCTATCGCGCCGCGGTACGCGACAATGTCATTCCGCTCTCCGACGGCGCCGGCGAGGTGGTCGAAGTCGGCCCTGGTGTTCTGCGAGTCAAAGCGGGCGACCGGGTCGCCGGCTGCTTCTTTCAGCGCTGGCCGGGCGGCGAGCCGGGCCCGCACACGCACACCTCGGCGCTCGGCGGTCCACTCGACGGCATGCTCGCCGAATATGCCGTGCTGGAGGAGGACGGCGTCGTCAAACTCCCCGAGCATCTGTCCCTGGAAGAAGGCGCGACGCTGCCTTGCGCCGGCGTCACCGCGTGGTACGCCATGGTGCATCACGCCAAGCTGATCGCCGGCCAGGCGGTGCTCCTTCTAGGCACCGGCGGCGTCTCGATCTTCGGCCTGCAATTCGCCCACGCGATGGGGATCACGGCCGTCATCACCTCGTCGAGCGACGAGAAGCTTGACCGCGCCAAGGCACTCGGCGCGGCCTGCGGCATCAACTACAAAACCAACCCGGAATGGGACAAGGCGGTTCGCGAGTTCACCGGCGGGCGCGGCGTCGACCACGTGCTCGAGGTCGGCGGGGCAAGCACGTTGACCCGCTCGTTCAGCGCAATCCGCGCAAGCGGCAAAATCAGTATCATCGGTGGCGTCAGCGGCGCTGCGACCGAATTCAATCCCGGCCTGATTTTCATCAAGCGCGCCAACGTCCAGGGCATTTCCGTCGGCTCGATGCAGATGTTCGAGGAAATGAACGCCGCCATCGCGGCGAACAAGATCAAGCCGGCGATCGATCGCGTGTTTGGCTTCGATGAGGTGCAGGCCGCCTTCCGGCACATGGCGGCAGGCGCGCATTTCGGCAAAATCGTCGTCCGGGTGGCGTGAGCGAAAGCCGCGCCGCACAACGCTCACCGCCGTCCGGCATGCAGGTTCAGTTGCAGGCAATTATTGCCCGACGACGCGCGTCGGCGGGAATGCGACCTCGACCAGCGTGCCGGCGTTCGGCGCGCTCTTGATGCTGAAATGCGCGCGGTTGGCCTCCGCCAGCGCCTTGGTCAGCGGCAGGCCGAGGCCGGTCCCGCCCGAGCCCCAGCTTCCGGCAGTCGCCGTCTGCCGGAACGGTTCGAGCGCCGCCTCGACATCCGTCTCGCTCATGCCGACGCCGGTATCGCGCACGCGCAACACCGCTTCGCCGCTGTCGGCAAAGGCCGTCGACACGATCACTTGGCCGCCCGGGCCTGTGAACTTGATCGAGTTCGAGAGCAGATTGAGCACGATCTGGCGCAGCGACCGCTCATCGGCGACGACCTGCGGCATCCCGGGCGTGAGCGAGGTGCGGATGATAATGCGCGCGCGGCTTGCTTGCGGCTGCATGATGCCGACGCATTGCTGCGTCAGCTCGTTGAGGCTGACATTGGCGAACGTGAGGTCGAGCTGGCCGGTCTCGATCTTGGAAAGATCGAGCAGGTCGTTCAACAGCGAGACAAGGTGCATGCCGGCGCCGTGGATATCCTTGAGATATTCGCGGTAGCGCTCGTTGCCGATCGGACCGAAGCGCTCCGCCATCATCACCTCGGCGAAGCCGGTAATGGCGTTGAGCGGCGTGCGAATTTCGTGGCTGACTTTGGCAAGGAAGTCCGCCTTCGCCACCGCCGCTTTTTGCGCTTCCCGCGTGGCACTCCGCAATTCCTCCTCGGCCTCTTTGAATGATTCGAGCCGCGCCGTGAGTTCGCGGATTTCATCCTGCGCGGTGCCGAGCGAGAGCGCACCGGCCCGCCGGCGTTCCTCGGCCTCGCCGTCGGTCAGGATGAGCGCAAGCGCCGACCCCCCGTTCCAGGGAACGGTGAACAGGCGTCCCTCAACCGGGCGGCGGTCGCCGCCGCCGGTCATGATCGACAGCGTTTGCGCGGCGGTGCTCTCGGCAAGTGCGCCGGTGCCGGGCTCGGCGAAAAGTGCGCTCAAGCCGCCGGCCGCGGCGAGCGCATCGAGGCTCTGGTAGCCGCTTAATTCGAGGAAATGCCGATTGGCGTAGAGCGGCGCATCGTGCCGGTAGATCAGCACGCCGACCGGAACGCGGTCGAGCAGCACCGGCTCGATGGCGGCCACGGCCTGCCGCCTGGCGGCGTCCTCATGTTGTGCTCCGTCGGCTGCTGGCGCTGGCGCCGCAGGCGCTGCGGCAAGGTCCGCCGCCTCTCCCTCGGCCGTCACACCAGTGCTGCTGTCGGCGAGCGCAGCCTCGTTGCCTCCACGCAAGCGTGCCGTCAGTTCTTGCGCCAATTCGCGGAAGGCGCTGCGCTCCACCGGGCTGAGGCTCGGCACCTTCGTTTCCGGCGGCGTCCCCGGGCGAAACGGCACTACATTGGCGGCGGTCGGCGTGATGGTTGCGGCGCGAGAGGCCACTTCGCTCGCGGCTGCGGCAGCGGCCTCTGCGCCGGCGATCGTCGCGCTGGGCGTCGTCGCGGCGGAGGGGGCGCCCTCCGCGGACGGCGCCTCGGGCTGAGTCATGAATCCGATCGGGCGCTCCCGACGCGCGCGCACCAACTGGTTAATGCGGGCGATGTCGCGACAGACCCCGAAACCACGGTAGCCGCGAAAGTTACGATCGCGATCGAACACCGGAAGGCCCGACAGCTCCACCGGCAGCCGTTCACCGCCCTCGTCCACCGGCCAGGAGATAACGATGCCGCTCCATGTTTCATGCGTCGCGACTGCGCGCGCCACCTGATTTTCCGGATCGAGCTTCAGTTCGGCGGCAATCTCGCTCCACAATCGACCGAACGCCGCCGTGGTTCGCGGCCCGATCAGTTCCATGAACTCGTCGGAGCCGACAACGAAGCGGCCCTCGGCATCCATCTGCCAAACGAAGCGGAGCGGGTGGCGCCGTTCCGCAGCGGATTCGCCCAGCGCAGCGCTTGCGGAGATTGGCGGCGCGGCGGCTTGCGGTGGCGGTTCTGCGGCCGGCGAAGGCGCCGGTGTTTCCAGCTCGGCTTCGGGTTCAGCCGTCACAGGCGCTGCCTCGGTCTTTGCTGGAGCGCTCTCGATAACGGGAGCTTCTTCACGCGGCGGCGCACCAAACTTGACCACCAGCACGGCCGATGCATCGCGGCCAAGACGCTCGACGGTGACCGGACCATAGCGCGTCGCGCCAGTGGCACGGCCGGCTTCCAATGCTTCGGGGGCGAGCGCGGCGAGGCCGAGGGCCGACAGCGTGGGTGTGCCGGCAAGGCGCTTCTCCGCCGCCTCGGTCGCCCAGACGGAAGTGCCGTCGGCGGCAAAGACCGCGAGCGTCCGCTCAGGATCGGGGAACAGGCGGCTGACCCGCTCGCGAAGCGTCAGCGCCGGTCCCGCCGGCTCGGTTGCGACAATGAGAACCGCCGCCCTGCCATCGGGCAAAACGATGCGCGAGCAGACGCAAGTCAGCGCACGGCCGAAGCTCGCCCCGAAACCGCGCAGGCGTTCAAGCCGCGCTTGCCCGCTCGACGGCAGTGTTGGAGCAAGCCGTCTGATCGCCGCGGCGGCCGGGTGCTTGGCGTCGAAGCGCCGGGTGGCGCACTCGCTGATATTCGCCGCGCCGAAGATGGCGGCGCCGACCGCATTCGCCCACAGAATCCGCGATCCGTCCGTGCGCCACAGCCAGGCCGGTGATGCGCTGGTCGCGTGGTCGACGAGCTGCGCCGCTAGTCGCGGGTCGCGCGACAGGTCGAACTCTGACTCCACAGTCGGCATGCGACAAAACTCATTGCCTAAGAAATTCTTAATAGTGCGGGCCGCCGGTGCCGTCCATGCCGCGGCCTCGACTTCCGCCGAGCAAGGAGGGATAACCTTAATCGCGCCGTGAACTTGACGCGGCGCGAAAAATGGGACTGCACGCCGACGTTGATTTCAGGCTAGGATGTTGGGTCAGGCAGACAGGAGCAGGACCATGGCCAAGGAACCCTTCGAACAATTCGCAATCCCCAACGAGGTACGGGCGTTCGCCGAGCAAAGCGTGGCGCAGGCAAGGAAGGCCGTCGACGGCTTCATCCAAGCGGCAAACAAGGCGATGGGGCAGATGCACGGCCACACCCAGGCGGCGCAGAGCGGCGCTACTGAAATCGCACACAAGTCGATGGCTTATGCGGAGCAGAATGTGGCGGCAACGTTCGATTTCACCCAGAAGCTGATGCACGCCAAAGACGCGGCCGAGGTGATGGGTCTGCAATCCGAGTTTCTCGGCCGGCAGATGCAGGCGCTCTCAGCTCAGGTTCAGGAGCTCGGACAAAGTGCTGCCAAATTAGTCATGGAGACTGCCAAACCGAAGCCGTGATGCCGCGAGACCGTCACGGAGTAAAATAGAATATTTTCAATAAGTTAAATATTTATTGTGCATTGCAATATTTCCTATTGCAACGCACCAAAAGTGATGTTATATAGATAGTCGGACGGCCCGAGGCCTAGTGGTGCTGCGTTCGGCTTACGGGGTCATTGAAATGTGAATGCCTCGCGCGACGGGCGGTGAGGCGAGCGAAATTTCCCTGGTGAACAGCCCAAGAGCACACGACAACAAGGACGAGTGTCATGGCGGAAGCCACAACTACTGCCCCAAAAGCAAAGACGACCAAGCCGGCGACGGGCGTGTTCGAAATGCCGAAATTCGAAATGCCGAAATTTGACATCCCGAAGGTCGAGATGCCGGCCGCTTTCCGCGAATTCGCGGAGCGCGGCGTCGCCCAGGCCAAGGATACCTACGAGAAGATGAAGGCCGCCGCCGAAGAGGCGACGGATGTGCTGGAGACCACCTACTCCACCGCCACCAAAGGCGCCTCCGACTACGGTCTCAAGGTGATCGAGGTGGCGCGCGTGAACACCAATGCCGCGTTCGATTTCGCCGGCGAAGTGATGGCGGCGAAGACGCTGTCGGAAGTCGTCGAGCTCACGAGCGCGCACGCCCGCAAGCAATTCGAAGCGCTGACGCAGCAGAGCAAGGAGCTCAATGCGCTCGCGCAGAAGGTTGCGACCGAGACGGCGGAGCCGATCAAGAGCGGCATGAACAAGGCGTTCAGCAAGGTTGCCTAAGCGGCCCTTTCGCATCGCTTTGTCCCTATCGCGAAGGAAAAGCCCGGGTTCTTGGCCCGGGCTTTTGCTTGCCGGTTTTGCCGGGGCTTGCGGCGGTAGTGCCGCGGACTTGCCGCCGGCCTTGCCAAACTGGGACGATCCACATAGCTTTCGCGCGCTTGCCGACCCGCGGGCCCGTGCAGCTGTAGCTCAGTTGGTTAGAGCGCCTGACTGTGGATCAGGAGGTCGGTGGTTCGAGTCCACCCAGCTGTACCAAGATCAGGAAGGACGTTTCCACACCGCGAAGAGGTGGATCAATTCCGCGGCAATCAATTGACAATCAGTCTTTCGCAACAAGCGTTGAATCTGTAGTTCACGCCAAGCTTGACGACATTGATTGCTCCCCCGACTGCTATGTTTTGGGCGTTGATCACAGCAACTGTCGGGAATTTCGCCGTCGTGCTGGGCACGCCGATGTAGTCGTATTCGAGAATCGTCGACCAGTTGTCGGTGAGCCCATATTCAACGCCGCCGCCAACGGTCCATCCCCAGGTGGTCACGCCTGTACTGCCGGTGCCCAGGGCCAGCGCATTGGTGTTGCCGTCGAGATTGTAGGTGGCGATGGTCGAGGCACCGCCGCCCTTTACGTACGCCAGGGAGCGGCCCCAGGCGTAGCCGACGCGGCCGGTGACGGTGCCGAGCCAATTCACAACACGCTGGCAGTCGATGCCGCCAATACCCGAGAAGCAGGTGTTCTCGCCGCGCAGGCTCGCCGCGCTGGCGTCAGCCTGCACGCCGAAGACCGCGGGTCCCTTTTGCAGATCGAAGCCGGCCTGAGCGCCGCCGAGCGGACCCATCGCATGGGTCGTATCGCCGAAACCTGGGATATTGGTGCCGCCGAAACCGCTGGGCGCCGAGCCGAATGGATCCGACCAATTACCATTGCTCCAGCCGCCGCCCACGTTGCCGCCGACATAGAATCCGGTCCAGTTCATCGGCGCTGCCGTCGCGACGACAGCCCCGGCCCCCGGCGCAGTATCGCCCCACTTATAGCTCGACTGCGCAAACATGCCGTAGCGCTCGGAGGTGAAGCGTGCCGGTTCGACGAAGAATGGCGGCGGGGTTCCTAAGAAGTTAAACGTCTCGGTGCCGGTGTTCATATTCCAGGCCCAATAACGCCCACCGATGCCGACGTTCCAATTGTTGGTGATATCGTAGCCCAGGATTGCCTCGAGCATCACGCCATTGCCGTTGTTCGAAGCTTCGGGGAGGAGCAATTGGCGCAGCAGATGATCGTCCAAGCCGGTGAAATTGACCCACGGTACATAGGCGGCATCGGCGGTCAGTTTCAGCCGGTCGGTCAACATGACCTCGCTGGACAGGCCGACGCGCAACGAGTTGAAGCTGTCATTCTCGGTTAAGCCAAGAAGGGTCGACGCCAGCGCGGGCGCGCAAATATCGGACCCCGCGACCTGGGTGCAGCCGTAGGCATTGATCGCCTGAGCGTAATAATTGTAACCGACGAATGCTCCGACCTTGGCGCCCGGCGCTCTGAGGAAATTGTAGCCGAGGTCGATGGTGGCGTAGCCGATCTGTCCGGAAGCGCTCGACAGCGTGTTCGAATAAGCGGTGCCGGCGGGAAAATCCTCGTCATTCAGCTGCCCGCGATTAATTCCGCCCGCACCCAAATATCCTTTGACGAAAAATCCGCTGACGTGATCGGCGCGTGCAAAAGTTTCGCCGGAATAGGCATCGAGGCCGCTATAGGTGAGCCTGGAAGCGAGCACCGTCGGGGGCGCGTTCAACAAGGGTTGCGGCGCGCCGACGCTTCCGGAGCTGAACCAGACGCGTGCCCCCGTCTCAAATTGCCAATCAGTGTTGACCGGCGGTTGGGCTTTCCACACCGGCGCCTTGAGCGGCAGGAATGGGCCGCCCGTGGGCGCGTCAGAACCGCCGAACCAATAATTGAGGCCGGCGCGCATGATATTGGCCTTGAGATCGCCGGAATGCGTAAACACCTGGCCGGGAAAGAACGGCGTGAGATTGTTGGCTGTTACTGCCCCTGCGCTATTGGCGAAGTCGACAAAGAGATAATCGGCCTTGAGACTGAGGCGATCCGTCAACGGCGCCTCGACGCCGCCGCCGACGGCGTAACCCGCCTTGGTCGCGTCAAGCCGACCCGATTCCAAGACGCCGTTGCTGTCGACGAACGAGAAATCGTTTTGCAGCTGGGTGAGGGCGAAACCGCCGGTGGCATAGAAAAGGCAATTATTCGGCAGCACGAATCCGATGCGCGGCCGCGCCGTGAACAGCCAGTTGCTGTCGCCATAGGATGTGACGGTGAATGCGATGGCCGGCGCCCCCGGATACGGGACTGCGCCACTGTTCGTCGCACCGTTGAGATGCAGCGCTTGCAGATCGGCTTCCAGGCCGAACACCCAGTTGCCGGTCCGCCAGTTGTAGCCGCCCTCGACGCCGGTGGTGAAACCCACCGGCTGGATGGTTTGGGTGCCAGCGGCGGTGACGGCCGCCGCCCCGGCCGCCCTCATATAACCACCGGCTACGGTCGAAGTTCTAGGGTCGTATGACCCCCAGGTTCCCCCGGCGATGAGGCCTCCATAGGGGCCGGCCCAACCGGCCGGTGCGGCGGGGCTGAGGAGCCCTGCGTTCCATTCTTGCGCTGGTGTTGGGATGCCCTGGTAAGCTGGTTCGTAGCCCATGGAACCAGGCAGATCCCACGCTTGCGCCGGCGTTTGCACGACCGGATACGTGGGTACAATCGGGCCGCGCAGATTTTCCGAATTGAGTTCGGCTGCGCCGGCTGCCTGAGCGAATCCGAGCGCTGCCAAAGGAAGTACCCACCGACGCATCGTGCTTCGTCCAGGTGTTTCACCTCCCTGCGATCATGTCTCGTTAACCTTAACAGCCGACTAACCTGCGAAAGCGTCCCGCTCACGACCGTGTTCGTGGCGGCGCGGCGGCTCACATCTGCTTTACCTTAACGCAATTGTGCCATCGGGTAGCGAGGCGACCTTAGCTATTGTCGATTATCACGCGGAAGTGCGGCTTCAACTCATGTTGGTGAATGCTGTGACACGGGCGACGACATTGACGGCGTTCAGGACCGATGGTTCGGCGGTGGACGTCGGCCAGGCGGCGGTGGCGCCCTGCAGCGGCGAGCATCTGCGCGAGGTCCCGCCCAACCTGAACCTGCGCATCTACAGCGACCTGGCCGCGGTCGAAGCCGAATGGCGCCGCTTCGAACGTGTTGCCGACTGCACCGCGTTCCAGACGTTCGACTGGCTGGCGACATGGCAACAACACATTGGCCGGCGCGACGGCGTCCGTCCGGCGATCGCCGTCGGCCGCTACGGCGACGGTGAAACCGCTTTCGTGCTGCCGCTCGGCGTCGCGCCGGCGCGTTCGGCCAGACGCCTTTGCTGGCTCGGCCAGGAGCTGTGCGACTACCCCGCGCCGCTGCTGGCGCCGGACTTTTCGCAACGCGTCACGCCCGATCGATTTCTCGCAGCCTGGCGGCGGCTGCAAAACCAGCTGCAAGGCGATCCCCTGCTGCGCTACGATTGGATCGAGTTCGAGAAAATGCCGCAAACAATCGGCGGCCAGATCAATCCGTTCACCTATCTCGGCGTCACCCCCAACGCCAGCGGCGTGCATTTGATGCAGCTGGGCGACGACTGGGAAAAATTCTATGCCGCCAAGCGCTCTTCAGCGACGCGCCGACGCGACCGCGCCAAGCTCAGGCACATGTCCGAATACGGCGAAGTCCGCTTCGTCACCGCGTCGGATGCGGACGACGCGCGGCGCACGCTCGAAATGCTGATGGAGCAAAAAAGCCGAGCGCTCGCCTGCAAAGGCATTGCCGACATCTTTGCCCCGGCGGGACACCGCGAATTTTATCTTGATGTCGCGTCTAATCCCAAAACCCGGCATCTGGTCCATATCAGCCGCGTGGAGATCGGCACGATCTGCGCGGCGGCGAACCTCGGCATCGTTTTCGGCGACTGCTATTACCACGTGCTCGCAAGTTTTGACGACGACGGCGAAATATCGCACTACGGACCGGGTGCATTTCACCTGCGCGAGCTGATGGCGCACGCGATCGGATTGGGTCTGAAGCGCTTCGATTTCACGATCGGAGACGAGCCGTACAAGCTCGACTGGTCGGATACGGACCTCAAATTGTACGATTACGTTGCGGCCGCGACCTGGCGCGGCTTGCCGGCATGCTGGTCTTCGCGGGTGCGGCGACGCATCAAACGTTTCATCAAGCAAACGCCGTGGGTTTGGCGTTTGGTTTCGCAGGCCAGATCCGCAATCGGCTCACTGTCCCATCCGCGGCCGTCTCAACCGCCGCAGAGTGCGGACTGAACGCTTCACGCGCCGTGCTGGCGCGCCCGCGGCGATCTCGGGCGCGCGCTAGTTCAACGCCTGCGGATCGGACTCATTGAGGAAATTCATCACCTCATGGATGAACTGCATCCGGTTCTTCTCAATCATGACGGTGTGCGTCCCCTCGCCCAGCTCGACGAACCGCTTGTAAGGAGTATTGGTCAGCTTGGCGAAATAGCCGCGCGCCTGATCACTGGGCAAGTCGGCGTCCCACTCGGCATGGATGATCAGCGTCGGCACCTTGATGTCGCCGGGGTCGTATTGCGCCTTGCCGGCGACCCAGTAGGTCCGCAGGTCCTGAAACACACCGTTCGGCGCACGCAGCACAGGAGGGCTGTGTTGCGAACTCTCTGGATCGGTCGCCCAGGTCGCGTCGGCCCATTGTTCGAACCAGCCGGGCGGTATCAGATCGGCTTTCTTGTCTTCGGCGACGCCGGACAGCCAGCGTGCCTTCGCCGACTCCTTCGTCACCGTTCGGTAGGCGCCGAGCGGTCCGTCGCCGCCGATGATCGGGCGCGTACTGAAGATCCACAACGGCGCATACAGGACCAGCCTATTCACCTTGTCGTTATGCTGCGCGGTGTACATGCCCATGATCGCCGTACCCCACGACCAACCCATCAGGTTGATTTTGGCAACGCCGCGCTTTGCCACGATGTGGTTGACCGCCGCCTCGACGTCTCTCACGGCGGCAACCGTATCGGCGAAGGGCTCGTTCTCCGACGGCGGGCTTTCCATCTCCGGCGGCCGCGTCGAGCCGCCGTAACCTCGCACATCGACCAGATAGACGTCCCAGCCTTGCTGGGCGACGTAATCCATCATCGATCGGCCCGCGAGCGGCAAATCAAATGCGGTTTCGGACGGGTAAGTGGCGCCGTGGACGTAGAGAAGGATCTTGTCCCCGGGAAAGGTCGTGACGCCGGCTGGATGCTTGTTGCGAATGTAAAGCTGAATGCCGGGATCAGCCGACGGAATCATATAGCTTTCCATGGCCAGCTTGGGATCTTCGGCGAAGGCCGCGGAGGCAAGCGAAACATAGAGGGCCGCAACGGCCACTGACTTTCGACGAAGCAGCATCCACGTCATCGGCATCTCCATGGTGTCACTTCCATGTGGCGGATCACAAATGCCTAAAACATAACCACTATAGGGCAGTGCGCGAAACGCCGTAAAGCGCGGTGAAAAATCCATGCGTTTTTTCCGTTTTGACGCCGGTGCTGCGTTTCGGCGGTTGCCGTGCCTCGCAATCTCATGAACACTCCGCCCGTGCCGGCCGGCATTTCACGTACCTGAATGGCGTCGGGTTCCGCCACCGAGCGACCGAGAGTTCTTGACGAACAGCAGTCGACCGGGGTTCTATGCGCCGACAGCGCCGGGTCGCGCAACGTTACAAACGGGAGGACGTCCATGATTTCGCGCTTCAGCACCATGTTCTGCGCTCTGGCAGCCACCGTGGTCGCGGCGCTGCCCGCAACCGCCCAGGACTCCGTCAAGATCGCCTACGTCGATCCGCTCTCCGGCGGCGGGGCGAGCATCGGCGAGGTCGGCCTGAAAACCTTCCAGTATCTTGCCGACTGGACCAATGCGCACGGCGGCATTGCCGGCCACAAGCTCGAGATCGCCGCCTACGACAACAAGCTCAACGCCCAGGAGACCTTGGTTCAGGTGCAGAAAGCGATCGATTCGGGCATCCGCTACATTACCCAGGGCAACGGCTCGGCGTTCGCGGCCGCGATCGAGGATTTCGTGGCGAAATACAACGACCGCAATCCCGGCAAGGAAGTGCTGTTCTTCAACTATGCGGCGGTCGATCCGGTGCTGACCAACGACAAATGCAGCTACTGGCATTTCCGCTGGGACGCGAACTCGGACATCAAGATGACCGCGCTCACCAACTACATGAAGACGCGCCCGAACATCAAAAAGGTGTATTTGATCAACCAGGACTATTCGTTCGGCCAGTCGGTGCGCACCGAGGCGCGCAAGATGCTCAACGCCAAACGGCCGGACATCGAGATCGTCGGCGACGAGTTGCATCCCTTGCTCAAGGTCACCGACTTCTCGCCCTACATCGCGAAGATCAAGGCCTCCGGCGCGGACAGCGTCATCACCGGCAACTGGGGCCAGGATATCGCCTTGCTGATCAAGGCCGCGGCCGACGCCGGATTGCAGGCCGACTGGTATACCTACTATGCCGGGGGCACCGGCGGCCCGACGGCGATCAAGCAGGCCAATCTGACGGACCGCGTGTTTTCGATTGCCGAGGGCGTGCCGAACGATCCGTACCAGCCGGCCCGCGAATTCGAGAAGGCGTTCCGCGACAAGGTTGGCGTAGCGCTATTCTATCCCCGCGCGGTCAATGAGATCCGCATGTTCGTCAAGGCCGCCGACGAAGCGAAGTCGGTCGATCCGATCAAGGTCGCGGCCAAGCTCGACGGCATGAAGGTCACCGTCTATAACGGCGGCGACGGCTTCATGCGGTCCGACGATCATCAGTTCTTCCAGCCGATGTATATCTCCAGCTTCGGTCCTCTTACCAAGGACCAGCCGTTCGCGGAGGAGAACACCGGCTGGGGCTGGACGGAGCGCGGCAAGATCGACACCCCGGACACCATGGTCTCAACCACCTGCAAGATGAACCGGCCGAGCTAACCTGCTAAGCCGGGCTGGGGGTGCTGGAGCTCGTTACCATATCGACGCTCAACGGTGTGCTCTACGGCATGCTGTTGTTCCTTATGGCGAGCGGGCTGACGCTGATCTTCAGCATGATGGGCGTGCTCAATTTCGCCCATGCCAGCTTCTATATGCTGGGCGCTTTCTTCGGCTTCCAGATCAGCCAGATTGTCGGCTTCTGGCCGGCTTTTTTCATCGCCCCAGTGCTGGTCGGCGGCATCGGGGCGCTGGTCGAGCGCTATGGTCTGCGCCACGTGCACCGGCACGGCCCGGTTGCCGAGCTCTTGTTCACGTTCGGACTTGCTTTCGTCATCGAAGAAGTCGTGCAAATGATCTGGGGCAAAGCCCCGGTGGACTATCGGGTGCCGGCGTTGCTTGATTTCAGCGCCTTCACCGCGTTCTCGACCAACTATCCCGCCTACAAGATGTTCGAGCTCCTGACCGCGATCGCGATCTTCGCGGTGCTGCTCGCCGTGCTCACCCGCACCCGCGTCGGGCTCATCATCCAGGCCTCGCTGACGCACTCTCACATGGTGGCGATGCTCGGCCACAACGTGCCGCGGGTGTTCATGCTGGTATTCGGCGTCGGTACCGGACTTGCGGCGGTCGCCGGTGTCATCGCCGGGCCGGCGCTGGTGACGCAGTCGAATATGGCGGGGTTGCTCGGCCCTATTCTGTTCGTCATTGTCGTGGTCGGCGGCCTGGGCTCGCTCGCCGGCGCTTTTCTGGCCTCGCTGCTGATCGGGCTCGTCCAGACGTTTGCCGTCTCCATCAACCTTTCGGTCGCCGACGTGCTGGGCGGCATCGGCGTCGCGCCGCCGGCCGGCGGCCCGCTGTTCGACCTGTGGAATGTGACGGTGGCGCAGATCGCTCCGATCATTCCCTACCTGCTGCTGGTGCTGATCTTAATCTTCCGGCCGACCGGTCTTATGGGGACGCGTGAACATTGAGTGATGTGGCAAGCGGCGTCGCAAACGTCCCGGCGCGCGAGGCCCTGTCTCAACCGGGCGCCGCAGCGGTCGTGCGCCTTGCGGCGCCGTGGCTCGCGCTCGCCGTCGCGTTCGCGATCCTGCCGGCGATTTTCACCTCCGGATCGGCGCTGACGATGCTCAGCCTGATGGGCATCATGATCGTGTTCGCGCTGTCCTACAACATGCTGCTCGGCGAGACCGGCCTGCTGTCATTCGGTCACGCCGTCTACTACGGCCTCGGCGGCTTCCTGGCCGTGCACGCCATGAATACGATCATCCATGACCGCTTGCCGATCCCGCTGCCGCTGATCCCGCTGGTCGGCGGCTTCAGCGGCTTGCTGTTCGGCATCATCTTCGGGTCGGTTTCGACGCGGCGCGCCGGCACCGCGTTCGCCATGATCTCGCTTGGACTCGGAGAACTCGTGGCCTCGAGCTCCCTCATCCTGCGCGGGTTTTTCGGCGGCGAGGAGGGGGTGAGCACCAATCGCACCAAGCTACTGCACGTATTCGGTCTCAATTTCGGCCCGCAGATCCAGGTCTATTATCTGATCGCGGGCTGGTGCCTGCTGTGTATGATCGCAATGTATGCACTGACGCGCACCCCATTCGGCCGCATGTGCAACGCGGTACGCGAGAACCCCGAGCGGGCGCAGTTCGTCGGCTACAATCCGCGTATGGTGCGCTTCATTGCCTTCTCGCTCGCCGGGCTGTTCGCCGGCATCGCCGGCGCGCTGGCGGCTGTCAATTTCGAGCTGGTCAATTCATCCGAGGTCGGCGCCGGGCAATCGGGTCTGGTGCTGCTCGCCGCCTATATCGGCGGCATCGGCAGCTTCATCGGCCCGGTGATCGGCGCCGTCCTCGTCACCTGGCTCGAGGTGATGCTCAGCGACGTGACCGACGTGTGGCAACTCTATTTTGGTCTGTTGTTCATCGGCATGGTGATGTTCGCACCGAACGGCATCGCCGGCCTCATCATGATGCATGCGCCGCTGTGGCAGGCCCGAGCCTACCGACCGATGCTGCGGCTGGCGCTGGTCTATCTGGTCGCGCTGGCGCCGGCGCTGGTGCTGCTCGCCGGGCTCATCCTGTTCACCGAGATGACCTACCATCTCAGCGTCAAGGCGACCGAAGGAACCACGATCTCGGTTTTCCACATCGCGGTCGACGCTGCGAGTGCGAAGTCGTGGGCGGCCGCCGCAATACTCATCGCCGGCGGGTTCTGGTTGTTCCGCATGACCTGGCCGGTCGTCGGCGCCGCTTGGCACGAGGCGTTCGCGCAAGCGCGCGGCGCCGGGAGCATGAAATGACCGCGCCCGCGATCGAGCTCGTCGACCTGCACAAGAACTTCGGTGCCACCCAGATCATTCGCGGCGTGAGCCTGTCCGTGCCGGCCGGCCAGCGCCATGCCATTATCGGGCCGAATGGCGCGGGAAAATCGACTCTTTTCAATCTGATCAGCGGCCGGTTCACCCCGACCTCCGGCACGGTCCGGCTCAACGGCGAGGACGTCACCGGGCTGCCGCCGCACGTGATCAACCGGCGCGGCCTGTCCCGCAGCTTCCAGGTCACCAATATCTTTCCGCGGCTCTCTGTTTGGGAAAATATCCGCTGCGCGGTGCTGTGGTCGCTCGGCTACAAGTACGCCTTCTGGCGCGGCATCGAAGCACTCCCCGACGTGCGCGCGCGAACCGAGGCCATCCTCGAATCGATCGAGCTGATCAACCGCCGCCGCGTCCAGGCCGGCGTGCTTGCCTATGCCGAGCAGCGCGCGCTCGAGATCGGCATCACCATCGCCGGCGGCGCCGGGATCATTCTGCTCGACGAGCCGAGCGCGGGCATGAGCGTGGCCGAGGCCGCGCGCGCCGTCGCGCTGATCCGCAAGGTCAGCGAGGGCCGCACCCTGATCATGATCGAGCACGACATGGGCGTCGTTTTCGACCTTGCCGACCGCATTTCCGTGCTGGTGTACGGGCAAATCATTGCCAGCGACATTCCGGCGCGGATCAAACAGGACCGCGCGGTGCAGACCGCTTATCTGGGGACCGCGGCATGATGCTCGATGTCCGCGACCTGCATGCCTATTACGGCAAGAGCCACATCCTGCAGGGCGTCTCGCTTTGCGTCGGCACCGGCGAGATCGTCAGCGTTCTCGGCCGCAACGGCGTCGGCCGCTCGACCACGTTGAAGGCGATCATGGGCGACGTGCCGCCGCACGGCTCGATCACCTTCAAGGATGAAGCCATCACCGGGCTGAAGCCGTTCGAGATCGCGCAGCGGGGCATCGGCTACGTTCCCGAGGATCGCGCCATCTTTCCGACGCTGACGGTCGAGCAGAATCTCATTCTCGGCATCAAGGCGGGCAAGAAGGCGTCGCGATGGTGCATGGCCGACACCTATGAGCTGTTCCCGAGGCTGGAGGAGCGCGCCAAAGCGCCGGCCGGCGTGATCTCCGGCGGCGAACAGCAGATGCTGACGATCTGCCGGACGCTGATGGGCGACCCCGATCTCATCATGATCGACGAGCCGACCGAGGGCTTGGCGCCGCAAATGGTCGAACGCGTCGCCAATTTGCTGCAGAAGATCGCCGAACGCGACATCTCCATCCTGCTGGTGGAGCAGAAGCTCACCATCGCCATGCGCATCTCGCATCGCGTCTATGTGATGGGCCACGGCCACATGGTGTTCGAAGGCACTCCGTCCGAGCTCGCCGCCAACGCCGAAGTGCGCCAAGCCTGGCTCGAAGTGTGAGCCTTGCCTGAACCTCGCCTGGCGCTGGTCAGCTCGCCCTCCAAGCCAGCTCCCCGGCATCACGATGCTGCGAGCTGGCCCGACTTTCCTCATCGCGACAACCCGTAATGCACGGCTCGTGCATGCAAATCCGGGTCGGCACGCGACGCCGCGCTATCCGCACACAGGGGGCTCCCGAGCGGTGCCCCGCCCCTTGTCGAAGGGGCCGCTTCCATTTACTATATCCTTGCTCGAGGCAGCGCGATCGGCTTCGTCAACGGCTTCCTCGTGTATGAAAAAAGGAAACGACCATGGCCTGGACCACTCCGACCCTCGTCGAAATCTGCATCGGCCTCGAGATCAACGGCTACCTGCCGGCCGAGTTCTGATCCGCAGCTTTCGTCTACCGCAATCCCCGTGAATGGGGCGCCTGACCGCCATCGTCCTCGGTGCTGCGGCAGGCGGCGGTTTTCCGCAATGGAACTGCCAGTGTCCGGTCTGCCGCCTCGCCTGGACCGGCGACAGGCGCGCAAAACCGCGCACGCAAGCAAGCCTCGCCGTCTCGGCTGACGGCGAGCATTGGATTCTGCTCAACGCTTCCCCGGACTTGCGCGCGCAGCTCTTAGCGACGCCTGCGCTGCAGCCGCGGCCCGGTGCGCGCGGCAGTCCGATTAGCGCCGTGGTCCTGACCGGCGCCGAGGTCGATCAAGTCGCCGGGCTGCTGACGCTGCGCGAACGCCAGGGTTTCACCGTGTTTGCCACCGCCGACACGCTTGCGGCGCTTGCCGCCAACCCGATCTTCGGAGTGCTGGCCGCCGATCTGGTGACGCGCAAGGCCGTGGCGCAGGACGAGAGCTTTTCCCTGCCGGGCGGCCTCGATGCCGAGCTGTTCGCCGTTCCCGGCAAGGTGGCGCTCTATCTCGAAGGCGACGATCCCGCACTTGCCGCCGAAACCGGCGCCAATGTCGGCGTCGAACTGATCTGCGGGGCGCGGCGGCTGGTTTATGTACCCGGCGCCGCGGGCGTAACGGCAGCCTTGCGCGCGCGGCTCCTCCGCGCCGACGTTGTGCTGTTCGACGGCACGCTGTTCGTCGATGACGAGATGATCTTGACCGGCATCGGCAGCAAAACCGGCCGGCGCATGGGTCACATGTCGGTCGACGGCGAAGACGGCACGCTCGCCGCGCTTGCCGACCTTCCCGGCCGCCGTATTTTGACGCATATCAACAACACCAACCCGATCCTGATCGAGGGTTCCGTCGAACGGCGCAAGGTCGAGGCCGCAGGCATCGAGATCGCGGAGGACGGGATGGAGATCGTGCTGTGAATACACTGAGCGCGGAAGAACTCGAAGCCCGGCTGCGCGACATCGGCGCGCGGCGCTATCACCGGCTGCATCCGTTCCACAAGCTCCTGCACGGCGGAGCCTGCGACAAGGGCCAGGTCCAGGCCTGGGCGCTGAACCGCTATTATTATCAGGCGATGATCCCGGTAAAGGATGCGAGCCTGATGGCGCGCTGTGACGATCCGGCGGTCCGCCGCGAATGGCGCAGCCGCCTGGTCGATCACGACGGGGCCCGCGAGGGTGAAGGCGGTATCGCGCGCTGGCTCAAGCTCACCGACGGGCTGGGCCTCGACCGCGACTATGTCGTGTCGCTGCGCGGCATGCTGCCGGCGACGCGCTTTGCCGTCGACGCCTATGTGCATTTCGTGCGCGAAAAGACCTTGCTCGAAGCCATCGCCTCGTCGCTGACGGAATTGTTCTCGCCGCAGATCATCGGCGAGCGCATCGAGGGCATGCTGAAGAACTACGATTTCGTGACGGCGGAGACGCTGGCCTATTTCTCGCAACGTCCGCCGCAGGCCGAGCGCGACTCGCGTTTTGCCCTCGCTTACGTCAAACGACACGCGCGCACGCCGGAAGCACAGCACAGCGTGCTGGCCGCGCTCGAATTCAAATGCGACGTGCTGTGGGCGATGCTCGACGCGCTGTATCACGCTTACGTCGCGCCGAAGCAAGTTCCGCCCGGCGCGTTTGTCCCGCACGATTAGGGAGCGGCCGTGAACGAGACCACGCCTGCGATCGCCGACGATGCGCGTCCGCGCCTGCCGCACGGCGTCCGGCTCATTCATAACGAGGCACAGGGCGGATGGGTGCTGCTGGCTCCCGAGCGGGTGTTCAAGGCCGACGCCATCGCCGCCGAGGTGGTCAAACGCTGCACCGGCGAGGCCACCTTCGCAGCCATCGTCGACGATCTGGCCAAAACCTTCGCGGCGCCGCGTGAGCGCATCCTGGCCGACGTGACGGCTCTGCTGCGGGGGCTTGCCGACAAACGGCTCCTGGAATTGTGACCACCAGGCGACATGCCCGGCCTTGTGCCGGGCATCCACGTCTTATAACTCGCTGAGCAGGAAGACGTGGATGGCCGGGACAAGCCCGGCCATGGCGGATGAGCCCTCGACATGGCCGGAAACGGTGCCGCTCTACACAGCCCTCTCGGTCTTCTGGCCGAGCTGACGCACCGCTGTCCGCTGGGCTGTCCCTATTGCTCCAATCCCTTGGCGCTCGATCCGCGGGCGGACGAGCTCGATACCCAAACTTGGGCGCGGGTCTTCGCCGAGGCGGCGGCGCTCGGCGTGTTGCAGGTGCATCTGTCCGGCGGCGAACCGGGCGCGCGGCGCGACCTCCCGGCCATCACGGCGGCAGCGCATGCCGCCGGCCTTTACACCAATCTCATCACCTCGGCGGTCGGCATCACCGCAGAAACGTTGCGGGGGCTCGCCGAAGCCGGTCTCGATCACGTGCAGATCTCGATCCAGGACAGCCAGCCCGCCTCCGCCGACCACATCGCCGGCTACCAAGGCGCTTTCGCGCGCAAACGCGCGCTCGCCGCCGAAGTCGTCAACCTGAAAATTCCGCTGACCATCAACGCCGTGATGCACCGCGCCAACATCGACCGCATCGAGGATATGGTGACGCTCGCGCTTGCGCTCGGCGCCAGCCGCGTCGAGATCGCGCATGCGCAATATTACGGCTGGGCGCTGAAGAACCGCGCCACGCTGATGCCGACCGCCGAGCAGGTCAAGCGCGCGGCCGCCGCGGTCGAGGACTTGCGCCGGCGGCACCACGGCGAGATCGTCATCGATGCCGTCGTGCCGGATTATTACGCGCGGCTGCCGAAGCCTTGCGTCGGCGGCTGGGGCCGGCGTTCGCTCAACGTGACGCCGGCGGGCAAGGTGCTGCCGTGCCACGCCGCCGAGTCGATACCCGGCCTCGAATTCTGGTCGGTGCGCGAGCATTCGCTGGCCGACATTTGGGCGAATTCGCCGGCCTTCAACGCCTTCCGCGGCACCGACTGGATGCAGGAGCCGTGCCGAAGCTGCGAGCGACGCGAGATCGATTTCGGCGGCTGCCGTTGCCAGGCCTTCGCGCTGACCGGCGACGCCCACGCCACCGACCCGGTCTGCCATCTGGCGCCCCGCCACCATGAAGTCGCCGCGCTCGCCGCCGTGCGGGACGACGCGCCTTACGTCTATCGGCGGATGTGACCGGCTGGCCGGCCTGTTTCTGCCGCGCCGGATTGGCGCTTTGCCCTTGTTGTCTTGCCGCTTCGGGCGGATTTTCGATTTGGCTTCGCATTGCAACAGGCTAAAATCACCTGTCGCCAGCGGGCGGCGCCACCGCGACTTTCAGCCGGGCGCGCCAACGGAACGCCGAGCATGACGGAACTTTTCATCAACGGCAAAACCTACGAGGTCGACGTCGAGCCCGATACGCCCTTGCTGTGGGTGCTGCGCGACACGATCGGGCTGACCGGCACGAAATACGGCTGCGGGATCGCCCAGTGCGGCGCCTGCACCGTCCACATCAACGGCGTCGCCACGCGTTCGTGCCAGGTCCCGGTCGGCACGCTGGGCGCCGAGGAGATCACGACGATCGAGGCGCTGGCGGAGCAAGGCAAGCTGCATCCGGTGCAAAAAGCCTGGCTCGATCTCGACGTGCCGCAATGCGGCTATTGTCAAAGCGGAATGATGATGGCGGTGGTGGCGCTGCTCAAGCAGAAGCCTAAGCCGACGGATGCCGATATCGATGCGGCGATCACCAATATCTGCCGCTGCGGCACCTATCAGCGCGTCCGCGCCGCCATCCATGCCGCCGCCGAGGCGTGACAGCGAGGGTGCGGGGATGTGCACTGTCAGGACCCTCCTGCTGTTGATCTTGGCCGTTGTCACGGCGGTGCCTGCGGCCGCAACAGCAGCCGAGCAAGTCGATCTCCTGCTGGTGCTGGCGGCCGATGTCTCGCGCAGCGTCGACAACGCCAAATTCCAGCTGCAACGCGAGGGCTATGCCGCCGCCGTCTCCGATCCGCGCGTGCTCGATGCCATTCGCTCGGGCCGCAACGGCCGCATCGGACTGACCTTCGTCGAGTGGTCGGGCGTCGGCTCGCAGCGGGTCGTGATCGACTGGACGACCGTCGGCGACGCAGAATCGGCCAGGAGTTTCGGCGACCACCTGCTGGAGGCGCCGCGATCGTTCGCGGATCGCACGTCGATCAGCGGCGCCATCGAATTCGCCATGGGGCAGCTCGCCCGCGCCCCCTACAAATCCGCGCGCCGCACCGTCGACGTCTCCGGCGACGGCACCAACAATGCCGGCCGCGACGTGACGCTGGCGCGCGACGAAGCCGTCGCCCAAGGCGTTACCATCAACGGTCTTGTCATCCTTAGCGAGACGCCGCTAGCTTGGAATCCCGACCACACCAATCCGCCGGGCGGTCTGGAAAATTATTACCGCAACAATGTCATCGGCGGCCCCGGCGCCTTTGTCCTGGTGGCGGAGAACTTCAATTCGTTTGGCCAAGCCATCGTCAAGAAGATGATCGCCGAGGTGGCACAGGCGGGCGCGAGGCCATCGCTTCATGCGGCGGTCCGTTGACGGCCAGGGTCCGCCGCAAGCACCAGGCGGCCTTCGCCACCGGCGCGGCAGCGTAACGGGCGGCTCGCTTTTACCCTTTTGCAGCAACACTTTGACCCGGCCCGCCGCGGCTGCGGCCACGAAAGCGACACAGATGTCGGGCATGTTTGCCGCTTACCCGCCGAACCGTATATTCGATCGGCCCAGCGAACATCGGAAATGCATCCTGTGACCGCGGCTACTGGCTTGAAACGCCTGGCGATTGCCGTTGCTGCCGTGGTCGCGGCGGTTTTCCTCACACTGATGGTGCTGTCCTTTCTCATTCCGGCCGCAGCGGTACGCGACGCGGTCGCCAAGGAGATCCACGCGGTCACCGGCCTCGACCCGGTGCTGCGCGGTGATATCGCGGTGTCGCTGTTTCCCTCCGGCACGGTGAGTTTCCGCAACGTGCTGTTCGGCGACGACCAGACCGGCGAGTCCGCCCTGACCGCCGACGAATTGATCGCCCATCTGCGCTATTTTCCGCTGCTCGCCGGGCGGATCGAGATCGCCGACGTGGCGCTGGTGCGGCCGGCGATCACCGTGACGCTTCTGCCTAACGGCCAGTCGAACTGGTCGGGACTGATGCGATCGCTGGCCCGCGCGCTCGAACCCAATCCCGGGCGCACCGGATCGTTCTCGGAGATCGGCATCCACGATGGCGTCGTCGTGGTCCACGGTCAACGCGCCGGAAAGGATTTCACCGATCGGCTCGATGGCGTGGATTTCCAGCTGGCGTGGCCGTCGATCTCGCGCAGTTTCGGCGCCAAAGGCCGCTTCGTGTGGCATGGCGAACCGGTCGACGCGAGCCTCACCCTCGGCGATTTCCTGGCGGCGCTGAACGGCGAGCGCTCGGGCGTCAAGCTGCGGCTGTCCGGCGCGCCGGTGAAAGTCGCCTTCGACGGCACAACGAGTGATCAGCCGACGCTCAAGGTCGACGGCACGCTCAGCGTGGAAGCTCCCTCGCTGCGCGACACCTTGCGCTGGACCGGGACCAGCGAGTTGCCGTTCGGCGGCTTCGGGCGCTTCGCGCTGCGCGCGCAGAGCAGCCTCGCCGGCGGCCTGGTCTCGCTCTCCGGCGTCAACGTCGAACTCGACGGCAATGCCGCCGAAGGCGTGATCACGCTCTCGACCGACAATCGCAACGTGCAGGGCACGCTCGCGGTCGACGCGCTCGATCTGACGCCCTATGTGTCCGGAATTCGCCTCTTGGCCGCGAACGAACGCAGCTGGGATCAACTGCCGATCACGCTTGACGGATTCGCCGACTTCGACCTCGATCTGCGGCTCTCGGCCGCCAGCGTCAAGATCGCGGACGCGCAATTGGGCCGAACGGCGGTCGCCGCCAACATCCGCAACGGCAAGTTCGACCTGACGATCGGAGAATCGCAGGCCTTCGGCGGCACCGCCAAAGGCTCGCTTGGGCTGGCCAGCGCCAATGGCGGGGTCGCAGTGGCCTCGCATCTGCAATTCGTCGATGTCGATCTGGAAAACTGCCTCGGCCAGGTGTTCGGGATTCGCAAGCTCGCGGGCCGCGGCAATCTGGTGCTCAACATCGAGGGATCGGGAGCCTCCGTGCTCGGCGTGACGAACTCGCTCAGCGGCACCGCAAGCCTCACCGCCCATAACGGCGCGCTCGCCGGCATCAACGTCGAGCAATTGCTGCGCCGCCTCGAGCGCCGGCCGCTGTCCGGCAACGGCGACTTCCGCAGCGGACGCACCCCGTTCGACCAGTTTGCCCTCAGCCTCAAGATCGAGCAGGGCCAGGTGTCCATCGAAGACATGCATCTGGACGGTCCGGCCGTTCGGCTTGCGGTCGACGGCCAAGTCTCTGTGCCGGCGCGCGATCTCGATCTCAAAGGGGTCGCGACCCTGGTCTCGGACGCGACCGCCAACGAGTTTGACCTGCCGTTCGTCGTCCAGGGCCAGTGGGACGACCCGATCATGCTGCCCGACCCGCAGAGCTTGATCCGCCGCTCGGGCGCGGCCGCGCCGCTCCTCGACGCCATCAAAGCCCGCAACGCCGGCGCCGCGGTCCGCTCGGTGATCGACAAGCTGTTTGCGGCTCCCGGTGCCGCCACCGCGCCAAAGCCGCCGGCGCCCAACAGCCCGAACTAGCTCATCATCGGGCTCATGCCCGCGCCGCCGCACCCCGCGTGCCGGTCAGCTTGGCGAGGAGCGAAGCGGCAATCACCGCGATGCCGACCACGCCAACCATGATGCTGCACACCGCGTTGATCTCCGGCTTCACCCCGAGGCGAACCTCGGAATAGATGCGGATCGGCAGCGTGGTCGCGCCCGGCCCGGTGGTAAAGCTGGCGATGACCAGATCGTCGAGCGACAGCGCGAAGGCGAGCATCCAGGCGGCGGCAATGGCCGGCAGGATCAGCGGCAACGTCACCGCGAGAAACGTGCGCAGCGGCGGGGCGCCGAGATCCATCGCCGCCTCCTCGAGGCTGATGTCGAAGTCGATGAGCCGCGCCTGCACGATCACGGTAACGAAACACATCGCCAGGGTGGTGTGCGCGATGGCGACGGTCCAGAACCCGCGATCGACGGCGACGGCGACGAACAGCAGCAGCAACGACAGCCCGGTGATCACCTCCGGCATGACCAGCGGCGCATAGATCATCGCCGCGAACGGCAGCCGGCCGCGGAAGCGTCCGAAACGCACCAGCGCAAGCGCCGCCAGCGTCCCCAAAATCGTCGCCGCGGTCGCCGAAACAAGCGCCAGGCCAGGCTGATGAACGCCGAGTCGACGAGCGGCGCATCGGCGATCAGCTCGGCATACCAATGCGTCGACCAGCCGCCCCACACCGTCACGAGACGCGAGGCGTTGAACGAATAAATCACCAGAACGACGATCGGCAGATAGAGGAACGCGACGCCGAGCAGGATCGCCAGCAAATTGAAGGCGGACACCCTGCGCATCATTCCCGCTCCAGGGCCCGCATCGCCTGGTTCTGATAGATGACGATCGGCGTGACCAGGAGGCACACCAGCACGACGGCCACCGCCGAGGCGGCCGGCCAATCCTTGTTGCCGAAGAATTCCATCCAGATCGTCTGACCGATCATCGGCGACTGCGAGCCGCCGAGCAGATCGGGAATGACGAACTCGCCGACGATCGGGATGAAGCACAACAGCACGCCGGCGAGCAGCCCCGACGACGACAGCGGCAGCGTCACCAGCCAGAAGATCTTCCAGCGCGGAGAGCCGAGATCGGCCGCCGCCTCGCGCAGCGATTCGTCGAGTTTCTCCAGCGTCGCGTAAAGCGGCAGCACCATGAACGGCAGATAGGAATAGACGACGCCGATATAGATCGCGGTGTCGGTGGCGAGCCAGGCCTGCGGCTCCTTCACGATCGAGAGCGCCATCAGCGCTTGGTTAAGCAGTCCGTCATGCTGCAGGATGTTCATCCAGGCATAGATGCGGATCAGCAGCGAGGTCCAGAACGGCAGCACGACCAGCACCACCAGCACCGCCTGCCAGCGCCGCGGCACGCGCGCCATCGCATAGGCGATGGGATAGCCGATGAAGATGAGAATGAGGGTGGAGAACGCGGCGATCTCCACGCTCTTCACATAAGACAAGAGGTAGAGCGGATCGGAGCCGATCAGGACGTAATTGTCGAGCGACAGCGCCGCGAAAAAAGCCTTCAGCCCCGGCCAACCGACCGCAAGGTCGAGCACCGGCACGTAGGGCGGCTGCGCAATCGCCGTCTGCGACAGGCTGATCTTGAGCACGATCAGGAATGGCACCAGGAAGAAAGCAAGTAGCCACAGATACGGAATCCGCACGACCAGGCTTTGCCAAAACGAGCGCCCGTGGTGTCGCTTCATAGCATTCTCATTGCGCTGCGCCGCTGTCGGATCATTGCGTGAGCACGATCGCGGCCTCGGGCGGCCAGCTCAGCCACACCTGATCATCGAACGTGACCGCGCGGCCGGCGCCGCGGCCGATATTGGCGATCGCCGCCTTGACCAGCGAGCCGTCGCGGACCCGCACCTGGTAGATCGAAGTGTCGCCGAGATAGCCGATATCGAGGACCGTGCCGGGGACGCAATTGTCGAGGCCCGGCAATGGCGGCTCGCGCGCGATGCGCACCTGCTCCGGCCGCACCGCCGCCCAGACCACCTTGCCCGGCCCGGCGTCGACCTTGGCGGCGACGCGCACGCGGCCGGCCGCCGTGCCCTCGACGCTCTGACAATCGTCGCCGAGCCGGCCCTCGAACAAATTGATGTTGCCGACGAAGTCGGCGACCCAGCGTGAATTCGGCCGCTCGTAGATCGCGGCGGGTGTCGCCACCTGCATGAGCCGGCCGCGATCCATCACGCCGATGCGGTCGGCGACGATCATCGCTTCGCTCTGGTCGTGGGTGACGATGACGAAGGTGAGGCCGAGTTCCCGTTGCAACTCCATCAGCTCGAACTGGGTTTCGCCGCGCAGCTTCTTGTCGAGCGCCGCCATCGGCTCGTCGAGCAGCAGCACGCGCGGGCGCTTGACCAGGCAGCGCGCCAGCGCCACGCGCTGGCGCTGGCCGCCGGAAAGCTGATGCGGCTTGCGGCCGCCGTAGCGTTCGAGCTTGACCAGGGCGAGCATCTCGGCGACGCGCTCGGCGATTTCGTGCCTGGGCAGACCTTCCTGCTTGAGGCCGAAGGCGACGTTCCCTTCGACGGTGAGGTGCGGGAACAGCGCGTAGCTCTGGAACATCATATTCACCGGCCGCCGATACGGCGGCACGGACGCAAGATTGGCCCCGTCGAGCAGGATGCGCCCGGTGTTCGGCCGTTCGAAGCCCGCGATCAGCCGCAGCAACGTGGTTTTGCCGCACCCCGAGGGGCCGAGCAGGGCAAAGAACTCGCCCTCATAAATGTCGAGCGACAGATGATCGACGACCGCGGTACCGCCGAAGCGTTTGGTCAGGACTTCGATGCGCAGCAGCGGACGCTGATTGGGATCGGTCCACGGCGCAAAATCTTTTTTCGATCCGACCCTCTGCATTCCCACTTCAGCCGCGGCATGCGGTAAACTCCGGCAGCTTTGTAACGCAAATCCAAATCGCCGACAAATCAAGCGCCGGCGCCATTGATCGCGCCTCCGCAGACTATCAAATCCCCATTCGGGCCTTGTCTCCGGCCCGGGATCGGCGATGATGCGACATGGACTTTCGTGACCGTCACGTGGTGATCACCGGCGGCGCCGGCGCGCTCGGCACCGCTTTGGTCGAAGCGCTGGTCGAAGCCGGCGCTGTTTGCCACGTCCCCTGCCTTGATGCGGCGGAGGCGCAGCGCTTCCGGCTCCGCGAGCACAAGCAGGTCGTGCTAACCGTCACCGGCAGTCTTGCCGATGAAAGGCCGATCAGACTCCTTTACCAGGGGATCGCGCCGCTCTGGGCGTCGATCCACCTCGCCGGCGGTTTTGCCGCGGCGCCGCTCGCCGAAACCAGCGTGGCGACGCTGCAACAACAGATTGAGATGAATCTCGTCAGCTGCCTGCTCTGCTGCCGCGCCGCGGTGAATGCGATGGCAGGTAATTCGCCAGGCTATGGCGGCCGCATCGTCAATGTCGCCGCCCGCGCCGCGCTGGAATGGCGAAGCGGCGCCGGCATGGCCGCCTACACCGCCAGCAAGGCGGCGGTCGCCGCGCTCACCGTGGCGCTCGCCGAGGAGGTCGCCAAGGACGGCATCCTGGTCAACGCGGTGGCGCCCTCGATCATGGATACGCCGGCCAATCGCGCCGCCATGCCCAAGGCCGATTACAGTCTGTGGCCGAAAGTCGAGGAAGTCGCTGCGACCATTCTGTTTCTGGCCTCACCGGACAACCGCGTCACCCGCGGCGCCGTCGTGCCGGTGTACGGCAAGTCGTAGCGCGTTTTTTGGTCTGAGCATGATCTTTTCCGAAAACCGGTATCCGCTTTTCGGGATCATGCGCTAATACCCCGGCCACAATCCGGGCGTCGCCAGTTCGAGCAGATGGCCGTCGGGATCGCGGAAATAGAGGCTTTCGCCGCCGCGCGGCCATTTGGTGCGGCCTTCGATGCCGATGTCGGCCGCCGCCAGCCGTTCCTCCCAGGCCGCCAGCTCTTCGGCGGCGATCGAAAATGCGATGTGCACCGGCCCATGACCGTCATGCGGCGGGATGGTGCCGCCGGGCAGCTGCACGGTTTCGAACGAGCGGCCGCGCAGGAACAACAGCAGCACGCCGCGTCCGCCAACGTCGTAAGCGCACAGCCGCTGATCGCGGTAGATGCTGTTGAGCCCGAGCACTTGCTCGTAGAACGGGCAGGCGCGCTCGAACTCTTCGACATAGAGCGAGGTTTCCAGAACGCCGAGCAGGTCGGGCATGGGCTTTCCCGCTTATTGACGCGCAAGCGCAGGGGCGCGCTCGCACTGCGACGGCGAAACACTTACCCCGAGACCGGAACCACCTCGCGCGCCGGCGCGCGCAGGAGCCGGGTCACGGCGCCGGCGGCGACCACGGCGTGCTGCTGCGCATAGGCCTCGTGATTCTCCTCGATGTAATCGAGATCGTAGAGGTAATTCACCATCAGCCCGTAGGATTGCTCAAGCGCGCGGTCGGAGGTGTCGGCGGGCCAGTCGAGCCGTTCCAGCCGGGCGCCGTTGCCGAGATGGAAGCGGGCGACCGCGTCAACCGGCAGGCCGCGGCCGTTGCGCGCGCGCACATAGTACCAGGCGGCGGCGCGCAGCAGCGGCGCGCGGATCGTTTCAACCAGATCCGGCTGGCGCCACCAATGGGCGTGGTCGAGCGCGGCGAGCGCGGCGCGATCTTCCTCATCGAGCGCCGGCGAGGCCGCGTTGGCGCGCTCGCGCTTGAGCCATTCGGCAAAATTCGGCGCCGGCGACAGCGTCACCAAGGTGGAGATGCGCGGAATCTCGCGCGAGACCTCCTCCACCACCTGCTTGATGAGGAAGTGACCGAAAGTCACGCCGGCAAGGCCGCGCTGGCAGTTGGTGATCGAATAAAACACCGCCGTATTGGCCCGCTCCGGCACGACCGCCTCGCGCTTGTCGGAAAGAATCGGCGCGATCGCCGCCGGAATCTCGCGGGTCAGCGCCACCTCGACAAAGATCAGCGGCTCGTCGACCAGCGCCGGATGGAAGAAGGCGTAGCAGCGGCGGTCGGGCGGATCGATGCGGCGGCGCAGATCGTCCCAGTCGCGGATCTTGTGGACGCCTTCGTAGCGGATGATCTTTTCCAGGATCGAAGCCGGCGTCGACCAGTCGATGCGGCGCAGCACCAGGAAGCCGCGGTTGAACCATGACGAGAACAAATGAACGAAGTCGGCGTCGACGACGGCGAGATCGTCGCGATGATCGAGCGCGTCGATTAGTTGCTCGCGCATGCGCACCAGCGCCGCGGTGCCGCCGGGCGCCAGATTGAGCCGGCGGAACAGCTCCAGCCGGCGCGGCTCGGTGGCGCGATGCAGCTCGTTCGCGGTATCGGAGGACGGCGCCTGCCGCCAGGCGGCAATGGCGGCGTCGATGCGGGCAGGATCGTGGCCGAAGGTTTTCGCCAAGACCTCGAAGAAGGCGATGCGCGGCCCGGTGGTCAGCGCCGCATAGTTCGCCAGAATCTCGTTGGCCAGCGCCACGCCGGAGGCCTCGCCACGGCCGGAAAGCAGTGCTTCGCAAAGTTCGGCCAAGCCGTCCGAGCGCCCGCGCGCCGGCTCGCGCCGGATCAAGGCGCGGCTACGCTCGGCGATGCTCTGCAGCATCTCGCTGAAGAACGAGGTGTTCAGCGCAACCATCCCATCAGCTCTTCCGCCCGGTATGAAACAGCTAATGATCGCCAGCGGCCAAGGCAAGCCATGACAAGCTTGTCCCCAGCACATACCTGTCGCCGCATGCGGGGCTGGATCGCAGGAGAGCCGGTAGACAAATTGCCACCGCTTTGTCACGTAACGGTCGTGCGGCAAGCCGCCGCGAAGCGTTGAGGAGCCGTCCATGCCGGGTCCATTGGCCGGTCTGCGAGTGCTGGAGCTTGCCCGCATCCTGGCCGGGCCATGGGCCGGGCAAATCCTGGCCGATCTCGGCGCCGACGTGATCAAGGTCGAGCGCACCGGCGCCGGCGACGATACCCGCGGCTGGGGCCCGCCTTTCGTTCCCGCCACCGACGGCGGCCATCTCGGCGCCGCCTATTTCCACGGTACCAACCGCGGCAAGCGTTCGATCGAGCTCGATTTCGAGAGCGAAGACGGCCGCCGCATCGTCAGGAAACTCGCCGCCCGCTCCGACGTCCTGCTGGAGAACTTCAAGGTCGGCAATCTCGCCAAGTTCGGCCTCGATTACGCAAGCCTCGCGCCCGACAACCCGCGGCTGATCTATTGCTCGGTGACCGGCTTCGGCCAGACCGGCCCCTATGCCTCGCGCGCCGGCTACGATCTCATGGCGCAGGGCATGGGCGGCTTCATGGAGCTGACCGGCAATCCCGACGGCGAGCCGCTGCGCGCCGGCGTGCCGGTGTCCGATATTTTCACCGGCGTCTATTCGGCGGTCGGCATCCTGGCCGCGCTGGCGCGGCGGGAAAAAACCGGCCGCGGCGGCTATGTCGATACCGCGCTGATCGATTCGACCGTGGGCGTGCTTGCCAACCAGGCGCTCAATTATCTGGTCTCCGGCAAGGTGCCGCACCGCATGGGCAACGCGCACCCCAACATCACGCCCTACCAGGTGTTTCCGGTCGCCGACGGCCACATCATCATCGCCAGCGGCAACGACAGCCAGTTCGCCAAACTCTGCGCCGTGCTCGGCGAGCCCGAGCTCGCCAAGGACCCGGCCTACATCGACAACTCGGCGCGGCTCGCGCACCGCGCCGAGCTGGTCGAGCGCATCTGCAAGCTGACCGCGCGCATGTCGCGCACCGAGCTTCTCGACAAGCTCGAAGCCGTCGGCGTACCGGCCGGCCCGATCAACGATCTCGCCCAGGTTTTTGCCGACCCTCAGGTCATCCATCGCGGCATGAAGCTTGAGGTGCCGAGCGCCGCCGCCAAGGCCGGGACCATCCCCGGCGTGCGCACGCCGATCATGATCGACGGCGCCCCGATGGCGGCGGAACGCCCGTCGCCGCGGCTCGGCGAGCACACCGCCGAAATCTTGCGCGAGATCGGGGAAGGCTAACTCATTCAATAACCCAGGGAGCTTGATATGACGAGACTAGCCGGCGCCCTTTCGGCAATGTTGTTGTTGCTGTCTGTAACGGCCGCGGTTGCGGGCGAAAGTCCGCTTCTGGGCACATGGAAATTGAAATCATTCGTGCGTGAAGTGGCAGCGACGGGAGAGCGCTACAACGAGCGAGGAGAACACCCGAACGGCTATCTCGGCTATGCAGCGGATGGCCGCATGTACGCGATTATCACCTGGGACAATCGCGCCAATCCTCACGATGTGGTTCCGACCAACGAAGAGCGCATAAGACTCTATGGGACGATGATTTCCTACGCCGGAACCTACACGATGGATGCCGAGAAGGTGATCCATCACGTCGATATTTCGTGGAATCAGATCTGGACGGGTACCGATCAAGTCCGGTTCTACAAGCTGGAGGGCAACATCCTGACCATCACTTCCGCACCCGATCGCAGTCCGGTGGACGGCCGCGAAGGCCGCAGCATCTTGGTGTGGGAGAAAGTGACTCCCTAAAGAGCGTTTGCAAGAATGCTCATCGTTCTTGCAGCGTAGATGCGTCCGAGGTTGTCGGCAGCCGATAGCTCCGCTTGGCGGTATTGAAGAAAAGCGCCGCCTTGTCGTCGGCGCTGTAGGCCGCGGTCAGCTTCTTGAACGCGTTCCACAGGATGCCGTAGCTGCAATAAACCTTGTCGACCGGAAAGTTGCTCTCGAACATCGCCCGCCGCGGTCCGAACGCCTCGATGCAGGTTTCGAGGTAAGGCCGCCACGCCTGGGCGAGATCGTCCGAGGACGGCGGCAGCGGCTGCTCCTCGAAGCCGAAACCGAAGATGCGCATGCCCATGCCGCCGACTTTCACGCAGACGTTCGGGCATGCGGCGAGATCGCGGATGCTCCGCCGCCAATCCGCGAACACCTCGTCGCGCCGACCGGCATAGACGCCGACGCTAAGCGGCGCGCCGATATGGTCGAGCACGATCGTCGTCTCCGGAAAAGCGCGGGCGAGGTCGGCAAGCTCGGCGATTTGGGTGTGGTAATTCCACGAATCGAAAGACAGGCCATAGCGCGACAGGCGCGCAAAACCGGCGCGGAATTTGGCGTCGAGCAAGAGCCCCTGCGGATATTTCACCTGGGTCGTGCGGATGGAGGGATCGGCGTCCCACACCGCAGGGTGCCGCACGCCCTTGAAACGCTCGCCGGCGGCCCGCAGGTGCGCCTCCAGCACGTCATCCACCTCGGCGCCGAGCAAAAGATCGGCGAAACCGACGATGCCGGCGCAAAGCCGCGCCGGCCCATAAAGGTTGCTGGCGCTCATCGCCGCCACGCCGTTGACGAATTCCGTCTCGCCCACCGGCGCGAATTTGGGATCGCCCTCGGCGCGGTACATGGAGCCGCACTGCAAATAAACGGTGGCGCGGATGTTATGGCCGCCGGAGTCGACGTCGTCTTTGAGCTCGTCGAACAGATAGCGTAAGCCGCGATCCCAGAGATGATGGTGCGGATCGATGATCGGCAGGTTTGCGTCGATCGGCTCCTCGCGCCGCAACGCAAGCCAATCCTCATTGACCTGGTAGATGAACTTCTTTTCGGCCGGCTTTGCCGCGGTCTTGTCGTTCACTTGGCCCTCCCCGCACGGCTTACCGCCTCGTCGCTGCAGCATGGATTGCCGGGACAAATCCGGCAACGGCGAAATCGAAGACGCCCGCGCGCGACGCGCCCGCGGGTTCGCTGCTTGCCCTCCCCCCGCGCGCGCCGCGCGTGGCGGGGAGGCGTCAGGGGTGGGGGGCTCTTGACCTAGCAACCCCCACCCCGCCGCTCACATTGTTCGCGGCGACCCTCCCCGCCGCTTCGCGGGAGGAGGGAATATTTCTTGCTCGCGAAATGTTCATCGTTCTCGCGGTGCGATGCGCGCCCGAGGTTTGTTTGATTCTTTGCGCATCCTCGAGATAAGCCGAGGGGAGCGAAGCGCCGAAAGGCGCAAGTTCTCTTGGTCCGCGCCACACCGGCTTGCGTCACCACATGCCGATGCGCGGGGCGCGGAAGCGGGCTATTAACGGAAGCCCGCTCGCCTTCCGGCGCTCCACTGCGGCTCTCGCCAGGGCTATCACCTCCTGGCTCAGCTCCAGGCCATGCTTCCTGGGACGCGGTCCAGGCGGGCGTTACCCGCCCTTTCCTGTCCCAGTCCAGGGACTGCACCTCCCGCACCGGCCGTAGTACCGGCGTGAATGATGCC
>JBEKIC010000032.1:0-44118 GCA_050011955.1 Xanthobacteraceae bacterium
CCAGCGGCGAATCCTTGGCCTCGGGTCGTCGCTCTAACGCCAATCGAACCGCGTCTCTGTCGAACCCGTCTCTGTTTCCTGGGAAACGCGAATTTCGGCGCAGAGACAAACCGCGGAAAAACGCGCCTGAGACCGAGCTGCGCTGTCGCAGAGACCGATCACCGAAAAGAAAGCCCGGCAATTGCGGGCCTTTCTTGTCTGTTCAGGAAATCTCCGTTCGTGCGGGAGTGCGTGGTGGGCCCGGGAGGACTCGAACCTCCAACCAAGCGGTTATGAGCCGCTGGCTCTGACCATTGAGCTACGGGCCCGCACGACGGCAGTCGATATTATACGATCCGACCCGTCATGGCCGGGCGTGATGGGACAGCCTCGCGCGTCATGACTATTCTACCCGCAGCGGCTCAGCAGAAACACCGCCTGCTCGCCGAACAAATTCCAGAACCACCACGGCATTTTCAGCCGCATTCGCCGGCCCCAGGCGTTGAGCGCCACCGCCTCCTCGATCTTGGCGCCCGATACGCGGCAGAGCTGGCGGAAATCTTTGATGCTGCAAAAGTGGATGTTGGGCGTCTCGTACCAGGCGTAGGGCAGATTGTCGGTATGCGGCATGTGACCGCCGAGCGCGATCTGCAGGCGGATGCGCCAATGGCCGAAATTGGGGAACGAGACGATGGCGTGGCGGCCGATGCGCAGCATGTGCTCGAGCACGACGCGCGGCTGCCGCGTCGCCTGCAGCGTCTGCGACAGGATGACGAAATCGAAGGCGTCGTCGGGATAATCTTCCAGGTCGGTGTCGGCGTCGCCCTGCACCACGGCGAGACCCTTGGCGACGCATTCGTTGACGCCCTCGCGGGACAGCTCGATGCCGCGGCCGTCGACGCCGCGCGTTTCCAGGAGCCGCAGCAACTCGCCGTCGCCGCAGCCGACGTCGAGCACGCGCGCGCCGGGCTCCACCATGTCGGCGACCACGAGCAAGTCGACGCGCGAGCCGCCTGGGCCGCGGGCGGCTTCCGCCATGGTGAGGTCGCGCTTGAGCCGGGTCAGCATCTTAGCTCCGCGCCGGCGGCAGGCCGCGCGCCTTCGCCGCGCCCTCGAGGAAGCCGCGCACGATGGTGAACAATTCCGGCTCGTCGAGCAGGAAGGCGTCGTGGCCCTTGTCGGTGGTGATCTCGGCGAAGGAGACGCGCGCGCCGGCGGCATTGAGCGCATGCACGATGGCGCGCGATTCCGGCGTCGGGAACAGCCAATCGCTGGTGAACGAGATGACGCAGAACCGGGTCGGCGCGCCGCGGAAGGCGTTGGCGACGGCGCCGTCGTAATCGGCGGCGAGATCGAAGTAGTCCATGGCGCGGGTCAGATACAGATACGAATTGGCGTCGAACCGCTCGACGAACGTGATGCCCTGGTGCCGCAGGTAGGACTCGACCTGGAAATCGGCGTCGAACGAGAACGTCGGATTGTCGCGGTCCTGAAAGCGGCGGCCGAATTTCCGGTGCAGCGCGGCATCGGACAGATAAGTAATGTGCGCGCCCATGCGCGCCACCGCGAGCCCGCGCCGCGGATTGGTGCCTTCGGCAAAATAGCGTCCGCCGCGCCAGTCCGGATCGGCCATTACCGCCTGGCGGCCGACCTCGTGGAAGGCGATGTTCTGCGCCGAATGCCGCGTGGCGCCGGCGATCGGCAGCGCCGCGAAGACGCGCCGCGGATAGCTCGCCGCCCATTGCAGCACCTGCATGGCGCCCATCGAGCCGCCGGTGACCGCAAACAGCGAGTCGATGCCGAGATAATCGAGCAGCATCGCCTGCGCGCGCACCATGTCGCGCACCGTGATGACGGGAAAGTCGAGACCCCACGGCATGCCGGTCGCCGGATTGGTCGAGGCCGGTCCGGAGGAGCCCATGCAGCCGCCGACGACGTTGGGACAGATGACGAAATAACGTTCGGTGTCGATCGGCCGGCCGGGCCCGACCATGGTCTCCCACCAGCCCGGCTTGCCGGTCACCGGATGGTCATTGACGACGTGCTGATCGCCGGTGAGCGCATGGCAGACCAGAACGGCGTTGCTGCGCTCGGCGTTGAGCTCGCCGTAGGTCTGGTAGGCGATCTGCAAGGGGCTGAAGTCGACCCCGGCATCGAGGTGCAGCGGATTGTTCGCCGGAAAGCGCACGACCAGCGAATGCGGATGGTCCGCTTCGCGCGTGCGGTCGGCGAGATCGAGCGTGGCGCTGGCCTCTGCCATAAGTGCTTCCCGGATCGACGCTTCCCGGCCTGGCGGCTCCCGCCGCGGGGCGGTCAAAGGGGCGTAATTAGGCCGCTGCCCGCCGGAGTCAATGTTTTCTTTGATTGCTATTTGATTTTTCTTTGCTTTCGGGCCTCACGACACCTATCAATCCAAGCAATTGCCCGGGCAGAGCATGAAACCGCCGCGCCAGAACGAACCCTCGCTTGTCGACCTGCGTCGCGAGATCGATCGCATCGACGAGGCGATGCACGCGCTGTTGATCGAGCGCGGCGAGATCATCGAACGGCTGATCGCGGTGAAGAAGACCGAGGAATCCGGCTCCGCGTTCCGCCCGGCGCGCGAGGCCGACATGATGCGCCGCCTGGTCCAACGCCATCACGGCAGCCTGCCGCTCGATACCGCCGAGAGCATCTGGCGCGTCATCATCGCAACCTTCACCTACGTGCAGGCGCCATTCGCCGTGCACGCCGACCTCTCCGCCGGCGACGCGCTGATGCGCGATTCCGCGCGGTTTCATTTCGGTTTCACCGTGCCGTTCGTGCCGCATATGGGGGCGGCGAGCGTGGTCCAGGCGGTGACCGCGTCGAAAGGCGATCTCGGCCTCGTTCCCGCCTTCGCGATCGCCGGCTCCGGTCCGTGGTGGACGGCGCTCGAATTCGACACCGCGCCGAAAATCATTGCGCGGCTGCCGTTCGTCGAACGCGCCGATCATCCAGCCGGCATGCCGGTTTTCGTGGTTTCGCGGGTCGCGGCGGATGCCATGGTGACCGAAACCGAGGTGTGGAGCGTGCGGGTCTCCGGCTGGAGCGCAGGCTCGATCGACAGGCTCGCCGGCCTCGCCGATGCCATCGCGGTCCCCGACCGCGCCTTCGACGGCGCCGCCCTGCTCATCTCGGTCGCGCGCGGCGGCATCGGCCCGGTCGCGGACGCGCTTGTTGCGACCGGCGCTTCGATCCGCTCGAGGGCCCTCGTCGGCAGCCACGCGACCCGCTATACGGTGCCGCACAAGTAGCGATGCCTCCCCCTGTAAGGAGGGAGGTAGGGCGCCAAGGTCCGGAGTTTGTCTGAAATGTCCGCCGTTCAACATCCCCAGCCGCGGGCTGGCGTGCTCGATATCGAGCCCTACGTGCCCGGCAAGAGCAGCGCGCCGGGCCTGGCCAAGGTATTCAAGCTGTCGTCGAACGAGACCCCGCTCGGGCCGAGCCCGCGCGCAATCGCGGCCTATAAATCCGTCGCCGCGCATCTGGAGGACTATCCGGACGGTTCGGCGAGCGAGCTTCGCGAGGCGATCGGGCGGGCGTTCGGGCTCGATCCGGAGCGCATCGTCTGCGGCGCCGGCTCCGACGATCTGTTGAACTTGCTGGCGCGCGCCTATCTCGCCGACGGCGACGAAGCGATCCACACCACGCACGGCTTTCTGGTCTATCCGATTGCCACGCTCGGCACCGGCGCCCGCCCGGTGGTCGCGGCGGAAACGGATTACACCGCGAGCGTCGACGCGATCCTGGCCGCGGTGACGAAGAAGACGAAAATCGTCTTTCTCGCCAATCCGAACAACCCGACCGGCACCTACATCTCCTTCGACGAGGTCAAGCGGCTGCACCGCAGCTTGCCACCGCAGGTGCTGCTCGTGCTCGACGCCGCCTACGCCGAATATGTCCGGCGCAACGATTACGAGTCCGGCATCGAGCTCGTTGCCACCAACGACAACGTCGTCATGACCCGCACGTTCTCCAAGATCCACGGGCTGGCGGCCCTGCGGCTCGGCTGGATGTTTGGCCCCGCCCACATCGTTGCCGCCATCAATCGCATTCGCGGCCCGTTCAACGTCAACGCGCCGGCGATCGCCGCCGGCATCGCGGCGATCGAGGATCACGCGCACCAGGAGCGCGCGCGCGAGCACAACACCCGCTGGCTCGCCTGGCTGTCGCTGGAGATCGGCAAGCTTGGGCTGAAGGTGACGCCGAGCGTCGCTAATTTTGTGCTGATCCACTTTCCCGACGCCAGGGGGCGCACCGCCAAGGACGCGGACGCCTTCCTCACCGCGCGCGGGCTCATCCTGCGCCAGCTCGGGCCTTACAAGTTGCCGAACGCGCTGCGCATGACCGTCGGCACCGAGGAGGCTAACCACCTCGTCGTCGCCGCGCTCAAAGAATTTTTAGGGCGAGCGGCGTGACGCTATGACCAAATCCGCACCTTTGTTCAACCGCCTCGCCTTGATCGGCGTCGGCTTGATCGGCTCCTCGATCGCGCGGGCGGCGCGGGCGCAGGGCGCCGTGCGTGAGATCGTGGCGACGGCACGTTCGGCGGAAACGCGAAGGCGCGTCGCCGAGCTCGGACTTGCCGACCAAGTGGTCGAGAGCAATGCCGTCGCGGTCGCGGGCGCCGATCTGGTCATCGTCTGCGTTCCGGTCGGCGCCTGCGGTGTCGTCGCCGCCGAGATCGGCCCGCATCTGGCGCCCGGCGCCACCGTTTCCGATGTCGGTTCGGTCAAGGGAGCCGTCATTCGCGACATGGCGCCGCATCTGCCCGAGGGCGTGCATTTCGTCCCGGCGCATCCGGTCGCCGGTACCGAGAATTCCGGTCCGGATGCCGGCTTTGCGTCCTTGTTCGTCGGCCGCTGGTGCATCCTCACGCCGCCCGAAGGTGCCGATCCCGGCGCCGTGGAAAAACTGGCCGCGTTCTGGCGCGCGCTCGGCGCCACCGTCGAGACCATGCCAGCCGCACACCACGACCTCGTGCTGGCGATCACCAGCCACCTGCCGCATCTCATCGCCTATACCATCGTCGGCACCGCCGACGAGCTCGCCGAAGTGACGCGCTCCGAGGTGCTCAAATTCTCCGCCGGCGGCTTTCGCGATTTTACCCGCATTGCCGCGTCCGATCCGACCATGTGGCGGGACGTGTTCCTCGCCAACAAGGACGCGGTGCTGGAAATGCTCGGCACCTTCAACGAAGATTTATCGCAGCTCACCCGCGCCATCCGCCGCGGCGACGGCGAGGCGTTGTTTGCGCATTTCACCCGCACCCGCGCCATCCGCCGCGGCATCGTGCAGATCGGACAGGATTCGCCGGCGCCCGATTTCGGCCGGCCGCATCCCGACCTCCCGGTCGAGCCGCTGCCGCGGCCTTACGCCGCCTCGGATGAAAGCTGAACGGGTTAGTGCCGCGCCCTGACCGCCAGCGCTTCGTTGACCGTGCCGCGGAGCACCGCGACGGAGAACGGCTTCGCCAGCACATCGTGAATGATGGCGTCGAGGCCTTGGGCGCGTTCGCGCTGATCGGCGTAGCCGGTCATCAACAGGATGGTGAGATCGGGATAATCGCGCGCCGCCGCCAGCGCCAGCGCGATGCCGTCCATGACCGGCATGCGGATGTCGGTGAGCAAAAGGTCGAAGCGCCCCTCTTCGCGAATGATGAGGTCGAGCGCGGCACGGCCGTCCGCTGCGGTCTTGACCTCGTGGCCGTCGGTCGCCAGCGCGCGTGCCGACAGCGCGCATAACGATTCCTCGTCTTCGGCTATGAGAATGCGCGCCATGGCGGTCAGCGTGCCGCCGCGACAATGTCGCGGCGATCGACGAAGCGAAGGACCACGTCGTGCGCGGCGGCCGGCGGCGAGGCGAGCCGGGTGCGGAAGGCAACCGCCTCGCCGGGCGGCAGCGGCGTGCGCGATGGAACGGCGGTCCAGGAATAGATTTCCTGCCGCGCGGCGTTGCGCACGACGAACTTGAGCCGCGGCACGTCGACAAATTTGCGGGCGCTGTTGACGATATTTCCTTCGACCACGAGAATCGGCACGCCCTCGTGCCGTTCGGTCATCGTGGTGATGCCGTCGAAGGCAAGGCCGTGCAGGTTCACCGGCAGGCCCACCAGCTTGTAGAAGGAATCGGTTTGCGGAAAGGCGCGCACGACGTTGCCGCGCCAGCCGACGAGAATGCAATCGACAATGAGCAGCGCCAGGATGCCGGTGTGCAGGCGCGACAGCGGCCAGCGCGGCGGCGACCAGTGTCTGACGCGGCGCAAGTGCGGCCATCCGGCAAAGCTTCGGATCGCCTCGAGCGGCGCCGCCGAATAGGCGCGACGATCTTCGTCGATCTCGATCGGCAACCGGCCTTCATCGAGATCGACCGGCGCGATCGGTGGCGTTTCGATCTCAGTGGACTCGTCGGGCTCGTCGGCGGGAGTCTCATCCGCGTTGGCGGGTTCGTCTTCATAGGCAGCCGGTAAGAACCATCCGTCCTCAGCGGCCTGCGCATCGTCGGCCGCCACCAAGACCGATCCGTCCTCGGCCTGCTCATCATCGGCGACCGCGAAGACCAACCCATCCTCGGCCGGCTGCCCATCGTCGGCGGCTGCTGCGAACGATTCGCCCTCCAGCGGCGGCTCGCCGTCGAGCATGTCGCCTGTGCATTCGTTGGACCAGGCCACGTCGGCCTCCGCTTCAGCGGCAGATTCCGGCTGCGAAGCCTGGGCCTGGGCCGCCAGCGCGCGGTCAACGAGGATGAGCTCGGGGCAAAGCGCCGCCGCGGCGGCGAGCAGCTTGTCCGCATGGCTGGGCGCCGCGTGCCAAACCATATCGCAGCGCAGGCAGCGCACGTAGCGCCCCTCGGGGAGCAGGCTCGCCAGCTCCACGTCGTAGGATGTAGCGCAGGACGGGCAAACGATCAGCATCGGCGAATCAACGGCGCGTCACCTTCCCGGCAAACCTAGCCTCCGATTTGTTAACGAATTGGAAACCATAGCGGCCCGTAAGCATCGGGGCGGCATGGTATGAGGCTGGCTGGAAGGCCGCGAATCAGCCGCGGGCCCACCGCCAAGGTCCCGGAGGCTTTTCGGAGGACGGCGTGATCCGGTTCGAAAATGTCGGCTTGCGCTATGGGCTCGGGCCCGAGGTGCTGCGCGACCTCAACTTTGGGATCGACGGGCACTCCTTCCAGTTCCTCACCGGCCCTTCCGGCGCCGGCAAGACCTCGCTGTTGCGCCTGATGTTGCTGGCGCTGCGGCCGACGCGCGGCCTGATCAGCATGTTCGACCATGACACGGCGACCTTGAGCAAGGATCGCCGGGCGAGCCTGCGGCGGCGCATCGGCATCGTCTTCCAGGATTTCCGGCTGCTGGACCACATGACCACCTACGAGAACGTGGCGCTGCCGTTGCGCGTCCTCGGCCAGGAGGAAGCCGACTACCGGTCGGAGGTCGTCGAGCTGTTACAATGGGTCGGGCTCGGCGAGCGCATGGGGGCTTTGCCGCCGGTTCTCTCCGGCGGCGAGAAGCAGCGCGCGGCCATCGCGCGCGCGGTCATCGCGCGTCCGCAGCTCCTGCTGGCCGACGAGCCGACCGGCAACGTCGATCCCAGTCTCGGCCAGCGACTGCTGCGGCTGTTCGTCGAGCTCAACAAGTCGGGCACCGCCGTCATCATCGCCACCCACGACATCGCGCTGATGGACGAATACGACGCGCGCCGGCTGGTCCTGCATGAGGGACGCCTGCATGTCTACGACTGAACCGGTCGGGACCATGCCGGAACCGTGGGACCATCTTGAGCAAGCGGCAGCGCTGGTGCGCGTGCCGCCAGCTTTGACGCCGCTCGTCCCGCGAAACTCGATCGCCGGGCGTTCGCTCGCCGCGGTGGTCGCCATCATGACCTTCCTCGCCGCGCTGACGACCGGCGCCGTGATATTGGTCGTGGGCGCCGCCAACGACTGGCAATCGGCGGTCGGACACGAGGTCACCATCCAGGTCCGGCCCGCACCCGGGCGCGACATCGAGGCGGATGTGCGCAGCGCCATCGAGATCGCGCGCGCGGCTCCCGACATCGCCGAGGTTCGCGCTTACACCAAGGAGGAATCCGCGCAGTTGGTCGAGCCCTGGCTGGGCGCCGGCATCGCGCTCGACGACCTGCCGATCCCGCGCCTGATCGTCGTCAAGCTGGCCTCCGGCGGCAGGCCGGATTTCTCGTCATTGCGGCAGGCGCTCGCAGCGCGCGTTCCCACCGCCAGCCTCGACGATCATCGCCGCTGGATCGAGCGCATGCGCACCATGGGGGCGGCGGCAATTGCGGCCGGCGTCGCCGTCTTGGCGCTGGTGCTGGCCGTGACCGTGCTCTCGGTCACTTTCGCCACCCGCGGCGCCATGGCGACCAACCGTCCGATCGTCGAAGTGCTGCATTACGTGGGCGCGACCGACGGCTTCATCGCCGAGCAATTCCAGCGCCATTTCCTCCAACTCGGCTTCAAGGGCGGCGCGCTCGGCGGCGGCGCGGCGATCCTGCTGTTCGGCGTTTCCGAAGCGGCGAACGCTTGGCTCGCGCGGAGCGCGGCCGGTGACGAGATCGCGGCCCTGTTCGGGAATTTCTCCATCGGGGTTGCCGGTTACCTGGCGATCCTGGGACAGATCGGGTTGATGGCCATGGTCACGGCGCTGGCTTCGCGCCGCACGGTCAATCGCACCCTGGAGACCATCGACTAAACGACCGAAACAGGATCAACTTGCCGCCGGAATTGCCGTTATGATGCCGATGCCGGCTGTTGGAACAAAATTGGGCGTTTGGGACGCGCGCGGCGATGCTCAGCCTTAAGGCCGCCGTCAAAACGCGGCGGATCAGATCTTTCGCCATCAAATTTGCCGTCCTTGGCGGTATCGCGATCGTCCTCGGCTTCATGGGCTTCCTTTGGCTGTTGCCGAGCCAGGAGGTGGTGCTCAATCGCAGCGCCGACGGTATCGTGGTTTTGACCGGCGGCACCTCCCGCGTCATCGACGGGCTCGAGCTCTTGGCGGCGGGTCGCGGCAAGCGCCTGCTCATCACCGGCGTCAACCCCGGAACGACGACGGCCGATATCGCGCGGCAGGTCACCGGTTACGACCGCCTGCTGGCCTGCTGCGTCGACCTCGACTATTCGGCGATCAACACGCTGGGCAACGCCGTGGGCACACGCCGCTGGGCCGTCGATCGCGGCTTCCGCTCGCTCATCATCGTCACGTCCGCCTACCACATGCCGCGGGCGCGCGCGGAAATCGCGCACCAGCTTCCCGATGTCACGCTGATTCCGTTCCCGGTCGTCTCCGACCGCCTGCGCATCGAGCCGTGGTGGTCGAACGGCGCGACCACCCGGCTGGTGTTGTCGGAATATTTCAAATATCTTTTCGCCCAAGTGCGCATGCGCTTGGTCTCGTCGGCTGCCGACGCCGGCAACAATCGCGTTTCCGATGCGCGCTCACCCCGCTGATTTCACTAACTCGGGCCATCTTTTGTCTCGTTCCTTCGCTCTTCTCGCCCGCTCGATTCTGTTCAACGCGCTGTTTTATGTGAACATCATCGTTCGCATGCTGGTTGCGCTGCCGACCCTCGTACTGCCTCATCGGTTCCTGCTCGCGGTGCTGCGCTCCTACGCGCGGTCTAGTCTCTGGCTGCTGCGCGTCGTCTGCGGCATCACCGTCGAATGGCGCGGGCGCGAAAAGATCCCGAAGGGCGCATGCATCGTCGCCTGCAAGCACCAATCGTTTTGGGACACCTTTGCGCTGTTCGCGCTCCTTGACGATCCGACCTACGTGCTCAAGCGCGAGTTGATGTGGATTCCGCTGTTCGGCTGGCTGGCGCGCAAGGCGCGCATGATCCCGATCGACCGCGGCGCCCGGGCGACGGCGCTGGCGCGGATGACTGCGGCGGCACGGCAGGAGATCGCGCGCTCGCGCCAGATCGTGATCTTTCCCGAGGGCACGCGGCGGGCGCCGGGCGCCGCGCCGCGCTACCTGCCCGGCATCGCCTATCTCTATGCCGAGACCGGGCTTCCCTGCGTGCCGGTGGCGCTCAATTCCGGCCTGTTCTGGCCGCGCCGCTCGCTGCGTCGCTATCCCGGGACCGTGCTCGTCGAAGTCCTCGATCCGATCGCCCCCGGCCTCGACAAGCGGACCTTCCTCCGCCGTCTGCAAAGCGTCGTAGAGGAAGCGACCACCCGGCTCGTCGCCGAAGGACGAAGGCAATTACGATGACGGCGCGGCGACCTCCGTCTGGTGCACGCCCTTGAGCCGCTCGGCGATGAGATGCAGATCGGTCTCGCGATAGCCCAGCGCTTCCAGGGCCTGGACCGTTTCCAGCACATAGTCGCGATTGGCACCTGAGCGGCCGTGCCCTTGCCGGACATGATGCACACATTGGGCGAGCGCGAGCCGCCCGGCATATTGCGCGTGGCTGCGGTCGACGACGAAGCAGAGCGCGCGCACCTGCCGCCGCGCGTTCTCTTCCAGCTCGATCCGCCGCATCGTCTCCAGATAAACGGTGGTGACCTGCTCCCGGGCCCGCAAATACGCCACCGCTTTGGCGCGCGCCTTGGCGGCAACACGAAAGGCGATGCCGCGGCACATGCCGCCGCGATCGAGGCCGAGCACGAGTCCCGGCCGCTCCGGCGTGCCGCGATGGACGAACGAATAAACGCAAAGCGCCCGATGCAAGCCGATGAGCCGCGCCGGCACGCGCTCGAGAAAGTCGAAGCCGGGACGCCACATCAGCGAACCGTAGCCGAACACCCAGAGGTCGGCGTTTTCGTGCATGTCGATGAGATCGGCCACCCGCGTTGACTCCTGACCGGACTTGCGCTCGCCTAACAGCCCGATCATGGCGGTGCCACGGCCGGCGATCTAGGGCAATGTATTGAAGTTCCCACACCAGTCTTTGAAACGCCGCAGTCGGCAGGCGAAGAAGACCAATGCCAGGCGAATCCCCCCTCAGCATGATGCGGCCGGCGGCCCGGCAGGCGCGCAAGCCCGGTACTGGACCCGCCCGCCGCCCTTGGCGGCCGCTGCTCACGCTCGTGGCGATCGTCATTGTGATCGCTCTCGGGTGGGTGTGGCTATGGTACTACGCCGCCGCGGTCGCAGACCGCACGCTGGCCGGCTGGGTAGACCGGGAGGCGGCCGCCGGGCGCATCTATTCTTGCGGCGCGCAGTCGATCGGCGGATTTCCGTTCCGCATTGCCGCGCGCTGCGCCGATGCCGCAGCCGAGATCAAAAGCAATCTGCCGCCCTACGCCATCAAGGCGAAGAGCGTCGTCTTTGCGGCGGAGCTCTATCATCCGACCGGCTTGACCGGCGACGTCACCGGTCCGCTCACGCTGGCGGAAGTGGGCCGGCCGCCGAGTCTTGTCGCCGACTGGGCGCGCGCGCGTCTGAGCGTGAGCGGCCGGCCGCCCAATCCGGAGAGCTTTTCCGTTTCACTCGAAGCACCGCAGCTCGGCCGCGTCGGCGCCGCCGGCGGTGACGGCGAAACGATGTTTACGGCCAAGCAGGCGAACCTCGAAGGCCGCATTGCCGCTGGCGCGGCAAATGACCATCCGGTGATCGAGGCTACTCTAAGGCTTGCTGACGCCACGGCGCCGACCCTGCATCCGTTGTTGGCCGCCCCGATCGACGTTGACCTCGATGCCGTCGTGCGCGGGTTCAAGGATCTGTCGCCGGCAAAGTCTTGGGCCGAGCGCTTCCGCGAAATACAGGCGGCGGGCGGCGGCCTCGAGATCAAATCGCTGCGCTTCACGCAAGGCAGCGCCATCGTCGTCGGCACCGGAACGCTCAGCGTGAACGCTCACGGCAAGCTCGACGGCGTCATTCGTGTCGCCATCGTCGATCTCGAGCATATCGTCCCGCTTCTCGGCATCGACCGTTTGATCGGGCAAGGCATCGACCGGCTGTCGGGCGCGGACCCCTCCGTTGCGCAAGGGTTGGGGGCGCTCGACCGCCTGATGCCCGGGCTGGGCATGGCCGTTCGCGAAACCGCGAACGCCAGCCTGATCGAAAACATCAAGAAAATGGGCCAGCCAACCACCGTCGACAACCAGCCAGCCGTTATGCTGCCGCTGCGCTTCGCCGATGGTTCGATCTACCTCGGCATGTTGCGGGTCGGCGATGCGCCGCCGCTGTTTTGAGACGATGCTCAGGGCACGCTCCCTTCTCTCGCGACGCGATCCGACCTCGTCATTGCGAGCGAAGCGAAGCAATCCAGGCTTTTAGCTGCGAAGGCTGGATTGCTTCGTCGCTTCGCTCCTCGCAATGACGAATAGAGTACCCTTCTCGCGGCGCGATGCGCGCCCGAGGCATGCCGTACAACCGCATGATCCCGAAAAGTGGCTACCGGTTTTCGGACAAGATCATGCGCAAAAGACAGTCAATCACTCCGCCGAGCACCATCGCGTCACGCCTACGCCGGCGGTGGGACCGGCTTTCGGCTCAATGATGCCAGCGCTTTATTGGAGCATGATCTTTTCGGAAAACCGGTATCCACTTTTCCGGATCATGCTCGACAAATAAAAAGGAAGCAGAACGCCGCCAGGCGCATGTCTTCCGATGGTCCGCATCGCAGACAAGTTTACGCAGTCTGCGCAAACCATCTGCTTCGGATGCGGCTCGCGCTGATCGCAGCGCGCTCGCCTGACGGCGTTCCACCGCGGCACTTGTTGCAGCGAGCCAACGCCGCAACTCAGCTCCAGAACGCGCTTCCTGGGACGCGGCATCCTCCAGGCGTTACCTGAAGGCGACCTGTCCCAGTCCAGCGACAAAGTCGCAGACCGGTCATCGTGCCGGCCGGGCGTCTTCCCGTTAGCCGCCCGGGAGCGGAGGTGACGAGCCCCCACCCGCGGGAACCGCTCCTGCCCCATCGGCCGGCGTCACCCGGCTGACGTCCTTGATGGGCAAGATTCACAATGATGTAACGGAAGCGGGGACGGATGTCAAGTGCTCGTCTCACGACCAGTGACTTGTAGGCTCGCTTCGTGAAGCAATACGCCATCGCCTCTTAGCGACCCGTCCCCACGCCTCGGCATCAAATCGCGTTATTATTCTTGCTCGATCACTAGCTCTTGGGCTGCCCCGGCCCCCCGTTCACGGCGATCTCTTCGAGAAAGAACTTTCCAACGGCAACGACAACAAGTGCCTGCAAGGTGCCGAGATACCACGATGAGGGACGCATAACATTTGCGACATAGTCATTTATTTCAACGAGATCTCGCGGCAACCGTGCAACGACAACGTATAGTAACGCCAGATAAAAAACCGAAAATGCGACGCTTGCGTAAAACACATATGCATTTTGCAACAAAATCTTGTCCTTTCGTGATTCTGCTACAGTCCATGTTGCGACGATAAAGGACAAGACGGGCAATAACAAAGGAATGAGCCAAGCGAAGCCGATCTCCCATGCCCCATATCTTCCCGTGATGGTTTGAAAGAATACGATCGCCATCAATGGCAGCGACATAATCACCCAAATCAACGACAAAATCGAACGCCCTCGTCCGACCGTCATTTGATCAGTCCATCGATCTTGATATTGGAAGCGTTCAGATAATCTTCGACAGATAAAGTACTGCTCTCAAGTAATTTAATTTCACCAGAGAAATCTTTCCGGAAGTGATAGACGAACACCGCTACCAAGTGATTAGAGGTCAGTTTGGCGGATCGATCAATTTCCGGAAGTGTCCACTTGCCTTTCCTGAACCATCTATTTGCAATGGCCTCTGTCATAGTCGCCTCGGGATCATTTACCCCAGGATCGTCGGTAAGTACAAACAGAAATAATCGCGAGTCTCGAAATGGCGAGGCGAGAAGCATACGCGCGCCCTCGGTTACTGAGCCGACAAGTCCTCCGAAGAATCCTGAACTGACCGCCAAGCCGGCACGCGACTCAACAATGTCAAGTGACCGACCGCGCTCATCGATTGCCCCACACCTAGTCACTAATGCGAAACCGTTCGGTGCCCCCCAGTAGCGCGGTTCATAGTTGCCAGCTGCATTTAATCGACGATGCAATTCGTTCGCGAATTCACCGACCGTCTTGAGATCGGGGCGAAGCACGTCGATTTTGTTGAATGTTTCGGAGGGCGTCGCAATCGGGGGAGGCCACGGCTCAATCTGATCGGCAGACTTTTGCTCGACTGGCTGCGGCGCGGGTTTAATGGCGACCAAGGGGCCAGGGAAGGCAGGCGTGACTACCGTTGGCGGTGGTGCTTCCGCTGACGCCACGGCGGCACGGGCGTCACGGGCGTTAAGGGCACGGTAGATTACCGTTGGCGGTGGTACTTTCGCTGACACCGGATAGCCTTGTCCATTGTATACGACATCGGAAACGATATTCGGCGCGCCCTCCATAGGATGATCGTAGAAATACCAATAGCCATCGAACCACCACCAACAGCCACAGCGTCCAAAGTGGCACTCGTATGGACGCCAATGCCCGCCGCCCCAACGCTTCCGCTCCTCGGCGGTGAGGACATGGTTCGGCAAAAAGTACGGCAAAGACAAACTCCCCGACTGCCACGGGAGACGATGAAACGGCATTGCCGCCCCATGCACTTGCGGCTGTGCTGGGCCCCTCTGCTGGACTGTCGGAGTTTTTTGTACTGGCTTCTGCGGTGGAGGTTCTTGCGCCAATACCGAAAGCGACAGCGCGACAAAAACAGACACCAACGGTACAAAAACCATAAGGCGCTTAGACGTGCTCATGCCTGAAACCCGCCATCGAGCCCTCCCAAAACGCGGTGGTTGTATTCTGCCAAATATACTCCCTTTTGAAAATAGGCGCGTCGAGACTTTCCGGATTGGCTCTGTGTTGGCCTGATCATTTGCACGGGAACGCATCCGCCATCGCGTTATACGCCGCCGCCGCGGCTTTTAGATCGAGCTTTTCCGGATGTTTTTGCAGCGAGCGCGCAGGGTGGGCAAAGAGAAACATGCCACATACTGACTTGCAGTTTGCGCTGACGCTGACGTGGCACGGCGCTTGACCGACCGTGACTCACCGCTTCCGCCCGGCGTGCCAGCCGACCGCGGCGTCGGGCACCGAGTCGGTCGAGGCGAAATAGGGCTTGAGATCGAGGAGCGGCGTCCCGTCCACGCAATCGAGCAAGTAGCCCGCATGAGCGTGGCGACATGCGGGGTTACAGTCGGGGAGGCAGAGACCCCGGATGTCGCTTCACTCCAGGCGGGCTGCCCCGTCATCCCCTCTTGCGCACCGGCTCGAATCCGATCTTCAGCCGGTGCCCCGTCGCCTTGGCGAAGCGGGCGAGCGTGCGGGTCGAGGGCCGCCCGCGGCCGCTTTCGAGCCGTGCGATCGTGCTCTGCGTCGTCTTCATGCGCTTGGCAAGTTCGGCTTGGCTCAAGCCCGAGCGCGCGCGCCTTCGCCACCGCGGCCATCAGCGCGAACTCCTCCTCCAGCGCGTCGTAGTGCTCGCGCACCTCCGGGTCCTTCAACAACCGCGCCTTCAAGTCCTTGAGTTTGGTCATGCGACCTCCTTGGCCCGCTGCCGGGCGATTTCGAGTTCACGAGGCGGGGTCTTCCGCGTCTTCTTGATGAAGACGCGCACAACGACAACTCTGCGGCCAGCCGCCGTTACGTAGCGCGGTAGGATGGGTTGAGCCCTCGCGAAACCCATCGTTCATCCTCGCCGCTCGATGATGGGTATCGCTTCGCTCCACCCATCCTACGGGCTACGGGCTACGGGCTATTGAATTTCACCGTTTCCGCCCGGCGTGCCAGCCGACCGCGGCGTCGGGCACCGAGTCGGTGGAGGCGAAATAGGGCTTCAGATCGAGAAGCGGTGTGCCGTCCACGCAATCGAGGCCGACGACCGAGAGCCTGTTGCCCTCGATGCCGACGAGCCGCGCCACGGAAACGGCGATCGGATTGGGCCGCACCGGCGAGCGCAGCGCGAAGGTGCCGCGCAGCTCGGCATAATGATGCGGCGCCTGCAGCACGAGGTCGCGCCGCGCCCGGTCCATCCAATAAAGCACGACCACGTGGCTGACGGTCTCGAGCCCCCGCAGACCTGCGACCCAGCGCGGATCGACCACCACGGTGCACACCGCGTCGGTCTCGCGCGGGTTTTTCGGACAATCCTCGCGCCGCTTCCACGGGGTGTGGATGCGGCCGATGTAATAGAGCGAGGCATCGAAGGCGGCCGGCAGGTCGACGGCGACTTCGCCCTCACGCAGATCGTTTGCTTCGTCGGCCGCTTTTGCCCCGGTCATGAGCGCAAATTGGCATGCAGCCGGCGCGGCCACCAGTCCTTGGTTGGCCCAGGCAAGCCCGGACAATGCGCATTTTTGGGCCTTTATCGGAGGTCCCTTGCCAACTTAAGCGCATAAAGATATCTTTATATGCAAGGCAACGCTGGCGGCCCGTTCGATGGATTCTGCCCAACTGTCATTTTCGGCCCTCACCGCGACGCTCAAAGCCGCGGGCGAGGCGACGCGGCTGCGGCTCTTGCTGCTCATCGCCGAAGCCGAACTGACCGTCTCCGATCTCACCGCCATCCTGCGCCAGTCGCAGCCGCGGCTTTCCCGCCATTTGCGGCTTCTCGCCGAGGCCGGGTTGGTGCAGCGCTATCGCGAGGGTTCCTGGGCGTTCTTCCGCCTCGGCGAGCGCGGCAGTGTCGCCGACATTGCCCGCGCCCTGATTGCCCGGCTCGATCCCGACGATCCGATCATCGCCCGCGACCGCGAGCGGCTCGCCGCCGTTCGCGCCGCCCGCGCCGCCGCCGCGCAGAATTATTTCCGCCGCCACGCCGCCGAGTGGGACCGCATCCGCCGGCTGCATGTCGCCGACGCCGCGGTCGAGGAGGCGATCCGCGCCGCGCTCGGCGACGCGCCGATCCGTTCCCTGCTCGATCTCGGCACCGGCACCGGTCGCATGCTCGAACTGTTCGCCAACGACATCGAAAGCGGGCTCGGCCTCGACCTCTCGCTCGACATGCTGGCGCTCGCTCGCGCGCGGCTCGACCGCGCCGGGCTCAGGCACTGCAGCGTGCGTCACGGCGACATCTACGACCTCGCTTTGCCGCGCGACTCGTTCGACGTCGTCATCGTCCATCAGGTTCTGCACTTCCTCGACGACAGCGCGCGGGCGCTGCGCGAGGCGGCGCGCGTGCTGCGGCCGGGCGGGCGCCTGCTGGTCGTCGATTTTGCGCCGCACGATCTCGAATTCCTGCGCGAGGAGCACGCCCATCGCCGGCTCGGCTTCGCCGCCGAGACCGTGCAGCAGTGGATGCAAGCCGCCGGGCTCGATGTGGTGCGGCAGCAGACGCTGCCGCCCGGACCGGAAGGAAAGATCGCGGTGTCGCTGTGGCTCGGGCGCGACCCGCGCATCGCGCTGGCGGCGCCGGCCAAGCGCGAGGTGGCCTGATGAGCAGCGCCCGGGCCAGCCGCTTCACCGAGGCCGGCGTGCCGCGCGGCATCCGCGTCTCCTTCGAGTTCTTTCCGCCCAAGACCGCGGAAATGGAACGGTCGTTGTGGGACGCGATCGGGCGGCTGACGCCGCTGCAGCCGAATTTCGTCTCCGTCACCTACGGCGCCGGCGGCTCCACCCGCGAACGCACGCACGCCACGGTCAAGCGCATTCTCGCCGAGACCTTGCTGACGCCGGCGGCGCATCTCACCTGCGTCGCGGCCACGCGCGCCGAGGTGGATGCGGTGATCGCCGCCTATGCGCAGGCGGGCGTGCGCCACATCGTGGCGCTGCGCGGCGATCCGCCCGGCGGCCTCGGCGAGCGCTACGCCCCGCATCCCGGCGGCTACCTTAACGCTGCCGACCTTGTCGCCGGCATCAAGCGCTTGGTGGACATCAAAGGTTTGGCCGACATCGAAGTGTCGGTGTCCGCCTATCCGGAAAAGCATCCGGACAGCGCCACCGTCGCCGCCGATATCGACATGCTCAAGGCCAAGGTCGATGCCGGTGCGACGCGCGCGATCACCCAGTTCTTTTTCGAGAACAGCCTTTACTTCCGCTATCTCGACCGCGTGCGCGCGGCCGGCATCGATATTCCCGTCGTGCCCGGAATCCTGCCGGTGCAGAATTTTGCGCAGACCAGGAATTTCGCGGCGCGCGCCGGCGCTTCGGTGCCCGACTGGCTCGCCGCCCGCTTCGACGGCCTCGAGCACGATCCGGCAACGCGCAAGCTGATCGCCGCCGCCGTCGCCGCCGAGCAGGTGCTCGATCTGGTCGACCACGGCGTCACCGATTTCCACTTCTACACCATGAACCGCGCCGACCTGGTCTACGCGATCTGCCACTTGCTGGGCCTGCGGCCCGCCAAGCAACACGGCGCCGGCGCGCATCCTCATGCCGAGACCGAGCGAGCGTAAGCCGATGGCTGCATCAGTAATCGAGTCGACCAAAGGCGCGACGCTGCGCCGTCTCGCGGCCGAGCGCATACTCGTGCTCGACGGCGCCATGGGGACCATGATCCAGGCGCTGAGCCTCGACGAGGAAGGCTATCGCGGCGCGCGCTTCGACGCCTGGAACCGCGAGGTCCGCGGCAACAACGATCTCCTCAACCTGACCCGGCCGGACGCCATTCGCGCCATTCATCTCGCCTATTTCCGCGCCGGCGCCGATATCGTCTCGACCAACACCTTCTCCTCGACGCGCATCGCGCAGGCCGACTATGCCATGGCGGAGCTCGCCTATGAGCTGAACCTCGAAGGCGCCCGGCTGGCGGGGGAGGCCGCGGATATCGCGGAGGCCGAGGACGGCCGCGCGCGCTTTGTCGCCGGCGCCGTCGGCCCGACCAATCGCACCGCCTCGATCTCGCCCGACGTAGCCAATCCCGGCTTCCGCGCCATCACCTTCGACGAGCTGCGCATCGCCTACGCCGAACAGATCCGCGGCCTGATCGACGGCGGCGTCGATGCGCTGCTCATCGAGACCATCTTCGACACGCTCAACGCCAAGGCCGCGATCTTCGCGGCGACCGAAGTCATGGAAGCGTGCGGCCGCAGCGTGCCGGTGATGATTTCCGGCACCATCACCGACCGCTCCGGGCGGCTCCTGTCCGGACAGACCCCCGAGGCATTCTGGAATTCGGTTGCCCATGCTACGCCGCTCTCGGTCGGGCTCAATTGCGCGCTGGGCGCGCGCGAGATGCGCGCCCATGTCGCCGAGCTCGGCCGCGTCGCCGATACGCTGATCTGCGCCTATCCCAACGCCGGCCTGCCCAACGAGTTCGGTCATTACGACGAGAGCCCGGAGGCCATGGCGACGCTGATCGGCGAATTCGCCGCTTCAGGCATTGTCAATATCGTCGGCGGCTGCTGCGGCACCACGCCCGACCATATCCGCACCATCGCCGAAGCCGTCGCCGGCAAGAAACCGCGCCGGATGCCGAGCGTCGCGCCGCTGCTGCGGCTGTCCGGGCTCGAACCCTTCACGCTGACGCCGGAGATTCCGTTCGTGAATGTCGGCGAGCGCACCAACGTCACCGGCTCGGCGCGCTTCCGCAAGCTCGTCACCGCCGGCGATTACGCGGCCGCGCTCGCCGTCGCCCGCGACCAGGTCGAGAACGGCGCGCAAATCCTCGACGTCAACATGGACGAGGGCCTGCTCGATTCCGCAAACGCGATGACCACGTTCCTCAATCTCATCGCCGCGGAGCCGGACATCGCCCGCGTGCCGCTGATGATCGATTCCTCGAAATTCTCGGTGATCGAGGCGGGCCTCAAATGCGTGCAGGGCAAGGCAGTGGTGAATTCGATCTCGCTCAAGGAGGGCGAGGACGCCTTCATCCATCACGCCCGGCTGGTGCGCCGCTATGGCGCTGCCGTCGTGGTCATGGCGTTCGACGAAGCCGGCCAGGCCGACACCTTCGAGCGCAAGACCAAGATCGCCGCGCGCGCTTACGACATTCTGGTCAACCGCGTCGGCTTTCCGCCGCAGGACATCATCTTCGATCCGAATATCTTTGCCGTGGCGACCGGCATGGAGGAGCACAGCGGCTACGGCGTCGCCTTCATCGAAGCCGCGCGCTGGATCAGGCGGAACCTGCCGCACGCCCATGTCTCCGGCGGCGTCTCTAATCTTTCCTTCTCGTTCCGTGGCAATGAGCGCCTGCGCGAGGCGATGCATTCGGTATTTCTCTATCACGCCATCGCCGCCGGCATGGATATGGGCATCGTCAATGCCGGGCAGATCGCGGTCTACGACGATCTCGATCCCGAGCTGCGCGAGGCCTGCGAGGACGTCGTGCTCAACCGCCGCGCCGATGCCGGCGAGCGGCTGCTGGCGCTCGCCGAACGCCATCGCGGTCACGGCAAGGAAAAGAAAGAGGCCGATCTGTCCTGGCGCGAGTGGCCGGTGGAGAAACGGCTGTCGCACGCGCTGGTACACGGCGTCACCGACTTCATCGAGGTCGATGTCGACGAAGCGCGGCGCCGGGCGGCGCGCCCGCTCGACGTGATCGAAGGCCCGCTGATGGACGGCATGAACGTGGTCGGCGATCTGTTCGGCTCCGGCCGCATGTTCCTGCCGCAGGTGGTCAAATCGGCGCGGGTGATGAAGCAGGCCGTCGCCTATCTGCTGCCCTACATGGAGCAGGAGAAAGACGGCAGCGGACAGCCGTCCGCCGCCGGCAAGATCGTGCTCGCGACGGTCAAAGGCGACGTGCACGACATCGGCAAGAACATCGTCGGCGTCGTCCTGCAATGCAACAATTACGCGGTCGTCGATCTCGGCGTGATGGTGCCGGCGGAGAAGATCCTGCAGGCCGCGATCGCGGAAAAGGCGGATATCGTCGGGCTGTCCGGCCTCATTACCCCTTCGCTCGACGAGATGTGCCACGTCGCCGCCGAGATGGAGCGGCAGGGATTCGATCTGCCGCTCTTGATCGGCGGGGCGACCACGAGCCGCGTGCACACCGCCGTCAAGATCCATCCGAACTACCGGCGCGGCCAGACCGTCTATGTCAATGACGCAAGCCGCGCCGTCGGCGTGGTTTCATCGCTGCTGTCGCGCGAGACGCGGGCGCGTGTCGTCACCGAGGTGCGCGCCGAATATGCCCGCATTGCCGCGGCGCATGCCCGCGGCGAGGAGACGAAGCATCGCTTGTCGCTCGTCGACGCCCGCGCCAATGCGCTGAAGCTCAATTGGTCCGGCGATTATCAACCGCCGGTACCGCGCTTTCTCGGCACGCAGCGGCTCGCCGATATTCCGATCTCCGAGCTCATCGACTTCATCGACTGGACGCCGTTCTTTTCTACCTGGGAGCTCAAGGGCAAGTTCCCGGCCATCCTCGACGACGCCAACGTCGGTGAAGCCGCGCGCAGCCTGTTCGCCGACGCGCAGGAAATGTTGGCGCGCATCGCCGCCGAGCGCTGGTTCCGCGCCAGCGCCGTGGTCGGCTTGTGGCCGGCAAACAGCGAGGGCGACGACATTCTCATCTTCGCCGACGAGGCGCGCCACGCGCCGGCCGCCATCCTGCATACGCTGCGCCAGCAGTTGCCGCGCCGCGAGGGCCGCGCCAATGTCGCGCTCGCCGATTTCGTCGCGCCGCGCGCCAGCGGGCTCGCCGATTATATCGGCGCCTTTGCCGTGACCGCCGGCATCGGCGAGGAGGTGGTGGTCGAGCGCTTCAAGCACGCCAACGACGATTATTCGGCGATCATGGCCAAGGCGCTCGCCGATCGCTTGGCTGAAGCGCTGGCCGAGCGCATGCACCAGCGCGTGCGTCGGGAATTTTGGGGCTACGCGCCCGATGAGGCTCTCGCCGCCGGCGAGCTGATCGCCGAAAAATATCGCGGCATCCGGCCGGCGCCCGGTTATCCGGCGCAGCCCGACCACAGCGAAAAGGCGACGTTGTTTAAGCTGCTCGACGGCGAGCGCGAGATCGGCGTGCGGCTCACCGAAAGCTTCGCCATGTGGCCCGGCGCTTCGGTGTGCGGGCTCTATTTCAGCCATCCCAACAGCTATTATTTCGGCGTCGGCAAGATCGAGCGCGATCAGGTCGAGGATTACGCCAAGCGCAAGAGCTGGACGCTGGCGCAAGCCGAGAAATGGCTGGCGCCGATCCTCAATTACCATCCGTTCGCGGCGGCGCGCCGCGCCGCGGAATGAAACCCTGACAAACAAACACCGGAGCGGAAACCGCTCCGGTGTTTTTAATTCTGACCGCCGGTTGGACGCGGCGACCCTTGATGGCCTCTGGCGTTGGACCGAAACTCAGAACGCCCCCAGCAAGATCGCGCCAACGAATACGAACGCGGCGCACACCGCCAGAACATTGAGCCTCATAGTAAGGTCCACTCGTCGCACCTCCATCAGAGTTGCGCTGAAGGAAAGGCTAGCAGAACGCCGCCAAGGGCAAAAGAAAATCCGTTGCTGCATCGCCGCAGAAATTTGCTGCAGGACACACAGCTGCCAACGTCATGAAATCCGCAGACAATTTTTCCACATGAACGGTTGCGCGCGCGACTAAGAAAAGTTCCAGCGCCCGCGCAAGGGGAAATTAAGCACGCGAATGCTTGGCGATGGCGCGTTCCAGAAACAGCGCCGCCTCGAGCGTTAAGCGGTCGCGGCCGAAGCGGCCGACAATCTGCACGCCGAGCGGCAATTCACCCTCGTGCAGCCCCGGCACGTTGACACACGGCGTTCCCAATAGCGTCCACAGCTTGTTGAACGCCGGATTGCCGGTCGAGCCCAATCCCTGCGGCGCCGCGCCGGGCGCCGACGGCGTCAAGATCACGTCGTGCTCGCGCAGTAAGTCCGGCATCGCCTGCCGCGCGCGCGTGGCTGTGCGGCGCGCCGCGTCGTACTCCTCCGCCGTGACCGCCGCGGCGCGATCGAGCTGCTCGCACAACGGCTTTGCGATCTCGTCGCGATGGCGGTCGTACTCGAAGGCGAGCGCGCGAAACACCTCGTAGTCCTGAATCGTGCCATGCACGCGATAGGCCTCTTCCAGGATCGGCGGCAGCGTCAGCTCGGTCACCGTCGCGCCGGCGGCTTGCGCGGCGCGGGCAGCGGCTTCGAGCGCGCCGTGCATCGCGGCGCTCGCCTCCCTCCACAGATGCGTGCGGAGGAGCCCGATGCGCGGCGCCGCCGGCGCGCCGCGATCGACGCGCAGGTCGCGGTCGGTGATCGCCGCCGCCGCGAAGGCGACATCGGCGACACCGGCGGCGAACAGGCCCACGGTATCGAGCAGCCAGGCGAAGCATTTCATGCCGACGGTCGGGATCAGCCGGTACGACGGCTTGAACCCGGCGATGCCGCAAAACGCCGCCGGCCGGATGACCGAGCCGGCGGTCTGACTGCCGAGCGCGATCGGTACCATCGCGGCGGCGACGGCGGCGGCGGAACCCGAGGACGAGCCCCCCGGCGTATGCGCCGGGTTTCTCGGATTGCGGGTGCCGGCCGGCACCAGCCAGGCAAATTCGGTGGTCACCGTCTTGCCGAGAATCAAGCCGCCGGCGCGCCGCACCATCGCCACCGCGGCGGCATCGGCGCGCGGCCGATGGCCGGCGTAGATCGGCGAGCCGTACTGGGTCGGCAGGTCGGCGGTATCGAAGATGTCCTTGACCCCGACCGGCAGACCGCGCAGCGGCGTCGCTGCGAGCCGCGGGTCTTCCGCCGCGCGCACCGCCGCCTCGAGGTCGAGCGCGACGAAGGCGCCGATCTTGGCCTCGTCGGCCGCAATCGCCTCGGCGCAGAGTTCGACGACGGCACGCGGGGTGAGTTCGCCGGCTTCGATGCGGCGGGCAAGATCGAGGGCGGCCAGCATCAGACGCCCTTGCCCTTCATCGGGCTATGTTGCATCGCCCCCTCCCCGCTTTAGAGGAGCATGATCTTTTCGGAAAACCGGCTTCCACCCTCGGATCAAGTCCGAGGGCAGGCTTTTTCCGGATCATGCTCTCGTACGCGATGTGGCCCGAAAGCCGATGCGGGATCAAGGGCCGCTCGCGCGGGGCATGGTTACCGCACCCCTAACGCGCATGAGCGCGCGGCATCATTGAGCAGTCCTTAACGGAAATTCTCGCATTCTCCCCGCATGTCGCGTGGCGTTCAGTGGTCGCTGTTCGGCTCCGCCGTCGTTGCCGCGTTGATCGCGCTCGCCGGCTGCAGCCATTACCTGTTCGCCGAGCGCGAACCGTGGCGGCGCGACGCCGAGGTCGCCTGCCTCAATTCCGGCGCCGTAAAGGAAAGCCCGGAACGCGTGCGCATTTCCGCGATCAGCGGTCCGGGCATTTGCGGCGCCGATTTTCCGCTGCGGGTGTCGGCGCTGGGTGACAGCGCGCCGCTCGGTTACGATGACGAGCCGGTGCGTCCGCCCAGCTCAATCCCCAACGCCGCGCTGCCGCAGCGATGGCCGGTGATCCAATCGAACGCTCTGCCGCCGCTGCCATCCGCCCCGCCGCCGCAATACGGCGCAGCGGCCTCCGCACCACCACCGTACAGCGCACCGCCCTCAAGCCCGCCGCAATATGGCGCGCCGCCGTCTGCTCCAATGCCAGCTAATCCGGGCCAAGTTTATCGGTGGCAGACAGGTCAGCCGCCGGCCTCTCAGCAAGCCGGTCCGCCGATGTCGCTCTACGCGCCGGGGGTTCCCGTGCCTGACGAGGACGGCGCGGATTACCAGCCCGGCCCGCCGCGTCCCTATGACGGCGCGGCCGCCGCGCGCTCCGGCCCGCCCGTGGCGACTGATCCGCCGCCGAATTATTCGTCGCCGGCCTACCCGCAACGCGCCGAACCGGCGCCGCTCGGAGCCGAGCAGCCGGTGCCGCTCGGTCCGCCGCGCGCGCCGATGGTGACCGGGACCGCCGGCCCGGTCGAAGTCAAGCCGGCGGCGACGCTCGCCTGCCCGATCGTCTCCGCGCTCGACAAATGGATTGCGGCGGCGGTGCAGCCCGCGGCGCTCCGCTGGTTCCGCCAGCCGGTGGTCGAGATCAAACAAATCTCGGCCTATTCCTGCCGCGGCATGAACGGCGATCCGAACGCGCATATTTCCGAGCACGCTTTCGGCAACGCCCTCGACATCGCCGAGTTCGAGCTCGCCGACGGCCACAAGATCAGCGTGCAATATGGCTGGCGCGGAACGCCGGAGGAGCAGGGCTTTCTGCATGACGTGCAGCTGGCGGCCTGCGAGGAATTCACCACCGTGCTGGCGCCGGGCGCCAACGTCTATCACTACAATCACATTCACGTCGACCTGATGCGGCGCGCCAGCGGCCGCATCTGCGAGCCGGCCGGCATACCCGGCGAGGTCGTGGCCGAGCGCGCGCGGGCGCGCTACGCCGCGCAACATTACGGCGAACATTATGGTGACCCCGGCGTCACCGGTTCGGTCAAATCCAAGCCGCGGCGCGCGCTCGGCTATTCCGGCGAGGACGACGACCGCCTGCCGCTCGCCGTGCCGGGCGACGATTAGCTTCTCCTTTTCCCCGCGCGCGGGGAGAGGTTTTCTAATGTGCCTCCATATGCGCGAGCAGCGCGGCGGTCGGCCAGCAGTCGACCTTGAGCCCGTTGCGCTTCTGATAATCGCCCAGCGCGGCGCGGGTTTTCATGCCGGCTTTGCCGTCGATCTTGTCGTGGTAATAGCCGCGCGCGGTGAGAATTTGCTGCATGCGATTAAGATCGCGGGTGGGAAGCTGCGCCACCTTGCCCCAAGGAGTTTCGAACGATGTCGTCTCGAACGGCCGCGGATCGAGGATGCGGTCGCTGAGATGGCCGACGAACAGCACGTAAAGGTCGGAGAAATTGTATTCCTTGATGACAAAATAGTTCTTGGTGGCGAGGAAGGCCGGCCCATAAAGCCCGGCCGGCTGCAGCAATGAAGCCGGCTCGGCGCGCTCCGCCGGCGACAGCGTGCGGCCATAGGCCGGCACAAAACCCCGCCTGAGCCATTCACCGATCGGCAGCGTGTTGTCCGGTACGCCGAGCGTGCAGTCGACGTCCTTGGGCGGGAGAACTTCATAGGCCCAGCGCAGATCGCGCTGCCAGCCCTTGTCGGCGAGCTGCTTCGCCGCCGAGGCGAGTGCGTCCGGGATCGAATTCCAGATGTCGGCCCGGCCTTCGCCGCCGAAATGGGTGGCGTATTTCAAATAGTCCGAGGGCAGGAACTGCGTCAGCCCCATGGCGCCGGCCCACGAGCTTTTCATGTCGGCGAGCTTGATGTCGCCCTGGTCCAGCATCTTCAGCGCCAGCAGAAATTCGTCGCGGAATTTTTCTTTGCGCTTGCCGTAATAGGCCTGCGTCGCCAGCACGCGGACGGCGTTGTGGGTATCGCGGGCGCGGCCGTAGTCGGTCTCGCGGCCGAAGATCGCGAGCACCACAGTCGGAGCCACGCCGAACTGCTGCTCGATCGCGGCGAGCGTCGGCCGATACTGATCGAACAACTTGCGGCCCTGCGCGGCCAGGCGGTCGAACGTCGTCTCCTTCAGATAATCCGCCGGCGTCTCGACGAATTCCGGCTGCCCCGGCGCTTTTCGTTCCGGCCGTCCGGGGATGACCAGCTCCGGCAGCGACAAATCGGGCTCGAGCCCGCGCGTCGCGAGATCGAATGTCGCGCGCGACACGCCGAGCGCTTGCGCCTGCGGCCACAGCGACTGCAGCCAGGCCTGGAACGCCGCATCGGCGGCGAAGGCGTGCGACATTGACAACGCCAGCAAGAGGAAAATTGCGGTGGGAAGAAGACGTGGATGGCCGGAACAAGTCCGGCCATGACGACAAAAAATTCTCATCGCACCGCCACGATGAACAGCCGGGGGAACCGCAGCAGCATCTTGCCATCGCAACGCGGCGGGTAGCTGCCGACGATCTTTTCCGTATAGGCGGCCAGAAATTCTTCGCGCGCCGCGGCATCGAGCGGCGCCAGGAACGGCTGCAGCGAGGAGCCCTTGAACCATTCGACGATGGCCTGCGGCGTCGCCATGACGTGACAGTAGACGCTGTGCCAAATATCGAGATGCGCGCTGACGGGCTTGAGCAGATCGTAATAGGCCTCGGGCGGCGGCAGGTCGGCGCGCGCGGCGGCCTTGACCGCCGGGTCGTTTGCCCACGGCCCGCTGGCGGCCACCTCGCGCTGCAGCACAATGGCCGGCTCCCGGGTGTTGTCGGGCATTTGCACGGCGAGCACGCCGCCCGCCGGCAGCGCTTCGAGCAGCCGGCGCATAACGAGAGGGTGATCCGGCACCCATTGCAACGCCGCATTGGCGAAGATGAGATCGGTGCGCGGCGCCGGCGTCCAGGTGGCGATATCGGCGGCGATGAACGTGCATTGCGGCAACCGTTCGCGCGCCTTTTCCAGCATGTCGGGTGAAGAATCGAGGCCGACGATCTCGGCTTGCGGAAAGCGCTCGACCAGAAGCGCGGTCGAGTTTCCCGGCCCGCAACCGAGATCGACCAGGAGCCGCGGCTGCTGCAGCGGCACCTGGGCCAAAAGATCGCGCGGCGGGCGCGTGCGTTCATCCTCGAACTTGAGGTATTGCCCTGCGCTCCAGTCTGCCATCGCGCGTGCCTGCTTTCTGCGATCGGCCGAAGATCAATTCACGCGCCGGGAGCGGTGGGCGCCGGTGTCATGCTTGCTTTGTCGGCGACCGCCGGCGCCGAACGATCGGCCGCGAGCAGCATGTACACCGCCGGAACCACGAACAGCGTGAACAGCGTGCCGATCGAAAGGCCCGAAGCGATGATCAGCCCCATCTGGAAACGCGACACCGCGCCGGCGCCGGTCGCGGTGATCAGCGGCACCACGCCGAGCACCATCGCGGCCGTCGTCATCAGGATCGGCCGCAATCTTATGCCGGCCGCCAGCTCGATCGCCTCGCGCTTGGAGCGGCCTTCGGCCTGCAAGTGATTGGCGAACTGCACGATCAGGATGCCGTGCTTGCTGATCAGCCCCATCAGCGTGACCAGGCCGACTTCGGTGTAGATGTTGAGCGACGCGCCGCCGATGCCGACGCTGACGAAGATCAGCGCGCCGGCAATCGACATCGGCACCGAGACCAGGATGATGACCGGATCGCGGAAGCTCTCGAACAGCGCCGCCAATGACAGGAAAATGATGATCAGCGCGAAGCCGAACATGGTGACGAAGCCGCTGGTTTCCTGGACGTATTGCCGGCTCAAGCCGCCGTAATCGATCGAATAGCCCTGCGGCAGCGTGCGCTTCGATAAATTCTGCAGAAACGCCAGCGCGTCGCCCTGGGCAACCCCCGGCATGGTGACGCCCTGGATCGTCGCGCTGTTGAGCTGCTGGAAATGGTTGAGCGATTCCGGGACGGTCTTGGTCGAAACGGTGGCGATCGTCGACAGCGGCACCAACGTGCCGTCGGCGGTGCGAATGTGGTAGTCGAGCAACTGCCGCGCATTCAAGCGAAAGCGCTGCCCGACCTGCGGGATCACCTTGTAGGAGCGCCCGCTCATGCTGAAGTAGTTGACGTAGCCGCCGCCGAGCATCGAGCCGAGCGCGGCGCCGACGTCGCTCATCTTCAAGCCGAGCTGCGCGGTCTTGTCGCGATCGATGATCACGTTGGATTGCGGATTGTCGATCTTCAGGTCGCAATCGAGAAAGATGAACATGCCGCTCTGCCGCGCCTGCTGCAGAAATTGCTGCGCGATGTCGTACAGCCGCCCGAACGGGTCGGTGGTGACGATGACGAACTGCACCGGCAAGCCGATGCTGCCGGGCAGCGGCGGCGGCTGAAAGGCGACCACCCGCACGCCGGCGACCTTGCCCAGCTCCTGCTGCACCACCGGTTGCAGCTGGTTGGTGGTCTTCGCGCGCTCGTCCCACGGCTTGAACACCATGCCGGCGATCGACTGGCCGGGCACGTCGATCTGGAAGACGTGATCGGTCTCCGGATGCTGCGTGAAAATCTGATACACTTGGCGCGAATAGAGCTGGCGCTGCTGCAGCGTGGCGTCCGGCGCCGCGATCGATTGCGTGATGATGACGCCCTGATCCTCTTGCGGGGCAAGCTCGGTCTTGGCGGTGGCGAACAAGAAATAGATGCTGCTCAGGACGATCAGCGCGAAGACGACGGTGACCGGCAGATAGTCCAGGCTGCCATGCAGACGCCGCTCGTAGGCGCCGCGCAGCCAGGCGAAGCCGCGGTCGATATAATAGGTGAACCAAGCCTCCCAGCCGCGGTGCTCGGGTTCGGGAGCCTTGAGCAGCCGCGAGCACAACATCGGCGACAGCGTCAGCGCGATGACGCCGGACACGGTGACGGCGCCGACCAGCGCGAAGGCGAATTCCGCGAACAGCGCACCGGTCAGCCCGCTCTGGAAGCCGATCGGCACATAGACCGCCGCCAACACCACGGTCATCGCGATAATCGGGCCGCCGAGCTCGCGCGCCGCGGCGATGGCGGCGGCCACCGGCGCCATGCCGTCTTCGAGATGGCGGTTGACGTTTTCCACCACGATGATGGCGTCGTCGACGACGAGACCGATGGCCAGCACCAGCGCCAGCAACGTCAAGAGATTGATCGAATAGCCGAGCGCCAGCAGGATGATGAACGTGCCGATCAGCGACAGCGGAATGGCGACGGTCGGGATCAGCGAGGAACGCACCGAGCCGAGGAACAGAAAAACGACGAGGGTGACGATGGCCAAGGCCTCGACCAGGCTGAAGATGACCTCGTGGATCGCGGCGTTCACGAATTTGGTGGAATCGTAGACGATCTTGCCGTTGAGCCCGCGAGGCAGCTGCGCCTCGATTTCCGGAAACACCCGGTGCACGCCGTCGATCACGTCGAGCAGGTTGGCCGTCGGCGCCACCTGGATGCCGATATAGACGGCCTGCTTGCCGTCGAACCCGACCTCCGATTCGTAGTCCTCGGCGCCGAGCGTGACGGTGGCGACGTCTTTCAGGCGCACCACGGCGCCGTTCGATTGTTTGACCACGAGGTTGCGGAATTCATCGGCGGAATGCAGCCCGGTCGAGGCGGTCAGGTTGACCTGCACCATCTGACCCTTGGTGTTGCCGATGCCGGATATGTAGTCGTTGGCGGCCAGCGCCAGGCTGACGTCGGTCGCCGTCAACCCGAACGCCGCGAGCTTTTGCGGATCGAGCCAGGCGCGCAAGGCGAACACCTTCTGGCCGAGCAGTTCCGCCGTCTGCACGCCGGTGACCGCCTGCAGCTTGGGCTGCACCACGCGCGTCAGGTAGTCGGTGATCTGGTTCGGCTCGAGCGTGTCGCTGTTGAAGCCGAGATACATGGCGTCGATGGTCTGGCCGATCTTGACGGTGAGGATCGGCTGCAGCGTCCCGGCCGGCAGCTGATTGAGTATCGAATTGACCTTGGTGTTGATCTCGGTCAGCGACTTGTCGGCATCGTAGTTGAGCCGCAGATAGACCGTGATCGTGCTCACCCCGCTCTGGCTGATCGAGGTCATGTAGTCGATGCCGTTGGCCTGGGCGATGGCGTTTTCCAGCGGCGTGGTGATGAAGCCGGCCACCACATCGGGATCGGCGCCGTAGTAGATCGTGGTGACGTTGACGATGGCGTTTTCGGTGCGCGGGAATTGCAGGACCGGCAATACTTCGTAGGCGCGCACGCCCAGCACCAGGATCAACAGGCTGACGACGGTGGCGAGCACCGGCCGGCGAATGAAGATATCCGTGAAGTTCATGGCCGCAGGCTCGCCTATCGATCGATCGGAACCGGCGCCGCGTCGGCCGTCGGCGTGATCGAGTTGTCGATCAGGATGGTCGATCCATTGTGCAGCTTGATCTGGCCGGCGGTCACGATCAGATCGCCTTCCTCGATGCCCTTGAGCACGGCGACCTGGTCGCCCCGCGTCGGGCCGGTGGTGACAAAGGTCTGGCGCGCGATCAGTTGCGGCTTGCCGGTGGCGTCGGCCGCCTTGCTGTCGACGACGTAGACCGTATCGCCGTACGGATTATAGGTGATCGCCGTCTGCGGCAGGGTGAGGTAGCTCTGCGGCGACCCGGTGGCGATGTCGACCGTCGCGTACATTCCGGGCAGCAGCTTGTGCTCCGGATTCTTCAAGGTCGCGCGGATCTGGACGTTGCGGCTGCCGGCATCGACCTTCGAGTTGATCGCCGAGATTTCGCCGGCAAAGGTTTGATCCTTGAAGGCGTCGACCTTGACGACAACCGATTGGCCCAGGCGCACCTGATCGACCGCCTGCTGCGGCAGGAAAAAATCGACAAAGATCGGATCGAGCGCCTGCAGCGTGACGATGACCGTTCCGGCTGCCAGATATTGTCCGAGGTCGACGGCGCGAATGCCGAGGTGGCCGGCGAAAGGCGCGCGCAGAAACTTCTTGTCAATGATGGCCTGCTGCTGGACGACCTGGGCCTTGGCGTTCTTCAGGTTGGCGGCGTCGGTATCCAACGTGGCCTGGCTGACCGCCTGCATCTTGAATTGCTTCTGGTCGCGCTGATTGACGATTTCGCTCAGCTCCGCCATCGCCTGCAAGGATTCGAGCTTGGCGAGATCGTCCTCCACGCGGAGCTTGAGCAGCGGCGCACCCTGTTCGACATCGTCGCCGGAATTGAACGAGATCGAGGCGACGACGCCCGGCACGTCGAGCGACAGATCGGCGCCCTTCACGGCGCGCAGCGTGCCGATCGCTTCGAGCTTCGGTTGCCATTCGCCGTATGCGGCCTTGGTCGCGGACACGGTCTGCGGCGGCGAACCCATGGCGGTCATGAACTTCTTGATCATGGACGCCTTGAACGCCTGGAATCCGAAGATTCCGCCGAACACGATGGCGACTGCGATGAGCATGATCACCATGCGCTTGGTCATCTATTGAGCTCCGTTGCTGCGCCCGGCGACGGTATCGCTGGCGGCTTGGACGAGTTGCGGCTCGGGGCTGAACGGATCCGGCACCACGTCGTTGCGGTTCCACCAGCCGCCGCCGAGCGCCGCGAACAATGCGGCGGTGTCGGCATAGCGGGCGGCCTGCGCCTGCACCAAAGCGAGCCGCGCCTGCTCGTAGCTGCGTTCGGCATTGAGTAGCGTCACATAAGTGATCGCGCCCAACCGGTACTGGCCGCGCGAGAGATCGAACGTATCCGAGGCCGCGCGCGCCGCGCGCTGCTGCGCCTTCAGCGTGGCGGCGTCCAATTGCAGCGCCCGCAGCGCGTCGGCGACGTTCCGGAAAGCGGTGAGCACGGTATTGCGATATTGCGCTTCGGCCATTTCGTAGGCGGCTTTCGCCGCGCGTTCCTGATGCAAGAGGGTAAAGCCGTGGAAGATGGGCTGCGTGCCGGCCAAGCCGACGCTCCAGATCGCGGCGGCCGGGGTGAACAGCCCTGCCGGTGTCAGGGCCATGCTGCCATACTGCGCGGTGAGACTTAATTGCGGCAGCCTGTTGGCGATGGCGACGCCGACCAGGGCGCTGGCTTGGTGCAATTGCGCCTCGGCGGCGCGCACATCCGGGCGCTGCTGGACGAGTTGGCTTGGCACACTCACCGGCAGCGCCGTCGGCAACCGCAGCGAGGTGAGTTGCAGGTGGCCGCCGTGCTCCTGGCTGGGGAAGCGGCCGATCAGCGCCAGCAGCACATGGTGCTGCTGTTCCAGCTGCTTCTGCAGCGGCGGCAATGTCGCCTCTGTGGCGGCCACCTCGGATTCCTGGGTCAACACGTCGGCCCGGGTGGTGGCTCCGACTTCAAACTGGTTGCGCACGACTTCGAGCTGGTCGGTTTCCGCCTTGATGATTTCCTGGGTCGCCTGAATTTGGCCGCGCAGCGAGGCTTCCTGGATCGCCGCCGTCGCCACGTTCGCGGTCAGCGTCAGGAAAGTCGCTTCGAGCGCGAAGCGCTGCTGCTCGGCAAGCGCCGCGTTGGCTTCGATCTGTCGGCGTTGGCCGCCGAACACGTCGGGCGTGTAGGCAACGTTCACGGTGGCTTGGTACAGGTTGAAAACGTATGGCGGGCCGGTCAAGCCGAACTCTGCCTGCGAGAATTGCTGACTGGCGGCCGAGCCAGCGGCGTCGACGCTCGGCAGCAGTTTGCCGGCGGAGGCGTAGAGGTTCTCCTTCGCCTGCCACAACGCCGCTTGCGCAGCCTGGAGATTCGGATTGGCCCGCAGCGCTTCGGCGATCAGCGCGTCGATCTCCTTCGAATGGAACACCTTCCACCACTCGGCCGGAATGTCGCGGCCGACGACGAAGGTTTGCGCCGCGCCGCCGGCGACGTTGGCGGCTGTCGTCGTCGCCGGATGCGCCTCGGGCGTATAGCCGCTGACCGGCGGAGCCTGCGGCGGCTTGAAGTCGGGACCGACGGCGCAGGCCGCCGATAGTGAAAATGACAACAAAACGCCGACGGTCCTCGGCCAAAACCAGCCGAGACAAGCCAAATGCTTGACATGACGCGCGCCGGCCGGTCGCCGACGGCCCCACCTGAACTGCCCCAACCACATCTGCACTTGTTCACCCCTGGGCGAGGCAGACTAGTTATTTACTATCCAGTTAGTCAATAACTTGACTTTTATGGTTTACGGAGCCTAGCTCAAGCCATGACCGAAGCGATGGACACGCGCACGGAAACCCGGCGCCGCCGCAAAGCCGAGCGGCCGCACGAGATCCTGGAAGCCGCATTCCTTGAGTTCTCCCGCAACGGCTACGCCGTGACCACGCTCGATCAGATCGCCGAGCGGGCCGGCGTGACCAAGGGCACGATCTACGTCTATTTCGAGAGCAAGGAGCACCTCTTCATCTCGATGGTGCGCGAGCTCATGAAAGCGACGCTCGACACCGTACAAGACATGTTCGACCGCCACGACGGCTCGACCGCCGATCTGTTGCGCGCGCAGTTCAGCTTCATCTACCAGCACATCGTGGAGGATCGGCGCCGGCGCGAAGTGGTGCGCATGCTGATTTCCGAGGCGTCGCGTTTCCCGGAGTTGGCCGACCGCTATTACGAGGAAATCCAGCGTCCCTGTGTCGACATGCTCAAGCAGGCGATTCAACGCGGCATGGATCGCGGCGAGATTCGCCGTTCGGCGGTGACCGATTGTCCGCTGGTCATCATCGCGCCGATCGCCCTGGTCGATGTGTGGATGATGATGTTCGACGAGCGCCACCCGCTCGACATGAAATCCTATTTCAACGCCCATCTCGAACTGGTGCTGAACGGACTGCTGGCGAAGCCGGCATAGAGCATGATCCGGAAAAAGCCTGCCCTCGGACTTGATCCGAGGGTGGAGGCCGGTTTTCCGAAAAGATCATGCTCCACCAAGATATGAGAGCGGCAATCGATTCAATCTGAAGCGATTGCGCTCTAGTGTGGCGGTTCAGAAGTCCGCATCATTTTTGCCGCGAACTCGACATGCGGACTTCTGAACCAAAGCCACACTGGATCAATACGTTGCTAGTGTCCTTCGATTCCGAAGTTCGCAAACGAGGGTCCCGCATAATGATGCGAACTTCGGAATCGGGACACTAGGGGCCGTTACGGCGCCGGGAAAAAGAAAAAAACCGCCCGTTTGGGGCGGTTTCCAGCCTTCGCTCCGCAAGGAGCGGTCATCGTTGAGGCTATGCTGCCTGGATGTTGCCGACCGCGATCTTGCCGGTGCGGCGGTCTTCCTGCGTATCGAAAGCGACTTTCTGGCCTTCGACCAGTCCGCGCATCCCGGCGCGCTCGAGCGCCGTGGCGTGGACGAAGACATCCTTGCCGCCGTCATCCGGCTTGATGAAGCCGAAGCCTTTTTGGTCGTTGTAGAATTTCACAGTCCCCGTATTCAAAGTGCCGGTCATGGAGATATCCCTTCGCTTTTAGTCAGTGCACATGAGCCACGACGCGATTGCGCCGCTGCGGCTCGATTGTCGATGTTTGGAGGGGTCTGAACGTGCGCCTGGCATCCAGCGAAGGCGAAACGGCCCGATTGTCCGGCCAAAAGTCGATTGACGAGCGATAGACCATGCCGGCGGTTTTTACAAGATATCGACCACGGCGGCCGCAGGAACAGCAATGCGCCTGCGATCAATCAATCGATCGACTACCCGGACACGACCGCTGCGCGCGCGCCATCCCGCACGCCGGCGCCACGCAGAGTTCGCAGCTTGCGAAAAGAAATAAGCTGGCGGGCCGTTTCATCCCAGAGCACCAGGCGAACGCATGCCAGGCTCTGAGGCAGCGTCAACCGGCCGATATTTGTGAGTTCGGGGTGGCGGCGCAGGATCAGCGGCAATCGATAAAACGGTATCCGGCTGCAGAGATGGTGGACGTGGTGGACGCCGATGTTGGCCGTGAACCAGCGCAGCACGATCGGCAGATCGTAGTGCGAACTGCCGTAAAGCGCGGCCTCGTGCAGGTTCCAGGCCCGGTTGCGAGCCCAAAACGTTTCCTCAAACTGGTGCTGGACATAGAACAGCCAAACGCCGAGCGAAGCGGCGATCAACATGACGGGAACCTCAACCAGCAGAAAGGTGCGAATCCCGACCGCCCAGATCGTGATTGCCGCCAGCAACGCGATGCCGAGATTTGTCGCCATCGTGCTCAGCCAAGGCTGCCAGCCTGCGCGCATCAATCCAACCGGCAAACGATGCCGCAGGACGAACAGATAAGCGGGTCCGAGGCCGAACATGATCAGCGGGTGCCGGTAGAGGCGATAGCGGAGCCTCCCCCAGCGCGACAGCGACAGATATTCGTTGACCGTCAGCGTATCGACGTCGCCGATGCCGCGGCGGTCCAGATTGCCCGAGCTCGCATGGTGGATAGCATGGCTGCGCCGCCAGAAATCGTATGGCGTCAAGGTAAAGACGCCGATAACGCGCCCGACCCAATCATTGGCGCCCCGGTGCCGAAAAAACGCGCCATGACCGCAATCATGCTGGATCATGAACAGACGAACAAGAAAACCCGCGGCGGGAACGGCCAGCAATAGATAAACCCCGTAGCCGATGTCGAGCGCGCGCCACATCGCCAGCCAAAGCAGAATGAGCGGTATGGCGGTAATCAGAATCTCGACAATGCTCCGCCCATGATTCGGCTGGCGATAGCGGGCGAGATCCTGCGTCAGCGCCCGCATGTCGGTTGTCGCCGTGCCGGCGTCGAGCTTCGGTCGGTCGTGCAAAACTCTCTCCGTAGCTAAAGCCTGCTCATGAACGACACCCGCCCCGGCAGCCGCAAGCTTCGGACCATCGGCACGCTTTCATGCGCCCTCGGCGCAGAAGCCGTCTCATTCCGGCGCCTAAACAGCGGCGCTTTCCGGGCGCGCAACCCTTCGACAGGAAAGCCTAGGCATTGTGCCGCGCGTCAAGCAGACCGGCTGGGAAACGCAGCGGCTGTTTCAGCCTAGATAGCTGCACTCCCTATGGCCGTACCCTTACACGCTGCAGCCCTGCACGTCCACCACGCGACAGGCGCAGGTCGCCCGATTTCGAAAAATATCCGCGGTTGACCTAGCATTATGGCGTTTTGAGCTTATGTTTACGTGGTATTTGCTGCGACGTTTCGGGACAATTTGGAGGCCGTACCAATGAGCGAATTTAACTACAAAGCCGCGGCCGAGTTGTTTCCGACGCGGAGGCGGATACCGCGGCGTCAGCCGCTCGGCTACAAGCGGTTCGCGCAGGCCGCGCACGCCATCCGGTTTGCCATGGAAGACGTTGCGCCGGAGCTTCTGGTCGGCGCTTGTCTGGAAGTCGACGAGCAGAGGTACGGCAGCGACGACATCCGCCGCCTCTATGAAAGCGCCGACTATCCCTTGGCGCGGCGCGCCGCACGATCATAACAAGACCCCGACACGAGGGAGGACACGATGGCAAAAGGCCAAATGAGAAGCAATCGCGAGAAGAAGAAGCCGAAAGCCGACAAGAACAAGAAGAAGGGCACCCCGGCGGTTTCGCCGTTCAGCCCGGTACGGCTGACTGGGAATCCAAACCAGGGCGGCGGCAAAAAGTTCTAAACGGTCCCGCCGTCGGCTGGTGGGGTGAGAGCGCTCGACGACTTCCTCGATACGCGGCTTAGAAATCCGTCACCACGAGTTCGTAGGATCCCTTACGGCTGCGGGCAAAAGCCTTGAGCGCCGCTTCGTAGATCAGCGGCCGGTTGGAATCGAAGGCCTTCAGCAAACCCGCCTCGTCCCGCCCCGTATCCGGCTGGATGCGCTTGAGCGCGTCCTCGCTGACGAAGAACGACCACTCCATGGCGCTGTCGTATCCCCAAAACCGCACCGCACGTCGTGTCGGATCAAAAAATCGGCTTTGGTTGGGAAAATTGAGCATGGTCCGCTCACCGCTTTTCAGTCGGCGTTGGCAACCCAGCATTTTCGCAGGCCCTCGGCATCCCGCGCCCACCAGTAATTTCCTTCCGGATTGTGCCCGGACACATTGAAGGTTTTCAGATGCTTCTTGACCGCGGCCAACGCCTCTTCACGCGTTGAATATCGATGCTGCCCGACCTGCGCCGCCGTGGCTGACTGTGTGCCTTTGAGCTCGAGAATCTTGAACATTGCCGGGTTACCATCCGATGCTGTCCAGGTTCGTTGCAGCGCTCCGGCCCTGGCAAATTCCCGATATCGGGGCATCGCGCCAGTCCTATTCGAATCTCGGATTCGCCGAGAGGATAAGATCGCTCTCGCCAACCACCCGCTCGTGGTTCTCGCTCCTGCTCTTGATCCGGTATTGCGGATTGCCGCCCTCGGCCGGCCGCAGGCTGACAATTTCGTAATGCCCTCTTGCCGCGGACCTGAACGTCGAGGGGATGAGGTCGACAGTTTGCCCGATCTTGAATCTGTGGATGAACTCTGTCATCGCAGATCTTGCTCCTGCGCAGGGTACGCGTTTACCGAGTATATCGTCTTCAAACGGCGGCCGCCGTCTTTTTGCTCATCCGCCAAAGCTGATAGCCGTGATCGTTGATGGCCGTTTCGATGACGGCTCGCGACAGCTTGTGCGGAGGATCACGGTCGGGCGCGACGGCGCCGATCGCCCGCCAGGGACGGAACTGATCCGGCAGCCGACCGCCGACCAGATCGCCGCCGAACGCCCGCAGGTCGGGACTTGTTTCCGACTTGAAGATGAAAATTCGCATCATACCGCTCCTCTTGCCGTGACATGGCGGTCGCCGCCGGAATGATGCATGGGCATCGAATTCAGCGACGACGAAATTGGTTGCGCTGCGGAGGGCGGCTGACCGACGCCGCCCGCTCATCCTTGTGGCGAAAGATCATGCGGCCCTTTTCCAGATCGTAGGGCGAAACTTCGACGGTCACCCGATCGCCGGCCAGCGTTTTGATCCGGTTTTTCTTCATCCTGCCGGCGGTGTAGGCGATCAGCGCATGTCCGTTGTCGAGCTGAATGCGGTAGCGCGCGTCGGGCAGAATCTCGGTGACCAATCCCTCGAATTGCAGGAGTTCTTCTTTCGACACGTTACGATCCTCGTGACTGGCCGGTCCAACGCGGCGCGCGGACGGCGACATCGCGCCCCACCGGTGCCGGCCGATGCAGGAAAGCAACCGAAGCGATGCCGTCTGCGGTCTCCTGCGGCTGACCGTTATGCCCCTTCGCCTGACCGTTATGCCGGTGTCCGCGCGGGTCCTCGCCGCGGTGCCGTTGCCGTTGCTTGGCCGGGGCGCTGTTTGCCGACCGGGCGGGACCCCGTGCTGCGGCCGGCGGCTCGGAATGCCGTGGCTGCGGGCGTTTGTCGCTCACCGGAATCGATACGCGAATGAGCTTCTCGATATCGCGGACGAAGCCTACTTCCTCGCCGTCGCACAGCGAGATCGCGACGCCTTCGGCGCCCGCCCGCGCCGCGCGGCCGATGCGATGAATGTAGGTCTCCGGAATGTTAGGCACGTCGTAGTTTACCACGTGACTGATGCCGTCGACATCAATGCCGCGCGCGGCAATGTCGGTGGCGACCAGCGTCCTGACCTCGCCTTTGCGGAAGGCGGCGAGCACGCGTTCGCGCTGATTTTGCGATTTGTTGCCGTGGATCGCCTCGGCGGCAATGCCGGCGCGCACGAGGCTGCGCACGACTTTGTCGGCGCCATGCTTGGTGCGGGTGAAGATCAGCGCCCGCTCGATCGGCTCGCGCTGCAACAGCTCGATGAGGATCGTCGGTTTCGCCGCGCGATCGACCCGGATCATACGCTGCTCGATCCGCTCTGCCGTGGCGCCCACCGGCGCCACCGAAACCTTGACCGGGTCGCGCAGCATGTGCGCGGCGAGATCGACGATGGCGCGCGGCATGGTCGCGGAAAACATCAAGGTTTGCCGCTGCACCGGGAGCTTGGCGACGATTTTCCGGATGTCGTGGATGAAGCCCATGTCGAGCATGCGGTCGGCCTCGTCGAGCACGAGACATTCGACCTGGTCCAGGTGGAGCGCATTGCTCTTGACCAGATCGAGCAGCCGGCCAGGCGTCGCCACCAGGACATCGACGCCGTTGAGCAGCGCACGAACCTGGCCGCCCATCGGTACGCCGCCGATCACCAGCGCGCCTTTGATGCGCAAATGGCGGCCGTAGGCGCGGAAGCTGTCGAGGATTTGGCCGGACAATTCGCGGGTCGGGCTGAGCACCAGGACGCGGCAGCTCTTGCGCACCGGCGGCCGCGGATCGGCGGCAAGACGATGCAGGATCGGCAGCGCGAAGGCGGCGGTCTTGCCGGTTCCGGTTTGGGCTATTCCGATCAGGTCGCGGCCCGACATCACGGTCGGTATGGTCTGCGCTTGGATCGGGGTTGGCGTGAGGTATTTTTCTTCGGCGAGGGCACGCGTGATGGCGTCGTTAAGCTTGAAATCGTGAAAGGAGGTCAAAGAAGATACTTTCTTTTATGTGCATTGGCGCAGCCGCGGCGCCATGCGCCGGGCCTGCGTTGCGGGTGAATAAGACACCCCGCGCGATCTGGGCTGTCAGTGAAAAGGGTTTAAAGAACGAGCCGGAAGCCGTTTTGACGGTGTCCGTACACGCGGCTCGCCGCAAGCCCATGGGGCTGCTGCTTCTATATGGACCACGGATGTGTTCGTTTCAAGGCGCGTCGCAATAAGGCCGCGCAGCCGGCGGCAAACGCATCAGCAAACGGGAAGTCTTATACCTTGCCCGCGGCGGTTTTTTTGGCGGGCTCGACCGCTTTTTCCGCAGCCTCTTTCGCCAAACGCAGCGCCCGCAACTTCGCCGTCTTTTCGCGAACAACCCGGCTGTGGGCCTGATATTCCATCATTGCCTTGGCGCCGTCCTTGGCACGCTCTTCCTTCCTGAAACTCGCTTCGGCACGGGCTCGGGCCTCAGTCGACCGAGCCTCACTCGCTTTTGTCGCCAATCTCATTCTCCTTTCAGCAAGCAAATCCGACCCTTACCGTTGGTAGTGCGGGTGAGCCGGATTCTTGCCCATTTATGACCCATATATAGGTATCGACGTGGGGAAAGGTAGGCCGCGCGAATCATGCTCACGGGCCATCATCATAGCAAAAAAGCCGACGCCTCGTGAAAGCCGCTATGAGACGCCGCGGTAGGTGGGTCTGTCCGACCGCGTGGGGATTCGCCGTCAACGCGAAAACTTCTTGTACTTGATCCGGTGCGGGATGACCGTGTCGGTCCCCAGCCGCCGCATCTTGTCCTTCTCGTAATCCTGGAAGTTGCCTTCGAACCATTCGACGTGGCTGTCGCCCTCGAAGGCGAGGATGTGGGTGGCGATGCGGTCGAGGAGCCAGCGGTCGTGGCTGGTGATCACGGCGCAGCCGGCGAAATCCTCCAGCGCCTCTTCCAGCGCGCGCAGCGTGTCGACATCGAGATCGTTGGTCGGTTCGTCGAGCAACAGCACATTGGCGCCGGATTTGAGCATCTTGGCGAGATGCACGCGGTTGCGTTCGCCGCCGGAGAGCGAGCCCACTTTCTTTTGCTGATCGGCGCCCTTGAAGTTGAACGACGAGCAATAGGCGCGCGAATTGACCTCGCGCTTGCCGAGCTGCAGCTGATCGAGGCCGCCGGAGATCTCCTCCCACACCGTTTTCTTGCCGTCGAGCGAGTCGCGCGACTGGTCGACATAGCCGAGATGCACCGACTCGCCGATCTTGATCGTGCCCTGGTCGGGCTTGTCCTGGCCCGTGATCATGCGGAGCAGCGTGGTCTTGCCGGCGCCGTTCGGGCCGATGATGCCGACAATGCCGCCGGGCGGCAGCTTGACTGTCAGATCGTCGATCAAGAGATTGTCGCCGAAACCCTTTCTCAGGTGCTCGAAGTCGATGACGTTTTGCCCGAGCCGCTCGGTGACCGGGATGACGATCTGCGCCGTCTGCGTTTGCTTGTCGCCGGCCTTTTTCAGCAATTCCTCGTAGCGCTCGTAGCGCGCCTTGGATTTCGCCTGCCGCGCCCGCGGCGAGGCGGCGATCCATTCCTGCTCGCGGGCCAGCGTGCGCTGGTGCGCCTCGTCCTCGCGGCCTTCCTGTTCGAGCCGCTTCTGCTTCTGCTTGAGCCACGCCGAGTAATTGCCCTCGTAGGGAATACCGCGGCCGCGATCCAATTCGAGAATCCAGCTGGTGACGTTGTCGAGAAAATAGCGGTCGTGGGTGACGATGAGGATGGCGCCCGGATAGTTGCGCAGATGGCCTTCGAGCCACATCACCGACTCGGCGTCGAGGTGATTGGTCGGCTCGTCGAGCAGCAGCAGCTCCGGCTGCTCCAGCAGCAGCCGGCAGAGCGCCACACGCCGCTTCTCGCCGCCGGAAAGCTGCGCCACTTCGGCGTCGTCGGCCGGGCAGCGCAGCGCATCCATCGCCTGATCGACCTTGGAGTCGAGGTCCCACAGTCCCTTGGCCTCGATCTGGTCCTGCAGCTTGGTCATCTCGTCGGCGGTCTCGTCGGAATAGTTCATCGCAAGTTCGTTGTAGCGGTCGACGATCGCCTTCTGCGGCGCCACCCCCTCCATGACGTTCTCGCGCACCGATTTGGCCGGATCGAGTTGCGGCTCCTGCGGCAGGTAGCCGACGCGGGCGCCCTCGGCGGCCCAGGCCTCGCCGGAAAATTCGGTGTCGAGGCCCGCCATGATCCGCAACAGCGTCGACTTGCCGGCGCCGTTGACGCCGAGCACGCCGATCTTGGCATCCGGGTAGAACGACAGGTTGATGTTCTCCAGAACCTTGCGGTTGCCGGGATAGGTCTTGGAGAGGTCCTGCATATGGTAGATGAATTGACGCGCCATCAGCGCCCTGCCCTCTTGCTCGGCGCCGGTCGGCCACTGCGCTCAGGGCGCAACCGCAAACGCGCTCATGTTGGGAAGTCGGCGCTGATGTAGCGATCCGCCGCGCCCAGGGCAAGGACCGGCCCGCCTACTCCGCCGGCGCGCTTGCCGGCGCGCCGCCGGCACGCTCGCGCCACCGACCGCGGCAACGTTTCGTAAAGCGCGACCACATTTCAGCGCCGCCGGCGACGATTTCGCACCAATTTTTAATGATTTGTCGCCGAAACTTTGCGGCAAAGGCGCCTCTCCGGCTGACGCTTCAACTCCGGATGTCAGAGCAGGCGGCCAGGGCAAGGCCTGGGAGCACGTCATGGGCCGTCATTTCACCAATGCCGTCCGCGAGCTGTGGCGGACCTTTGCAGAGCTGTTCAGCCCCTATCACCCGGAACTGCACTATATGCGCGGGCCCGGCCCGAAATGGCACGCCAAGCGCCCGGCATCCTGAACTCCGCCGCCGCGGAACACGCCCGTCGCTAAGGCGCCGGTCTGGCGCATTTCCAGCAGTTTCCTGCCCGGAACGCTTGTTTTCCAAAGGCCGTTATGAGACGGCTACGAGCCCCTCCGAGTAGGCGGTATTCATGGCGCTGCGCTGCGCAATTCTCGACGATTATCAGAACGTCGCACTGACTTTTGCCGACTGGTCGAAGGTCAAAGACGACGTGGAAATCAAGGTGTTCAACGAACACCTCGGCTCCCAAGACAAGGTCATCGCGGCGCTACAGGGCTTTGCCGTCGTCTGCGCCATGCGCGAGCGCACCGCCTTCCCGCGCGCGGTGATCGAGGCGCTGCCGGATCTGAAGCTCCTGATCACGACCGGAATGCGCAATGCCTCGATCGACCTCGAGGCCGCCAAGGCGCGAGGGGTCGTCGTCTGCGGCACGCCCGCGTTCGGCAACGCCACCGCCGCCATCGCCATCGGCCTGATGCTCGAACTGACGCGCCACATCGGCTACGAGAACGCGCGGCTCAAGGCCGGCGCCATCTGGCAGACGACCATCGGGCTCGACCTCGAAGGCATGACCCTCGGGCTCCTCGGACTCGGCAGGCTCGGCGGTCGCGTCGCCGCGATCGGCAAGGCGTTCGCCATGAACCTCATCGCCTGGAGCCAGAACCTGACGCCGGAGCGGTGCCAAGAAGTCGGCGTTGCGTATGTCAGCCGCGACGACCTGTTCCGCCGCGCGGATTTTCTGTCGATCCATCTGCAACTGTCGCCGCGCACCCGCGGCCTCATTGGCGCGCGCGAGCTCGGCCTGATGAAGCCAAGCGCCTATCTCATCAATACGTCGCGCGGGCCCATCGTCGACGAGGCGGCGCTGATCGTCGCGCTGCGCGAAAAACGCCTCGCCGGAGCCGGCCTCGACGTGTTCGACGTCGAGCCGCTGCCGCTCGATCATCCGCTGCGCCAGCTCGACAATGTCGTGCTCACGCCGCATCTCGGCTACGTCGCCGAGCAGAATTATCGGGCCTTCTTCGGCGGCATGGTCGACGACATCCGTGCTTACCTCGACGGCCACCCGGTGCGCGTACTGAGCTGACGACCCCCTCGATTTGAGGTTTCGCCCAAGATGATCGAGGCGGAAGCGGCGGCCATTATGGGCGTCTACTGCTTCGATTTTTTGGCCGGGCGATGCTGAGTATTTGGCGGAGAAGGTCCTTCGCTCGGCTTTGACAGCACCTCGATCAGGAATCGGAGAAGGCCATCCGCCAAAGCGCCGACACCGATAAGGTGGTCCTCCAAGTCCTTTAGGCGCAACGGTGGCAAATCAGCCGACCTGCCCCGCAGCTTTTCATGGTCGGTCGCATAAAGTTCTGGATGTGACTCGACGCGATGAATTGGACCGCCAAGGCTCAGCTATCCCCTCATTTTCTAGCTGAGATGTCGGGGTAACAAGGGACTCCGGCGGGGTGCTGGGACTTTCTGAAAAAGAATCAAGATGGACTTGGCGACCTTCGCATTGCGCCGGAGGTCACCG
>JBEKIC010000033.1:0-41321 GCA_050011955.1 Xanthobacteraceae bacterium
CAGGAGACTGACATCACCCCCATCATCCAACGGCGCCCTCAGCACCCGCGCCGCATTGGTCGCGATCGATCGGAACAGCTGGTCGCGATCCGTCGGAATGAGTGGTCGCGATCGTCGGAATGCGCAGTCAGCATTGCAGCGAAAAGCATCTGCACCGCTATCTTGCCGAGTTCGACCATCGCTACAATCACCGCGTTGCGCTCGGCTACAACGACACAGATCGCACGCTTGCGGCCATCAGGGGCGCGGAAGGCAAGCGCCTTACATACCGGCAACCTCACTAAGCCGGATTTCAAATTTCAGGCGCGGCGATTTCTGCGCTGGCGTCGCAAACGAATCAGATAAAATGGTTGCGCCGTGGTGTTGGTAGCACCACGGCGCGAGAAACCGCCAGTACGGGCGGCTTGTGATCACGAAATCTGTATCAGCTTATTCGCGATTCACGTCAAGCCTGCGCTGGCCATTGAGGATTATTCCAATGGCTACAAGCACCGATCTTCCTCCCGGCAACATCGTTTCTCGTTTCCTAAGGGCTACGCTCGCGCCGGATTTGTCATCAGTGGACCTACAGCTACTGCTGCGCAGCGGGCCTTTTACCTTGCGCCTATCAACAGAAAGCCTTGAGCAGATTACGTCGAAACTGAGCGAAATTAATCTGCATCTTCAAAGTCGAAGCGCAACCAGTACTGGCCATCTCGCAGTTCACGCTTCGGAGGCGGTAGACGTGACGGCAGGAGCACCCGCAGGAGGGGGCAAGGTGATCCTATCGATAAAGGGATCAAATAACGTCGTAAATCACTTCGCCTTACCCGTCGCCGTAGCTGCGCGATTTCGACCCGAGTTAAGACAAGCCGTGCAATCCGCCGAAAGACAGGGAAAACAGACAAGACAATAGCCTCCAAGTTTGGAGGCGAATCGTACTCATCAGCACAGGGATCACAACGCACCGAAAGCTATCTTTTCGCCTTCGATTGCTTCTTGGGCCGCTTCGGAGTCATGCTCTTGCGGGGCGTCGGCGGGGTATTTACCGCGGCCTTAAGCGAAGCCATGAAGCGCCGCTGCGCTTCTTTTTCGCTGTATTGGTCGGATTCTTTTGCCATGCCGGATGATCCTGTTGTCCTAAAAGTTCAGTTTGATCCTAACGCACCCGAAGCCGTCGAATTTTACCGCTGGCTTGGCATGTGCGTTGGCGCCTGGGCATTCGTTGATCGGCGTTTATATCAGATTTTCCACCACGCGACCGGATTTGAGCAAAAGCAATCCGCATTTATTTTCTATCGGAATCGCGCTTTCAATCAACGCCTTCGGATTGTTGATGACGCTGTGAAAATGGCTTGGCTTGCCGAACGACATGAAAACGAATGGAAACCGTTGCTCAAGAAAACAGAAGACCTCTCACATACTCGTAACATCTTCGCTCATCATCCAACAATGCGGCAGTTAACGGCGAAGGACGGGAAACAACACGACATCTATTCGATCTATATCGAGACCTACGAAAAGGTTTTGAACAACGATTATCCCGGCCTACGCGGTAAGACGGCTTTATTCGTCGAGGATTTGCGACAGCATGATCGCGAAGTCGGCCAGCTCGAAATAGAGCTAGAAAATTTCGCTTGGATCATGGGCAGTTGGCGGGCCGAACAAAAGGGTGCCGCTCAAAGCAGCCCGCAAAACCCGCTCGGCTAAATTCTCGCTTTCGCCGAACGAAACCTCCGGCAAATAGGCGCGGAGACACCTCCCGCCGATCGCAATCATCGCGGGCGTTATTTCGATTTCACTCGTTTTCGTTGGCCTGTCGCTCATATCCTACCTCTAGGGTCTGTGGAGTCAAGTGGATAATTCCCCTTAAAAGGACAGAGGCAAGAGTCCCGGCGCCAAGCTGCGGCCAGAGGCAAGACGTGATGACTCCCGAAATCGGACATCAACCGGAAGCCGCGGACACCCCTGACACCGCGCTTTACATTGCCTCCGTGGCGGGCGAGCTGGCGCGGCTGGCGAAAATCCACAATCTCGATGCCCTCGCTTACATTCTCGAGATGGCGCGGCTTGAGGCCGATCAGATCTCCAAGCGTTGGGCCGAGGAAAAGTCCCCCGTCACCGCCGGCTCAGACTGAAACCTTGAATCGCTCGCTGTGGCTGCAGCCCACGCGACCGAGGAAACCGCGGCGTGGATGACCGTCCGATGCCTCTTTTGAGGAGGCTGGCGGACTGTCGGTTATCTCGCCTGTGAACTCACGAGGACGTAGTATGGTGGCACCGTTCGAAGTGCGAATGGGCCGGTCAACTCATCGACGCGCCCCGGAGGGATGCATACGCAGCGTCGTGATCACGGGAACGTCCGGCGGCATCGGCTGGGGCACGGCCAAAGTCCTCATCGCCAACGGCTTCCGCGTTTTCGGCAGCGTGCGCAAAATCTCCGATACGGAACGTCTCGCGGCGGAGTTCGGCGAACGCTTCGTGCCGTTACTCTTCGATGTGACCGATGAGGCGGCGGTACCGATGAGGCGGCGGTGAAGGCAGCGGCTGCCGATGTGCGCAGCACGCTTGCCGGCCAGCGGCTGACCGGCCTCGTCAACAATGCGGGCGTGGCCGTCGCCGGGCCGCTTTTGGAGCTGCCGACCGAAGAGTTCCGGCGTCAGATCGACATCAATCTGATTGGGGTGGTGATCGTCACCAAGGCCTTCGCGCCGCTGATCGGCACCGACCCGCAGCTCACCGGCCCTCCCGGCCGCATCATCAACATCAGTTCGGTCGGCGGGCAGATCGGCAATCCCTTCGTCGCGCCCTACAATGCCTCGAAATTCGCACTCGAAGGCCTGTCCGAGAGCCTGCGGCGGGAGTTGCTGTTGTTCGCGATCGACGTCATCGTTGTCGCGCCCGGCGCCGTGGCGACGCCGATCTGGAGCAAGGCCGAGCAGGTCGATACGGCGCCCTATCTCGGCACTCCGTATGCTCCGGCGCTGAAACGCTTGCGAAACTACATGCTGGCACTCGGCGAGGAGGGCTTGCCGCCGGAAAAGATCGGCGAAGCCGTGTTGCACGCTCTTACGGCGGCGAAGCCCAAGGTGCGCTACAACGTGTCGCCGACGCCGCTGCAACACTGGCTCGCTCGGAATCTGCCCAAGCGCGTTGTCGATCGCATGGTCGGCAAACGGCTCGGATTGCTGCCGGCGCAACATTAGGCCGCGCTAACGCCAAGGCCGGGTAAATTCCCGATCAAGAAGATCGGGCCTTGCCAATGGCTATACCAGCGACACCAAAGTGCCGCCGTGGCGTTCCAGCCGCCCGGCGATTTCAAGCTCGAGCAGCACCATGCGCACCACCGCGGGCGAGCTGTTCGACAATCGCACCAGATCATCGATCTGCACCGGGGACGGGCCGAGCAATGACACGATGCGCGCCCGCTCGTCGGGCGCCGGTTCGGCCTCCTCGCCGGCCGCGGCGTCGGACGGCTCCAGCTCTGGCTCCCGCGCCGGCATTTCCTTCTGCTCCATGATCGGCCGCAGCACGGCGACGATATCACCCGTCTCGGTCACCGGCGTCGCCCCCTGTTTGATCAGGCCGTTGGTCCCCTCGGCGCGCGGATCGAGCGGCGATCCGGGAACGGCAAACACTTCGCGGTCCTGCTCGAGCGCAAACCGCGCCGTGATCAGCGAGCCCGAGCGTTTGGCGGCTTCGACGATGACGACACCGAGCGACAGCCCGGAAATCAGCCGATTACGGCGCGGAAAATCGCGTCCGCGCGGCTCCCACCCGAGCGGCATTTCGGAGAGGCAGCACCGATAGGCAGGATGGCGTCGAGCAGATCCGCATGCTCGGCCGGATAGACCCGGTCGTGGCCGCCGGCCAGCACCGCGATGGTCCCGCTTTCGAGACTGGCGCGATGCGCCGCCGCGTCGATCCCGCGCGCCAGCCCGGAGACGATGGCAAAGCCGGCCTCGCCGAGCTCGCGGGCGATCCGCTGGGTGAATTTCAGCCCTGCGCCCGAGGCGTTGCGCGAGCCGACGATCGCCACCATCGGCAGCGCCAGCGCGCGCGCATTGCCGCGGACGGCGATCAAAGGCGGCGCGTCGTCGATCATCTGCAAGCGTGGCGGATAGTTGGGTTCACCCAACGCCACCAGGGCGACACCGAGCTTTGCTGCGGCGGCAAGCTCGCGCTCGGCGTCGGCGCGCGAGCAAATCTGCACGGCAGCGCTGGCACCACCCCGGCGCGCGAGTGCAGGCAACGCTTGGAGCGCCGCGCGCGCGCGGACCGACATTCAGGCTGCGGATGAGGCGCAGCCAGTCGATCCGTTGCTCGTCCGTCAGCTGGACGTCCTCGCTACGCTCGCTCACCTCGCCCCCGCCGGCCCCGACGGCCGACTATATGACCCGGAACCATCGCCTACAATTCGGGTAGCGGCCGGGTCAGCGCTGCGCCGGCGAGCTGAGACAAGGCTATCGGTCCGCAGAACTGCGTCCGATTTTTCCCTCTTTGCCGCGGAAAAGCCGCGCGATATTGGCGCGGTGCATGATCCACAACAGCACCGACAGCAGCAGAAACAATTGGGCGTCCGGCACGTCGCCCTGCCACCACAGGAAGGCCGGTGTAGCGGCGCTGGCGATCAGCGCCGCCAGCGACGAGTAGCGGGTCAGCGCGGCGACCGCGAGCCAGATCGCGCAAAACACGATCGCCGCCGGCCAGGCGAGGCCGAGAAGGACGCCGATATAGGTCGCCACGCCCTTGCCGCCGCGAAAGTGCAGCCAGACCGGAAACAGGTGTCCGAGAAAGGCACCGACCGCCGCCACGATCGCAAAATCATGGCCCAGGACATAGGCCGTCAGCAGGACGGCCACGGTGCCTTTGAGCATGTCGCCGAGCAGCGTCGCGGCGGCCAGCCCCTTGCGGCCGGTGCGCAAAACATTGGTGGCGCCGATATTGCCGGAGCCGATGGCGCGAAGGTCCGGGGCGCCGGCGAGCCGCGTCAGCAAGACGCCAAACGGGATCGAGCCGCAGAGATACCCGAAGGCGAAGGCCGCCGCGTAAGCGGGCAGCGCCAGCGACCAGTTGAGCGGATGCAGCATGGCGGCGGCGTTCCCGGGGCGAGCGTTGAACTAGCCGGCGCGGACTTTTGTCCCGCTGTCGCGCGGATGAAGGCCCGCCGCCTCCGCATCGGCGTCGCTGTTATAGATGACGAGATGCTTGAGCTTCTCGGCGGGCGCCCGCAGGAGCGAGGCCAGACCCGGCGCATAGGTTTTGCGCGCGGTATCGCCGACGACGAAATGCGCGGCAGCCTCCGCCTCGATGTCGGTCTCGCAATAAAGGCAGCGCAGCATGCAGCGCTGCGGCGAACTGTCTTCCACGACATAAAACTTGTTGGCGGCGTATTGGCGTTCGGCGGAATCGCAAGTGATGCAGTTTGAATTGGCGCATTGGATGCCGGTGCCGATCGGCTGCACATAAACGGGATGTTCGGGCTTGGCGAAACCGCCGGCGAATTTGTTCAGCGACTTGTTCTTGTGCAGATGCAGCAGCAGCGAGATCAGCGCCATGCGCACGGGAACGCCGTAGGCGGCCTGACGGAAATAAACTGCGCGGCGGTCGCTGTCGAACGAGGCATCGAGCTCGTTGACGCGCGGCAGCGGGTGCATGACGCTGGCCTCGGAGTATTTCGGCTCGCCGAGGAATTTGGCATCGATCTTCGGATACGGCCGCTCTTTCTCGGTCCAGCGCTCCTTCTGGAAGCGGGTGACGTACACGGCGTCGGTCTTCTTCTGCAAGATGAGGCCGTAGTCGATTTCCGGCTCGGCATAGAGCGAAAGCTGGTGCGGCTGATCGGCGGTGACGTAGAGCGCGTCGATCGAGCCGCCGTCGACCTGGCCCGGGGCCTTGGAGATCATCCGGCAGTGAAATTCCTCGCGCAGCCGCCGATCGACATGCGCCGGCAGCTCCATGCCGGGCGCGGGGAGGGGATCGATGGTGGCGCCGAACCGCGCCAGCGCATAGACGAAGGAATGGATGGTGCGGCTGCCCTTGAGGTCGCCCGAGATCGCGACCTTCATGTTCTTCAGCCCCTTGTTCTTCGATCGCAGCGTGAAGAGATCGCACAGGGTTTGCGTCGGGTGCTCATGGCTGCCGTCGCCGCCGTTGATCACCGGGATCGGCGAATATTCGGCGGCCAGCCGCGCCGCGCCGTCGCGCGGGTGACGGATGACGACGACGTCGGCGTAGTTGCCGATGACGCGGATGGTGTCGGCAAGGCTTTCGCCCTTGGCGGCGGAGCTCACCGCAGGATCGGCACTGGTGATATTGGCGCCCCCAAGCCGCAGCATGGCGCTCTCGAACGACAGCCGGGTCCGGGTCGATGGCTCGTAGAACAGGCTCGCCAGGATGAAGTTCGACGCCAGGCTGGTGCCGCGTCCGATTCGGTAGGAGACGTTGTGGTCCGCGAGCTCTTTTAAAAGCCCTTGCGCCACCTCGAAGATCGTCTCGATCTCCTTATTGGTGAGGTCATTGATCGAAACGATGTGGCGCGTGAGCGGCTGCGGTTTCGTCATCAAAGCGGTGCTATAGGCCCAATCCGAGCGGTCCGGCAAGTCCGCTGTCGGCCGTGGGCGGCCGGATCGGGCAGAGATGCACCGGAATTTACCCGGCGGACCGTGCTACGATGCGGCAAGCCGAGAGAGGTATCGCCATGACCACCGCCTTGCGCTTGGACACGCACGAGGTTTTCAACCAGTCGCCGCCCTATGAAGGCATCAATTTGTTTTCGAGCGATCGGCCGTTGATCGAGGCCGTCGAGGCCAACGGCGCCGGCGGCGAAGCCGCCGCGCTCTCCGCCTTCGGCCGGCAATGGGGCACGGCGGAGATGTTCGCGCGGGCGCGGCGCGCCAACGAGAACCCGCCGAAGCTCTACAGCTTCGACCCGAAGGGCTTTCGCCGCGACACCGTCGAGTTCCATCCGACCTATCACGAGTTGATGCGGGCAAGCGTCGCGGCGGGGCTGCACGCCTCGACCTGGACGACATCCGGCAAGCGCGCGGCGCCGCCGGCGGAGGTGGCGCGCGCGGCGCGCTACTACATGACGGCGCAGGTCGAGAGCGGGCATCTTTGCCCGATCACCATGACGCGGGCCGCGCTGGCACCGCTCGCGGCCGAACCGGCGCTCATGGCGCAAGTAGCGCCGAAAGTGGTCACCGCGAGCTACGACCCGGCGTTCCGGCCATGGTGGGAAAAATCGGGCATGACGCTCGGCATGGGCATGACTGAGAAGCAGGGCGGCACCGACGTGCGCGCCAACTCCAGCGTCGCCACGCCCACGGGAGATTCGTATACCATCACCGGCCACAAATGGTTTCTGTCCGCGCCGATGTGCGACGCCTTTTTGGTCTTGGCGCAGGCGCCCGGCGGGCTCACCTGTTTTCTCATGCCGCGCTTCCGGCCCGATGGCTCGGTCAACGCGCTGCGCCTGCAGCGGCTCAAGGACAAGCTCGGCAACCGTTCCAATGCCTCGAGCGAGATCGAATTCGCCGAAGCGTTCGCCTGGCGGGTCGGCGACGAGGGCGCCGGCGTACGCACCATCATCCAGATGGTGCAGTTGACGCGGCTCGATTGTGCGCTCGCTTCGGCCGGCTTCATGCGCATGGCGGTGGCGCAAGCCGCGCACCATTGCCGCTATCGCTCGGTCTTCCAAAAGCATCTGTACGACCAGCCGATGATGCGCGCGGTGCTGGCCGACCTGGCGCTCGAGGTGGAAGGCGCGGTGGCGCTGGTCATGCGGCTCGCGCGCGCCTTCGATCTCGCCGCCACGGATCCGCGCGAGGCGGCCTATGCGCGGCTGGTCACGCCGGCGGCAAAGTATTGGGTCTGCAAGACCGCGCCGAGCTTCATCTACGAGGCCATGGAATGCCTCGGCGGCAACGGTTACGTCGAGGAAAGCGTGCTGCCGCGGCTTTATCGCGAGGCGCCCGTTAATGCGATCTGGGAAGGCTCCGGCAACGTGATGTGCCTCGACGTGCTGCGCGCGCTCAAGCGCGACAAGGAAGCCGCCGATCTCTTTGCGCAAATGGCTGGCGAAGCGTCGGATTTGACCGGCAGCAGCGCGGCGCTGCTCCCGCCGATGAACGAGTTCGCCAGCGAAGCGACCGCCCGCGTCACGGTCGGCAAGCTCGCCGTGCTGGCAGCCGCAGCGGCGCTGGCGGCGAGCGCGCCGCCGGCTTTGGCCGAGACCTTCGTGCAAACGCGGCTTGTCGAGCCGCACGGCGCGCTTTACGGCGCCGACGCCATCGGCGCGACAACCGCCGAGCTTCTTTTGCAGCGGGCGATGCCGGAGCTCTAACCGTCATCCTGAGGCGGCCGCCAACGGGTCCGGCCCGATGACAGGCTCCGCGGCCCTCGAAGGATGAACGGCCGATGCATCCGGGCCGTCGCCCTTCGAGGCTCGCTTTGCTCGCACCTCAGGGTGACGGGATATGATTGGCCAGCCGATCGAGCGCGCCCTGCAGGATATAGGCGGCGGCATGCTGGTCGATCACGGCTTTGCGCTTGGCGCGGCTGGCGTCGGCGGCGATCAGCGCGCGTTCGACCGCCGCCGTCGATAGCCGCTCGTCCCACAGCGCGATCGGCAGCTCAGTGAGCTTCGCGAGATTGCGCGCGAAGGCGCGGGTCGATTGCGCCCGCGGGCCTTCGCTGCCGTCCATGTTGACCGGCAGCCCCAGCACGAAGCCCACGGCGCGCCGCTCGCCGGCCAGCGCGAACAGCCGCTCGGCGTCCAGGTTGAAACGTTTGCGGACAATGGTCTCGACCGGGGCGGCGAGGCGCCGATCCGGGTCGCTGACCGCGACCCCGATGGTTTTGCTGCCGAGATCAAGACCGATCAGCGCGCCGCGTGCCGGCAGGAGCAAAGCGGCGTCCGTAAGCGCAAGAACGGGCATGGCGTTTGGTTAGCATGTACGGCCGAAGGCGCATAAAAAGCAGCGCCCCGCGGCATTGCGGGACGCTGCCTGGCGGATTGAGATTCGACGGTCAGGAGCTATGCGCGTGCTGCCAAGCGAGCCGCTGGATCTCCGAGCGGTTGACGCCGATATCGGCCAGTTCGCGGTCGCTGAGATGCGAAAGCTCCTGCATGGCGTCGGTATAACGCTTCCACGCCTGGAAGAGGCGGATAATGGATGCAAGCATAGGTCAAGTCCTTTCCCCGGCAGCCCCTCCGGCAGCGCCGGAATTATTCCGGAACGGAAAATAAGACGCTGGGTGCGCCGCACAATCGATCTTGCTGCAGCGCAGCTAGGACCTGGGTGCATGTCGGCAGCATTGAATCATTAAGGATTTCGCGGTCTTCCCTTACCGCCTATGCTCTTGCAAGGATCGAGGATTGCGCTCTTTGCATGGCTTTGGCCTGCCCGTTTTCGGTCACTGGAGCATCGTCGGTCACTGGAGCATCGTTTGTCCGCCACACTTGGGGTCTCATATCCGCGTGGTGTTGCGTCAATCGGGGATCGTGCGATGGGGACCACTCAGGATCATCGAAAGTGCGCGGAAGAATGTGTCGCCATGGCCCAAGCTGCTGGCGACCAAAAGGACAAAGCGCTTTGGCTGACATTGGCGCAGTCGTGGGTGCGGCTGGCCGAGCACGTTGCGCGCGCTAGGGGTTCGGAACTCGACGCCGCTGACGGCGAAGACGTTCTCGCCGTTCACTCTTCCGATTGAACCTGGCGCCGGGCGGCGCGAGCCTCGAGCCCTCGATGCGCTCGCTCACTGCGGGTGATTGTCGAGCACTTCGCGGCACGCGGCGCTGATTTTCGACCGGTTGGTGAGCAGGCAACCCTGGATCTCAAAGACGTCCGGTTGGGCGTTATCCTTTATAAATTCTCCGCAATACTTCACCACATCGGGAGCGCATGCCTTGCGTTCTTTCTCGGTCCCCAGCCCAAGCGGATTGGCCGCCGGCGGCGGCTGTGGCGGCGATTGCGCCTGCGCCGCCGCTGCCGCAGTAAGCAAAAGAGCGATCGTGCAGAAGAACGTCCGAAGCATCAGTCCCCCTTTGGGTATTCCCGCCACGCGACGGGCGGCTGTCTCGCATTAACTCTTCCCGCGGGTCACTGTGCCCCGCAAGGTAACCCACGACGCACGATGTGCGTGATGCCGTCAAGGTAGGCCGCGTGTCCGCGCGCGCGGAGAATCATCGCGATCCAGGCCGCAGCCGGGGGCAAAGGAGAAAGGCCTGGATGCCTTGGCCCTGCGCGCCGGCCCTGCGCGCCGGCATCCGAAAACAGCGACGGCACTTAAACGTTCCGGCTTACCCTTGCGCGCCGTCGTCGCGGAGAGATAAATCTTCCCGCAGGGCGGTTAGCTCAGCTGGTAGAGCGTCTGCTTTACACGCAGAATGTCGGCGGTTCGAATCCGTCACCGCCCACCAATGAGTCCACGGCGTCCCCGGTAAGCTCGTAAGCAGTTCCGCAGCGGAATGCCCCCGGCGGGCAATGCCGGGGCTGGACATCCGTGCCGACAACGCCGGAAGCGATTGAGGGTCGTGAAGCCATTTTTTGGGTGACAGGACCACTTGATTGGGTGACAGGACCACTTGATTAAGATCAAGTTTGAACGGCAGGATCATTTGATTAACATCAAGGCGATTTGAGCGAAGGGGCTTATTGTTATGTCTGGTTCAGATGGAATCCCGGATTGGGGGATTGCATGTGAGCCGGGCGGCTTTGACCGAGCCCTTGAGTCCTTTGGTGGCTCCGGTCCTGGCCGCCTTCGTTATGTGGGCCTCAAGTCCGAGCCCGGCGGCGGTGGCCGAGCAATCCGTCGGGAGTTCCCGATCAGCAGGAGAGAGTCGGATGAGCATCTCAGAAGATTTCTTGAAGAGGGAAGACCTTCGTTCGCATCTCTTTCGAGAAACCTGGCGGAATTTGATCCCTGAAGTTTTTCGGGATGTTCCAACCTATTACGACAAAGGCAACGCGGTCGCATCGCTCGGGAATTGCGCGCGGTGGAGCAACAAGTTTGCCGCGGCCATCCATAAACATCTGCCGCGCGGAGCCTGCGTCCTCGACGTTTGTTCGGGCACCCATGACATTCCGCTGCGGCTTTTGGCGCTCGATCCGACGCTGCAGATCCACGCCGTGGACAGAAGCGCGCATATGTTAGCCGAGGGACAGCGCCGCGCCGGCGAACGCAATCTGACGATCGATGCGCGCGTCTGTGACGCCCACGTACTGCCGTTTCCCGACAACTCGTTCGATGCCGTGACGCTGCAATTCGCTTCGCGCCATCTCGAGATCATCAAGGCGTTTAAGGAGATCTATCGGGTTCTCAAGCCCGGCGGCGTCTTCTGTCACAACGACATGCTGCGCCCGGCATCAAGGATCGTCGAAATCCCATACCTGGTGTACTTGCGCTTCTCGGTATGGTTCACGGCAATGATTTTCGGCAGCTCTGCACAGAGCAAGAAGTGTGTTGGTTATTTCGCCAACGCCATACGACACTTCTATACACCACGCGAGTTGGAACTGCTGCTTGACGAGGTTGGTTTCGCCGGCATCGAGAGTTGCGATTTTCTCACGGGCGCTCTGACCTACCACATCTCGCGTAAACCGAGATCTTGACACGCTAACGGGCTGGACTTTGAGCAGGCGTTTTATGCGGAGCGGGCGTTTTATGCGGCCGCACGTTGCTTACTCTGAACAGCGATGAGAGTCGCCAGCTTTGCTGGCGGCTCGGCCGGTGCGGCAAGCGGCCATGCGACGGGCCGCTTCTTACACTCACATAGAAAAGCGAGCGCGCCGAAACCCATGGGGCGAACGCGGGCGTGGTCCGTTGTCTACGGCGCGGCAAGCCATTCCGGAACAAAGGACCGAAGACAGATGACGGAGGACGGACTTGTTGTCTGTCCTCCAATCTCCGTCATCCGCTGTTCGCCGCCGTGCCTCAAATGGCTTCCTTCAGCTCCTTTGAAGCGCGGAACGCTACCTTCTTGCTGGCCTTGATTTGAATGGCTTCGCCGGTGGCCGGATTGCGGCCCATGCGCGCGGCGCGCTTTCTGACTTGCAGAATGCCGAGGCCGCCGATTCGGATGCGTTCACCCTTTTTGAGGTGCTTGACGATATTGCCGACCAAGCCGGCGAGTATGGCTTCCGCCTGCTTTTTCGAAAGTTCGTTGTCTTCGGCAACGCTTGCCGCGAGATGCTTCAATGTAACGGTTGTGGCTGGTTTGGTCGCCATGAGACCCTCCTCGATGAAGCGGTGGCGGGCCAAAAGTGCCCGTCACAGCGATGCGTTAGACGATTCGGCGGCGACTGACCACGCTTGTTTTGCCGATTCCACCGATGTTTTCGCGTTGCCTCGATATCCGGGCGCGGTCCATGGCGCGTACAAGGCAAGCCAAAAAGGCCCATTTTGGGCCGGAATCCTTGACTTGCGAGCGGGCCGGCCTTAACTCCGCAGCGCGTCCGCGGGGGCGTAGCTCAGTTGGTTAGAGCGTCGGCCTGTCACGCCGAAGGTCGCGGGTTCGAGTCCCGTCGCTCCCGCCAAGTATTTCAAGGGCTTAGCTTTTCCCCCGACCGCGCTGTGACACTTTCCCGGCCGACGTTGTGACACTTTTGGGCGGGTTTTGTTCGTCCCGGAGTTGCTTGCGGCCGACCTTGCGCGCCTCATCGAAGCGTCGCACTGAGACGATGTTCACAGGATTGTAGACCTTGCGCAGCCGGTTTGATGCCGCGATCGTGTTCGCCATCTTGCTTGAAGCATCCGCCGGCGATGCGCCGCCGGCGTCGCCCTCGACGTGCCCGGAGCGCCGCAGATCGGCGAGCTGGCGGCGTTCGTCGGGTCCAAATGCCAAGACCCGGATCTCCGCGAAGTGCTTCTCGAGCAGGTCCTTGGAATAGGGCTGCGGTCGCCAGCGACGGCCGCCCTTCGGCCCCGGTTCGCTCCCGGGTGTGCGGAATAGTGGCGTGTTGTCGAGCAGCTCGCACCCGAGCGTCGCGATGTAGGTTTCGAGGACGGCCTGCGAATAGCGCGTCAAGGTGCCGGCCGCCGCTCGTCCGGTCTTCGCACGATCGAGGAAGAAGATCGCGCCGGTTTTGTCGTAGGCGCGCTGCCCGGCGGTCAGCTTCCGCACATCGATCGGCGACAGCATCGTGTCCCAAGCTACGGCGATCGCGGCAGCGAGCCCGCGCCTGTTCTCCCGCCAGGCGCGCTGCACCAGACGCATTACCTCGCCGTGTTGCCATACGTCTTGGCGGGGAGGGGGCGCGCTGTTGGCGAACACAAGCGACGGATCCGCGTTCCTATCGCAGAGGTTCATCGCCGCCATTTTTTTCCACAAGGCGCGATGCACCTTGATGACCCGATGCCGCTCGGTCACCGAGACTTTGGCCTCAACCTCGGGGACGAGTCCAGTCGCCTTTCCAGTCTTCGGATCGATGGCGAGGAAATGCTCGGGTTGGATGGTACGCGGATCACAATCCGCGAAGATCGAGAGCCAGCGCCAGGCGCGCGGCCAGTCGTCGCGCTTTGTTTGTTCGTTGCTTTGCACGTCGCCCTTCGCTATGCGCTCGGCTTGGCGCAGCGTCATCGCGCGTTGATAACCGTCGCCATAGCTGCCGATCGGATATGTGGGCTCGGCGCTGGCCTGTTCGGCCTGGCCGCGGCGAACACGGTCCCATTCGTCATTGAGCGCAATAGCTCGCGCCCTGTCGGCGGCGGTCGCCTCGCGCCCGAACGTAACGAGTTTGAATCCTTTGTTGCGCATTGCCGCTGTCGGCCGCCAACGCCAGCGGCCATTGAGAAATAGGAAGTAGCGGATCGTATCACCCATCACTCACTCCCCGAGAAAATCGTCCAGCCAGCACCTCGCGAGCATCCCGCGGCCCTTCAGATGTTGTCGATGGTTTATCCCGATCGTCGATCCATTTGTCGATCTTGACGAGATCATACATTCCGGTGGTGAGATCGGGCCGCGGGAAACCGCGTCGAAAGAGCTCTTCCTTCTTCGCTTCGAATTCGCATAGCGTCAGATGCAGCCGACGAGCGGCTTTGACCGGCGGCACGTCGCGCGGCGGAATAGCGTATCGGATGCTCTCGCCCTTCATTACTTCTTGCCATCCCTGCCAATTCGCTTGTTAGGTGTCCCGTCCGGGACAGCTGCTTGCCGAGCACGACGGATTTTCGCCGGGAGTCCAGTCGGAGGCGCTGCCGCCGGCGTTTCCGCACCCGACCTAGTAGAAAATGCGACCAGGTTGTCCACTTCGGTTGCGAGCGCCGCATCGAGGCGCTGTAGTTTTGCCGACAAGTCGAACACGCTGGCGCTGTTTTGATTGTCACCCAACCAATAATAAAATCCTTCCAAGTTTCGGCGCCAGAACCATCCAATGTCAGGTAGATTTGCGGTGGAGACAAAATCATCAATCTTGACTGACAGGCAGATGTGCTCGCTTGGATTGGCGGCCTGTTTGCGCGCCGCTTCAAAAAGATCGCTGATTGAGTGCTGCCCACGATCGACTGCGGCGTCGGTGTCCCGGTGCCTTGGACCCCAGTGCTTTTTAATAAGCGCGACGGTCACCACCGGCTCGATCGAAAATCGCGAGAGCTGCACCACGAAGAGAAGGCGATCGATTTGGTCTCGATCGTAGTCGAGCTTCGTCCCCTTGCCGGGACGAAGCTCGCCCATTGCTCCGATTCGGCGCAGATGTTCGAGGCGGGCGAAAAAGCGCGGTTGCTTGGCCTCGACAATGCCGAAGGCCGCGACCAGGGCGGCTTTAACGGCCGCAAAGTGATATCCGCTCATTCTGCCCGTTTCCCCGTCTCGTTGGCTTCGCTTGCGCCCATATAAACCTTTGCGATGCAGAACGCAAACATAAAGGTTGATGTTCGCACCGGCGAGTTCTATAAGGTTTTTGCAGACGCCGTGATTTCCGCGAAGTGCGATTCATAATGCCCGATGAACCGAATCCTCCAGGTCCGGACAAGGCATCGCGCCATGGCTGGCAGCGCATCGTCGCAGCTGTTGACGCCGCCGGTCCGATCCTGCCGCCGCGGGGCTGCGGCCGGCGCGATTTCGTTCTTTCGCCTGGCCTCGCCGAAAAGTACCGCCAATACGCCAACGCGATCGGCGCGGCGGCGCCTTCCGAAAAGCTTGACGCCTTCGCGACCGCCGCTCGCTACATCGCTGGCCTCATCGATCCTAGCGACTTTCCAGAGGTCGAGGCCGTCGATCGTCTTTGGGCAACGGCGGAAGCCGCGGGTCTGGTTATTGCTCATGCGGAAGACGCCATTCAGGCGCGCCTGGCGTTAGCGCTGGCAAGCCCGATCGTCGTGGATGAGGATCATCCACAGCTTTCTGCTGGTGCCCCTGAGCAAGCTCCGCAGCCGGCGCGAGGGGCCAAGCGCCGGCCCGTGAAGCGGTCAGGTGGTAAATCTTTGCCACCTGCAGAAGCCGCGATGCCTACCGGCAGCGGTCGCCCTCCCAGTGAGCCGCCAGGCGACGGCGAAGATGATAACGGCAAATTTCTCGATCGCTGCATTTGTGGAGACACCGGCAAGCCGTTGCCGATCCTGGCGAATGCTCTGATCGGCCTTCGTGCCGTGTTCCCCGGCACGCTTGGTTATGACGAGATGGAATGCACCACAATCCTAAAACGGCCGCTCAAAAAAGGAGATCTGGAATTCAAGCCGCGACCGCTAACCGATGTGGACGTTGGAATTATGCAGGATCGATTGCAGCACCTCGGCCTGAAACGTATCAGCGCCGAGGTGATGCACCAGGCTGTCGATGTCCGTGCAAATGAACGTCCGTTTCATCCAGTTCGCTCGTATCTCGATCGCATTCGATGGGATGGCGAGCGCCGCCTTTATTGTTGGCTACAGCGCTTCCTTGGAGCGGAAGATTCCGAATACGTCAGGTCCGTGGGTACGATGTTTTTAGTCGGCATGGTGGCCCGAATCTACCAACCCGGATGTAAGGCCGATCATATGCTCGTCCTTGAGGGGCCGCAGGGGATCTTGAAAAGTACAGCCTGCAGGATCCTCGGCGGCCAGCAGTGGTTTTCGGACAACCTACCCAACGTGATGATTGGCAAAGATGTGAGCATGCACCTGCGCGGCAAGTGGCTCATCGAGGTGTCGGAAATGCACGCGATGGATCGCGCCGAGACCGCCGTCCTAAAGGCGTTCATCAGTCGCACGACCGAGCGCTACCGCCCGAGCTACGGGCGCAAGGAAGTCATCGAGCCCCGCCAGTGTGTTTTCGTCGGCACTACAAATCGCGACATCTATTTGCGCGACGAAACCGGCGGTCGGCGCTTTTGGCCCGTCAAAGCTGGCTCAATCGATCTTGCCAGCTTATCGAAGAACAGGGATCAGCTGTTTGGTGAGGCGGTTGCTCAATATCATGAAGGGGCCGAATGGTGGCCCGACAAAAATTTTGAGCAACAATATATCATGCCGCAGCAAGCGGCTCGATATGAGGGCGATGCGTGGGAGGAAACGATCTCCAAGCATCTCGATGATCTGGGTAAGGCGGCGGCGGCTCTCGGCCGAGTTCCCAGGCTAACCGTCGGGTCGGTGGCGAGGGATGCCCTGCATATCGAGACGGCGCGCATTGGCACTGCCGAGCAGCGTCGTATTGCGGCGGTGCTCGATCAACTCGGGTGGAAGAGGGAACCCAAAGATTCGAAGGGCAATCGATGGTGGACGCCGCGATGATCGATGAAAACATTGTTGAATGTGCGCCGTTATGCGCCGTGGTGGGCTTCGGAATGGTACGGCGCACGGCGCACCACGGCGCACTTGCTTAACGTGGGGCTGGTGGATTTTCAGGGACTAGGAAAGGAAAATGCGCCGTTGTCCGCCGTGCGCCGTTGGTCGAGAAGGTCAAACGCGCGGCAAGTTGCGCTAAGCTCGTCCCGGGAGGTGCCGCTGCAATCGTTTGGGTCCTTGGTAGGCCCCATCCCCAGGCGGGCCACGCGCGAGCGCACCCTAACGCCAGTTGCAGTGCGATTTCGGTGCCTAAAGTAAAGGGCAGGCTACATGTTAAGGGGGTTCAATATCTAAACAACAAATGTCCGACGATCAGAAAAATGAAGAGGTCGTCACGAAGGCGCGCTTCGCCCAGCTCACGCGCGTCTCGGCGCCGCGCGTCTCGCAATGGATAGCGGAGGAGAAAATCTCCGGCGACGCCCTGGTCGGTGAAGGCCGCGGCGCTCGCATTCGGGTGGCTGTCGCCATTTCGCAGCTTCAGTGCACGTTAGACCCGGTGCAGCGCGCGCTAAACGGCGCCAACACCAACCTTGACATCTCGCCGCCAGCGCGCGGGGCATCGCAGATCATCCAGGTTTTTTTGAGTGCGGCTGGCGAGCTCGCCCTTTCCGTTGCGGTGAGGTTCAACCTGCCGCCGCATGACGTCGAACGGCACCTTCGCGGGGAGCTTCGTAAGATTGGCGCGCGAGCAGCGCGACAGGAGGGCGCCGAAACGTAAACATAAAGCTTTACGTTTCACTCAGAAGAGTTTATAACCTCCTCGAACGCTGATTCGTTGAGGCAAAAAGCGATGACACCCGCTTCGAATTTCTCCCGCGTCGGCCGCGATCGACAGACCAGCAATGACCGTTTCGACGGGTTACGATCTCGAGCACGCGACTTGCGGGATCGAGCGGACAGTGTGCTCGCGCTCGAGGGCCGGGTCAGGAGCTCGCAAACCAATCTCGACAACCGCGAACTTGATCTCAACGGGCGCGAGCAGGCGCTGCGCCGGCGTGAGGCTCAGCTCGAACAGCGCGAGCGCGATCTGGCGCGGCGCGGTGCAGCGCAAGCCGAGCGTGAGACGGTCGCGCTTGAAGAGCACGTCAGCCAGCACCTTCGCCAGGCCCGACCATTCTTCGAGCCCGATGTCCCGAGCGGAAGCACCGCTCTTGCGGATTTCATCACCCGCGCCGGCAAAATCCGTCGCGGCGAGATCGATGCGGAAGTGACGCCAACGGACAAGACTGCCCTCGTAATTATTCGCGCCGGCCAGGTGCGCCGCGGGGAAATTGCTGCGGAGGTGCCGCCCCCGCGCAACGAAGCTGAGCGCACCGCGGCAAAAATCCTCGAAGCGGGAAGATTGAGAAGGGGCGAAATTTGATGGCCGAGCTTGAAGACCTACAAGCCGAAAATATCCGGCTTCGCTCGATGCTCTCTCTCGCTGGTGTCGCGATGCCACCGCCAGCGGACTTGCCGAGCTCCGAGGATCTTGATGAGTTGTTTGCCTTAGTCAAAGGCAGTTATCCCAAGCTGGAAGGCGATCGCTTTCAGTTCGGGCGCGCAATGATCTACCTATGCTATGCACGCCGCGCCACCGAGCCCAACGAGAAATACGCCGCGACTTATTGGCTCGACGCTTGCCGCGAGTGGCTAGGGAAGCAGGCCTATCCGCGTGACGTGTCGCTGCGGTCATTCACCGCTGCGGTCATCGCGTCTGCCATTCCAGTCGCACCGCTCACGCGATTTCCTTATGACTTGGCGTTCGGCCTCACAGTTGGCGATGCACGGCAACCATCGGCCGCCTGGCGCGACGTGCTAAGGGCTGGCGCCGTGCCGAAACCGATGGCACTGAAACGGCCCGCAATTCCCCCGCGAACCCAACAGCTAAACTTGATGCATCGGGCCGATGATAGGCCCGGCGTGGTGATGCGATGATTAAGTTTTCCTCGGCGGGGGGGTGCTCCTACCCCACGCACCAAAGCCGCCGCGGAAAAATCTGCGCCCGAGGTCATAGCCGTGCGCGGACGAAGGGCGCAGCGGTCATAACCCCGCTGCGCCCTTTTGTTTTTTAACACGACGAGAGGAAAAATAAAGATGGACGAGAATGAGCGCCGGGCGAGGGCAAATTTGCAAATGTCGAAACGCGTGGATCCCGATCTTGTCCTCAGCGGCAAACCAGCGCCACCCTCGCCGGCGCCTGACGAGAATACTGCGAACGAAGCGACCGCGATTGGAATCGTCGCACGAGGTCGGACCCTACACCTGCCGATCCCCGGCGAGCGGCGTTCTGTTGGATGGGATCCCAATGAGAAAAAGACCGTGTACGCAGCCGTGACTCGTGGGCACGGCCCAGGCGAGCGTGTCGAGCTGCCAGTCAGTGAAATAAAAAGGCTGCAGGGCTTGGGATTTTTGGTGGATCCCGACCGTATCGTAGCGGCCTCCGCAGCCGTGACAGCCGGCGCCGGCGGGACTCCACATCAACCGGAATTTGCAACGCTGCCGCGTCGATAGAAACTCGCGCTCAAAACTCCTTGAGGATCACGCAAGCCGATCCAACAGCGACAAGAAAACCTCCTCCATCGAGCGCGAGCGGGTCTAGCCGGGGGTCAAGGTTTTCAAGGCTTGTTCGACCAATGGACGGCAGGGCTTTTTTGCTCTTGTCCCTGCCGTTCTATTGCCCAAGGGCATGGAGATGAAAGAACAGTTGAGCGAGCCTATAACGCCGATCGAGGAGATCGTCATTCCCGCGCTGCCCGGGTGGACCCTCGTCTCTCCGCAGTTTGACGAAGACGAGAAAAATGCGGAATGCCGGTCTTTGTGGAGAGCGCCGATTATTGCTTGGTTGATCCAGCTTTTCCGACGAAGCGCCGATCAGACGACGTTTTGCGATGTGACCCCGGTGACCCCCAACGGCAATCTCTCTGATACGCAAGATTTCGCTCTGCAGTACCGGGACCGCGGGCCTTTTTTCACGATCAGCGAAGAGTTTGCGGACGAGGCCGCGCTGCTGGCCCACTTCGATCACCATCGCGCGATGAGGCGGATATTCTCAACTAACAAAATCGCGCGTCCAGCCGAGAAATCTAAAGCGACGGGATAATCAGGGATGGCAGATCAAGAGACCCTTCGCCTCGCCGCCGAGGTCGTCGATAAATATTCGGGCCCGCTGCGCGAGATGCAGAAGGCGCTGCGGCGAGTTGCTGACGAGGTCAAGGGCACGCACGCGCAAGGGACTGCGTATGCCAAGAAGCACCAAGAAGCTGTCGGCGTACTCGGTAAAGAGACCGAGAAATTCGAACAACGGCTGAGAAGGGGCGTTACGCCGGCGCTGGCCGCGCTCGGAGTCACGACGCTTACTGTCGCCGGCGCGATTGCCGCGCTAAAGGAGGCGACCACTGGCTTTGCCGACACGACGCGGCAATTGACATTCCTGTCGCGCGAGACCGGGCTGACCATCAATCAATTGCGTCAGTTCGATGCGGCGGCGCGGCGGCTCGATACGACGCCGGAAGCGATGCGCAAGGGCGTGGCCGAATTCGCCCAGCACATGCAGAATCTGCGGCGGATGGCACCGGAGGAGTTAAATATTTGGCGTCGCGAATGGGACGCCAACGCGAACAATTTTCTGCGCAGTCTGTCGCGGAACAACCAGGAGGCCTTGGAACAGGTCATCGGTTTTCTCGATCGCATTCCGACACAACAAGACAAGCGCAAATGGCTGCGCATGTTTGGCCTACCGGAGAATTTTGCCAATCTGTCTGGCACCGAACTGCGCAAGGTAATGGAGGAGATTCGGGCAAATATCGGCGCGATCGGCCCGGAGGCGCAGCGAAGCGGTCTGGCGTTCCAGGAAGCGATGGATCGGATCGCCGAGTCGGTCGACAGATTGAAGTTGACGGTCGGCGTCGAACTTGTCGGTGCCTTCACCGAGGCGACAGACAAGCTCAAGGAATTTGTCGATGAGAACCGCGATGGTCTCATCGCGGTACTTAAGGAGGTGTCTTCGCAAATCAAGCTGGCGCTGAAAGACGCCCACGAGCTGCTCGAGGAATACAATAAACTGAAAAGCGGCGACTTTAGTTCAATTACGCCGACGTTCAGCCGGCCAGCGCGGCCCGCCGGTAAATGGGGTGCCGCTGTCGGCCTCATCGAAAATCTTATTTTCGGCAAACAACACAGTCCACTTGAAATGGGGCACATCTCCGGCTTTGCTTCTGGCGGCGTTGTGCCGCGGGACATGGTCGCGGCGGTCCATAAAAGCGAGATCATTGTCCCCGCCGGCGGCGGTTTCGGCGCTGGGGAGGCGCTTAAAAAGCCAGTCAAGGAAGGCACTGCGGAAGGCACCCGAAAGGGCGTCGCTGAAGGCTTGCGCGATTGGTTTGAGTTGAACGAAGGCGGCGCTGGCGGTGGAGGCGGTGGCAGTTTCGGTGGTCGTGGTGGCGCCGGCGGGTTTCGGGGCGGAGCTGGCGGCCCTCCCGGTGGTGCTGGTGAGGGCGCCCCGAGCGGCCACGGCGCTGGCTTCGGTGCGGGCGGAGCGATCGACATACCGCAGGAGCCGGTCGGCGCTGCTGCCGGTGGTCCTGGTGGGCAACGTGCAGGCATTGATCGGAGCAAATGGCTCAAGGAGCTAAACGCCAATCCTCGGCTCAAAGAAGAACTCTACCGTCACGTCATCGGCGAGAACACCAATCCGCTCGCCAACCAAGCGGCCATGGAAGAGGCGGCAAACCGCGCGGACGTGCGCACCGCCCTTCACGGCGGCGGCGGGTTTGGTTCGCACGGCAATCTCGCCTACTTCCAAGGATACAGGAATTTTTCGGCGAAAGAACGCCGAATGATGGATGAAAACTTCAAGAAGGTTTTTGAGGAAGGCTCCGACATTGCGCGCGGCGCGATCGACAATTCATCTCAGTGGCTCTCTAGGAAACACGAGCAGATCGATCATCGGTTTCGCACTCTGGCAAATTTCGGCGGCGACCGGATTACTGGCCATCCTGGCGTCGAGACTTTCGAGGCACCTGAACGCGGCGAATCCGGCGCTGGCGAGCGGGGAGCGTGGCCAGGATTTCGCCGACACCAGCTCGAGCAAATAACGGCGGCGCAGGCAGCTAACCACAAAAGGTTGCGCGATCACTTTGGTCATCGCGGCCATGGCGGCGATCTTCTGAAACTCGGCAAGCAATCGGGGCTGGTCGGCTCGGGTGGTGGCTTAGTCCGGGGGGATGCGTCGGTGCACATCAAGCTCGACGGCTTTCCCAGGGGCACCAGGACGGCTACCACGTTCAGCGGTTTGTTTTCCGAGCTCACCCTAAACCGCGGCCGTGCCATGGTGCCGGCCGATCAGAATGGCTGAGAGGCGCGTTGATCGAGACGCTTCAAGGAGCGCTTGTGCGCTGGCAAAATTGGACGCGTGAGCGGACCGCTTACGTGCGATTTTTCTATGCCGATGAGATCCCCGATGCGCTCTCCGATTATCCCCACACGATTGAGGCTCTTGCGGAAGCGAAAGTTGCTCCTGAAACCCGCGTGTGTGTGCTTTATGACGATGATGCTAGTCCCCTGCGACTTTACAGCGAGCTGGCGGTGGCCCTCGCGGAGGCGGAGGAAACTGGTCTCGTCGTTGTGAACGTCGATTGGGGGGATTCCCGACGCCGCGAGGATCGGTTATGATTCGCGCCCCGACGCCGTGCTTGATACACGGCGCCGGGACTTGCCACCCGACGCCATAGGAGGGCATCGGATGACCGCTCAAACGGATAGCACCCGAATCGCTGAATTTCGATTCCGCCCTCCTGGCGTCTCAACAACTATTGGAGAGGGTTATCACCATGACTGCAGCATCCAAGCGAGCGGCCCGCTCGAATGTCCGCGAGCTCGTTCCACAATCGTCCAATGCTCTTTTTAAGACCGTCAGCAGCATGGAGGATGATATCAGGGCTATCGGCGATTTCGGCCATGCAATTGAGCTTATGTGCGCATCGATGGAGGATGAGGATGATCTGGCCGCGTGCGCGCTGCAGCGGCTCGCATGGGAAATTAAACGCCGCGCCGAAGCCCTGGAAGGCATTCGTGGGGAGCTCTTCCATGCGCTGCATCCGAATAGGGCGCATTTTGAGCGCGTCGGATGGCCGGATGGCGAGCAGTCGACGGATGGAGGGAGGGCAGCATGAGCGCCAATGCTGTGAAAATCGAATATCTTGATCACTTGCCGAATGGCTGGTTTGCGCTCGACGTTTGTCGCGAAAGTGCGCGCAAATGGGATTGGGTCGCGCTGATGATCGACGTTGATCCTGACGATCTAAAAACCTGCACCTGCGATTTCCCTGCTTTGTTCTATGTGCATCCCAATGACTATCGCCCGGGCGACCGTACCGCGCGCCAATGTTGGTTTCGCGTGCCTGGAAAGCACCGGAACAAGGATGCCGCATGGGACGCTCTTGAAGGCTTGATGGCCACGCGGCGCTGCGGGACGGCATCGCTCGCCCATGTCATGCCGACCACGACCGTCGACGAAAACGGAGAGTAGGCGACGCTGAACTGAGGGGGAATTTGCCCGCTCTCCAAAACGGAGGGTCGCGCCCCCCATTGGCGCGCTCGGCCGCGCTGGCGCAGCGCCACTGTGCGTTATTTCGGATAGGCGGCTAGGGTAGGCGCGGGGCAGGTGCCCGCGCCGCAGCGTGGCGCCCAAGCCCGTAACGCAGAAGGTAGGTGCGATGGTGGACGAAGATTCGCTCATTGCCACACTGAGAAGTCTCTACAATGAGCGCCCGGACGACATCACCGAGGATGAGATCGAGCTTCGAATCAAGAAAAATGACGTGGTGTGTGGTCTGTGGCCAGCGCCAGACAAGCCTGGTGGTTTCGGATATCTGGCGCTGACAGGCGAGGGGTATCTCGAAAAGTACATGGCGAGCCGTCAGCCTGGTAAAATGCGGATAGCAGTGGTGCCCTGCCGGTCCTACGATGAAGCAATGAAACTCCAACGTATGTATGGTAACTCCCAACAATAGGCCCGGCGCTCTTTTGTGACACTTTCGGCCTTTTTGGGGCAGGTTATTGCCAATGGCCAGTGTCACCGGCCCTTGAAAATACATGGATTTTCGTGGGGGCGGGTCGGCCTGTCACGCCGAAGGTCGCGGGTTCGAGTCCCGTCGCTCCCGCCACGCTTTCCGCCATTCGGCGCATCCTCACAATACTCCGGGCACGCCAGCGTCGCGCGCATGGCTTAACCCACAAGCCCGCCTTGCGCCTTTTTGTGCACTGCGCTAAGGGTCACCCGCGTTCGCCTTTTCCAGCGCGACTCCGCGAAGATTTGGGGCAAATCGGCGCGGTCCCGCCCTCCGTGTTGGATCGTGACGCGAGGAAGACGATGGCTGTCCGCTGAGGGCGGTCTAGAGGGTTCCCGGTGACCCAGTCACTCAATCAATTGCTGCTCGGCTATCTGCCGCTCATCGTTTTCATCGCGGTGGCGGCGGTGATCGGTCTGGCGCTGCTCGTTTCCGCCTTTCTCGTCGCCTACAAGCAACCCGATCCGGAAAAGGTTTCGGCCTACGAGTGCGGCTTCAACGCCTTCGACGATGCGCGCATGAAATTCGACGTGCGCTTTTACCTGGTCGCCATTCTCTTCATCATTTTCGATCTCGAAGTCAGCTTTCTGTTTCCTTGGGCGGTGGCCTTCGGCAAGCTAGGCCTGTTCGGCTACTGCTCGATGATGCTGTTCCTTGCCGTGCTGACGATCGGGTTTATCTATGAATGGAAGAAGGGAGCGCTCGAATGGAACTGAGCGGAACCCCGATCCTTACCCCACGTCCGGAATTAGTCGCCGCACGCAATGGCAAGCCGCTGGGCGCCAGCGATCCGTTCTTTACCGGTCTCAACAGCGAACTTGCCGACAAGGGATTTCTCGTCGCCGCGGCGGACGACCTCATCGCCTGGGCGCGCACCGGTTCGCTGATGTGGATGACGTTCGGGCTCGCCTGTTGCGCCGTCGAAATGATACAGATGTCGATGCCGCGCTACGACGCCGAGCGCTTTGGTCTGGCGCCGCGCGCCTCGCCGCGGCAGTCCGACGTGATGATCGTCGCCGGGACGCTCACCAACAAGATGGCGCCGGCGCTGCGCAAGGTCTACGACCAGATGCCGGAGCCGCGTTACGTCGTCTCGATGGGATCGTGCGCCAACGGCGGCGGCTACTATCATTACTCCTATTCGGTGGTGCGCGGCTGCGACCGGGTGGTGCCGGTCGACATCTACGTGCCGGGCTGTCCGCCGACGGCCGAGGCCCTGCTGTACGGGCTGCTGCTGCTGCAAAAGAAAATCCGCCGCACCGCGACGATCGAACGCTGATCATGGATGATATACTCGACACGCTCGGCAAGACGATCGCTGCTGCGCTTGCCCCGTCGGTGCTCGGCTATGCGGTTGCGCATCATGAACTGACGGTGACGGCCGCGGCCCGCGACATCGTCGCGGTCATGCGCTTCCTGCGCGACGACCCGCGCTGCCAGTTCTGGAACATCATCGACGTGACCGCCGTCGACTGGCCGGGCCGCGAGCGGCGCTTCGATGTTGTCTATCATCTGCTTTCGCCCAAGCACAATGTGCGCCTGCGCGTGAAGGTCGAGACCGACGAGACGACGCCGGTCGATTCGATCATCGAGGTGTTTCCCGGCGCCAACTGGTTTGAACGCGAGACCTACGATCTCTACGGCGTCCTCTTCACCGGCCATCCGGACATGCGGCGGATTCTCACCGATTACGGTTTCGAGGGTCATCCGCTGCGCAAGGACTTTCCGCTTACCGGCTTCGTCGAGGTGCGTTACGACGACGAGCTCAAGCGCGTCGTCTACGCGCCGGTGCGGCTGGCCCAGGAATTCCGCAACTTCGATTTTCTGTCACCCTGGGAGGGGACGGATTACGTGCTGCCGGGCGACGAAAAGGCGGGCAAGAACGGTGGCGGGCAGGGGTCGTGAAACAGGTCGCGGCGCCAGCCGTATAGGTCGCTTTGGGATGCACGATGGCTGAGACGAGACAACGCAACTTCACGATCAATTTCGGCCCGCAGCATCCGTCGGCGCACGGCGTATTGCGGCTCGTCCTCGAGCTTGATGGCGAGGTCGTGGAGCGCGTCGATCCGCATATCGGACTTTTACATCGCGGCACCGAGAAGCTGATCGAGCACAAGACCTATATGCAGGCGATTCCGTATTTCGACCGGCTCGACTATGTCGCGCCGATGAACCAGGAGCATGCGTTCTGCCTCGCGGCGGAAAGGCTGCTTGGCGTCGAAGTTCCCCGGCGCGGGCAGCTCATCCGCGTGCTCTACTGCGAAATTGGCCGCCTGCTGTCGCATCTTCTGAATGTCACCACGCAAGCGCTCGATATCGGCGCGCTGACCCCGCCGCTGTGGGGGTTTGAAGAGCGCGAGAAGCTCATGGGGTTCTATGAGCGGGCCTCGGGCGCGCGCCTGCACGCGGCTTATTTCCGCGTCGGCGGCGTGCATCAGGATTTGCCGCCGAAGCTGATCGACGACATCGAGGCCTTTTGCGATCCGTTCCTCAAAGCCTGCGACGATCTCGAGGTTCTGCTCACCGAGAACCGCATCTTCAAGCAGCGCAATGTCGATATCGGCGTGGTGACGCTGGAAGACGCGTGGGCGCGCGGATTTTCCGGGGTCATGGTGCGCGGCTCCGGCGCGGCGTGGGATTTGCGCAAGGCGCAGCCGTACGAGTGTTATCCCGAGTTCGACTTCGACGTGCCGATCGGCAAGCACGGCGACAATTACGATCGCTATTGCGTGCGCATGGAAGAGATGCGCCAGTCGGTCCGCATCATGCGGCAGTGCATTGCAAAGCTGCGGGCCGCGGACGGCCAGGGTCCGGTCCTCGTCGAGGACAACAAGATCACGCCGCCGCGCCGCGCGCAGATGAAGCGCTCGATGGAATCGCTCATTCACCATTTCAAGCTTTACACCGAGGGCTTTCACGTACCGGCCGGCGAAGTCTACGCCGCGGTCGAGGCGCCCAAGGGCGAGTTCGGCGTTTATCTGGTCGCCGACGGCACCAACAAGCCGTACAAGTGCAAGATTCGCGCCCCCGGTTTTGCCCACCTGCAGGCCATGGATTTCTTGTGTCGCGGACACATGCTCGCCGACGTATCGGCGGTGCTGGGCAGCCTCGACATCGTCTTCGGGGATGTCGACCGATGAGCGTGCGCCGTCTCGCCGAAAAGCAGCCGCCGAGCTTTGCGTTCACCCCGCAGAATCTGGAATGGGCGAAGGCGCAGATCGCCAAATATCCGGCGGGCCGTCAGCAATCCGCGGTGATCCCGCTATTGTGGCGGGCGCAGCAGCAGGCCGGTGGCTGGCTGCCGCAGAAGGCGATCGAAGCCGTCGCCGAGATGCTCGGCATGGCAAAAATTCGCGTGCTCGAAGTGGCGACCTTCTACACGATGTTCAATCTGTCGCCGGTCGGCCGCTACCACGTGCAGTTCTGCGGCACGACGCCATGCATGCTGCGCGGCGCCGATCACCTCAAGAAGGTCCTGCATCGCAAGATCGGCCACGAGAACGACGTGACCGCCGACGGTACGTTCTCCTGGACCGAGGTCGAATGCCTGGGCGCCTGCGTCAACGCGCCGATGGTGCAGATCAATGCCGATTATTACGAGGACCTGACGCCGGAAACGCTGACGCGCATCCTCGACGATCTGGCGGCCGGCAAAACGCCGCAGCCGGGTCCGCAGATCGATCGTCAGCTCTCGGCGCCGGTCGGCGGCGAGACGACGCTGACCGATCCGTCGCTCTACGGCGGCAACGGTAAATCGACGCCGCCTGGTACGCCGTTGAGCGACAGCGACGCCAAGAAGCCTGGCGCAGCCGCCAACGTCCATGAGGCGCCGCTGCCGAAACCGCCGATTGCCGACGCAACCGACCCGAGACGTGGATAGAACAAGTCGCGGATTAGAAAAATGCTCGCCGACAAGGACCGCATCTTTCGCAATCTCTACGGCCGCCACGATTCGGGCCTCGACGGCGCCCGCGCGCGCGGCGCCTGGGACGGCACCAAGGCGATTCTGGAACGAGGCCGCGACGCGCTGGTCAACGAGATGAAGGCGTCGGGCCAGCGCGGGCGGGGCGGCGCGGGATTCCCGACCGGGCTGAAATGGTCGTTCATGCCCAAGCAGTCCGAGGGCCGGCCGCACTACCTCGTCGTCAACGCCGACGAGTCGGAGCCCGGCACCTGCAAGGACCGCGAGGTCATGCGGAACGATCCGCATCTGTTGATCGAGGGATGTCTGATCGCCGGCAGCGCCATGGGGGCGCACACCGGCTACATTTATATTCGCGGCGAGTTCATCCGCGAACGCGAGCGCCTGCAGGCCGCGATCGATCAGGCCTACGACGCCAAGCTGATCGGCAAGAACAACGTCCACGGTTACGACTTCGACCTCCTCGTGCATCACGGCGCCGGCGCCTACATCTGCGGCGAGGAGACGGCGCTGCTGGAGAGCCTCGAAGGCAAGAAAGGGCAGCCGCGGCTGAAGCCGCCGTTCCCCGCCAATATGGGGCTCTACGGCTGCCCGACCACCGTCAACAATGTCGAGACCATTGCGCAGGTGCCCGAGATCATGCGGCGCGGCGCCGCCTGGTTCGCCGGCATCGGCCGGCAGAACAATACCGGGACCAAGCTCTTTTGCATTTCCGGCCACGTCGAGCGGCCGTGCAACGTCGAAGAGGCGATGGGCATTCCGCTGCGCGAGCTGATCGAGCGGCATGCCGGCGGCGTGCGCGGCGGCTGGAATAACCTGCTCGCCGTCATCCCGGGCGGCTCGTCGATGCCGCTGGTGCCGGCGGGGCCCAATCAGGCCGACTCGCTGTTGATGGATTTCGACGGCTGTATCCAAAAGAAATCGGCGCTGGGAACGGCCGCGGTCATCGTGATGGACAAGTCGGCGGACATCGTGAAGGCGATGGCGCGTATCTCCTATTTCTACAAGCACGAGAGCTGCGGCCAGTGCACGCCGTGCCGCGAGGGCATGGGCTGGATGTGGCGCCTGCTCACCCGCATGGCGGAAGGGCGCGCGCAGAAGCGCGAGATCGACACCCTTTGGGACGTGACCAAACAGATCGAAGGCCACACCATTTGCGCCTTCGGCGACGGCGCCGCCTGGCCGGTGCAGGGTCTGTTGCGGCATTTCCGGCCCGAGATCGAACGCCGCATCGACGAATATACCGCCAATCCCGACACGGTGGGCGTGCTCGATCCGCCGGTGCCCGAGGCGGCGGAGTGAGAACGAGATGACCAAGCTCATCATCGACGGCAAAGAGATCGACGTTCCGCCAGAGTACACGCTGCTCCAGGCCTGCGAGGCCGCGGGCGCGGAGATTCCGCGCTTCTGCTTCCAGGAACGGCTGTCGATCGCCGGCAATTGCCGCATGTGCCTGGTCGAGCTCGCTGGCTCGCCGAAGCCGATTGCCAGCTGCGCCTGGGGCGTGCGCGACTGCCGGCCCGGCCCTAAGGGCGAGCCGCCGGAGGTGAAGACCCGCTCGCCGATGGTGCGCAAGGCGCGCGAAGGCGTGATGGAATTTTTGCTCATCAATCATCCGCTCGATTGCCCGATCTGCGACCAGGGCGGCGAATGCGACCTGCAGGACCAGTCCATGGCCTACGGCGTCGACGCCAGTCGCTTCCGCGAGAACAAGCGCGCGGTCGAAGACAAATATCTCGGCGCGCTGGTCAAGACGGCGATGAACCGCTGCATCCAATGCACGCGCTGCATTCGCTTTGCCACCGAGGTCGCCGGCGTGCCCGAGCTCGGCGCCATCGGCCGCGGCGAGGACATGGAGATCACGACCTATCTCGAAGAGGCGATGGTTTCCGAACTGCAGGGCAACGTCGTCGACCTCTGTCCGGTCGGCGCGCTGACCTCAAAACCCTACGCCTTCGCCGCGCGGCCGTGGGAGCTCAACAAGACCGAGTCGATCGACGTCATGGACGCGCTCGGCGCTGCCATCCGCATCGATACGCGCGGCCGCGAGGTGATGCGCATCCTGCCGCGCGTCAACGATGACATCAACGAGGAATGGATCTCCGACAAGACCCGGCACGTGGTCGACGGCCTGCGCACGCAGCGCCTCGATCAGCCCTATGTTCGCGAGAACGGACGCTTGCGTCCGGCGACGTGGAGCGAAGCTTTCAGCGCGATCGCGGCCAAGCTTAATAACGCCAATCCCAAGCGGGTCGGGGCGCTGGTCGGCGATCTCGCCGCGGTCGAGGAGATTTTCGCGCTCAAGGATCTGATGACCCGGCTCGGCGTCGGCAATCTCGACTGCCGGCAGGACGGTTCGGCGCTCGATCCGAAATGGGGCCGCGCCAGTTATCTGTTCAATGCCACCATCGCCGGAATCGACCAGGCTGACGCGCTCTTGATCGTCGGATCGAACCCGCGCTGGGAGGCGACGGTGCTCAATGCCCGCATCCGCAAGCGCTGGCGCAACGCCAAAAGCTTTCCCATCGGCATCATCGGCCCGAAGGTGCCGCTCACCTACACTTACGACTATCTCGGCGCCGGGCCGGAAACGCTGGCCGTCATCGCCAGCCACTCCTTTGCCGACGTGCTGCGCAAGGCGGAGCGCCCGCTTGTTCTCGTCGGCGCCGGAGCTTTGGCGCGGCCGGACGGCGCCGCAATCGCGTCGCTGGCGGCCAAGGCGGCTGTCGATCTCGGCGCGGTGAAGGACGGCTGGAACGGCTACAGCGTTCTGCACAGCGCCGCCTCGCGGGTCGGCGCGCTCGATCTCGGCTTCGTGCCGGGCGAGGGCGGCTTGACCGCGCGGCAGATGGCGGCGCCGGGCGCGCTCGACGTGGCCGTGCTTCTCGGCGTCGACGAGATCGACATCGCGCCGGGGGCGTTCGTCGTCTATATCGGCACCCACGGCGACCGCGGCGCCTCGCGGGCGGACGTGGTGCTGCCGGGCGCGGCCTATCCGGAAAAGTCGGCGACCTACGTCAATACCGAGGGCCGCATGCAGATGGCGACCCGCGCCTCCTTCCCGCCGGGCGACGCGCGCGAAGATTGGGCGATCCTGCGCGCGCTGTCGGACGTTCTGGGCAAGCGGCTACCCTACGATTCGCTCGCCGCGCTGCGCCGGGCGCTGTACCAGGCCTATCCGCATTTGATGCGTATCGGGGCGATCACGCCGGCGGCCGCCGCCGACCTGCAGGCGCTCGCCGCGCGCGGCGGCACCGCCGACAAGGCGCCGTTCCGCTCGAGCGTCGAGCACTTCTACTTCACCAATCCGATCGCGCGCTGTTCGGCCGTGATGGCGGAATGTTCGGCGATCGCCGACGGGCGCGCGGCCATGACGGCGGCGGAATAAAGGGCGCAACGATGGCCGCGTTCTGGTTCGACTACATCTGGCCGGTAGTGATCATGCTCGCCGAAAGCGTGCTGCTGCTCATCATCCTGCTCGTTGCGATCGCTTATATGATCTATGCCGATCGCAAGATCTGGGCGGCGGTGCAGCTCCGGCGCGGTCCCAACGTCGTCGGTCCCTGGGGACTTTTGCAGTTGTTCGCCGATTTTTTCAAATTCGTGCTCAAGGAGCCGATCATTCCCGCCGGCGCCAACAAGGGCGTATTTTTGCTCGCGCCGCTGGTCACCTGCACGCTGGCGCTCGCCGCCTGGGCGGTGATCCCCGTCAATGCCGGCTGGGTCATCGCCAACATCAATGTCGGCATACTCTATGTCTTCGCCATCTCCTCGCTCAGCGTCTACGGCATCATCATGGCCGGCTGGGCGTCGAACTCGAAATATCCGTTCCTGGCGGCGATGCGCTCGGCGGCGCAGATGGTGTCCTACGAGGTTTCGATCGGATTTGTCATCATCACCGTGCTGCTGTGCGTCGGCTCGCTCAACCTCTCGGCCATCGTCCAGGCGCAGAACAGCGCCTGGGGCTTCCTCGGCTGGTATTGGCTGCCGCTGTTGCCGATGTTCGTGATCTTCTTCGTTTCCGCGCTCGCCGAGACCAACCGGCCACCGTTCGATCTAGTCGAGGCGGAATCCGAACTGGTCGCCGGCTTCATGGTGGAATACGGCTCGACGCCGTACCTGATGTTGATGCTGGGCGAGTACGTGGCGATTGCCACCATGTGCGCCATGGCGACGATCCTGTTCCTCGGCGGCTGGCTGCCGCCGTTTCCGGTCGTGCCGTTCACTTGGATTCCCGGCGTCGTCTGGTTCGTGCTCAAGGCAGGCGCCGTTTTCTTCATGTTCTCCATGGTGAAGACGTTCGTGCCGCGCTATCGCTACGATCAGCTGATGCGGTTGGGCTGGAAGGTGTTTTTGCCGATTTCGCTTGCCATGGTGGTGATCGTTGCCGGTGTCCTGGAAGTGATCAGAGGCTGACATGGGGTTAGATCAGGCCGCTCGTTCGATTTTCCTCACCGAGTTCGCGCAGGCCTTCGTCCTGTCGATGCGCTATTTCTTCAGGCCGAAGCCGACGCTCAATTATCCGTTCGAGAAGGGCGCGCTGTCGCCGCGCTTCCGCGGCGAGCATGCGCTGCGGCGCTATCCGAACGGCGAAGAGCGCTGCATCGCCTGCAAGTTGTGCGAGGCGATCTGCCCGGCGCAGGCCATCACCATCGAGGCCGGCCCGCGCCGCAACGACGGCACGCGGCGCACCACGCGCTACGACATCGACATGGTCAAATGCATCTATTGCGGGCTGTGCCAAGAGGCCTGCCCGGTCGACGCCATCGTCGAAGGCCCGAACTTCGAGTTTGCGACCGAAACCCGTGAGGAGCTGTATTACGACAAGGACCGTCTGTTGGCGAACGGCGACCGCTGGGAGCGCGAGCTCGCCAAGGCTATCGAACTCGACGCGCCCTATCGGTGAGCTGCACCGCCCATGATCATCACCGCAATTTTCTTCTATCTCTTCGCCGGCGCGTGCATCGCCTCGGCGATCATGGTCGTCACCGCCAGGAACCCGGTGCACTCGGTGCTGTTCCTCATCATCGCCTTCGTCAATGCGTCCGGTCTATTCATCCTCTTGGGCGCCGAATTCCTCGCCATGATCCTCATCGTGGTCTATGTCGGCGCCGTGGCGGTGCTGTTCCTGTTCGTCGTGATGATGCTCGACGTCGATTTTGCCGAGCTTCGCCAGGGCTTCCTCAACTACCTGCCGGTTGGTTTTCTGGTCGGCGCCATTTTGCTGGCCGAGCTGTTGTTCATCGTCGGCGCCTGGGTGATCGGACCCGGCGTGCCCAAGGCGATCACCGCGCCGATTCCTTCGCCAAGCGACATCAGCAACACGCAAGCGCTCGGCCTCGTGCTCTACACCCGTTACGTCTATTTCTTCGAGGCAGCCGGCGTGATCCTGCTGGTCGCCATGATCGGCGCCATCGTCATGACGCTGCACCATAGGCCCGACGTCAAACGGCAGGACGTCGGCGCGCAAGTCGCGCGCCGGCGCGCGACCGCCATCGATGTCGTCAAGGTGAAGTCGGGGGAGGGGCTGCGATGACGATCGGGCTCGGCCATTATCTGTCGGTCGCCGCGATCCTGTTCACGCTGGGGATTTTCGGTATCTTTCTCAACCGCAAGAACGTCATCGTCATTCTGATGTCGATCGAGCTCATCCTGCTCGCCGTCAACATCAATCTGGTGGCGTTCTCGGCTTTTCTCGGCGACATCGTCGGCCAGGTCTACGCGCTGATCGTGCTCACCGTCGCGGCGGCGGAAGCCGCGATCGGGCTGGCGATCCTGGTGGCCTATTTCCGCAACCGCGGCTCGATCGCCGTGGAAGACATCAATCTGATGAAGGGTTAGACGGGGCGGACACCAAGATGTACGAAGCCATTGTCGTCCTGCCGCTTCTTGGCGCCATCATCGCCGGCGTCATCGCGCTCGTTGGCGCCCGCAACCGGCATCCGGGGGCCGATCCGTCGCCGCCCCATGACGATCACGCCGCCCCGCTGGTGCCGGAAGACCATGCCCACGGCGCGCCGATACCGGAATCCGCCCACGCCGAGATCGATCATCCGAGCTTGGAGAAGACCGAGCTCGCCGAGCCGGCCGCCGGCTCGCAGGCGGCGGAGCTGATCACCACGATGCTGCTGGCGATCTCCTGGGTGCTGTCCTGCTTCGCCTTTGTCGAGGTCGGCATCGGCGGCCACGAGGCGCGGATCCCGCTGTTCAATTTCATCGTCTCCGGCGACCTCAAGGTCGACTGGGCGCTGCGCATCGATCCGCTCACCGCGGTGATGCTGGTCGTGGTGACAACGGTTTCCGGCCTCGTCCACCTCTATTCGATCGGCTACATGGCGGACGATCCGTACAAGCCGCGCTTCTTCTCCTATCTGTCGTTCTTTACCTTCGCCATGCTGATGCTGGTGACGGCCGACAATCTTGCGCAATTGTTCTTCGGCTGGGAGGGCGTCGGACTTTCGAGCTATCTGCTCATCGGCTTCTGGTTCCACAAGCCGGAAGCCAATGCGGCGGCGATCAAGGCCTTCGTCGTCAACCGCATCGGCGACTTCGGCTTTGCGCTCGGCATTTTCGCCGTGTTCCTGCTGACCGGATCGATCGATTTCGACACCATCTTCGCGCAAGCGCCGGCGCTTGCCGGCAAGAGCTTCAACTATCTCGGCTTCAACGCCGACGCGCTGACCGTGATTTGCCTGCTGCTGTTCATGGGCGCCATGGGCAAGTCGGCGCAGTTCCTGCTGCATACCTGGCTGCCCGACGCCATGGAGGGGCCGACCCCGGTCTCCGCGCTGATCCATGCCGCCACCATGGTGACGGCCGGCGTGTTCATGGTGGCGCGGCTGTCGCCGCTGTTCGAGCTGGCGCCGACGGCCGCGGCGTTCGTGACCTTCATCGGCGCCACCACGGCGATCTTCGCGGCCACCGTCGGTCTGGTGCAGAACGACATCAAGCGCATCATCGCCTATTCGACCTGCTCGCAGCTCGGCTACATGTTCGTCGCCATGGGCGTGGGCGCCTATTCGGTCGGTATGTTCCACCTGTTCACCCACGCCTTCTTCAAGGCGCTCTTATTCCTCGGCTCCGGCTCGGTGATCCTCGCCATGCATCACGAGCAGGACATCCGCAAAATGGGCGGCCTGTGGCGGAAAATTCCGTTCACCTATGCGACCATGCTGGTCGGCACGCTGGCGCTGACCGGATTTCCCTTCACCGCCGGCTATTACTCCAAGGACGCTATCATCGAGGCGGCCGCCGTCGGCAGCAATTCGATGGCGGTCTACGGCTTCGTCATGACGGTCGCCGCCGCGGCGCTGACCTCGTTCTATTCGTGGCGGCTCATTTTCAAGACCTTTCACGGCGAGCCGCACGATCACCATCACTACGAGGCGGCGCACGAGAGCGCCAAGGTGATGCTGGTTCCGCTCGCCGTCCTGGCGATCGGCTCGATCGCCGCCGGCTGGCCGTTTCTCAGCTTCTTCACCGGTCACGGCGCCGACGAATTCTTCCGTGAGTCGCTGAAATTCGGACCCGGCAATACCGTGCTCGAGGACATGGAACATCTGCCGCTGCTGACCTCGCTGGCGCCGACGATCATGATGGTCGGCGGTTTTTTGGTCGCCTGGCAGTTTTATATCCGGCGGCCCGATCTGCCGGCGGCGCTGGCGCGAAACCAGGCCGTGCTCTACCGCTTCCTGCTCAACGCCTGGTACTTCGACCGCATCTACGACTTCCTCATCGTTCGTCCGACGATGCGGCTCGGCCGGCTGCTGTGGAAGGGCGGCGACGGATTTGTCATCGACGGTTTCGGGCCTGACGGCGTTTCCGCGCGCGTGCTCGATGTGACCCGCAACGTGGTGCGGCTGCAGACCGGTTATCTCTACCACTACGCCTTTGCCATGCTCATCGGCGTGGCCGCTTTCGTCACCTGGTTCATGTTCGCAGGGGTCCATTGATGACGAGCTGGCCGATCCTCTCCGTCGTCACCTTCCTGCCGATCGCCGGCGCGCTGTTCATCGCGTTCCTGCGCGACGACGAGGCGGGTTTGCGCAATGCGCGCTGGGTGGCGATGTGGACCACACTTATCACCTTCGCGATCTCGCTGATCCTGGTCTGGCGTTTCGATCCAAGCTCGGCCGATTTCCAATTCCTGGAAAAGCGGCCGTGGCTCGGCGGCACCATCACCTACGCCATGGGGGTCGACGGCATTTCGCTGCCGTTCGTGATCCTGACCACCGCGCTGATGCCGATCTCGATCCTGGCGAGCTGGACCGCGATCCAGCGCCGGGTGCGCGAATACATGATCGCCTTCCTGGTGCTCGAGACGCTGATGGTCGGCACCTTCTGCGCGCTCGACCTGGTGCTGTTCTATATCTTCTTCGAGGGCGGCCTGATCCCGATGTTCCTGATCATCGGCGTGTGGGGCGGCCCGCGCCGGGTCTATGCGAGCTTCAAGTTCTTTCTCTACACGCTGCTCGGCTCGGTGCTGATGCTGCTCGCCATCATGGCGATGTACTGGGAGGCCGGCACCACCGACATCCCGACGCTGCTGCACCATGCGTTCCCGCGCGCGCTGCAGACCTGGGCCTTCTTCGCCTTCCTCGCCTCGTTCGCGGTCAAGCTGCCGATGTGGCCGGTGCATACCTGGCTGCCCGACGCCCATGTCGAGGCGCCCACGGCGGGCTCGGTGATCCTGGCCGCTATTTTGTTGAAAATGGGCGGTTACGGCTTCCTGCGCTTTTCGCTGCCGATGTTCCCGGAGGCCTCGGTTCAGTTCGCGCCGCTGATCTTCGCGCTGTCGATTGTCGCCATCATCTACACCTCCCTGGTCGCCCTGATGCAGGAGGACGTGAAGAAGCTCATTGCCTATTCCTCGGTGGCGCATATGGGATTCGTCACCATGGGGCTGTTCGCCTTGACGACGCAGGGCGTCGCCGGCGGCATTTTCCAGATGATCTCGCACGGCATCGTTTCGGCCGCCTTGTTCCTTTGCGTCGGCGTCATCTACGACCGCATGCACACCCGGGAAATCGCCGCCTATGGCGGCTTGGTCTATCGCATGCCGATCTACGCCTTCGCTTTCATGGTGTTTGCGCTGGCCAACGTCGGACTGCCGGGCACGTCCGGCTTCGTCGGCGAGTTTTTGACGCTGATCGGCACGTTCCGCATCAACAACTGGGTGGCGACGCTGGCGACGCTCGGCACCATCCTGTCCGCCGCCTATATGCTGTGGCTCTACCGCAAGGTGATCTTCGGCAAGCTCACCAAGCCCAGCCTGTTCCACATCAAGGATATCGGCTGGCGCGAGATGGTGGTGCTGGCGCCGCTGGTGATCCTGACCATCGTGTTCGGCGTTTATCCCAAGCCGGTGCTCGATATCTCGGCCGTGTCGGTGACGCAGCTGATCGACAATTTCCAGCACGCGGTCGCAAGCGTGCAATCGGCCGGGCTGGCGAGGTGAGGCGATGAATGCGGCTTTGACCATTCCCGCGCTCTATCCGCTGCTGCCGGAGATCCTGCTCGGGCTGGGCGCTATGGCGCTGTTGATGTTTGGGGTCTACCGCGGCGAACGGTCGGTGCGCACCATCGACTTGGCCTCGATCGTGTTGCTGGTGATCGCCGGGCTGATCGTGCTGGCGCTGCCCGCCGGCAAGCTGGTCACGTTCGACGGCAGCTTCGTGGTCGACGACTTCGCCCGCTTTCTCAAGGTACTGGCCATCATCGGCTCGGCCGCCGCCATCCTGATGTCGATGGACCATGCCGAGCGCGAGCGCCAGCAGCGCTTCGAATATTCGATTCTCATCGTGCTCTCCACCCTCGGCATGCTGATGCTGATCTCGGCGGCCGACCTGATCGCCCTCTATGTCGGCCTTGAATTGATGAGCCTGCCGCTTTACGTGGTGGCCGCGAGCCACCGCAATTCGCTGCGCTCGACCGAAGCGGGGTTGAAGTATTTCGTGCTCGGCGCGCTGTCCTCGGGAATGCTGCTGTACGGCGCCTCGCTGGTCTACGGCTTCACCGGCACGGTGAGTTTCGTCGGCATCGCGCACTCGGCGGCGGACGCCGGCTCGGGGCTGATCTTCGGCCTGGTCTTTCTGTTCGTCGGCTTCTGCTTCAAGGTTTCCGCGGTGCCGTTCCATATGTGGACGCCCGACGTCTACGAAGGCGCGCCGACGCCGGTGACGGCCTTTTTCGCCGCCGCGCCCAAGGTCGCCGGCATCGCCATGTTCGTGCGCGCCACCGTCGTCGCCTTCCCCGGCATCACGGCGCAATGGCAGGAGATCGTGGTCTTCGTCTCCATCGCCTCGATGCTGCTGGGCGCCTTTGCCGCCATCGGCCAGCGCAACATCAAGCGGCTGATGGCCTATTCCTCGATCGGCCACATGGGCTTTGCGCTGATCGGGCTCGCCGCCGGAACCTCGGAAGGCGTGCAGGGCGTGCTCGTCTACATGGCGATCTATCTCACCATGACGCTCGGCGTGTTCGCCGTGATCCTGTCGATGCGGCGCAGCGGCGGCATGGTGGAGTCGATCGACCAGCTTGCCGGGCTGGCGCGCACCAACCCGACCATGGCGTTCTTCCTGGCGATGCTCTTGTTCTCGATGGCCGGGGTGCCGCCGCTCGCCGGCTTCTTCGCCAAGTTCTATGTCTTTCTTGCCGCCATCAAGGCCGGGCTCTACATCCTGGCCGTGATCGGCGTGCTGGCGAGCGTGATTGGCGCCTATTACTATCTGGCGATCATCAAGGTCATGTATTTCGAGGAGCCGGCGGAGCCGTTCTACAGCATGCCAAATGAGCTCAAACTGGTGCTTGGGGTTTGCGGCCTGTTCAACATTCTCTTCTTCGTTTATCCGGGACCGCTCGTCGGCGTCGCCAGCGCCGCCGCCCATTCGCTGTTCTGATGCCGCTTGATGCCGCGGCGGCTGCGGCGGGCTATCGCCTGGCGAGCTATGAAACCTTGGGCTCGACCAATGCGGAAGCGCTGGCGCTGGCGCGTCGCGGCGAGCGCGGGCCGCTGTGGATCACGGCGCAGCAGCAGACCGCGGGCCGTGGCCGGCGCGGCAATCAGTGGGTCTCCCCGCCCGGCAATCTCTACGCGACGCTTTTGCTCGGCGATCCGGCGCCGGCCGAATGCGCGCCGGAATTGTCGTTCGTCACCGCTCTCGCGGTTCATGACGCCATTCTCGAGCTCGCTCCCGGCTTGCGCGATGCCCTGGCGTTGAAATGGCCGAATGACATTCTCTGCGGCGGCGCTAAGCTTGCGGGGATTTTGATCGAAGGCGAGCGCGTTGCCGACAAATTTGCCGTTGCGATCGGTGTCGGTGTGAACTGCCTGCACCACCCGGCGCAGACCGCCTATCCCGCGACCGATCTGGCCGCTTGCGGCGCTCGCGTCGTGGCCGAAGCCCTGTTTGCGGCGCTATCGGGCAAGATGGTGGAACGGCTGGCGCAGTGGAGACAAGGCACCGGCTTTGCCACTATTCGCGCCGACTGGATGGCCCGCGCCGCCGGCATCGGCGGCGAGATGCGGGTGCGGCTTTCCGGCCGCGAGTTTTTGGGACGCTTCGAGGCGCTCGATGAACAGGGTCGATTGCTGCTGCGCCTTGCCGACGGCAGCTTGCAGGCGATTACCGCCGGCGAGGTATTCCCGCTGGCCGGCGCGTCGCCGCCGGCCCGCCCGCCCGCCACGGAGCGCGCGGACTGATGGCTGAGAACGAGCTCGTGTTCGCGCCGCTCGGCGGCGTCGGCGAGATCGGGATGAATCTCGCGATCTACGGCGTCGGCGACGGCCGGCGGCGTAAATGGCTCATCGTCGATTGCGGCGTGTCCTTTGCGGCCGAAGAGCATTTGCCTGGCGTCGATCTCATCCTGCCCGACATCCGTTATCTGATCGAGGAGCGGCGCAACATCGTCGGCCTCGTCCTCACCCACGGCCACGAGGACCATATGGGCGCGCTCATCGACCTGTGGCCGCGGCTCAATGTGCCGCTGTATGCCACGCCGTTTACGGCGGCGCTGTTCGAGGCCCGCCGCCTGTCCGAGCCCGGCGCCCCCAAAATCCCGATCTACGTCGTGCCGCTCGGTGGCCGGCTGGCGCTCGACCCGTTCGCGATCGAGTTCATCAACGTTGCGCACTCGATCCCGGAATCGAATGCGTTGGCGATCCGCACCCCGGCCGGCATCGTGGTGCATACCGGCGACTGGAAGATCGATCCGACGCCGCTCCTCGGCGCGCCGACCGACGAGGCCAAGCTGCGCGCGCTCGGGCAGGAGGGCGTGCTGGCGCTGATCGGCGATTCCACCAATGCCATCCGCGACGGCCGCTCGCCCTCCGAATCCGAGGTGGCAAAAAGCCTCGCCGAGCTTATCCGCACCGCCCCGGGACGCGTCGCGGTGACGACCTTTGCCTCCCACGTCGGACGCATTCGCGCCGTCGCCGACGCCGCGCGCGCCGTCGGGCGCGAGGTCGTCCTGGTCGGTCGGGCGATGGAGCGCGTGGTGCAGGTCGCGCGCGAGACCGGCTATCTCGACGGCGTGCAGGATTTCCGCGGCGTCGAGAGCTACGGCTATCTGCCGCCCGACAAGGTGTTGGCTCTATGTACGGGCAGCCAGGGCGAGCCGCGCGCGGCGCTCGCCCGCATCGCCGAGGACGAGCATCCGGAGGTCACGCTCGGGCGGGGCGACCGCGTGATCTTTTCCGCCCGCACCATCCCCGGTAACGAGAAGGCGGTGGCGCGGGTGATCAACGGCCTGGTGACGCAGGGCGTCGAGGTCATCACCGATCAGAACCACTTGGTTCACGTCTCGGGACATCCGCGCCGCGCCGAACTCCTCGATATGATCGGCTGGGTGAAGCCGAAAATCCTCATTCCCGCCCATGGCGAACCGCTGCACCTGGCCGAGCACGCCGCGCTGGCGCGCAAGGCCGGCGTTCCCGAGGTGCTGGTCTGCCGCAACGGCGATCTGGTCGGTCTCGCGCCTGGACCGGCGGCCATCATCGACGAGGTCCCCTCTGGAAGGCTCTACAAGGACGGGTCCCTCCTGGTCGCCGCCGCCGCGCGCACGGTGGCGTCGCGCCGGCGGCTGAGCTTTGCCGGCATCGTCACCGTGGCGCTGGCGCTGAGCGAGCAGGGCGCATTGGCCGCCGACCCGGACATCGAGCTGATCGGCATTCCGGAATTCGATGCGGCCGGCGAGGCAATGGGCCAGATCGCGCGGAGCGCGGTCGAGGAGGCCTTCGCGTCCATGCCGCGGCCGCGCCGGCGCGACCCCGATGCGGTCGCCGAGGCAGTGCGGCGCGCGGTGCGCTCGGCCATTGCCGAGCGCTGGAACAAGAAGCCGATCTGCCACGTCCACGTGCTTTGCGTGTAGCCCCTGGTCGCCTTGCCCAGGTGCCATCATATTCATGGTCTTACGAAATCCGGGATTGGACGCGCAGGATGTTCAAGTGGTTCGCGCCGCTCTTGGTGCTCGCCGGCAAGCCTAGCATTACAGTTGCATTTTCTTTTGACTTCTGAATCCATGGGCCACCATGATTCGGAGGATCATGGATGGCGGGATCGGTCGAGACGACGCTTGAGCTTTGGGCATCGTCGTTACGGGATGTGAAG
>JBEKIC010000034.1:0-41087 GCA_050011955.1 Xanthobacteraceae bacterium
TCTCGCGCAGGATCGGTGCCCTCACCGCCAAATTCAGTCCGCAAGAATGCGCCAATTACTTCCGACATGCAGGCTACGCTTCCACATGACCGGAATCCGCTCTAAGGCGTTGCGCTTGCTGCGCCGTCAGACCGCGACGCCGGCGCGCGTCAAGTCCGCGAGCTTCTGCGCTGTGATGGCCTTTCGCCATTCGGCTTCCGCGCCCGGCAGCGGCAGGAAGCGGCCGAACTCGATCATCTGCCCGGCCGCAATGTCCTGAATGTAGACCCACACGTCCTCGGCTCCGACGCCGGCGATCTGCCGCGCCTTCCTGAGGATTTGCGCCATGAGCGTCCGCTTGGTCTCGTCGGTTCTCCCGGCTCTGATGAGGCCATGGATGTAGACCTGCGGCGTCGTGTTTCGCTGACCGCCGATGAAATGGTCGCCGGCGGCAATCGCGGCGAAAATCACCTGGGCAAAATAGCTCGGCGCGCCGGTATGCGTGTTGTGGGCCGCGGTGATGGCGGAAGCGATCCGCGATTTCTCCTCGGGCGACAAGGCGATATTGGCCGTGGTCACGGTATAGGTTGGCATCGTCTTACCTCTCGATGATGGCGCCGCTGATGGGGTCGCGTCTCACCGCGCCGCGGGCGCTTCGGGATGCGCAGCGCCGCCCGCAGGCAACCGCATGCCATCGAGCAGCGCTGTGTGAAAAACGTCGGGTGCCTGGATTTGCGGCGCATGTCCCAGATCGGGAAACTCGACCAGGTGGACGCGCGGAAAGCGCGCCGCCGCCGCCTTCGCCAGCACCGGATAATTGCCCAATGTGGCGCGGATGGCGGGCGGCGCCAGGTTCTTGCCGAAGGCCGTCGTGTCCTGATCACCGACCATCAGCAATACCGGCACCTTGACTTGCTCGAACTCGTAGAACACCGGCTGGGTATAGATCATGTCGTCGAGCAGCGCCGAATTCCAGGCGACGATATCGCGGCCCGGGCCGCGATAGAGCCCCGCCAGCATCTGCACCCATCGCTCGTATTTCGGCGACCAGGTCCCGGCGTAATAGGTCGTGCGCTCGTAATTCCGAATACTGTCGGCGGTGGTTTTCAGCTCCTGGGCATACCACGCATCGACGCTTTGCCAGGGCACGCCCTTCGCCTTCCAGTCCTCCAGCCCGATCGGATCGACGAGCACAAGCTGGTCGACGTCGTCGGGATACATCAGCGCATAGCGCACGCCGAGCATTCCTCCGGTCGAATGCCCGACGATGGTGATGCGGCTGATGCCCAGCGACGCCAGCAGCGCATGCGTGTTTCCGGCGAGCTGCTGGAAGCTGTACTGGTAATGCGCCGGCTTGGTCGATTTGCAGAACCCGATCTGGTCGGGAGCGATCACGCGGTAACCGGCTTTGCTCAACGCCCCGATGCTGTCCTGCCAGGTCGCCGCGCAGAAATTCTTGCCGTGCAACAACAAGACCGCGCCGCCATTCGGTGTCGCCGGTTTGACGTCCATATACGCCATCTCCAGCGCCGCGCCCTGCGAGGTGAAGGAGAAATGCGATACCGGCCAGGGATACTCAAAGCCCTGCAGTTGCGGCCCGTAGGCCGCATCGTCATCGGCCGCGCGCACCGGGGAGGGGGCGACGACAGCCGTGGCGACGCCGCAGCACAGCAGAAATAGAACAGGAGCCAAGCGCATGATCCGACCTTCTACGGACAACCCCGACGCGTGGGGGCGGAACTGGAAACCGTCATGTTACGACGAGCCGCCCAGCCGACCCATAGGGTTCACGCGCCGCGCCGCGCCAAAGTTCCATGCCGCTCGGATTGCCCCGCTCACCACGCCGAGGTTTCGCCTTGCGGCGCCACAACCGTTTCGCGGTGAAACTGGATCGGTGTACTGACGCCTTCGCCGCTTAGATGTGTTTCGCAGCCTCTGGAACCGGAAAAACACGCCCTTCGAATACGGTTCCCCAAATCGGGATGTCTTTGAGCTTGGCGGGTGGGATGGCGTACGGGTCCTGCTCGAGCACGGTGAAGTTCGCGATTTTGCCCGGCGCGATGCTGCCGATCTGGTGCTCTTTACGCCAGGAATACGCCGCCTCGATCGTAATCGCGCGCAGCGCCTGGTCGACGCTGATCCGCTGATCGGGTCCGGCCACGCGGCTGGAAGGCGTCATCCGGTTCACGCCGCACCATGCCAGGTGGAGCGGATCGCTCGGTCCCATCGGCAGGTCCGAGTGGTAGGACAGCGGAATATTATTTTTCAGCACCGAGGCCGCCCGCACCATGGCGTCGGCGCGCGTCGGCCCGAGCCCGACCTTTGCGTAATTGTCGGCGAACGCCGTCGTGTAATAGGGGTTGGCGCTGACGATCGCTCCCAGTCGTTTGATGCGCGCCACCTGCTCCTCGCTGGAGTTGGCGAAATGCACGATGACCGTTCGATGATCGACCTTCGGCTGCTCTTGCATGCGGCGTTCGAGCGCATCGAGCACCACGTCGAGTCCGAGATCGCCGTTGACGTGAATATGAACCTGGTATCCGGCGTCCCAATAGAGCTTAAAGCGTCTTTCAAGCTCGTCCGGCGTCATGATCCATTCGCCCTTGTGGCCGTCGGTATAGCCGTCTTTCATCTGCATCAACTGCGAGATGATGGCGCCGTCGGCGAAAAGCTTGATCTGGCGGGGAAAAAACATCAGCTTCTTGTCCGCGCCTTCCGGCGCGACCGCGATCTGCTGCTCGGTTGCATCGAGCGCCCTGGCAAGGCCGACGCGATCCGGGATGCCGCGGCCGTCGGCGAGAAAAGTGCTGTACATCGGTGTATCGGGAGCGCCGAGGATCTTCTCATAGAGCGTCCACATGTCTGGCGTGTAAATCGCTCCGGGCTCGTTGTAGGCGGTGACGCCGTTGGCGTGCAGATAAGCGACCATCTGCTTGAGGCCGAATGACAGGCGCTCCGGCGTGGCCATCACTTTCAGCATCGGCGCGATGATCAGGTGCAGGCCGGATTCCCAGAAATGGCCTTCGTCCCAGTTGGCCTGATCGCTTGCCGCGCCTTTGCCTTTGGTCATCTCCTGCGTGATGCCGAGCGCATTGAGGCCCGCGGTGTTGAAATAAAACTCGTGACACGAGCGTTGCCAAACCGCGATCGGCCGGGTCGCGCTCATGGCATCGAGCGCAACCCGATCGATCTTGCCGTGCCAGAGCGCGTGATACCCCCAGGTCAGCAGCCATTCATTCGGGTCCTTGAGCCGCGCGTCCGCCGACTTCAGGCGCTTGCGATATTCGGATGGGCTGCTCGCCGCCTGCCAAAGCTTTCCCGGCAGCGCCCAGTCTTCGATGGCGATGACCTCGATCGCCAGCGTCAGCGCGCCGAGGATCGGATGCAGGTGCTGGTCGATAAGGCCCGGCATCACGATTTTGGCGGCGAAGGTATCGTCCATTTGATACGTCTGGCTGCCGATCGCATGCTTGACTTCGTCGAGCGTGCCGACGGCGACGATTCGCTTTCCGGAAACAGCGATCGCGGTCGCGACAGGAGCGGCACGCTCCATGGTGATGACTTTTTTTGCGGAAAATATCGTCAGCGGCGTCGGTGCCGCGGCGGAGCGGTCGCCGCGCAGACCGTCGGTCAGGCTCTCATCCATGCTGCCGTCGGCGCGGGCGGCGTCCGGCCGCACCGCCTCGGCGATGAATGCGCCGCCGGCTGCGAGCGCGCCGGCGCCCTTCAAAATCTCTCGGCGCGACGGCCAGGAGAGGGACCGAAAAGCCGCTTGAAACCCGGGAGTGCAGGCGACGCACATTGGGATGCTCCCATGTGACGCGATCGGCTGTCCCTAGCACGCTGTCCGCTTCAGCGGCACAACGATTTAGGCTTACTCCGTGCTATGGCAAATGCGGGGTTTCCGCCGCCGCGGTGTTTCTGCATCGGGAGCGCCGGCAAATCTATCCGGACCCGGTCCCCGGGCAGGGGTGCCATCGTAAGCCTTGGAAGCAAAACGTGTTTAGGTTCCGTCCGGATTGGGTCGCCAGTCGGCTCAGGCCATGCTAGGTGAGAGGGGGCGGGCGATGCGGTCGAGGGGGAGCCTTTTGGATCATGGCTGAGGCTGTCAGGGTTGGCACAAACGGTCCCTTGAAAGTCGGCGTGGTGGGCGTCGGCGTCATGGGTAGCAACCATGCGCGCGTGTTATCGGGGATACCCGGCGTCCACCTGGTTGGTATCGCCGATCCCGACCGCAAGCAGCGGGAGGTCGTCGCCCGCACGCTCGGTTGTGACGCATTCGCCGACATCGACGGCTTGCTGCGCTGCGGGCCCGACGCGATTACCATCGCGGCGCCGACGCACCTGCATCACGATCTGGCGCTGCAGTGCATTTCCCGCGGTGTCCATCTTCTGGTCGAGAAGCCGATCGCGCCGACGGTCGAGGAGGGCCACGCCATCGTCGCTGCCGCGCACCGCGCCGGCGTCACGCTGATGGTCGGCCACGTCGAGCGCTTCAATCCGGCGGTCGAGTCGATGAAGCGGGCGATCAAGGGCCAGGACATCCTGTCGATCGCCATCACCCGCGTCGGCCCATTCCCGCCCCGCATGTCGAACGTCGGGGTGGTCATCGATCTGGCGGTGCACGACATCGACCTGATCCGCTGGTTCACCGATTCGGAGATCGTCGAAATCCAGCCGCAACTGTCGAGCGCGGTCGCCGAGCGCGAGGACATTGCGCTGTTGCAGTTCCGCACCGCCTCCGGCGTGCTGGCGCACATCAACACCAACTGGCTGACGCCGTTCAAGGCGCGCACCATCCACATCGCCACCCGCGATAAATACCTCATGGCCGATTTGCTGACGCTGCAGGTCACCGAATGCTTCGGCTTCCAGGCCGACGGCAGCTACTCGATGCGGCATTTGTCGGTGGGCTATGCCGAACCGTTGCGCGCCGAGCTCTTGGCCTTCGTCGAAGCCGTTCGCAGCGGCCGGGCTCCCGCCGTGACCGGGGAGGAAGGGGTCGCGAGTCTTGAGATCGCGATCCGCTGCTTGACCGCCGGCACCTCGCAGCCGAGGGTGCTGCAGCGCAAGGGGCCGCGCCGGGTCGCCGGCTAAGCGCATCATCCGCAACAGCAGGCGGCGGTTTTCCGCAAAGATCATGCTGCAACAAAGAACAGAGCTCGGCCTGTTTCCAACTCAACCGCTAAGGCGCTAAGTAGCGTCGATCGAGTCGGGACCGAGCCAGGATCGGGTCATGAATAAACACGCTCGCCTTGAAGAAAGCGCGATCCCGTTCATCGATGTCGCCGCCCAGCGTCGCCGCCTCGGCCGCGCCATCGACGACGCGGTTTCCCGGGTGCTGACGCATTGCCAGTTCATCCAGGGGCCCGAGGTGCGCGCGCTCGAGGCCGCGCTTGCGGCGTTTTGCGGCGCGCGGAACGCGCTTGCCTGTTCGAGCGGAACCGATGCGCTGCGGCTGGTGCTGATGGCGTGGGGGATCAAACCGGGCGATGCCGTGATTGTGCCGGCCTTCACGTTCTGCGCCACCGCCGAAGTGGTGGCGCTGGCCGGCGCGACGCCGGTCCTTGCCGATGTCGATGCCGACACCTTCAACCTCGACGCGGCCAGTTGCGAGCGCGCGGTGGCGGGCGCCAAGCGGCTCGGGCTGACGCCGCGCGCCATTATCCCGGTCGATCTGTTCGGCCTGCCGGCCGATCACGACGGCCTTGCCGCCATCGCCGCCGCGCACGGCCTGCGCGTCCTCGACGATGTGGCGCAGGCCTTCGGCGCGACCTACAAGGGTCGCAAGCTTGGCGCGCTGGCAACGGCAAGCGCGACCAGTTTTTTCCCGGCCAAGCCGCTCGGCTGTTACGGCGATGGCGGCGCCGTCTTCACCGACGACGACGAGCTGGCAGCGCGCGTGAAAAGCCTGCGGGTGCACGGCGAGGGTACCGACAAGTACGACGCCGTCCACATCGGCATCACCGGCAGGCTCGATACCATCCAGGCGGCGATCCTCATCGAAAAGCTGAAAATCTTTCCGGAAGAAATTATCGCGCGGAACGCCGTGGCGCAGCGTTACGCCGCCGGGTTCGCCGGCGTCGCCACGGTGCCGCGCGTCGGCAATGACTCAACCTCGGTGTGGGCGCAATACACCATCCGGCTCGCGCCCGGACGGCGGGACGCGCTCGCCGCCGCGCTCAAGGCGCAGGGCATCCCGACGGCGATCTATTACGCCAAGCCGCTGCACCGGCAGGCCGCCTATCGCGGCTTCCCGGTGGCGGACGGCGGGGCGCCGGTGAGCGAGCGGCTGGCCGGGGAAGTGATCAGCCTGCCAATGCATGCCTATCTCGAGGCGCCGGTCCAGGATCGTATCATCGCTGCGGTTCGGCGCGCGCTGGCGAGCTAGAGGGCTTATCCTCCCCTGCGTTGCGAAGCGCAGCGGGGGAGGATTAAGGGCGGCAATGATCGAGCGGATTCTCACCGTCGGCGGCTTTACCCTCGTTTCGCGCCTCACCGGCTTTCTCCGCGACATCATGCTGGCGGCGATCCTCGGCGCCGGGCCGGTCGCCGACGCGTTCTTCGTCGCCTTCCGGCTGCCAAATCATTTCCGCGCCATCTTTGCCGAAGGCGCGTTCAACGCCGCCTTCATTCCGGCCTACGCGCGGATTCGCACCCAGGGCGGAGCGGGATCGGCAAGCGCCTTCGGCGACCGCATCTTTACGCTTCTGATCGCCACCCAAGCGGTGCTGTTGGCGCTGGCGCTCCTGTTCACGCCGCAAGTGATCGAGGTGCTTGCCCCCGGCTTCTCGCACGAGCCGCACCGCTTCGCCTTGGCGGTGTCGCTGACGCGGATCACCTTCCCCTACCTTTTGCTGATCACGCTGGTGACGTTGTGGGGCGGCATTCTCAACGCGTTGCATCGCTTCGCCGCCGCGGCGGCGGCGCCGATCCTGCTCAACCTGTCGATGATGGCGACGCTCGCGCTGTACGCCTGGTTCGGCGGCGCCGCCTATGCGGCGGCGTGGGGCGTGCTGATATCCGGCGTGCTGCAAGCCGCGCTGGTCGGCGGCGACACCTTCCGCGCCGGCGTGTTCACGTCGTTTCGGGCGCTCCGCTTCGACGACGACGTGCGCCGCTTCTTCAAGGCGCTCATTCCGGCGACCATCGGCTCGGCCGGCACGCAACTCGCGCTGTTCGCCGACACCATCATCGCCAGCTTCCTGGCGGCGGGTGCGATCTCGGTGCTCTATTACGCCGATCGCATCGACCAGCTGCCGATCGGCGTCATCGGCATTGCCGTCGGCACCGTGCTGTTGCCGGAGATGACGCACCGGATCGCGGCCGGCGACGATGCCGGCGCCCGTTCGGCGCAGAACCGCGCCATCGAATTCGCGCTCATTCTGGCGATCCCCTGCGTCGTCGCCTTCCTGGTGGTGCCGGAACAGATCATGCGCGGCTTGTTCATGCGCGGCCGTTTCACGGCCGAGGATGCGCATGCCGCGGCGATGACGCTGATGGCCTACACGATCGGGCTGGTTCCCTTCGTGCTCATCCGCAGCGTCGTGGCGCCGTTCCTCGCCCGCGGCGATACCGCGACGCCGGTCAAGGCGGCGCTGATCGGCACCGCGGTCAACATCGCTTTCAAGGTCGCGCTGATGGGTTCGCTGGCGCAGGTCGGGCTGGCGCTGGCGACGTCGATCGGCGCCTGGATCAATTTCATTCTGGTGCTGTGGCTGGCAGCACGCGCCGGTCTGATCGCTGCCGATGCGACGCTGAAATCCTCGCTCGCCAAACTCGCGGCCGCCGGGCTCGCCTTCGCGCTATTGCTGTTCTTCGCCGCGCCTTTGGTCACCGCGCTGTTGTCGTCGTTGTCCAGGTTTCGCGACGCCGCCGAATTGCTGGTGCTGGCCTTAATCGGCGGATTGTTTTACGGCGCGCTGGTGCTGGCGCTGTTCGGACGGCGATGGCTTGCGCTGATGCGCAAGCGCGCGCAAGCGGCGCCGGCGGCAACGATCGATGCCTTCGAGGGTACGTCGCCACCGCCGGCGGGTCCCGATCCGGTATGAGCCGGATATGCGTCACGCCATTGCTTCAACAGAGGCACTAACCTCGCCGAGCATCAAAAGTCCGTGAGACGTTCATGCGCGTATTTGAAACCGCGCAGATCGCGCGATTTTCCGGCCATTCATTAGCGATTTGTAAGTCGTGCCGGCAGTAGCACAGGTGTAGATTTTTAGACGACCTGGGTCACAGGTCGGATTTTGCAGCGCTGGGCGGGTTCGGACACAGAAGGAGAGACTTCCATGCGGAGGAAGATTGTTGCGTTCGCTGCTGCCGTCGCGATCGGCACGGCGACGATGACGACCGGCGCGCTGGCATTCCATGGCGGCGGAGGCGGCGGCGGAGGCGGCGGCGGAGGCGGAGGCGGAGGTCATTTTGGCGGTGGCGGTTTCGGCGGCGGCCATGTCGGCGGCAGCTTCGGAGGCGGCCATGTCGGCGGGATGACGATGGGCGGCGGAGCCCACGGATGGGCGGCGGGCCGCAGCGGTTTCGCAGGGCGCGGGATCGCTATGGGCGGTCGCGGCCACGGCGCCTTCAGACACGGTCACTTCCGTCGAGGCTTTGGTTACGGCGGTCTGTATGGGTGGGGCGGGACTGGTGGCCCGATTACGATTATGATTACGGCTATTGCTCGCCCTATTACTATCCCTACTGTTACGGCTACGCTTGGTAATTAGAGCATGATCCGGAAAAGTGGAGGCCGGTTTTCCGAAAAGATCATGCTCCACCAAGATATTAGAGCGCCAATCGATTCAATCTGAAGCGATTGCGCTTTAGTGAGGCGCCGCGCCTTGCTCCAGCGCGGCGCCTTTCACAGCGTCTTGGATGCGAGGCTGAAGCGGGAAGTCCCGCGGCGAGCACGCGGTGCCGCAGCATCGCCCTTCATATCTCTGCCGCCGGGGCCTTTTCGAGCGCGGCGTCATGGCTAAGCGTAAGCACAATGAACATGGCCACGAGCGCCAGCGCAGCAATCAGCAACAGCCCGCCGGTGAAGCTGCCGGTCGCGTCCCTGACCCAGCCCATGGCATAGGGCCCGAAGAAGCCCGAGAGATTGCCGATCGAGTTGATCACGGCGATGCCGGCTGCTGCCGCAGTCCCGGACAGCACGGCGGTCGGCAAGGTCCAGAACACCGGCAGGGCCGCTAACACGCCGCAGGCGCCGATCGTGAAGGCAACGACGGTTAGCGTGGGGTTGCCGGTCAGCGTCGAACCGGCGATGCCGGCGGCAGCGATCAAGAGGGCGACCGCAGCATGAGCTTTGCGCTCGGCCTTAGCATCCGAATGACGGCCGTACCAGACCATGAACGCGGCGCCGATGGCGTAGGGGATGGCAGTGACCCAGCCGGTCATGGCGTTCGACAGGCCGAAGGCCTTGATGATCTGCGGCAACCAGAAGCCGACGCCGTAAAGGCAGGCCACCAGGCCGAAATACACCAGCGCCAGCGCCCATACGCGAGGATTGAACAGGGCCTGCCAGACCGAAAGTTCATGCACGCGCTCGCGCTGCCGGCGCTCAGCGTCGAGGCGGTCGCTGAGCCAAGCGCGCTCGTCGTCCGCCAGCCAGCGCGCATCAGCCGGCCGGCTGGTGAGATAGAAATAGGTGACGAAGGCGAGCAGCACCGCCGGCGCGGCCTCGATGATAAAGAGCCATTGCCAGCCGTCCAAGCCGCCGACGCCGTCCATGCCGAGGATCATGCCGGAAATCGGCGCGCCGATGACTGAAGAGAGCGGAATCGCCGCGATGAAGGAGCCGATGATGCGGCCGCGATAAACCGAGGGGAACCACAGCGTCAGATAAAAGATGATGCCAGGGAAGAATCCGGCCTCGGCGAAGCCGAGCAGCGCGCGGATCACGTAGAAGGTGGTCTCGGCGCTGAATCCGGTCGCACGGGCGATGCCTGGGATAAACGCCATCAGGGCAGAGAGGATGCCCCAGCTCATCATGATGCGCGCGATCCACTTGCGGGCGCCGAATCGGTCGAGGAACAGATTCGATGGCACTTCGAAGAGGAAGTAGGTGAGGAAGAAGATACCGGACCCGAAGCCAAACATGGTCGCGGTCAGACCGAGCGCTTTGTTCATTGTGATCGCGGCGAAGCCCACATTCACGCGATCGAGATAGGCAATGAAATAACAAACGATCAGGAACGGGATCAGCCGCGCTGCAACCTTGCGGATCGTCCGGGCCTCTACATCCTGCATCTGTGCTTCTCCCCACGTGACATCGCACTCTCTGCACGAAAGATCATGCCGGACGGCATTATCCTACAACTCAGCCCCACAATCCCGCCAGTCCGGAATACACCCCGAAGATCACGGTGGCGGCGATCACGATCGCAATGACGACGGCGTAAGCGCCTTGCAACCGATAAGGCTTGGGCAGCCGCCGCGCCAGCAAATAAAGAAACCCGAGAACGATCGGCAGCAACAGCGCGTTCATGACCTGCACCCCGATACTCAAACTGACGAGGTTGACGCCAGAGACGACGATGAGCGCGCCGGCGATCAGCGTCGCGGTGTAGATGCCGTAGAACCAGGGCGCTTCAATCGGTTCGTGCTCCAGCGAATGCTTGGTGCCGAGAACTTCGCTGAGCGTCCGCGCGGCGGTCAGCGTCACCACGATCGTCGCCACCACGGCGGCACCCGACAAGCCGAGACCGAACAGGAGCTTGCCGGTGGTTTCGCCAAGGTACGGCGTGATCGCCTGGGCGATTTGTTGCACGGTATCGAGCGAGCCGGATTGCATGGCTTTTCCCAGCGTCGCGGCTGTCGCAATCAGCGCCGCTGCCATGACGATTTGCGTGACCGCCGCGCCGAACGCGGTGTCCATACGCGCGGCCGGCAAGTCGTCAAGCGACAGGCCTTTTTCCACGACCGACGACTGCTGGTAAAACACCATCCAAGGCATGATCACCGCACCGATATTGGCGGCGACCAAGTACAGGTATTTTGGCTGCTGCCACGCGATATCGACGGCGCCGGACGCCACGGCGGCAAGGTCGGGATGCGCCCGCCAGGCGACGAACAAAAACACGACCTCAAATGCCCCGACGGCGATCGCTATGCGTTCGACGAACAGATATGAGCCCCGATACGCCATCACGATAAGCGCGACGACGATCAGCGACATGGTGACGGGGATAGGCACTCCCATCAGCAGACCGACGCCCGCCAAGCCGCTCAGCTCGCTCAACAGCGCGCCGACGCAAGACAACACCAAGGTGGCGACGGAAAGCCATGCCCAGCCGCGGCCGAAATGGTCGCGTATGAGTTCAGCGTGGCCTTTGCGCGTCACCAGACCGAGCCGCACGGTCAGCTCCTGCACGATGTACAGGATCGGCACCAGGACCAATTGCAGCAGCAGCAGCTGGTAACCCCATTGCGCGCCGCTTTGCGCGGCGGTGATGATGCTGCCGGCATCGGTGTCGGCGAGCATGACGACGATGCCGGGACCGGCGACAGCGAGAAAGTGACGCCAACCAACAGGCCGCAGCACCGGCGGCGGGGAGAGCTCGGGACCTTTCATGAGAAACATTCTAGGGTGACCAGGAAACGTGGCGCGAACTAATGATATGCAGCAAATCCGCATCGACCGGACGTTGATACATATCAATCGACCGTCGGGTACCTGACGGTCTGTGACGGAGAACGGTCAAAGCCCGCCCGCCGGATTTTGCGCCGGCGTGCCCGCTCAGCGAGGCCCATCGATGGGCCGGTTCTCGGTCCAATCCCAGGTGCCGTTGTCGCGCTCGCGCACCGCCTGCTTCCAGCCGACCGTCTCGGCGCGCGTCTTGAAATTCACGCCTTCGGGCGAGTGCCGGGTAATGCCGTCGAACACGGTGGCGATGAGCTGCGTGGTCTTCAGCCCCATCGCCTCGATGGCCTGGTTGATGACGAGCTTCTGCATCATCAGCTGGTTGACCGGCACGGTCGCCATGCGTTGCGCCAGCGCTTCGACTTCCGCATCGAGCTCGACGGGCGGCACCGCCTTGAGCACCAGCCCGAGTTTCTCGGCTTCGCTGCCGGAGATCTTGTCGCCGGTGAACAGCATGCGCTTGGCCCGCTCCGGGCCGAGGCGATAGACCCACATCGCCGTGGTCGGGCAGCCCCACACCCGCGTCGGCATGTAGCCGATCCGCGCATCGGTGCTCATGACGATCATGTCGGCGCACAGCGCGATGTCGGAGCCGCCGGCGACCGCATAGCCGTGCACCTTGCAGATCACCGGCCGGTAGGAGCGCCAGATGCTCATGAACAGCTCGGTGTTCCGCATCATGAAGGCGTAGTCCTTCATCGGGTCCCATGGCATCGGCTGGGTGACGCCGGTGCCGCCGCTGCCTTGCGCGTAATACGTCAGATCGTAGCCGGCGCAGAACGCTTCGCCGGCGCCCGACAGCACGATGACGTGGACGCCGGCATCGGCGTTGGCTTTGGCGACGCAGGCGGCGAGCTCGACCGGAACGTCGTCATCGATGGCGTTCATGACCTCCGGGCGGTTGAGCGTAATGCGACCGATCCTGCCGTCCTTCTCGTAGATCACCTTCGGCATAAAACTCTCCTTGCTCAACGCGCTGCGGACCGGCTGCTAGGCCTTCAGCGCCGCGATCACCGCCGGGGCAACTTGCCCGCCCCATTCCTGCACGAAATGTCCGGCGTCGGCGAATTCGAGCGGCGGCGGGCAACCGCGAATGTCGCGATGCAGCGCCCGCATCACCGGCGGCCCGAGCACGGGATCGGCCATGCCGATCGCCATGACGCTGCGGCCGCGCCATTCGTTGCGCCAGAATTCGCGGGCGGCGCGGCCGATCGCGGCGCCCGGGCTGTCGGGGAATTCCGGCACCAGATTGGGAAAGCGGCGCACGCCGCCCTTATAGCGGGCGTCCGGATAGGGCGCGTCGTAGGCGGCGGCCTCGGCGGGCGACAGATGCGGGCAGGCCCGCGCCAAGAGCTTGCCGACGGCCATGTCCGGATGGCTGTTGGAGAACGCCCGCCAATCCAGAAATCCCTTGGACAGCGGCACGTCGCCGGTCGGCAATGCCGTGTTCATCACGATCAATCGGCTAAAGCGCTCGGGCATGTCCAGCGGCAGCGTCAGGCCGAGCAGACCGCCCCAGTCCTGCACCACCAGAGTGATGTCGGTGAGATCGAGCGTGCGCACGAAGGCCAGCAAGCTGTTGCGATGGAAGTCGAACGTGTAGATCGCATCGTCAGCCGGCTTGTCGGAGCGGCCGAAACCAAAAAAGTCGGGCGCGACGACGCGGCTGCCCGTCGCCAGAAAATGCGGGATCATGCGCCGATAGAGATAGCTCCAGGTCGGCTGACCGTGCAGGCAGAGAAAGACAGGCGCATGGGCCGGGCCCTCGTCGAGATAGGACATCGCCAGGCCGGAATAGCCGGGCAAGTCGTCGCGGCTGTGCGCGCGCCAGGGAAAGCCGGGCAGGGCGGCGAAACGCTCCGGCGGCGTTCTCAAGATCTCGGTCATTTTTTCGACTCGGTATGAACGGCGGTTGGATTGATGTCCCACCGGTCACTGTAGCACCGAACTGCCACCGTCAGCCTAGCGCTGCAACCAACGAAAACGGCCGCCCGGTTTCCCGAGCGGCCGTTCTCAACTCTTACCTGAACGCGGCGAAGATTCGCTTTAGCCCCAGCGGATGGCAATGGCGCCGCCGATGGAGAGCGGGCGCGTGCGCAGCCGGTTGCCGTCATTGCCGGATTGAATGACCCACATGCCGCCTTCGCGGCCGACGATCTTGCCGACGTGATGCGGCCAGACCACCACGGCGCCGATGCCCGCCGGCCCGGCGTGTCCCCACCGCGCCCAATTGCGCGCAAGATTGAATTGCGGGCCCGGATCGCCGCCGACGAGCTGCCGCATCTGCCAGCCGCACCAGGCGTGCGGGCGTCCGCCGTATCCGCCTTGATACGCGCTGTGAGCCGACCATGCGAACGCTTGCGCCGCCGCATTTCGGTAGCGCCATCGCGAATTATAATTTGCATTCCGCGTTGCCGGGTAATGGTACGCAACCCAAGAACGCTCCACTCCAGGGTAAACGCCATACCGGTAGGAGATGCCCTGCCGCTCATGATGCCCGCGCGCCTGGGCGCTTTGCGCAAATGCCAATGTGACCGCGAGCGCGGCCGCCAAGGTCGTCAACTTCATCCGGATACTCCTAGTGTTCTTACGCGTGTTCCTTCTCCGTCTGCCGACAAAAAACTCGCCCAAACCGTGAGGTTTGAGCGAGTTGCAGCAGACGAAAACGCCTCGCTGAACGGCGAGGCGTGCGCGGGTCATAGCATCGCAAGGAGGGTTCCAGCTGCCCTAATTCGCATGGCTCGTATTTGCTCGGCAGGAAAGCGGCGCCAAATTGTCGCCGCTATTTGCCGAGCAGAAATTTGCTAATTATTTTGTTGATTTCTTGACCGCGCATGCGATGCAATTTGCGCACGCTTGACGTGCGAACGATGCCATCAGCTCATTGGAAAGCGGTCGAAACGTCGTTCACCGGCTGCTGCGCTTGCATCTTGATGAGCCTGATCTTGCCTTGCGCCGCGGCGAGCGCCTTGGCCAGATCGACGCTGCGGATCGATTGATCGTCATAGGTCTTGAAATACCAGCGCAGGTTCTTCAGATCGGAGGCGCTGGTCCAGGTCGTTTCTTCGGCGTGCATCTGGCCGTCATCCACCTCGCGCACCGCGCCGTACGGAATGTCGAAGTTGTTGAGGATATGGAACGCCTGCAATACCGTCTGCGCCGCCGTAGCGGAGGGAATGGCGGATTGCGAGAAAGCCACCGCGCGCACGAAGCGGGACGGTGGCGTGAAGTCGCCCGGCAATCCGCGCAGCCCCGAGCCCTGGCCGAACTGCGCGAGCTTGACGCCGCCGAGGTCGATCGGCGGAACGTTGGTGGCGGTGAGGTTCACGTAGTTGCGCAGATTGGTCATGTGCCAATCGAAGGTCGGCGAATTCGCCATGACGCCGAGCGGGTTGGCAAAGATCTTCAGCGACTTGTCCGACGGCTCGATCACCACCGATTTGCCGCTGCGATCGTGCACGACGAAATGCACCGGTGCCGGCTGCTCGATGGCGTTGACGACCACGGGCACCAGCACGACCTTGTCGAAGTTGGCCTTGACCTCTTCGACCGTGGCGAAATTGCCGAGCAGCCAATTGCCGTATTCGTGCGGCGCCATCGCGCGGGCGGCATTGTCTTTGGTCGCGTCGGCATAGCTCGCATAGCCCGGGAAGTAGAACAGGCCGACATAGAGGCCTTGATCGTTGATGCCGTCGACGATCGCCGTCATGCCCTCGGCGTTGGCGCCGACCACGCCGTATTTCGTTTTGTAGCTGATGCCTTTGCCGCCGTCCGGCAGCGAGCCGGTGAGCTCCGTTCCGGCCGGAATCACCATCACTTCGGAGTGCAAGTCCAAGCCGAACTCCAAGGTGCGCGCGGTGACGACGCCGCCGTCCTTGGCGATGAGCCGGATTCCCGTGCAAGCTTGCGCCACGGGCGCAAAGCTGAGCGCTGCGGTGAGAATTCCGGCAATCGTCGAGCGGAACATGACGCCCCTCCTGGACAAGTTCGGCGGCTATGAAACGCATGCTTAGCCGCGGGGCGGGTCACGGATCAAAGTGAAAGCCGATTCACCATGAGCAAAACGATGTGCCGGACCGTATCATCCGTTTTAAATTGCTTCTTTACCTCTCGCATTCTCGGTCAACGTTTCGCGGCCGGCCGTACGTAAACCGGATCGACCCGTTATCGGCGGTCGCTTGCAGCGGTATTTCAGTGCCGCGAATGACTGCTTCGCGGCGACGAAGGCTTCCGCAATCTCGGCCGCGCGAGCAAGCCGCGGGGGCCCCGGCGGGCCACCTTGCCGAGCTCAGGCGGCGCCGCGCAACACCTTTTTGACCTTGTCGGGCGTGTACGGCACCGAGCGCAGCCGCACGCCGGTCGCATCGAACACCGCGTTCGAGATCGCCGACGGCACCACGGCCGCCGACGGCTCGCCGACGCCCCAGGGCTTTTCCGCCGGCCGATCGATGAGATCCATGACGATCTCCGGCACTTCCGGGAAGGTCAGTATCGGGTAGCTCTTCCAATCGAGGCTCGTCACCGTGGAGCGGTTGAACTTCAGCTCCTCCTTGAGCGTGCGGCTCACGGTCTGGATCACGTTGCCTTCAATCTGGTTCCTGATCCCGTCGGGATTGACGATCTGGCCGCAATCATGAGCGACGTAGAAGCGCGTGACGTGGATGTCGCCGGTCGAGCGCGTGACCTCCACCTCGGCGACGGCGGCGATATAGGTACGGACCAGCTCGTATTTGCAATAGGACACGCCACGGCCGGTTAGCACATCGCCGCTTTGGCCGCTCTTTTGGCCGTTCTTGGGCGAGGGCCGCTTATCCCATTTCGCCAAGGCAGCGACGCGATTGAGAACCTCGATGCCGCGCTTGTCGTTGGGGTCGAGGTACTTGAGGCGGAAATCGATCGGGTCGGCGCCGGCCGCCGCCGCCAGCTCGTCGACGAAGCACTCGTTGGCGTAGGTGTTCTGCATGCGGCCCGGCGTCCTGATCCAGGACGGGCGGAACGGCGTCGTCTCCAGCCGGTGGCAGACGATGTTGATGTTGGCGAACTTGTAGGGAATGTTGGAGTTCTGGTGGACGTTTCCCGGCGCCACGGTCTCGTCGGCCGGCAGGCCGCTCAGCGTTGCCGCCACCAGGGGCACCAGGAACATATTCGGCGTCTGTTGCGGCATGAAGAACTCGGAATCCCAGGCGGTGACGGTCCCGGACGCGTCGAGCCCGGCGCGCAGGTCGATCAGCGTCGGCGGGCCTTTCGGATCCCAGCCGTGTTCGTCCGCGCGCGACCACTGCACGCGAACCGGCCGCCCTACCGCCTTCGCCAGCAGCGCCGCGTCGGCGGCCGCATCCTCGTGGCCGTTGCGGCCGTAGCAGCCGGAGCCCTCGACGTAGATGCAGCGCACGCTCTCGAGCGGCAGACCGAACATCTTGGCGAGCTGCTTGCGCAGATTATGGGTGGCTTGCGATGCCGACCACGACGTCAGCTGGCCGTCCTTGAATTCGGCGATCGCGCACGACGGCCCGATCGAGCCGTGGGTATGGATGGTGAAGTCGTAAGTGGCGGCGATTTTTTTCACGCCGTCTTTGCTCATCGCCTCCGCTGCGTTGCCGACATTTCCGGTCACATCGTCCTTGGCGACCTTGGTGGAGCGGACGTGCTCCATCAGCTTGTCCTGCTCGGGCAGCCCCTCCCAGCTCGACCAGGTGGCTTTGAGCTGTTGGGCGGCTTTGATGGCGGCCCATTCATTCTCGGCCACGACGCCGAGGAAGTTACCCTCGCGCACGAGCTTGACGACGCCGACAACGCCGTTGATCGACGACTGGTCGACGCTCTGCAGCGTCGCCCCGATCGCCGGCGGCCGTATCACGCGGCCGTGCAGCATGCCGGGTACCCGGAAGTCGTGCATGTAGGTGAACTTGCCGGTGATCTTGTCCGGAATGTCGACGCGCGGGACCGAGGTGCCGACGATCTTGAAGTCTTTCGCATCCTTTGTCTTCGGCGGCTTGGTGTGGTCGACCGTGAGCGAAAAGGCCTTGCCGCCGATCAAGTCGCCATAGCTGACGGTTTTGCCGCCGCCGCTGATCGTGCCGGCGGAGACCGTGAGGTCCTCCGGCTTGACGCCGAGCTGCGCCGCCGCGAGATCGAGCAGCGCGCTCCTCGCCAGGGCGGCGGCGTTGCGAATCTGCACGCCGCCGACCTGGATCGAGAGGCTGCCGAATGTCGGCCCTTGATCCGGCGTCAGCGCCGTGTCGCCTTGGACGATCTCGACCCGGTTGAACGGCACGTCGAGTTCGTCGGCCACGATTTGCGCGAGCGCGGTGCACACGCCGGTGCCGAGATCGACCTTGCCGGAATAGACCGTCACCAGCCCGGCGGCATTGATGGCGAGGAAGGTATCGACCGCCGTCAGCGCTACCGGCTTGGCGGCGGCGGCCGCTTGCGCCAGCGTCTCGGCCGGCCGTCCGAAGAAGGAGAAGCTGACGACGAGCGCACCGCCGCTCTTGAGCAGGTCGCGGCGCGAGGGGATGAAATTTCTGCTCATGGCTACCTCGCCTGCGCCAGATCGGCAGCGCGTTGGACTGCTTTGACGACGCGGGCGTGGCTCCCGCAACGGCACAGATTGCCGGCGAGCGCCTTCTTGATGTCGGCCTCGCTCGGCTTGCGGTTGGCGGCGAGGAAGGCGGCCGCCTCCATGATCATGCCGTTGGTGCAGTAGCCGCACTGCAGCGCTTGTTCGTCGATGAACGCCCGCTGCACCGGGTGCAGGTTGTCCGCGGTGCCGAGCCCTTCCAGCGTCACGATCTTGTTGTTCTCAGTGATCGAGGAGAGCGGGATCACGCACGATTGCACGGCCTTGCCGTCGATGTGCACCGTGCAGGAGCCGCATTGCGCCAGACCGCAGCCGAAGCGCGGGCCATGCAGTCCGAGATTGTCGCGCAGCACATAGAGCAACGGCATCTCCAGGTCGTCGACTGTGGTCGCGACCTGCGCGCTGTTCACGTTGAGTGTCTTGGAAATCGCCATCGTGCTCCCCCCGGAGGTCTATGTTCGTAGGCATGTGGTTTGCGACCGGGCATGCCGTGTTGGCGCTGCATGGCGCTGGCAAAAAGCGCGTTCATGCAAAGCCAAAGAGCAAGCTTACGCCAAGTCGCCGCGCGATCCAAACTGGTTTTGGCGGCGGTGTTGCGCAACGATTGCCCGAAGCATTCGCCGACCTTGTCAAGAGGCTGCGGCCATGCGCCAGTCCGGCAAATCGCCGCGGTTCCCACGTTTTGCACAACCGCCGGTATGGGAACCGCGCGTCATCTGCGGCGTTATCCCATCACCTCACAGGCAACAGGAGTTCACCACATGGATCGCGAACACGTTAAGGGCGCCGCCGACAAGGTCAAAGGCGCCATCAAAGACACCGCCGGTAAAGTCACCGGGGACAAACAGCTGCAGTCGGAAGGCAAGTTCGACAAGGCCAAGGGCGCCGCGCACAACGCGCTCGGCGATGCCAAGGATGCGATTCGCAAGGCCGTGGACTAACCGCGTCGCGTTTGGTTGAATCAATCTGCGCAGAAAGAGCCGCCTTGGGGCGGCTCTTTTGCGTTTAAGGTCAACCCGCCCGCTTGCGCTCCTGCGGCACCAGCGACACGGTGAGCCGCTCCGTGCGGCGTAAAATGTCGAGCGCGACGCTGCGGCCGATCTTCTCGCCGGTGAGCGCGCGGATGAGATCGTCGGCGCCGGTGATGGCGACGCCATCGAGGCCGAGAACAATGTCGCCGGCTTTCAGCCCGGCGCGATCGGCGGCGCTGCCGGATTCGACGGTGCTGACCATCACCGCGCTGTCCTGCTCGATCCCGGCGGCGCGCCGCCGTCGCGGCGGGATCGCGGTCTGCTGCGCGGAAATGCCGATGAAGGCGCGGCGCACGCGGCCGTGCCGCACCAATTCGCCGAGCACGAATTGCGCGGTGTTGGCGGCGACTGCAAAACAGATACCCTGCGCGCCCATGATCACGGCGGTGTTGATGCCGACGACCTCGCCGTGCGAGGAGACGAGCGGGCCGCCGGAATTGCCGGGGTTGAGCGCGGCATCGGTCTGAATGAGATCGTCGATCAGCCGGCCGGTGCGCGAGCGCAGCGAACGGCCGAGCGCGGAGACGACGCCGGTGGTCACCGTCGATTCGAAGCCGAGCGGATTGCCGATCGCGATCACCAGCTGGCCGCGTTTGAGCCGCTTGGAATCGCCGAGCGGCGCCGCGGTGAGCGTCACCGCTTCGTCGACGCGCAACAGCGCCAGATCGGTGTCGGGATCGTCGCCGACCAGGCGCGCGCGTAACTCCAGGCCGTCCGCGGTAGTCACCGCGATGCGCGCGGCGGCACCGGGGCCGCCGGCCGTGTCGGCGACGTGGCTGTTGGTCAGAATAAGCCCGTCGGGCGCTACGACGACGCCCGAACCCGATCCGCCGCGAGATTTGTCGGTACGGACGGCGAGGCCGACCACTGCCGGGCCGACGCGGTCGACGACATCGATCACCGCGCGCGAATAGGCGTCGAGCAACGCCTGATCCTCGGCCGGCACCGCTTGCGCCGCTGCGGCGGGTCGGCTGCCGCCCAAGCCGGCTTCATCGTTCAGGGGTATCAGCTTCACGGAAATTCGCCATGTTTGGCCGGCATTAAGCGTATCGCACCAGCCGGACCGCATATATGGGAACTCCGCCCAGGCCGGGGAAGGGCGAGGATTCCGGCTGTGGTTGACAGCGGCAATCACTTATGGTGCGCCAGTCAAAGTCTGAGTCTGACGGTAAATCCGCGAGGGAGACTTCATGGCCATCGCCGATACGGCGCGCTGGGCCGCCGCGCTGTCGATCGCGGCAGCGCTGACTGGGTGCGGCCAGAGCCAGCAGCAAGCGGCGGCGCCGGCGCCGCCGTCCGTGACCGTGGCCAGTCCGGTGCAGCGCACGGTCGTCGATCAGGACGAATATGTCGGCCGCTTCGTCGCCGTGGATTCGGTCGACGTGCGCGCGCGTGTTTCCGGGTACCTCACGGAGATCCGTTTCACCGACGGCCAGATGGTGAAGAAGGGGGATCTCCTGTTCGTCATCGACCACCGGCCATTCCAGATCGCACTCGACCAGATGCGCGCCAATCTGGCGCAGGCGCGCGCCAACCTGGCTTTCACCGAGGCCGATCTCGCGCGCGGCCAGGAATTGGTGCACAACAAGACCATCACCGAGCAGACCTATGACCAGCGCATGCAGGCCAAGCGCGTGGCGGAAGCCTCGGTCGCGGCGCAGGAGGCGATGCTGCATGCCGCCGAGCTCGACCTCAACGAATATTCCGAGTTGCGCGCGCCGATCGATGGCCGCATCGGCGACCGCCGCGTTTCCGTCGGCAACCTGGTGAACGGCGGCTTTGGCGGCAACTCGACGCTGCTCGCGACCATCGTCTCGGTCGATCCGATCCGCTTCGAATTCACCTTCGACGAGGCGTCCTATCTGCGCTACCAGCGTTTCGCCGGCGCCAGCGCGCAAATGGCGAGCGGCCAAGGCGGCGTCACGGTGGCGCTCAAGCTGATCGACGAGCCGGACTTCCAGCATACCGGCCGGATGGATTTCGTCGACAACGTCATCGACCGCTCCTCCGGCACCATCCGCGGCCGCGCGGTTTTCGCCAATCCCGGCGCCATCTTCACGCCCGGCATGTTCGGCCGCGTCCGCGTGCCCGGCTCGCCGCCTTACACCGCGCTGTTGGTGCCCGACGCGGCGATCGGCACCGAGCAGGCGCGCAAGTTCGTGCTCGTGGTCGATGACGGCGGCGTCGCCCGACAGAAATACGTCACCCTCGGGCAGCTCGACGACGGCTTGCGCGTGGTCAAGGACGGGCTCGCGCCTGGCGACCGCGTGATCGTCAAGGGATTGATGCGGGCGCGCTCCGGCATGAAAGTCGCGGTGGAAGCGCAGGGCACTCCCGCCGCGTCGGCGCCGCCCAAGCAGGCCGATCAGGTCAAGGCGGATTAACACCGGTATGCGCCTTTCGCATTTCTTCATCGACCGGCCGATCTTCGCCGCCGTGGTCTCGATCGTGTTCGTGATCCTCGGCGGCGTGTCGTTCTCGCGCCTGCCGGTCGCGCAATATCCCGAGATCGCGCCGCCGATCATCAATGTCTCCGGCCAATATCCCGGCGCCAGCGCCGAAGTCGTGGCCTCGACCGTGGTCACGCCGATGGAGCAGCAGATCAACGGCGTCGAGAACATGCTGTACATGTACTCGAACTCGACGGCCGACGGTCGGTTCTCGATCCAGGTCAGCTTCGATCTCGGCACCAATCTCGACATCGCCCAGGTGCAGGTGCAAAACCGCGTCGCCATCGCCCAGCCGCGGCTGCCGGCCGACGTGCGCAATATCGGCGTCACCGTCACCAAGGCCTCGCCCGATCTGATGATGGTGGTGCACCTCTATTCGCCCGACAAGTCGCGCGACTCGCTGTTCATCTCCAACTATGCGACGCTGGAAGTGACCGATCCGCTGACCCGCGTCGACGGCGTCGGCTCGATCACGGTGTTCGGCAGCCGCGATTATTCGATGCGAGTCTGGCTCGATCCGGATCGCCTGCAATCGCTCGGCCTGACCGCGACCGACGTCACCAACGCCTTGCAGGCGCAGAACATCCAGGTCGCCTCCGGCGTGCTCGATCAGCCGCCGGTCGCGCATCCCGGCGCCTTCCAGATTGCGGTGCAGACGCTCGGCCGGCTGGCCGATCCCGACGAGTTCGCTTCGATCGTGATCAAGCAGACGCCCGGCGCCGTGGTGCGGCTCAAGGACGTCGCCCAAGTCGAGCTCGCCGCGCTCGATTATTCGTCGAACTCCTATCTCGACCACGACCCGGCGGTCGCGCTCGCCATCTTCCAGCGTCCGGGCTCGAACGCGCTCGCCACCGCCGACGGCGTCAGAACTCTGATGGCCGAGCTGTCGAAGCGCTTTCCGCCGGGCGTCAAGTACGGGATTTTCTTCAATCCGACGCAGTTCATCCGCCAATCCGTCGACGCCGTGATCGAGACGATCGGCGAAGCCACCGTGCTCGTGGTGCTGGTGGTGATCCTGTTCTTGCAGACCTGGCGCGCGGCGATCATCCCGCTCGTCGCCATCCCGGTGTCGCTGATCGGCACCTTCTTCTTCATGGCCGCGTTCGGCTACACGCTCAACAACCTGTCGCTGTTCGGGCTGGTGCTGGCGATCGGCATCGTGGTCGACGACGCCATCGTCGTGGTCGAGAACGTCGAGCGCAATATCGCCGCCGGGCTGCCGCCGCGCGAGGCGGCGAAGAAGAGCATGGACGAGGTCGGCTCGGCGCTGATCGCCATCGCGCTGGTGCTGTGCGCCGTGTTCGTGCCGTCGATGTTCATCACCGGCATCTCCGGCCAGTTCTACCGGCAGTTCGCCCTGACCATCGCCGGCGCGACGGTGATTTCGCTGATCGTCTCGCTGACGCTGTCGCCGGCGATGTGCGCGCTGCTGCTCAAGCGGCACGACCCGACGCACCGCGACCGCTGGTGGGAGCGGCCGATCCACGGCTTCTTCGGTCTCTTCAATCGGGGGTTCAACGGTATCGGCGCCGGCGTCTCCTGGCTCGCCACCCGCACCGTGCGCCGCGCCGCGCTCATGGTCGTGATCTATCTCGTCGTGATCGGTTTCGGTCTCAATCAATTCCGCAACACGCCGGTCGGCTTCATCCCGCAGGTCGACGGCGGCTATCTCATCATGGTGCTGCAGCTGCCGCCCGGCGCCTCGCTGGCGCGCACCGACGAGGTGCAGCAGCGCGCGCTCGATGTCGCGCTCGGCGTGCCCGGCGTCGCCCATGGCGTGAACATCGTCGGCTTTTCCGGTGCCACCTTCACCAATGCGCCGAATGCCGGCGCGATTTTCCTGGTGCTCGATCCCTTCGAGAAGCGCGCCGAGGATCGGCGGCAGTCGGCGCGGGCCATCCAGGCGGAGCTCAATCGCCGGCTGTCCAAACTGCAGGACGCCTTCGTCATCGCGGTACTGCCGCCGCCGGTCAGGGGCATCGGCACCGCCGGCGGCTTCCGCATGATGATCGAGGACCGCGCCGGCCGCGGCCCGGCGGCGTTGCAGCAGGCCGCCGCGGCGGTGACGGCGCGTGCCGCGAAAAGCGCCGGCGTTTCCCAGGTCTTCACGCTGTTCGAGAATTCGACGCCACAGGTCTATCTCAACATCGACCGCACCAAGGCGCAGCTTCTCGGCATCAACGTGCAGGACGTGTTCAACGCGCTGCAAGTCTATATCGGCTCGGCCTATGTCAACGACTTCAACCTGTTCGGGCGCACTTTCCGCGTCACCGCGCAGGCGCGCGACGAGGACCGCCGCGCCGTCGCCGACGTGCTCAAGATCCGCGTCCGCAATGCCAACGGCGACACCGTGCCGCTCGGCTCCTTCACCACGGTGAGCGACATTTCCGGCCCCTATCGGGTGCCGCGCTACAATCTCTACCCCGCCGCCGAGATCGACGGCGCCGCCGCGCCCGGCTATTCCCAGGGCCAGGCGATCGCGGTCATGGACAATCTCGCCGCCGAGACGCTGCCGGACGGTTTCGCCACCGAGTGGACGACGCTCGCCTTCCAGCAGATCAGGGCCGGCAACACCGCCATGTTCGCCTTCGTGCTGGCGGTGGTGTTCGTCTTTCTCGTCCTTGCCGCGCAATACGAAAGCCTGACGCTGCCGCTGGCGGTGATCCTGATCGTGCCGATGTGCCTGGTCGCCGCCATCACCGGCGTCATCCTGCGCGGTCAGGACAACAACATCCTCACCCAGGTCGGCTTCGTGGTGCTGATCGGGCTCGCCGCCAAGAACGCCATCCTGATCGTCGAGTTCGCCCGGCAGCTGGAGGATCAGGGCCGCACCCGGTGGCAAGCCGCCGTCGAGGCGACGCGGCTGCGGCTGCGGCCGATCCTGATGACCTCGTTCGCCTTTATTCTCGGTGTCACGCCGCTGGTCTGGGCGATCGGTGCTGGCGCGGAATTGCGGCAGGCGCTCGGCACCGCGGTGTTTTTCGGCATGATCGGGGTGACGGCGTTCGGCCTGATTTTCACGCCGGTGTTCTATGTCATCGCCCGGTGGATCGCCCAACTCGGGCCGCGGCGCGGCAAGAAACGGCAGGAAGTGCAGCCGGCGGAGTAGGGTCGGCGTTATGCGCCGCGTCGGAATCACCCGTTCGGCGCTTCCTATGAATAGGTGATGAGTCCGGCGAAGCCCTCGTCCATATGGTCCTGATGGTGACAATGGAAGAAGGTCGGGCCGGGATCGTCGGCCAGAAAATCGATCTCGGCGGTCGTGAAACGCGGCATGCTCAAGGTGTCCTTCATCAGCCCCGAGATCGACGTATTACCGACTTTGGTAACTTCGAAGGTGTGCCGGTGCGTGTGCACTGGGTGAGTGTCGCCGCTGTTGTTGTGCATCACGAGCCGATATCGCTTGCCTTCCTGCACCGTGAAAAGCGGGTTGGTGTCGGGCCATGATTTCCCGTTGATGGTCCAGCGGTTATAGCCGCCGCGGCCGCCCGGAACTTTTTCGAACGTCAAACTGATGGTCTCGTCCGGCGCCGGCGCGGCCGTCTTCCGAGCAAACGCGGTATAATCCCATGTCGCTTTCGGTGTCATCCACTGCGGTGCGCCCTTGCGGTTCTCGTACTCGACGGCGATTCCCATTCCCATGTTGCGATCCTCGTCGTCGGTCGATCCGAATATCCAAACTCCTGGATTGTTCATCTCCACGATCACGTCCGCGCGTTCGGCGACATCCAGTTTCAGCACATCCACGGTCGCCGGCGTCGGGACGGGATTGCCATCGAGCGCAATGACGGTGAAGCGATGGCCCGGCAACGCCAGCGACGCGTCCATTGTCGCGCTGGCATTGAGCAGGCGGAATAGGACGCGCTCGCCCTGCCGTACGCGGATCGGTTCGCCGTGCCCGAGCATCCGTTCGCCGAGCGTCGCCGCATGATACATGACCTCCAGGCCATTATCCGGCGGCGGCCCCTTGCGCAGGTCTTGCATGCTGACCCACTCGCCCTCCCAGCGACGCGCGGCCAGAAGCACCTCACGATCGTAGCGGCCGGGCTCTCCCGCCGCCGGCTCAATAATGAGAAACCCGAACTCGCCTGAGTAGGTGCTGCGGTTGAGGTCGGTCATCGCCATGGCGTGGCTGTGATACCAGCGCGTCCCGGTCGGCTTGGGTGTGAAGGAGTAAACGAGCGATTGGCCGACCGGAATGATCGGCGATCCTTCCTCGGTCGCACCATCTTGAAGAGCAGGCAAGTAAAGCCCGTGCCAATGGACGATATCTGGATAGCCCGCGTCATTGATGACGTTGATTGTGACGGGCCGTCCCTCACGGAGCCGCAGCACCGGGCCGGGAACTTTGCCGTTGTAGCCCGTGGTGGTGATCGATTTGCCCGGTGCCAGCTCGAGCGAGATGGGGGCAATGCGCAGCGTGTAGTCCGTTTTTTCCGTTGGCGGATCGTCGGCGGCCCGCGCGAGTTGGGGTACCGCGCTCATGATGGGAAGCATTGTGGCGTGCTTAAGCAATGAACGTCGATCGAGCCTCATGATTTTTCATCCTTCCGAGGATGTGACTGCCCCCGTTTTGCGGGTCAGCATGGCGTCTAAGGACCATGTGCCGGCGCCCGCGATCAGCAGATAGAGCGAGCCCAGCAGCATGTCGAAGTCGGCGCGGGCCTCGTGCGACATGCTCCAGAAGCCGTAGCGGGACAGCTTCGGCAAATGAAAAATCCAGACCTCCTGGCCCAACAAGATCGGCACCTTGGTGGAGATGATCGCCACGATCATGATGACGATCAGCGGGATCGATGCGAGCCTGGTGAAGAGGCCGAGAATGATCAGCGCGCCGCAGATCGTCTCGACCACGCCGACCAAGGGACCCATGAGATTCGGATAGGGAATGCCGATATTGGCGAAACGCCCAGCCCCCAGGATATCCGGAAAGGCCAGTTTCTGAATCCCTTCGGGAAAAAAGACCACCAGGCCGACGAGAAGGCGGACGAGGATCGACCAGCCCGGCGAGCGCGTGCCGAAGAGCGCAGTCCGCCAGTTGGTCGTCTCGGCCCTGCTCATGCTGCGCCATCCGGCATGGCTATGGTTGCGCTATTGTACCAGAGCAACGCCATGGCGGCGATGAAGTTCGCCGGCGGCCGATCGATTGTGCGCAAGGAGGACGGTCCGCTGCGGTGCGGCCGCGGCGCGCCAGGAAACGGCAGGCGGCGCAAGCGGCGGAGTAATCCGGCGTTATTCGATGCGTGCGCCGGCCTTCAAATGCAGACCAGTGTTGTCGCGCATCATCTCAATCTCGCCCGAGATGATTGACGGCACAGCCGAGCGACGACGCGATCATTCCAGTCCCAAAGAGTAACGCCACTCGCTGCCCATATTGTCATCGGTCACCGGCTGCTCGCCGGCGGTGCGGGCGAGGATGTCCGCGCAGGCCTCGATCGGCCGCGGCGCGTTGGCGGCAGCCAGACTTGCCTGCAGCCGGTCGAGTTCCGCGCGGTCTTCGCTGCGCGAGATATCGAATACCGGCCGGCCATCGATCCGGTAGGATGCAAGGATGCGGCGCCAACGCACGAAATCCCAGCGGATCGGCGTCGCCGACACCACCATGTGATTGAGGAAGCGCGCTCCGTTCGCGAAGGCCAGGCAGCCGGTACGTTGGACGCGGTCGGATTCGGTGGCGTTGTAAAAGAATACGCCTCGCGGATTCAGGTGGCTTTTGACGAGGTCGAGAAACTCGGCGGACAGGAGGTTGGTGACGTTGGCGCGGAAGTGCCAGTTGGTGTTGGAGACGATGGCATCGAAGCGCCGCCCGGGATTGGCCCGCAGCCAGCGGCGGCCGTCATCGGTGACGATGGCGACCTTGGGGTTGGTCAAGAGCGAGGCGACTTCCGGCGTCTTGGCGATCAGCGTGACATAACCCGGATTGATCTCGACAACGGTGAGCGAGGCGACATCCGGATTGTTGGCGATGACTTGCGCCCATGAGCCGGAAGAAAGGCCGATCATCAGCACGTCGCGCGGGGCGGGGTGGAACAGGCTCAACGCATAGGGCCGCACGATGCCGTTGGTGTCGTGCTTGAGGTCAGTGTTGAAACGCCCGTCATACATGCCGTTACCGAATACGGTGCCGTCCGCCGCCACGGTGATGATGCCGCTTCTGTTCTCCACGATGTCGACGAGGGAGAGGGCTTGCGGCGCGCCCTTCCATTGCAGGTCGGCGAGCACGTTCGCCGACCCGCGCGGGATTAAGACCAGCGCCAGCAAAGCGAGCCCCGCCGCAAGGCTTGCGCGCAGGAGCTTCTCCGAGCGCGGCAATGGCAGCGTGCCGGCCAACATCACGACGCAGGCGAGGCTCGCCACCACCAGCGCCGCCGCGATCGCCACCAGGCTGAGGCGATCCGTCAACACGAATCCGGTGACGATCGAGCCCGCGGCGGAGCCGAGAATATTGGCGAGGTAGAGCAGCGCCGTGCGCATGCCGGCTCGATCGTCGGCGGCGACGCCAAACTCGGCGAGATAGGGCAGCAGCGAACCCCAGAAACGGGCGACCAGATAGACCAGCAGAAACGCCACGCCGACGATGCCGCTGCCGAGCCAGACCAGATGGTCGAGCAGCGGCAGGAACAGGAACCCGAGCACGCTGGCGCTCATCAGGGTGGTGACCGCGCGCCGGATCGCGCGTTCGGGCGGCAAAGCCGCGCAATTGCGCCCGGCTTGCCGCGAGCCCGAGGCCAGCCCGATCAGGAAGGCGCCCAGCGTCAAGGCGAAGGCGGTCGCGCTCGAGCCGGTGGCATAGGAGACGGTGCGGAAGAAGAAGATTTCGTAGGACAGCGAAACGAAGCCGCCCGCACCGGCGAGCGCCAGCGCCGGCCCCAGCCCGAGCAACGGCTGGCGCGCCACGGACGCTGCCGGCGTGTCCGCTATGGCGATGGTCGGATCGCGTCGATCGCGCCAATACGCGACGAAAGCACCCGCCGCCACCGCCGCATTGATGCCGACAGCGGCATAGACCGCACCCTGCATGCCGACGAACGGAAAGAGAAACGCAGCACAGGCAAAGCACGCTGCGCCGGCGCCAAGCGTATTGACGTAATAAAGAAGGCCGAGCGCGCTCCCTACATGGCCGGAACGACGGACCAGATGGCCGACCAGAACCGGCAGCGTCGCTCCCATCAACAAGGTCGGAACGATCACAAGGGCCAGACTCACCGCGGCCGTCGCCGGCAATGGCAGACCGGCGGTGAACGCGCTGACCCGGTCGAAAATCTTGAGCGAGACGAGACCAAAGGCCCCGGTCATCAACTCGATTCCGCCAAGCAGCGGCAGCAACGGGATGCCGCGCCGTTTCGACAGCCAACCGCCGGCGAGGCTGCCGAGACCGAGGCCAAGCATAAACGCGGTGACCACGATCGTGACCGACTCGATATTGACGCCGAAGATGCGGAATAGCGCGCGCTGCCAGGTCAGCTGATAAATCAGCGCCGGAAAGCCGGAGAAGAAGAACAGCACGCACAAGACGCGCGTCCACTGGACGAGCCGGTCTATGCGCCGCGCATCCGCATGGTTCGAGGTCAATTCCAGGGTCGTCATTCGGCACCGGGGCTCGCGTTCGCAGCGACGCTAGCGGCCGAATGTTACCCGACCCTCAACGGCGATCGGCTATGGATGACCCGCTGTGGTGCGGCCGGGGCGCGGCGAAAACGGCTAGCGGTGGAAGCGCAGTCCGGGATTATGCGCGCCGCGCCATCCGTGCCACGGCCGTGATGCATTGGCGCCTGCGACACTCCGATTTCCCACAGCCTAGACGCGCCGTCGTTTCAGGGGCGGATTCTCCCGGCGAGACAGCTCGCTCTCAAGCGCCTTGATCTCAGCCCGGGTTTTCTCGAGCCATTTCGTGTTTGCGCCAATGAGCTGGTTCAGCGCGGCGTCGTTTTTTGGCAGTCCGGAACCGCTGGCGAGAAAGCTTTGATATCTTAGAATGTTGACAATAGCCTCATGACTTTTAGCAAGCACTTCCAGAACCTGCTCGTCGGAAAGCTGAGAATAGCTCATAGCTGTTCCTCCTCCTGCAGCCGCCAAAAGCCGGTGGCTTGCTATTCCAGAGCTTGCCGGCGCCGGCGTCAAGCTCCGCTAGCAATGGCGGGTCGGCAATCCGCAACGATGCGGAACGCCGAAAATGATCGGAGCTGACGCTGGATTGAGCTTCGCCTTGCGGAGAACCATGCGGTGGCCGTCGATGACCAAAAATTGTAGCGCCGAGAGGACGGGTTTTTGATTTATGTCATTGCAAAACACGATCGGCGGCCTGCTGCGCGAATCGGTTCGTTGCGCTTCGACATCGCGCAGGTCTCTTGCCTGGCGGTGCCAAGCCGCAATCAATCAGGCCGACTTGTTGTTGCGCCCCGCTTGCTGAGACGGCTCAGCCCATTCGGCCACGCACCGTTGCAGATCTTTGCAGTTGCTGTACATCTGCTCAAATGCAAATCCGAGGGCGAAGACGCGTTCTGCCGCGTCGCCGGGAAGGCTTCGCGTGAAACCCTCGCGACGCAGCGCCGCGATCTCGGCGGCATAGGCCTCAAGCGCCGATTCCACGGCGGTGAGCGGCGGCGGACCCCGACCCGCCAGCAGCGCGCCGGCACTGGCGCGCAAGTAATCGGCGAAGGCCGCGCCGACACGCACCAGCGGCGATTGCAGCCGCTTCCCGATCGCCTCGGGCAGCGGCCCGATGGCCGCTCTGCCGATCATCACCAGGTCGTGGCGCAACCTGAGCAGCGTGCGCAACAGCGGCCCGGTGTCGGCGCCCACGGCGAGACGCGCTGCCCGTTCGCGCTCGGCCTCGTCGCCCACCGCATCCAATCGCACCAAGGCCTGGCCGATGCCGTCCTGGATGCGGTGCAGCGCGTCCATGTCGAGACCCTGCGTCAAGCCGGCAAGCAGCTCGCCGAGTGCCCGCGCCATCCGGGCAAGCGTGCTGGCGGCCGCTTCGGCGACCTGACGATGGGCGCTCGACGGCAACAGCAGAAACGAAACGACCAGACCGGTGACGCCGCCGAGCGCCACCTCGAGGACGCGGTCGAGTGCCGAAGCAATCGGACTGGCGTGGGTTATTGTCGGAAGCAGCAGCACGATGATGGCGGTGATCGGCGCCACGGAGAATCTGGGATTGATCGCCGCGACGAGAGCCAGCGGCGCTACGGCAAGCGCAAGAACCGCGAGCAGCGCGATTTCGCTCGAATGCGGAATGAACACGCCGATGGCGCCGCCGTAGATGGCGCCGCCCAGCGTCCCCACGAGATAATCGAACGTTGCCTTCAGCGACCGCCCGACGCTCATCTGCGTCACGATGACGGCGGTCAGCACCGCCCATAAGGGCAGCGGAAGATGCAGCAATTGCGCCAGCGCCAGAGACGCCAGCGCGGCAATCGTCACCCTGATCGACAAGGCGAGCTGCGCGCGGCGGCGACGCACCAGGGCGCGCAGGGCGGTCCGGAATCTTGCGGCCGGCCTCACGCCGCGCCCTCGCAACGGATGTGAATGATCCATCTCGGAAACGGAGCGTGCATCGCATCAGATCCGCGACAATGAGCGACCCGGTTCGCGTGACGGTCGTCTCCCCGACCCCGCAGAGAACTTTAGGCCTTCCAGCCGGCACCGTCGAAACCGGCTTTCGCATAGGCGACGCCGCCATCGACCGCGAGTGTCGCGCCGACCACATAGTCGCCGGCGCGCGATGCCAGATAGATTGCCGCCCCCGCCATGTCCTCGTCGGTGCCGATGCGTTTTGCCGGAACGCGCTGCGCCACCTGCTCCGGATGGTCGCGCGCGGCGGTATTCATGTCCGACTGGAACGGGCCCGGCGCGATCGCCGAGACGACGATATTGTCGGCGATCAGTTTCGCCGCCATGCGCCGCGTCAGGTGGATCAGCCCGGCCTTGCTGGCGTGGTAGGAATAGGTTTCCAGCGGATTGACGAAGATGCCGTCGATCGACGCGATGTTGATGACCTTGGCCGGCCGCTCGCGGGTGGCGGCGGCCTTGAGCGCGCCATGCAGCGCCTGCGTGAGGAAGAACGGCGTCTTGACGTTGAGGTCCATGACCTTATCCCAGCCGTTCTCCGGGAAGGTGTCGAACTCCGCCGCCCATGCGGCGCCGGCATTGTTGACCAGGATGTCGAGCTTTGGCTCGCGCGCGGTGACGGCGGCGGCGAGCGCCTGCACGCCCTCGACGGTCGAAATGTTCGCCGGCATCGAGAAGCAGGCGCCGCCCTCTTTGGCCAGCTCCGCCGCGGTCTCATCGCACTGTGCCGCTTTGCGCGCCGCGATATAGACCCGCGCGCCCTGGGCAATGAAGCCCCGCGCAATCATCTTGCCGATGCCGCGTGAGCCGCCGGTGACGAGCGCGGTACGGCCCGCGAGCGAGAACAGGTGTTTCATCATCGGCACACTTCCTCTCCGCGCCGGTCGAGCAACCGCCGGCATGGCGTCCACAATAGCTTGCGATCGTCATCCGGCCAGCTTGCGCGCGCCTTCGCTGGTCGCCGCCTCGCGCTTGGCCAATTCCTCGGCCACCAGCTCTTTCTTCGACAGCTTGCCGACCAGCGTCTTCGGCAGGCTGGCGCGGAACTCCATCTCGGTCGGCATTTCATACTTGGCGAGCTTGTCGGCGAGAAAGGCCTTGATCTCGTCGAAGCTGAATGCAGGCTGCCCGGGCTTGAGCGCGATGAAGGCCTTGGCCGATTGGCCGCGGTAAGGGTCCGGGACGCCGATCACCGTCACCTCGGAGACCGCTGGGTGCTCGTAGATGGCTTCCTCGATGTTGCGCGGGAAGACGTTGAAGCCGCCGGACAGGATCATGTCCTTCTTGCGATCGACCAGGGTGACGAAACCGTCCTGGTCGATGAAGCCGATGTCGCCGGTGTGGAAACGCCCGCCGCGGAAGGCGTCCGCGGTCGCTTCCGGCTTGTTCCAATAACCCTTCATGACCTGCGGGCCGGTGACACAGATCTCGCCCTTCTCGCCGGCCGGCAGCACGCGCGTTCCGGTCTCCAGGTCGACGACCTCGATGACGGTGTGCGGCGCCGGCAGCCCGACGGTTCCGGCCCGCGGCGCGGCGTCGTTCACCTGCATGGTGCCGAGCGGCGCCGTTTCCGTGAGGCCGTAGCCTTCGCGCGGGGTGACGCCGGTGAGCTCGCGAAACCGCTGCAGCACCTCGACCGGCAACGGCGCGCCGCCCGACGCGCATTGCCGCAGCGACGACAGGTCGAACTCCTTGATCTTCGGATGATTGACCAGCGCCGTATACATCGTCGGCACGCCGGCGAAGATCGTGATCTTCTTGCGCGCGATGTCTGCAAGCACGCGATCGGGGTCGAATCGCATGTGCATGACCATCTGCGCGCCGAGGCGGACCGACAGCAGCATGATGAACGACAGCCCGAAGATGTGGAACAGCGGCAACACCACCAGCGACTTGTCGTCGTCGTTCAGCGGGCTTTTGCTGGTCCAATGGTTATAGGCGTTGAGCACCGCCGAGAAATTCGCGTGCGTGAGCATCGCTCCCTTCGGCTCGCCGGTGGTGCCGCCGGTATATTGCAGCACCGCGACCTCGTCCGCGAGCGGGCCGTGCGGATGACGAACATAGGCGCCGTCGTTGGCGACCAGCGCGCCGAAATCGAGCTCGCGCCCGGCGCCGCCGCTACGTTCGATCGCCGGACCGACGAACGCGCGCACCACCGGCTCGGGCAGAAAATCTTCCAGATTGCAGACCACGAGGGTCTCGAACTTCGCCGTGCCCTTGAGCGCCGCGATCTGCGGATAGAGTGCGCCAATGCCGAGCGTCACCATCACCTGGACATCGGAATCGACGATCTGGTACTTGAGCTCGCGCGGCGCCGCCAGCGGACTGAAATTGGCGACGCGGCCGCCGGCCATCAGCACGGCGAAAAAGCAGACGACGTAATGCGGCGTGTTGGGAAGATGCAGCCCGACATTGACGCCGGGGCCGACGCCGAGCGCCTGAAAGCCTTTGGCGGCGCGGATCGCGAGATCGTGCAGCTGCGCGAACGTCAATGTCTTGTCGTAGAAATCGATCGCAACCTTGGCGGGCCAGTTTTCCGCCGCCATGTCGAGGATGCTCTCGATCGCCACCGGCGGCGGCATCGGCGCGTCCCACGACACGCCCGGCGGATATGATTTTTCCCATAAGTGAGCGGTCATCGATGATCCTCCCCCGGAGGCGATCTGCGTTGGTTAAGTTCGGCAGCGGCACCTTATCGGTGCTCAATCAGTGTGACATTGCCGATGACTGCCGGAACCGGCGTGACTATGCGAATTTGATATTCGCGTTTTTCCGGCCTTCCCGCAAGGCAGCCGCGCGGGATCGAATGCCGCGTATCGCCGACTGGCGTGCCGGAGCGAATTGGCAATTGACCCGTGCTGGCGGCTTGTGGCCCATTGCGGCCGTGGCGCGACGCCTCCGACTGTTTGTTCGAATGAGGCCGGCGCCTCGCTGCGCACTAAAGCGGAGTAATCGCCATGCAGGCGATGAAGTTCGGCATCGGCCAATCGGTCGTGCGCAAGGAAGACGACCCGCTGTTGCGCGGCCGTGGCCGCTATGTCGCCGATACCGCGCCGCGCGGCACGCTGCATGCGGTGGTGGTGCGCTCGCCGCACGCCCAAGCCGGGTTTCGCATCGATGCGGCGAAGGCGCGGGCGATGCCGGGCGTGCGGCTCGTGCTCACCGGCGCCGACACCGCCGATCTCGGCCTGCTGCCGTGCACTGTCGCGTTTCCGGACGCCACAGTCGACGTGCCGCCCTATCCGATTCTCCCCCGCGACGAGGTGCGCCATGTCGGCGATGCGATTGCGTTTGTGGTCGCCGATACGCTCGAGCGCGCCAAGGACGCCGCCGAGGCGATCGCGGTCGATTGGCAAGTACGGCCCCACGTCATCGGCGTCGCCGTGGCGCTGAAACCGGGCGCGCCATTGGTTTGGCCGCAGCACCGCAGCAATATCGCCATCGACGTCACGCTCGGCGATAAGGCGGCGACCGTGCGCGCTTTCGCGCAAGCCGCGAAAATCGTGGCGCTGACGCTGGTCAATCAGCGCTTGGCGGCCAATTACCTCGACACCCGCGGCGTCGTCGCCGAATACGATCCGGCGGATGACCGTTTGACCCTGACCTTGTCGAGCCAAGGCGCGCACGCCGTCCGCGATGTGTTGGTCGACATTCTCCATGTCCCGAAGCGGAAGCTGCGCGTGGTGACGCCCGATGTCGGCGGCGGCTTCGGCACCAAGCTGTTCTGCTATCGCGAATATGCGCTCGCCGCCGTCGCCGCCAAACGCTTGCGCGAGCCGGTCACGTGGATCGCGGATCGCTCCGAGCATTTCCTCGGCGATGCCCAGGGCCGCGACAATCTCACGACGGCGCGGCTTGCGCTCGACAGCAAGCACCGCTTCCTCGCGCTCGAAGTCGATCTCGTCGCCGACATGGGCGCCTATCTGTCGCAATTCGCGCCATACATTCCTTATCTCGGCGCCGGGCTATCGCCGGGCGTCTACGATATTGCGGCCTGCCATGTCCGCGTGCGCGGCGTCTACACCAACAGCGTTCCGGTCGACGCCTATCGCGGCGCCGGCCGGCCGGAGGCGGCGTATGTCATCGAGCGGCTGGTCGACGTTGCGGCGCGCGAAGTCGGGATCGCGCCCGATGAGATCAGGCGGCGCAACTTCATCAAGCCGGGGGCGATGCCGTACCGGACGGCGACCGGCCAAAACTACGATTCCGGCGATTTCGCCGCGCATCTTCGCCGCGCGCAGCAGCTTGCCGATTGGGCCGGATTCAAATCCCGCCTGGCGCAATCGAAGAGGGCCGGCCGGCTGCGCGGCATCGGGCTTTCGACCTATGTCGAGGCCTGCGGCAGCAACGGGCCGGAGACCGCGACCGTGCAGATCGAGCGCGACGGCTCCGCCACCGTGCTGATCGGCTCGCAATCGACCGGGCAGGGCCATGCGACCGCTTACGCGCAGCTTGTCGCCGAGCATCTCGGCCTGCCGCCGGAGCGCGTCACCGTGGTGCAGGGCGATACCGACCGCATTGCCAGCGGCGTCGGCACCGGCGGCTCGAGCTCGATCCCGTGCGGCGGCGCTTCGCTCGACGCGGCGGCAACAAAGCTTGCGGACAATCTCAAAGCGCTGGCCGGCGAAGCGCTCGAAGCCAGCGCCGGCGATCTGGAGATCGCCGACGGATCGGTGCGCGTTGCCGGCACCGACCGGGCGATCTCCTTTGCCGCGCTCGCGCAACGTCCCGATGCGGGCGACCAGCTCAGAGCCGCCGACGCCTTCATGCCGACGCAGCCGACCTACCCGAACGGTACCCATATCGCGGAAGTCGAGATCGACCCGGCAACAGGCGAGACGCGCATCGTCAATTACGTCGTGGTGGACGACTTCGGCGCCACGCTCAATCCGCTGTTGCTCGCCGGCCAGGTCCATGGCGGCACCGCGCAAGGAATCGGCCAGGCGCTGATGGAGCAAGCCGTCTACGATGCCGAGTCCGGCCAGCTCGTGACCGCGAGCCTTCTGGATTATGCGCTGCCGCGCGCCGCCGACGTGCCGGCCATCGCCTTCGAGACCCATAACGTGCGCTGCCCGCACAATCCGCTGGGCGTCAAAGGTGCCGGCGAGGCCGGCGCCATCGGCTCCTGCCCGGCGGTGATGAACGCGATCGTCGACGCGCTGTGGCGGACGCTGCACATTGCGCACCTCGACATGCCGGCAACGCCCGAGCGCGTGTGGCGCGCCATCGCCGAGGCGCGGCGGCGCGAGACGCTATGACGACGAGCAGTTGCTGTTCGTGGCTTCTCCCGCGCTGCGTTTGGCCATATCCTAGGCGCGCCCGCAGAAACGAATGATGTCAGCGGTCCGCTGTTTGGGCGCGGTGCCGTCGAGAGGGGAGGCCTTTAATGATCCGTACCGTGTTTGCAGTCGCCGCCATTGCGCTTGGCGTCACCGCCGCCATCGCCCAGCAAGATCCGATCGCCGCGCGCAAGGCGCTGATGAAGGCCAACGTCGACCAGGCCAAGATCGCCGTGGCCATGACCAAGGGCGAGGCCCCGTTCGATCTCGAGAAGGCGCATAAGGTCTTCGCCACGTTCGAGGATGCGGCGGCGAAGGCGCCGGCGCTGTTCCCGGAAAATTCGACCGATCAGCCGACGGCGGACGATCCCTACAGCGCCAGTCCCGACATCTGGCAGAACCTGGATGACTTCAAGGCCAGGCTCGCCAAGCTCGGCGCCGACGCCAAGGCGGCCGACGCCTCGGTCAAGGACCTGGACTCCTTCAAGGCGGCGTTCGCCAATATCGGCAAGAACGATTGCGGCGGCTGCCACGAAAAGTATCGTCTCAAGAAGAGCTGACGATGAGCCGCCCCGCGTCGCCGGGGAAGGCCAGTGAATAAAGGAACGGCGCTGCGATGCGAAAGCTTGCGCTCATTGCGGCGGCCGTCGCTCTTGTCTGTGCGCTGCTCTGGGTGCTGACCATCCCGGCGACCGTTCCCGCCTCGGCGCTGCCGCCCCACACGCCGGATGTCGACAACGGCAGGACCATGTTCAACATCGGCGGCTGCGCGTCCTGCCACGCCACCCCGAACAGGGATGCCGAGAAGGTCGACCGCACCCGGCTCGGCGGCGGGCTCGCTCTGCAATCGCCGTTCGGCACCTTCTACGTACCGAACATCTCGCCCGACGCGAGCGACGGCATCGGCAGCTGGAGTGAGGCGGATTTCGTCACCGCGCTGTGGAAGGGGACCTCGCCGCACGGGCGGCACCTGTTCCCGGCCTTCCCCTACACCTCCTATCAGCACATGGAGCTCGCCGATGTGCGCGATCTCTTTGCCTATCTGAAGACCTTGCCGCCGGTCTCGGGCCGGGCGCGTCGGCACGATCTCGCATTTCCATTCAATATCCGCCGCCTGGTCGGTCTCTGGAAGGTGCTGTATCTCCACGGCGGGCCGTTTCGACCCGATCCTGCGCGATCGGCGCAATGGAATCGCGGTGCCTATTTGGTGAATGGGCCCGGGCACTGCGCCGAATGCCACAGCCCGCGCAATTTTCTCGGCGCCATCGTCGGGAGCGAGCGCTTTGCCGGCGGACCCACTCCGGACGGCAAGAGCTGGGTGCCGAACATCACGCCGGCCGGGCTGCAGCATTGGTCGAAGGAGGATATCGCCTGGTCGGAGAAGGATATCGCGAGCTTCCTCGACGACGGCATGAATCCGGCCGGCGATTTTGCCGGCGGCGCCATGGTCGAAACCATCCGCAACACCTCAAAGCTCGACGCCGCCGACCGTGCGGCGATCGCCGCCTACATCGTGGCCCTGCCGCCGCGGCAGGGTCCGAAGCCGCCGCCGAAGCAATAATGTTCCGGTCGCTCCTGTTTTAGCTCTTCGAGAGTCCACACCAGTCCGCGATGAAAAGTGTCATCGCTTGTGTGATCCGGCGCATGGACTCAAGATCGACGCGCTCGTCGAAACCATGGATGGCATCCGAATTGGGCCCGTACACGAGTGCCGGAATTCCAGCATAAAGGCCGAAGAACCGGGCATCCGTCGTGCCCGTCATGGCGACCTCCTCAAGCGCGCGACCGAATACGGCGCGGTGTGCGTCGCCAAGTTTGGCAACCGGTTCCTCGGCGTTCTTGAGCACGTAGCCCTCGGCTTCGAAGCCGTGATAGACAATTTCGGGCGGATAATTGTCCAGGAAACGATTCTGCCGCGCCGCCGCCAGGACCGCCTGCTCGATCTCCCGCTTTGCCTCCGCGATGCTCTGGCCGGGATAGATCGCAACCCTTACGTCGAAGGTGCACCAGGCGGGTACGCTCGAGGCCCAGTCACCTCCGGCGATTTTGCCGACGTTCAAGTTGATCGGATGCTCGACCTGGTCGAACGGCGGAAACGCCTTGCGCCGACCGTTCCATTCCTCCTCCAGCCGATGCAGCGCCTGCATGATCCCGTAGGCGGCTTCGATGGCGTTAGCGCCGGAGCCCGCCTCGCGGACATGGACAGGAATGCCGCGCACATGAACCTGGAACCACAGCACGCCGACCTGTGCACGAATGAGCTTGTCCCAGTTGGGCTCGGGGATCAGCGCCGCGTCGGCGCGATAGCCGCGGGCGAGGCAGGCGAGGGCGCCATTGCCGGTGCATTCCTCCTCGACGACGGATTGCACGATGACGTCCGCGGCCGGCCGGTATCCGATGCGAGCCAGCGCGTCGAGGGCGGCGATGCAGCCGGCAAGACCTGCCTTCATGTCGGCGGAGCCGCGGCCGTAGAGCCAGTTGCCGTCGCGCCGGGGCTCGAACGGCGGCGATGTCCACATGTCGAGCGGTCCGGTCGGCACCACGTCGATATGCCCGTTGAGGATGAGCGAGTGGCCCTTGGGATTGTCAACGCGCTGGCTGCCGACAACGTTGAAGGCGTTGTCGTAGTTGACATGCACCGGCGAGAAGCCCGGAAGATTCTGGATGTCCTCCACCTTGACCGCAAAACGATCGACCGCGAGGCCGCGGCGGCGCATCTCGGCCGCGACGAAATCCTGCGCCGTGTGCTCGGCGCCGCGCACCGAGGGAAATCGCACGAGCTCCGCCGTCAACTCGATCTGGTCGTCGAACCCCGCATCGACGGCTTTCATGATTGTTGTGGTCGTCTCCTGATCGAGCATTCCGATCCCTCTTCTCTCGCGCTTTTCCTGACGGTGCCAAGCGACGTCTCGCGGCGCACGGGCTGCGCAGGGGGGCTTGCCTCGATCCCGTGACGGTACCGCGCTTTTCATATATAACCCCTTCGTATCTCAGCGGCCATCAGCTAATCCGGGATTGAGCCATGCACTTCGCCCCGGCATTGGGGGATGTCATTTGGCTCGCTGGGGTGGCACGGTCGGAGTGAACTTGTGGAGATGCATATGAAGATCATTCGATTGCATTCGGCGCTGCTGGCCGCGTCGACCGCGCTGCTGTTGGCCGCGACCTCCTGGGTGGCGCAGGCTGAGGAGCTGGTGAAGATCGGTATCACCGCTCCGCTCTCCGGACCGCCGGCCCAGTCCGGCCTATCCCTCCGCCAGGGCATGACCGCGGCGGCGGCGGAATGGAACGCCAAGGGCGGCGTGACCGTCGACGGCAAGCCTCTCAAGATCGAGCTGCTTTTTGAAGACAACCAGGCCAATCCGGCACAGGGCGTGAGCGCAGCGCAGAAGCTGATAACCAACGATCAGGTGAACTTCCTGATCGGCGATGCCTTCGCCAGCTCGGTGACGATCGCGGAGATGGACCTCGCCGACCAATACAAAATCCCGATGATGAGCTGCGAGCCGGTGAGCGGCGCGATCTCGGACAAAATCGCGAAGGACCCGCAGAAGTACCAGTTTTTCTGGAAGGCGGATTTCAACAGCCAAGGCTATGCGGCAACCATTTTCCAGACCTATGCCGCACTGATCAAGAGCGGGCAATTCAAGCCAGCGAAGAAGACTGTTGCGTTCATCGTCGAGGACACCGATTACGGCCGCTCCATCGCCGCAAATGCGGCGGACTTGTTCAAAGCCGACGGCTGGAACGTGATCGCCAACAACACCGTCCCGCTCGGCAACACGAATTTCAGTTCGGCACTCATCAAGCTCGCCTACGACGATCCGGACGTCCTGGTCTCGGTCTTTACCTCGGTCGATTCCGGCGTCGCGTTGTCCAAGCAATTCCTGGAGCAGGGCCTCAGGTCCTCGCAGTTCGCGATCTATTACCCGACGCGGCCGGCCTATCTCAAAGGCGCCGGCAGCGCCGGCGAAGGCCTGATGTGGGCGCCGCTGATCTTCGATGCCGCCCAGCGCCCGGCCGACAAGTCGCTCGACGAAAAGATTCAAGCGAAGTTCAACATCGCCGCGACGAGCGACCACGCCTATGGCTATGACTGCATGAACATCGTGCTGAGCGCCTTCAAGGCGGCTGACACGGTCAAGCCCGAAGGCGTCGTCAAGGCGCTTGCCGCGACCGACTATGACGGCATTCTCGGCCGCTACGTCTTCGATCAGAAAAACCACACCGCGCAGTACGGGGCGGAGTTCATCCCGATCCCCACGGCGCAGATCCGCAACGGTGCGAATGTCATCATCTGGCCGGCGAACGTGGCCACGGCCAAGTACCAAATCCAGCCCTGGATGAAGTAGTTCGCAGGCGTTTCCCAACGGCGGCGCGTTGCACGCCGCCGCCAGGCGTGCCCCACTCGGTGCAGCCTGATAACAACCATGAAGGCGAAGCGGCTTGGATAGGCGGCCTATCTTAACGATCGATCGGGTGCAGAAGAACTTCGGCGGCCTTGTTGTGCTCGATGGCGTGTCGTTCGAAGCTTTCAGCGACGAGACGCTCTGC
>JBEKIC010000035.1:0-40877 GCA_050011955.1 Xanthobacteraceae bacterium
CTTGATGGCGGCAAGCGCCACCTTCGCCTTGAAGGCCGGTGTATGGTTCCGGCGCGGTCGTCTTTGCATGGTCTCTCCTGATTCGCAGGCAACAGCGTGCCCGCCGTCAGGCAGAAACTCCACCTAGTACCCGGAATCAGAAATCCGCGCAGTGAGAGATAGGATGCTAACCGACTCTCGAATCTCAGCTTTTTGCATCATCTCTGACTCACGAATTAATGAAAGTGGGTACTAGCGTCCTGTGCAAATTTCCGAGGCCAGCTCTTTTCCCACGCACGCTGAGCAGATTTAGAGAACGCTAACTGTGAGCCGATCGTTTTCCAACTAATCATCCCCTTTACCTCACGGTCAGTTGTCATGACCGGAAGTTGGGAAAAATCCCGCAACAGCATTTTTGTAATGCACTCTGCCAAAGGCGCGTTTGGCGTTACAGCAATGACCGCTTGATTGGCAGCGGCGAGCTTACTTATTCGATAGGTGGGATCTTTGCTGACTAACGCTGTAATTTGCGCGGGAGGGCCTGGCGCGGATTCAGAAGATGCCGGTTCTTCTCGCTGTTCCGCGACGATGGAAGAGGGCTCTTCGTGTTTCGATGCGACCACTCGCCTAAGCTCTATCGGCGCATCGATATATGCTGATTCGAAATCGGGAACTGTTTGCAATCCGGCCTGTTCAAGCTCCTCCCGGATCGACCGAACAACCCAATAGCCACGCCGCTGCGCGTGAAACCATGATAAGAATTCGCGGGTAGTGACAGGAGGAACGATACGGCCAGCGGCCATATCGTCCGCTATTCTGGCTAACTGAGGCCTTATTTCGGAATCGGTCATATGCTGTCGGGAGTAGCGTAGCTACAGCGCCTTATTACTTGCAGCTTCCTTATCTACGTAAACCTCGGCACCCATGTCCAAAAACTTCTTCGACATATCCGCCATCCCCTGCTCCTTGTCGTTCAAGGTCGCCGCGTAATCGCGCACATCCTGGGTGATCTTCATCGAGCAGAATTTCGGGCCGCACATGGAGCAGAAATGCGCCACCTTGTGCGCCTCCTTGGGCAGCGTCTCGTCGTGGTAGCTCCGCGCGGTGTCGGGGTCGAGCGAGAGGTTGAACTGGTCGACCCAGCGGAACTCGAAGCGGGCGCGGCTTAGCGCGTCGTCGCGCAGCTGCGCCGCGGGGTGACCCTTGGCGAGGTCGGCGGCGTGCGCGGCGATCTTATAGGCGATGACGCCTTCTTTGACGTCGTCGCGGTCGGGCAGGCCGAGATGCTCCTTCGGCGTGACGTAGCAGAGCATGGCGGTGCCGAACCAGCCGATCATGGCGGCGCCGATCGCGGAGGTGATGTGGTCGTAGGCGGGCGCGATGTCGGTGACCAGGGGCCCGAGCGTATAGAACGGCGCCTCGCCGCATTCCTTGAGCTGCTTGTCGACGTTGATCTTGATCTTGTGCAGCGGCACGTGGCCGGGGCCTTCGATCATCACCTGGCAGCCCTTGGCCCAGGCGATTTTTGTCAGTTCGCCCAAGGTCTCCAGCTCGGCGAATTGCGCGCGGTCGTTGGCGTCGCGGATCGAGCCGGGGCGCAGGCCGTCGCCGAGCGAGAACGACACGTCGTATTTGCGCATCAGGTCGCAAATCTCGTCGAAGCGCTCGTAGAGGAAGCTCTCCTTGTGATGCGCCAGGCACCACTTGGCCATGATCGAGCCGCCGCGCGAGACAATGCCGGTGACGCGGTTGGCGGTGAGATGGATGTAGGGGAGCCGCACGCCGGCGTGGATGGTGAAATAATCGACGCCCTGCTCGCATTGCTCGATCAGCGTGTCCTTGTAGCACTCCCAATCGAGCTTGACCGGGTCGCCGTCGACCTTCTCCAGCGCCTGATAGATCGGCACGGTGCCGATGGGGACCGGCGCGTTGCGCAGAATCCATTCGCGGGTGTTGTGGATGTTGCGCCCGGTGGAGAGGTCCATCACCGTGTCGGCGCCCCAGCGGATCGCCCACACCATCTTCTCCACCTCCTCCTCCACGGAAGAGGTGACGGCGGAGTTGCCGATATTGGCGTTGATCTTCGTGAGAAAGTTCCTGCCGATGATCATCGGCTCGAGCTCGCCGTGATTGATGTTGGCGGGAATAATCGCCCGGCCGCGCGCGACTTCGCTGCGCACGAATTCCGGCGTGACGAACAGCGGCAGCGAAGCGCCGAAACTTTCGCCGTCGTCATGCGCCGCCTGCGCGGCTTCCAGCATTTTCTTGCGGCCGAGATTCTCGCGCTCGGCGATGTAGATCATTTCCTTGGTGATGACGCCTGAGCGCGCCCATTCGAGCTGGGTAACGGACGACGTCGCCTGTCCTCTCATCGGACGCGGTGTGTTCGGAAAGTTACGAGCCAAATGTTTCCCGGTGACGTTGCCGTTGTCGACCGGCTGGATGGGCCGGCCGTCATAGTCCTCGACGCCGCCGCGCTCGCGCACCCATTCGACGCGCGTGCGCGGCAGGCCCCGCTCGACGTCGATCGTGGCTTCGGGGTCGGTATAGGGCCCGGACGGATCGTAGACGGGGAGCGGCGGTTCGCCGGAAGACGCGTCGAGCACGATCTCGCGCAGCGGCACCTTCAGATCGGGCGCCGCGTCCGGCCGCGCGTAGATTTTATGCGAGCCGGCGATCGGCCCGGTGGTGACCTTCGGCGTGGTGAGATCGGATTCGGCAAGGGGCTTGTTCATCGACGTACTCCAGGATTTTCCCATTTGCGCATGATCTTGTCCGAAAACCGGCTTTCCCTTTTCGGGATCATGCGCGTGTTCCTTGTCCGGTCGGCTATGAGCTCGCCGACCGATAACCCTCGAAGCTGAGAAAGCCGCCCAGCACGAGTGCGATCACGCCAAAGATCGGCACGGCGGCCGATCCGGAATAGATCGTGCTGCCGATCATCGCGGTGAGCTGCGGCAGCACGAGGCGGATGACGCCGCCGATCACCGCCAGCCAGCCGAGGATGGTGATGATGACGCGCCAGTCCGGCGTCCACGTCCGATGCACGTTGAGAATGGCGAGGCCGGCCGGAAGCGAAAGCACCCCGGAAATGAAGATCAGCGCGTTGCTGTGGACGAACTCCGCGATCATGGCGGCATAGGCATCCTGGTTCAGCAGCATGCCGATCCCGGCGACAACGAAGTACGGGCCCATGAGCCTGGCGATGAAGACGGGCGGTTGCATGGCACATCCCTTCCGCGGCGCTCTCCCGCGATGCCGCATCGCGAATGTCATCGCGATGTCGCGTTGTAGTCTTGCTGGTCTCGGGACGTGCTGGCAGTAGAAGGTATTCCTGTCCCTTCGCCGGCATGACCCGGATCAGGTTCAAAGGGTTTTTCGCCGTTCGGCGGTTTCTCAGCTCCCTCCTGGGAGCTCCCCTCGGAACTCCTTTAATGTAGGCCGATGGCGCCGGGTGTCAACGCGAGGCCTTCGTCATTCCGGGGCCGGCCAAAGGCCGGAACCCGGAATCCATAACCCCAGCGCGGGTGGCTATGGATTCCGGGCTCGCCACTTGGTGGCGCCCCGGAATGACGCCGTCAAGGTTCCGGCGCTCATCGCCCGGTCTTAAGCCGCGCCAGCGCGTCGGCCCACACCGTCGATCGATCCTCGTCGAACACCAGCGCCGGATCCTCCGGCACCGTGGCCCAGACCCCGTGCGCCAATTCGTCATCGAGCTGCCCCGGCGCCCAGCCGGCATAGCCGAACGCCACCAGGCTCTTCGCCGGGCCCTTGCCCAGACCGATATCGCGCAGCACCTCCGGAGCGCCGGTGAGCGCCACGCGCCCGTCGATGTCCAAGGTTTCGGGACGGCGATAATCGGCGCTGTGGATCACCAGCCCGACGTCGGGGTTGACCGGGCCGCCGACAAAGACCCGCACGCTGTCGGTCACGCCGCTTGCATCGGCGCCGAATGCCGCCAACAGGCTGGCGATCGGGTGTTTGTCGGCCGGGCGATTGATGACGACGCCGAGCGCGCCGTCGCGATCATGTCGCGCCAGGAGAATGACGGTGTGATCGAAGGCCGGCTGCCGCAATGCCGGCGAAGCAATCAGGAGCTGCCCGGCAAATGACGCGCGGCCGGAAACGTCCGGCTCGGTCGGCAGCGCGGCATGCAGGACGGTCGCCGACAAGACGATCGCCGCCGCGGCCACAATCCAGCGCCTCTGATCGCACGCCAGCACGATCGACCCACCGCGCCTTCGCCCCCGGGCATGATCGCGCCGCGGCAAGCGAGGTGCAACACCTCTCCTGAGCGGGGAGAAACCCCTTACTGACAGACGGCGCGGGTGACGACGGTTTCGACCGGACACTCGCCTTTGGCCGGCTCTTGCCGCGACAGCAAGGTCGGCGCCGGGCAGTTTTCCGCCGTCGTCACGTCGAGCGATGTGCCGCCGGTAAAGCCTTTGGCGCGGCAGCCGTTGGCGGCAGCCGCCGCGCAGTCAGGAGCGCCGTTCGGCGCCTTGTCGCAGCGCTCGCGCATCTCGATGAGCCGTGTGTTCGGCAATCGCACCACCGCGCTCGCGGCGTCCTTGCTCACGTCGACCGCGTTCTTCATCGCCTGCTGCGTGGCGGTGGCGGCGCCTTTGGCGGCTTCGTTCGAAGTTTTGCCAAGATCCTCGACCTTGCCGCGGGCGTCTTTCAGCTTGGCACTGAAATAGGCGATGGAGCCGTCCCACCAGCTTGCCAGCTCATGCAGGAAGCCCGGTCTGTTGGCGGCGGGCGGCGGCGATGGCGGTGCCGCGGCGGCGGCGCCGGGAGCCGTTTGGTTGTCGCCGGCGGCGGCGATCGCCGGCACGCTTGCCGCCAGCGCTGCTGCCAAGAGCGCTGCAAGCGTGGCGGTCCATACGGTTTTTGGCGTGACCCTCGTCATGGCCAGATGGCGCTTGCGCACGGCAAAAAGGGACACCAGCGCGTTTAGAATACGCGCACGACGACGATAAAGCCAACCACGATGGCAACCGCCGCCAAGCCTGCCCACATGCCGAGCCGCTTCTCGATGATACCGCGCGCGCGCGGGCCGTAGCGGTTGAGCAGAAAGGCCTCGATGAAGAACCGCATGCCGCGCGTGATGACCGACATCAGGATAAACAAACCGATATTGAAGCCGGCAAAGCCCGAGGTGATGGTCACGATCTTGTAGGGGATCGGCGTCAATCCCTTGAGCAGGATGATCAAGGCGCCGTATTGCGCATAGGCTGCCCGGAACGCCTCGACCTTGTCGCCATAGCCGTAGAGGTGGATCAGCCACTGCCCAACCGTGTCGTAAAGCACCGCGCCGATGAAATATCCCAGCACGCCGCCGGCGACCGAGGCGGCGGTGCAGACCGCGGCGAACAACCAGGCCCTTTCGGGCCGGGCCAGCGCCATCGGGATCAGCATCACATCCGGGATGATGGGAAAGAACGAGCTCTCGCAGAAGGAGATGAGCGCCAAAACCCATGTCGCATGCGGTTTGCCGGCGACGTCGACGCACCAATCGTAAATGCGGCGGATCATGGGGGCTGCTTAGCGGCGGGTGGCGCGATTGTCCACCGGCCGTAACCGCCGCAAGCCCACGGCGGCGACTTCAGCGCCTTTTGCGGGCGCGGCGGCCCTCGAGGATCACGACTTGGCGGCGCGAAGCGTCGTCGGGGATCTTCTTGGGCACCTTCTCGGCAATCCCCAGGAGCCGCTCGCGGCGGTCCATTTCCTTCCAGACGTCATCCGGACGAATACCATTGGCCACCCACAGCACCACCAGGTTGTAGATGAGGTCGGCGCTTTCCTTAACCACGGCGTCGCGGTCGCCATGCATGGAATCGATGACCACCTCGACCGCCTCTTCGGCGAGCTTTTTCGCCATCTTGCTGCGGCCGGAGCGCAACAGCCGCGCGGTCCGCGAGGTCGACGGATCGTCGTGCCGGCAGGCCAGCGCGGCCTGATAGAGGCGGTTGATCGAATCAGGCATCGGCTATGAGAATAGCGCGATATCGTCGCAATTGTGTTAAAGCTCAAAAGGCGGCTCGGCTCAGTCGTCCTGGGCCAGGAGGCCGGCATTGCCGCCCACTGCCGCGGTGCGGCTCGGCTCAGTCGTCCTGGGCCAGGAGGCCGGCATTGCCGCCCACTGCCGCGGTATTGACGGTCACGACCTGTTCGGTGGCGAAGCGGCGAAGATAATTTGGTCCGCCCGCCTTGGGGCCGGTGCCGGACAGCCGCGTGCCGCCGAACGGCTGCGAGCCGACCACCGCGCCGATCATGTTGCGATTGACGTAGACGTTGCCGTGCGGCAGCCGTGCCGCGACGCGCTCGACGGCGCCGTCGATGCGGGAATGAATGCCGAGCGTCAGCGCGGTGCCATTCGCCGCGATGTCGTCGAGCAGCGCCGCAATCTCGTCCGCGCGCCAGCGCACGACGTGGAGCACCGGCCCGAAGACCTCCTCCTTCAGCTCTACGGCGCGGTCGAGCTCGATCAGCGCCGGCGCCACATAGGTTCCGCCGGCGGGCCACGCCCGGTCACCGTCCCAGCGGAAGCGCAAGCGGCCGGCGCGCGCCATGTCGCCGATCCAGCTTTCGAGCTTGTCCTTGGCCTCGGCGTCGATCACCGGGCCGACATGGGTTGCCGGCTCGCGCGGATCGCCGACTTTCAGTTCGCGCGCCGCGCCGGTCAGCATGTCGAGCACGGGCTCCGCCACGTCGTCCTGCAGGCAAAGAAGCCGCAGCGCCGAGCAGCGCTGGCCGGCGGAGCGGAAAGCGGACGCCATGACGTCGTCGATCACCTGCTCGGGCAGCGCGGTGGCATCGACGATCATGGCGTTGATGCCGCCGGTCTCGGCGATCAGCGGCACGATCGGACCACGCTTGGCGGCGAGCGCCTGGTTGATGCTGCGGCCGACTTCGGTCGAGCCGGTGAAGGCGACACCGGCGGTGCGGGAATCGGCGACGAGGCTCGCGCCGACGACACCGTTGCCGGGTACGAGATGCAGCGCGCTGAACGGCACGCCGGCCTCATGCAGCAGCGCAACCGCGCGCGCGGCAATGAGCGGCGTCTGTTCGGCCGGCTTGGCGACGACGGCATTGCCGGCAACGAGCGCCGCGCTTACCTGGCCGAGGAAGATGGCAAGCGGGAAGTTCCACGGGCTGATGCAGACGAAAACGCCGCGTCCGCGGTAGCGCAGCAGGTTGCTTTCGCCGGTCGGTCCCGGCATCGGCTGTGCCGCCAAGCACTCGCGCGCCTGCGCGGCATAGTAGCGGCAATAATCGACCGCCTCGCGCAGCTCGGCGACCGCGTCGTCGAGCGTTTTTCCGGCCTCGTTCTGCAGCAGCGCCAAGAGCTCGCCCCGATGCGCTTCGAGCCGCTCGGCGGTGCGCTCAAGAAGCGCCGCGCGCTCCTCGCAGGGCGTCGCCGCCCAGGCGGGAAAACCGGCTGCGGCGGCCGCCATTGCCGCCCGCGCGATCGTGTCATCGCCCTCGCGGACGACACCGATGGCGCGGCCGTTGATCGGCGAGATCACCGCGCGTTCGATACCGGGCAGCGCGATGCCGTCGATAAGCGGTTGGGCCTCGGCCGACGCCATCGTGCCGGCGCGAACCTCGGCGAGCAGCGCGTCGAGGCTTGCGCATTCGCCGAACTCGACGCCGGCCGAGTTTCGCCGCTGCGGCTGATAGAGATCGCGCGGCAGCGGGATTTTTGGATTGCGCGCGGCGGCGGGACTGGCGATCCAGCTTTGCGGGCGGCGCAGAACCTCTTCGATCGGCACGCTCGGGTCGGCGGCGACCGAAACGAACGACGAGTTGGCGCCGTTCTCCAGGAGCCGCCGCACCAGATAAGCCAGCAGATCGCGATGACCGCCGACCGGGGCATAGACGCGGCAGGCCACCTCGGGCAACTCCGCCAAGAGCGCCGCGTACAACGCTTCGCCCATGCCATAGAGGCGCTGGAACTCGAAGCCCTCGACGCCGCCGGCCGCCTCGATGACGCTAGCGACCGTGAGCGCGTTGTGGGTGGCGAATTGCGGGAAAATGCGCGCCCGCGCCGCCACAAGTTTCTTGACGCAGGCCGTGTAGCAGAGATCGGTCATGGCCTTGCGCGTGAACACCGGATAATCGGCAAGTCCGCGCTCCTGCGCGCGCTTGATCTCGGTGTCCCAATAAGCGCCCTTGACCAATCGAACCGTGAGCCGGCTGTCCAGCGCGGCGGCCGCATCCTCGATCCAGGCGATCAGCGGCAGAGCGCGCTTCTGATAGGCCTGCACGGCGAGGCCAAAACCGTCCCAGCCGCGCAGTGACGGATCGCCGAGAACGGCGCCGATAACGTCGAGCGACAATTCGAGTCGGTCCGCCTCCTCGGCATCGACGGTGAATTCCAGCTCGTGCGCCTTGGCCATGCGCGCGAGCTCAAGCAGTCTTGGCGCGAGCTCCGCCAGCACCCGCTCCCGTGAGATCGCCTCGAAGCGCGGATGCAGCGCCGAGAGTTTCACCGAGATTCCGGGACGCGCCGGCGGCGGCGGCGCGTTGCCGAAGCTCGATCCGATGGCTGCGATGGCGGCGGCATAGGCCGCGAAATATTTTTCGGCGTCCGTCGCAGTGCGCGCGCCTTCGCCGAGCATGTCGAACGAATAGCGAAACTCCGGGTGGCCGCGGGCGCGGTCGAGCGCTTCCTCGATGGTTTGTCCGAGCACGAAATGCGAGCTGATGAGCCGCATGGCCTGGCGCGTCGCCGCGCGCATGGCCGGCAGCCCAAGGCGCCTCGCGATCGTCTCGAGGATCGTCTCCGCCATCTCGCCGGGATGGATGATGCGGGCGGCAATTCCGAGCGTCCATGCCGAAGCCGAGACCAGAAGCGCCGGCGACTTGATATCGCCGTCGCGCCAGCGGCCCGCCGCGAGCTTGTCCTCGATCAGGCGGTCCGCGGTGGCGGCGTCGGGCACCCGCAGCAGCGCCTCGGCGAGCACCATGAGTGCGAGCCCTTCCTTGGTCGAGAGGGCATAGGCGTGCAAAAAGTCCTCGATGCCGCCGAGCCCGCCGGTCTTGGCGCGGATCGCCTCGACCAGCGTTCGCGCGCGCGCATCGATGCGGCGCTCGGTCGCGCCGTCGTGGGCCGCATCGGCCAGAAAGTCCGCCGCCAATTCCGCGTCCTGCGGCGCAAACGGGGCGCGGAACGGCGGCAGCCCGGGATAAGACCGCGTCATGGCTGGCTCCATCGTGTCGGCCGCCCTGAGCGCATGAACCCTGAGCGCATTAATGATGCGCGCCTATCGGCCCGGCGATCGGGCAGCTTCCGCTTGCGCTTTACGGCGGCATGTTCTTTATCGGGCCGTAGCGGAGGCACCGGGGCGCCGAGCGAACTGACGAAACCGAGCAGGGAACCGGGCATGGCCATGGTCGACCTCACGCGGCTCACCCGGTCCCGCGCCTTGGCACTGTTCGCTGCGCTCTCGCGCCTGACAGTGTTCGCCGCGCTCGTGTGGCCCGTAGCGGCCGAGGCCGGTACCGCGATCCACTTCACGCTCGACCGCAAGATCGATGGACCGGCGGCGCCCTTCTTCCTCGCCATCGACAAAGGCTACTTCAAGGCTGAAGGGCTCGATGTAACCATCGACGCCGCCACCGGCGGTCCGCTCGAAGCCATCGACCGCCTCGCGACAGGCGTCTACGAGATGGGCGTCGCCGACATCAACTTTCTCATCAAGTACCGCGACAGCAATCCCGGCACGCCGATCAAGGCCCTGTTCGTCGTGTTTGACAAGCCCCCCTACGCCATCATCGCGCGCAAGAGCCGCGGCATCGTCGCGCCCAAGGATTTGGCGGGAAAAAGACTGGGTGCACCGTCCGCCGATCCCGCTTTTGCGGCATGGCCGATTTTCGCCAAGGTCAACGGCATCGATGCCGCGAAAGTCGTCATCGAGAACGTCGGCTTGCCGGTGCGCGAACCGATGCTCGCCGCCGGCGAGGTGGACGCCATCACCGGCTGCTCGTTCACCGCCTATGTCGATCTCAAGGACCGCGGCGTGCCGCCGGATGACCTTGTCGTGCTGCTGATGGCCGATGACGGCGTCGAGCTCTACGGCGATGCCATCATGGCTTCGCCAAAGTTCGCGCAAGAAAAGCCCGAAGCCGCACGCGCGTTTCTGCGCGCCTACGTGAAGGCGCTGAAAGACACCGTGCGCGATCCCGCACGCGCCGTCGAATCGGTGCTGCGCCGCAACGATACGGCCAAAAAGGACACCGAGCTCGAACGCCTGCGCATGGCGATCCGCGACAACATCGTCACCCGCGCGGTGAAAGCGAACGGCTATGGTAGTGTCGATCCGGAGCGCTTTGAGGCGGCGCTCGACCAGCTGGCGCTGATTTATCACTTCAAGGCGAAGGACAAGGCCGCCGCTGCCTTCGATCCGTCGTTCCTGCCGCCGGCGGCGGAACGCAGAGTCAGCGAGACCGCATCGCGCTAGCCGGTGCACGACGGTAGACCAAATCCGTCGTAGCCCATCCGCTGCGCGCTTCCGGGCGAGCGATACTCGTAAACTTGTTATTCGCAGACTTGATTATTCGCAGACTTGATTATTCGCAGACTTGATTATTCGCAGACTTGATTATTCGCAGACTTGGGAGATCTCTCTTGCCAGAGCCAGAATCTGGTTCTTGGCCGCTTGTTCCTTGTCTGCGGTGGACCGCCGGTCAGGAGGGCCTTCGGTGGCGACGTTGACGCGTCCGGACATTTCTCCGCGCGGCGAGGAGAACGCGAATGTGAACGACCCGCGGCCATCCGGCTCTAAATGGATTGTATCCATCCTCCATGCTCCTGCTTTGCGCAAAATGTATGCTCTACATGCTGCGCTGGAATTGGTTTTTCGACTGACACGGTTTCGGTTTGCCATCAGCCGATGCGCTTCCATCCATCGGATGCCAACCACGCAAAACGCCTCGCCCGGTCAAGCCGCACGAGGCGTTCTACAACTCATTGGACTACGACTTACGCCGCGAAGCGGATGCTGGGCGAGCCAACTACGCCGCTCTTCTCCATCACCGTCTTCATTTCACTTGAGCCCAACCAGGTGCGGGCCTTCGATACGTCGGCGACATCCTGAAGGATCAGCACATCATTGGTGTCGTCGGCGCCGCGAAATACTTTGCTGTTGGTGATGCCGGCCGACGCGCGATTCTTCTCGTGCCCATTGTAACTTGTGCGCCATGCGTTGTAGTCCTTGACCTTGAAGTGGACAGTCATGTTTTCGTTTGCATTGAGATTTGCCATAACGATTGCTCCAAAAGGTGTGAAATATGCGCAGTCTGGATGTTCTTCATTGAGGACTGCCCAACGCACATAACACCCGGTGCTGACGAAACAAGGTTGTTTTAGATATATTTCCCGCGCGCCAGTGATCATCTTTTCACGACGCGCTCGGGCGCGCAGCACGACACCGCGCGCCGGTTGGAGCAATGACCCGGCTGCTGTGCGGGAATTTATAAGGTCAGTTTTGTGCTTTGCGCAGCGCGCGCCGAGCGCACGCCGCTAAATTTCAACGTGCGCCCTTTTTGGCTCGGTGTCGAGGACTAATGTGGCGCCGACCTATGAAAACCAATCTGCGTGGGCTCGTTATTTGGTCTCGCCATCCCCATATCAACTCAATATTTCGATCAACGCCCGAATCGGATGCCCGACCGACGGCGCTTGGGGAAAGGACTATGTTCAAGCACACGCAATACCGTGCGAAAGCCACCGAATACGGCGACCTGGCCAAGACTTCGACCGGTTCTGACCAAAGGCGCGATTTTCAGAAGCTCGAGCAGCGATTCGCGGTGTTGGCGGATAATGAGCAGGGGCTCGCAGATACTTATCATGACACTGTGAGGGATTCGGGACAGGACTGCGCAAGCGGTCTAACTCTTGCCGACGAAGAGGATCACGTCCTGCGCTGCCTCGGGGCCGCGCTCATCATGCAATGGAACATATTGCCGACCAAGCTGCGCCGGGACCTCTTCGACAATGCCGGCAGCATGGGTGCGCTGCTGGAGACCGGTGCTCTCAGAGGTCAAATCGCTCGCTTTCTGCACAAGCATAAGAGTGTTGAGGATATCGCAGCAGTGTGATCCGAACGCCCCGTGCGGATGATTGCTGCCGACCAGGCGGATTCCCGATGCCGCTTACAGCGTTTGCCGTCGATGAAGGGCCTCACAGCATGGATGGATTGCTGCTCCATGCCTGGGAAGGGCCGCAGCGGGTGGAGGCATTCATCGGCAGGCGGGTCATGGATAACTGGGTCGATCCGAGAGAGCCCTATCGCGGGCGGAGAAGTCTGCTTCGTAGCCAATACGATGCGCTCGGCAAGCTCAATCTCGCGGCGATTGCCCGGATTGCCGGCGCCAAGTATCGACGCGGCGCGGCCTTCAACCGCCAGCATCCTTTCGTGGATATTCTCTTCTCCGACATCACGGAAAGCCAGGAGGCGCTCGATACCAGCGAACTCATGCGCGAACCGCCGCCGCCCTCCTTCCAACGATTGCCGCGTTAGCAGGGGGGGTCATCTGCAAACCTGTTCACTTTCCATCTGAGCGAGTTTAGACTCGCAATGAGATGAAGCGCGAGATTTTTGCCGTCGCCGACATTTACGTGCCGGTCAAACGCCGGGCCACGCTCGAGCAAAAGCGGGTGGACGAAATCGCCGCCAGCATGCTCGAGAACGGCCAGCAACCCCGATCCTGGTACGGCCGGACGGCGCGCGCTTCGTGCTGATCGAGGGGCTGCACCGGCTGGAGGCCGCCAAGGCGCTCGGCGAGAAAACCATCGTCGGCTTTCGTGTCGACGCGCGCAAGCACTGACGGCGCGTTGCTTTCTTGCGGGGCCATCAGAACCCCTAAGGCTCTGGTGTACCCTGAAATTCACCGCACTGGCGGCCGCTGCCCGGAACCCTTACATAGGGAGTTCCCCCACAATGGAGCAATCGAATGGCCTCGCGCCAAATCAAAATGCCGGTAAAGGACGCTTCCGACACTGAAGTCGAGGAGGCACCGTCGCAGCGCAAGCGGCCGGAGACCGGCCGGTATTTGCTCCAGGTAGACCGGCAAACCAAGGGCTCCTACAAGACATCGGAAGCTGCTCAAGCGGCGGCGCTCGCCATCAAGAAGGGCTACCCGATCGTTCAGGTGTCCGTCTATGACAGCGTCGAATACACGCATACGCTGGTAGAGGCGCCGGCGTCGGAGTGACGAAGCTCTCGCTGCGTTGCCGGTAGCTTCGGCGTTAGCGAAGCGACATCGGCATCACCGACCCAGGATATCGCTTCGCTCGTCGCGGCGGCGGGGGCTAGAGCGCGTCCAGGAAAAGTGGAAACCGGTTTTCCGTCCGGACGCGCGATAAAACAAGAACTTAGAGCGGGATGACGATTCGAAGATAAGTCATCCCGCTCTAATGGCCGGCATAGGCCCGCTCAAGCGCTTCGAGATCCAACTTCCTCATCTTCAATAGCGCACCCATGGCGCGTTCGCATTTTGCGCCCTCGGCGTCCGACAGCATCTGCGGCAACGCCGACGGCACGACCTGCCAGGAGAGGCCGTATTTGTCCTTGAGCCAGCCGCACTGCCCTTCCTGGCCGCCTTCCGACAGCCTGCTCCAGAAATAATCGATCTCGTCCTGGGTCTCGCACATCACCTGGAACGATACCGCTTCGTTGAATTTGAAATGCGGTCCGCCGTTGAGGGCGATGAAAGCTTGGCCCTCGATCTCGAACGCCACGGTCAAAACCGAGCCGGCCTCCTTGCCATGAACCTCGCGGCCGACCCTTCCATACCGGCTGATCCGCGTGATCCGGGAATTCTCGAATATCAAGGTATAAAATTTCGCCGCCTCCTCGGCCTGGGTGTCAAACCACAGGAAGGGAGTGATTCTTTGCTGGATCTCCGGCATGACGCTCCTTCCTACAGTTCGTGACGAACATGGCGACGCGCCGCCGAACTGCGGAATCAGCTTGCCGTCACGATCATCCAGCCGACGCCGAATTTATCGGCGAGCATGCCGAAGCGCGGCGAAAAGAACGTCTTGCCGAGCGGCATCTGCACTTGCCCGCCGCCGGCCAAAGCGGCGAAGGTTTTCTCGGCTTCAGCTTCGGATTTGACCGAGATTGCCAGGGCGATGCCATGGAAATTCGTCTTGCCGGTGCAGCGGCCGTCCGACATCAGCACCGTCGTATCCCCGATGTGGATCCTGGAATGCATGACCTTGTCCGCGTTGCCGGGCGTGATCATGGACTGGTCGGGCGCGTCCTTGAAACGCATCAGCATGTCGACCTTGGCGCCGAGCGCCTTCTTGTAGAACTCCAAGGCTTCCTCACAGCGGCCGTCGAAGTTCAGATACGGTTCTACTTGCATGACCGTCTTTTCCCCGTTTTGAGCTTGACAAATAGATTGATATCAACATAATTAGCTCATGTCAAGCGAGCCGTCCTATACGCTCACGCATCAGGTCCGCGACAGCTGTCTCTGCCTGCATGTCCAGCAGGCGGCGCGGGCGTTGGCCCGGCGCTTCGATGACGCGCTGCGGCCGGTCGGGCTGACGCAAGGCCAATTCTCGTTATTGATGTCGTTGAACCGGCCGGCGCCGCCGACCATGGGCGATGTGGCGTCGTTGCTCGCGCTCGACCGCACCACGCTAACCGCCAACCTCAAGCCGCTGCAGCGCCGCGGCCTAGTGAAGGTGACGGCCGATCGAAACGACAAGCGGAGTCGCCGGCTGACGCTCACGGCTGCGGGCCGCGCTCTGTTGGTTGCCGCCGCGCCGATCTGGAAGCGTGCGCACGCGCAGACCGAGCGGCTCCTGACCCGAGCGAGCCCCGATACTCTACGCGCCAGCCTGCGCGAACTGGGCGAGCCTTAGCGCAGCCGTTCGAGAATGCTGACATAATTGGCCACCGCGGCGCCGCCCATATTGAAGATGCCGCCGAGCGTCGCGTCCTTGATCTGCATGTCGCCGGCGGTGCCGGTGAGCTGCATCGAGGTGATCGCGTGCATCGACACGCCGGTGGCGCCGATCGGGTGGCCCTTGGCCTTGAGGCCGCCCGACGGATTGATCGGCAGCTTGCCGTCCTTGGCGACGACGCCTTCGGCGATGACGCGGGCGCCTTGGCCTTCCGGCGCCAGCCCCATGGCTTCGTATTCGATCAATTCGGCGATGGTGAAACAGTCGTGCACCTCGGCGAAGGACAGATCGGGCAGCGCGATGCCGGCCTGGGCGAGCGCCCGCTTCCAGGCCACGGCGCAGCCCTCGAACTTGAGAATGTCGCGCCGCGACATCGGCAAAAAGTCCTGCACGTGCTCGGCGGCGCGGAATACGATCGCCTTATTGAGCTTGAGCGCGGTGTCGACGTCGGTGAGAATGAGCGCGGCGGCGCCGTCGGACACCAGCGAACAGTCGGTGCGCTTGAGCGGCCCCGCCACGCGCGGGTTCTTGTCGCTCTCCTGGCGGCAGAATTCGTAGCCGAAATCCTTGCGGATCTGCGCGTAAGGATTGCCGACGCCGTTCTTGTGGTTCTTGGCGGCGATGCGGGCGAGCGCATCCGACTGGTCGCCCCAGCGCTGAAAATAGAGCGATGCGATCTTGCCGAAAATCCCGGCGAAGCCGCCGTCGATGTCGGCTTCCTCGCGGACGTAGGACGCCTTGAGCAGGTTGCGGCCGACTTCCGGGCCGGGCGTCGTCGTCATCTGTTCGACGCCGACCACGAGCACGATGCGCGCCGAGCCGGCGGCGATTGCCTTCAGTCCCTGATGCACGGCGGCGGAGCCGGTCGCGCACGCGTTCTCGACGCGGGTGGCCCGCTTGAAGCGCAGGTCGGGCGAGGCCTGCAGCACCAGCGACGCAGTGAAATCCTGCGCCGAGAAGCCGGCATTGAAGTGGCCGAGCACAATCTCGTCGACATCCTTTGCCGCAATCCCGGCGTCCGCGAGCGCCTCGCTCGTCACCTTTACGATCAGACTCTCGACGGTCTCGCCGGCGAGCTTGCCGAAGGGCGTATGCGCCCATCCCACGATGCAGGCGGTCATGTGAACTCCGTTGCCGAATTTTGGTCGCTTTTGCTTGGCCTGTTGCTTGGCCCGTTTCTTGGCTAAGCCGTTGTGGCGAAGCCGCGCACCACGCGATGATAGCGCTATTCGGCTTTGCGTCGAGCGTTCCTTGGGCTTAGATAGTGCGCCATCTGCGCTTCGGGAACCTTTCGTAAACCCTTCGCGGCTCCTTTGTCGGCACCTTGGGCGACCTCCCGAGGCGGCTACCAGGGCCCGACCAACCGAACGGACCGTGACACGTGCATCATTTGCAGTTTCTTCGGGCGCTGACGCTCGGCATCGCCCTCGGTTCCCTGTTTGCCTCCACTTTGACTGCCACGCCGGCTCAGGCCGGCGCCTCGATTCTCCTCGAGGCCGATTCCGGCAAGGTGCTGCGCGCGGAAAATGCGACCTATCCCTGGTACCCGGCTTCGGTGACCAAGCTGATGACCATGTATGTCACGCTGCAAGCGGTGAAGCAGGGCCGCATCACGCTCGACACGTTGTTCACGGTGTCGCGCAACGCGCTGGCGCAGGCTCCGACCAAGATGGGCTTCGCCGTCGGCACCCAGGTGACGGTCGACAACGCGCTGAAAATGATGATGGTGAAGTCGGCGAACGACATGGCGGTGCTGCTCGCCGAGGGCGTCGACGGCTCGATCGAGAATTTCGCCGACGACATGACGCGAACGGCGCATCGCCTCGGCATGACGGAATCGAATTTCGTCAATCCCAACGGCTTGCCGGCCGACGGCCAGATCACCTCGGCGCGCGATCTTGCCATCCTGGCGCGCGCGCTGATCCACGACTTCGCCGAATATAACTATTATTGGCACATTCCGGCGATCAAATTCGGCAGGCGGGTGGTGCGCAACTACAACAAGCTGCTCGGGCGCTATCCCGGCGCCGACGGCATGAAGACCGGCTTCATCTGCGCCTCCGGGTTCAACCTCGTCGCCACCGCCACCCGCGGCAACAAGCAGCTGATCGCAGTGGTGCTCGGCGCGCCCTCGTCGGCGGCGCGCGCGGTGAAGGCGGCGGAGCTCCTGGAAGGCGGCTTTACGCAGAATCCGCTGTCGTGGCTGACGCCGGCGCTCGGGTCGGTTGATAAGCTTGAGCCAATCAACGCCGACCCGCCCAATCTGCACGACGAAGTGTGCGGGCGGCATCGCAAGCGGCTGGCGGCGGAGGACGAGGAGGACGAGTCCGGCGGCGAGAGCGGCGGAGTGGACACGCCGTTCTCCGCGCTGTTGTCGAGCCTAAGGGCGCCGACCCCCAAGGGCGCCGCGCTCCTGTCGGACTTTGGCGCGGTGACGCCGACCGTGGTCTATACCGGGCCGACGCGCACCGCGGCGCAGCTGGCCAACCTCGCTTCCGAGGCGGTTTCCCATCATAAGAAAAGAAGATCGGCGAAGACCGCGGCGGTGAAGCCCGCCGACGAGAAAGACACAAGCGAAAAGGCGCACCACGAAAAGGGCGCGGAAGAGAAAGCCAAAGCCGGCAAGGCCGCAACCGACAAGAAGGCGGACGCTCATTCCTGGACGCCGACGTCACCCTCGGCGCTGGCGGCAAGCCCGCCTCCCGGATTGGAAACAAAACCGGACGCCGACGCGTCGAAGAAGCGGCACAAAACCAAGCCGCCGATCAGGCCGACCGTGACGCAGTGAGATCGGTGAGTGCGGCACTCATTTGTGAGATAGCGCGGGATTGTTGGGTTCGCCTCTCCCCGCCGGGGAGAGGTGAGGTGAGGGTGCGGCGATCAATTCGCCCGGCGCAGCGGTGCGTCGGTGATGTCCTGCAGCGTCTCGAAGCTCAGCCCACGCACCATGTCGCGGACGACAAAGCCGTCGGCGGTGATGTCGAGCACCGCAAGGTTGGTGTAGACGCGCTTGACCGCACCCGGAGCGGTGAGCGGGTAGGTGCAGCGGTGCATCAGCTTGCTCCTGCCGTGCTTGGTCGTGTGCTCCATCAGCACCCAGACTCGTTTGGCGCCGACGGCAAGGTCCATGGCGCCGCCCACGGACGGCATGTGGTCGTTCTCTGACGTCGCCCAGTTGGCGAAATCGCCGTTCTCGGCGACCTGGAAGGCGCCAAGCACGCAGAGGTCGAGATGGCCGCCGCGGATCAGGGCGAAACTATCGGCGTGATGCATGTAGGAGCCGCCCGGAAGAAGCGTGACGTACTTCTTGCTGGCGTTGATCAGCCAGGGATTGATCTTGTCCGGTTCCGGCGTCGGGCCCATGCCGAGGATGCCGTTCTCCGAATGGATGATGACTTCGCGTTCCGGCGGCACGTAGTTCGGCACCAGCACCGGAATGCCGATGCCGACATTGACATACCAGCCTTCCGGAATGTCGTGCGCGGCGCGCGCGGCTATTTGTTCCCGCGTCCACGGTTTGCAGGCGGCCAAGGTTTTCGCAACGGCGTTGGCATGCAAGTTCACGTTAGCCTCCTCACGTCACGGTCGGTTCGCCGTAGGGCACGTGCACGACGCGATTGACGAAAATCCCGGCGGTGCCGATCTTCTCCGGATCGAGCGCGCCCAGTTCGACAATGTGCTGGGCCTGGGCGATGGTCAACTTCGCCGCCATCGCCATCACCGGATTGAAGTTCCGGGCGGACGACCGGTAGGTGAGGTTCCCCCAGCGGTCCGCCTCCCAGGCTTCGATCAGCGCCACATCGCCGAAGAACGCCTCTTCGAGCACGCATTCGCGGCCTGAAAATTGGCGCACCTCCTTGGCTGCCGCCAGCTTCGTCCCCGCCGAGGTCGGCGTATAGAACGCCGGAATGCCGGCGCCGGCGGCGCGCAGGCGCTCGGCCATCGTGCCCTGCGGCATGACTTCGAGCTCGATGCGGCCGGCGCGATAAAGCTCGGCGAACACCACCGGATCCGATGTGCGCGGGTATGAGCAGACGATCTTGCGCACCCGGCCGACTTCCATTAGCCGCGCCAGGCCGACGTGGCCGACGCCGGCATTGTTGGCGACCACCGTCAAATCCTTGGCGCCTTGCTCGATCAGGCCGTAGATCAGCGCGTTCGGCTGGCCGATGCTGCCGAAGCCGCCGATCAGCACCACGGAACCGTCGCGGATTCCCGCCAACGCCTCGGCCATTTCTTGTACGATCTTGTTGATCATCGTGGGGGCGTCCGTGGTCACGCCGGCCGGAACATCGGCGCCGGCGGACCGTTCTCGGTTTCCTGGAACACCACGGCGACCGGCTGGCCGATGTAAAGCTTGTCGAAATCGCAATCGACGATATTGGTCAGCATGGTCGGTCCTTCCGCCAGCGTCACATGGGCGATGGCATAGGGCTCCTTGACGCGGCGCATCACGCTGTAGGTGTAGATGGTGCCGCGGCCGGATGCCTCGCGCCACGCGATCTGGTCGCCGGCGCAGAACGGGCAAATGGCGCGCGGATACCAATGCGCTTTGCCGCAGGCCGTGCACACCGGGATCAGGAAGCGGTTTTGCCGTGCCGCATCCCAAAAAGCTTTGGTCTCGGCGTTGACGACCGGCGACGTGATCTTGCGCGTCATCGCCTTACTCCCGTTCCATGATCAAGGTGGCGCTGCCATGGCGCGTGGCGAGTTGAAAGCCGGTGCCCTGCGCCAGCGCCAGATCGCAATTCTTCACCTGCACCGCCGGATGCGCCTCGCCGCGCAGCTGCCGCACCGCCTCGATCACCTTGGTCATGCTGCCGCGATTGGCCGGATGGTTGTTGCATAAGCCCCCGCCGTCGGTGTTGAACGGCAGTTTGCCGACGCCGGCGATCAGATTGCCGTCGGCGACGAACTTGCCGCCCGCGCCCTTGGCACAGAAGCCGAGGTCTTCGAGCTGGATGATGACGGTGATGGTGAAGCTGTCGTAGATCGACGCGTATTTGATGTCGGCCGGCGTCACGCCGGCTTCGGCGAATGCAATCGGCCCGGCGCGCGCCGCGCCCGACGTGGTGAGATCGAAGCTGCCGCCGGTCAGGTGTTTCACCGCTTCGCCGGCGCCGATGATTTTAATGAGCGGCCGGTTGAGCTTTTTGGCGATCTCCGGCCGCACGATGACCAGCGCGCCGCCGCCGTCGCTGATGACACAGCAATCGAGCCGGTGCAGCGGGTCGGCGATCATCGGCGAGTTCACTACGTCCTCGACGGTCACGAGCTCGGGCAGCATGGCGTGCGGATTATGTTGGGCGTGGTGGGAAGCGGCGACCTTGACCCAAGCGAGCTGCTCGCTGGTGGTGCCGTATTCGTGCATGTGGCGCATCGCGCACATGGCATAGCCGTTGGCGGTGGTGATGGCGTAAGGCGCTTCCCAGCCGGCCTCGGGCTGGTTCGGATCGCGCGGCCGCGGCGCGGTGCCGGTCGCCATGCCTTCGCTGCGCGGCCGGCCGGCGAGCGTGACCAGCGCCACATCGCATTTGCCGAGCGCGATCGCTTCGGCCGCATGCGCGGCCAACAGCGTGTAGGACGCGCCGCCGACTTCCGTCGAGTCGACGTGGCGAAGCTTGAGGTTCATGTACTCCGCCATCGAGGCGGGTCCGGGACCCGGCGCATCGCCCGAGCAGAAATAGCCGTCGACGTCTTCGCGCGTCAGGCCGGCGTCGGCGAGCGCGCCGAGCGCCACCTCGGCGTGGAGCTGCGCCACCGTCTTGTCCGGCGCCAGCCTGGTCGGATGCTCGAAGGCGCCAGCGATATAGGCCTTACCCTTGATGGTCATGCCGCAAATCCCCTTGCGGGCCGCAACATATCGGGGCCTAGCGTAACCTCCAACATCTACTCTGGCATGCGTGTGGCTATCCGGCGGCATGGTTCTTTGCGCTGCACCGTTCCTGCGCTAAAGAACGGGCCGAGGATTGCCACCATGAAACGCGCGCGCGCAGTCAAGACCGCCGGCCATTGGGACAGCGCCAGCGCCGTCGATTCGATCACGCTCGACGCGCATGAGCGGCATCGCCGCCGCGTTGTCCTGGCCGGCGAGCGCGGCACCAAGTTTCTGCTCGACCTGCCGCAGGCGACCGCTCTGCGCGATGGCGACGGTCTGGTGCTCGACGACGGCGCCATCGTGCGGATCGTCGGCCGGCCGGAGCCGCTGATCGAGATCGCGGCGGCCGATGCCCACGAGCTGGCGCGGCTCGCCTGGCACATCGGCAATCGCCATATCGACGTACAGATCGTCGGCGAGCGGTTGCGCATCCGCCGCGATCACGTCATCGAGGACATGCTGCGCGGGCTCGGTGCCCGGCTTGCGCCGGTCGAAGCGCCGTTCGACCCGGAGCACGGCGCTTACGACCTCCACGGCCATGAGCATGGCGGCCATCACCATGACCACGATCATGGCTAAGCAGCGTTCCAAAATCCTCCCCCGCGAAGCGGGGGAGGATAGTCTTGCCGACGCCGCCGCGCTCTACCGCCTCATGGCCTGGCTGTCGCCGGCCTATCCGGTCGGCGCCTTTTCCTATTCAAGCGGCATCGAGTGGGCGGTTGAGGCCGGCGACATCAAGGATGCCGAGACGTTGCGGCGCTGGCTCGCGGTGATGCTCGGCGAAGGCGGCGGCTTCTGCGACGCGGTGTTCTTCGTTCACGCCCACCGCGCCATTGCGGCCGACGACGATGCGGCGTTACGCGCCGTCGCCGAGCTGGCCGCCGCGTTCGTGCCGTCGAAGGAGCGCTTCCTCGAAACCACCGCCCAGGGCCGCGCCTTCCTCGAAGCGACGCGCGCGGCGTGGCCGTGCCCGGCGCTCACCCGCTTTGACGCCACCTGGATGGGACCGGTCGCGCTGCCGGTTGCCGTCGGGGTCGCCTGCGCCGGCCATGGCATTGCGTGCGACACCGCGCTCAACGCCTTTCTGCATGCGCTGGTGGCGAACTGGATCTCCGCCGGCGTGCGGCTGATCCCGCTCGGCCAGACCGACGGCCAGCGCGTCCTCGCTGCGCTCGAGAGCGCGGTCGCGGCTGCGGCAACGCGGGCGCTGGCGACGCCGCTCGAGGAGGTCGGCAGCGCCGCGCTTCGCGCCGATCTCGCCGGCATGCGCCACGAGACCCAATACACGCGATTGTTCAGGAGCTGAGAAGCACGATGACGCAAACGCACGGACCCCTGCGCGTCGGTGTCGGCGGCCCGGTCGGCTCCGGCAAGACCGCGCTGATGGATGCGCTCTGCAAGCGGTTGCGCGATCGCTACGAGATCGCCGCGATCACCAACGACATCTACACCAAATGGGACGCCGAATATCTGGTGCGCTCCGGCGCGCTCGTCCCCGACCGCATCGCCGGCGTCGAAACCGGCGGCTGCCCGCACACCGCGATCCGCGAGGACGCCTCGGCCAACCTCGCGGCCATCGCCGACATGCGGCAGAAATTTCCCGGCCTCGATCTGGTGCTGATCGAATCCGGCGGCGACAATCTCGCCGCGACTTTTTCGCCGGAGCTGGCCGATCTGACCATCTATGTCATCGACGTCGCCGCCGGGGATAAAATCCCCTCGAAAGGTGGGCCGGGCATCACCCGCTCGGATCTGCTGGTGATCAACAAGATCGATCTCGCGCCCTATGTCGGCGCCTCGCTGGAAACCATGGAGCGCGAGAGTAAGCGCATGCGCGGCGCGCGCCCCTTCGTCTTCACCAACTTGCGTGCCGGGCAGGGCGTCGACGAAATCGCGTGCTTCATCGAGGAGAAGGGCGGGCTGGGGGTGGCGTAATAATTATCCTCCCCGCTGCGCTTCGCTCCGCAGGGGAGGAAAGATTATACCCGCCCCGTCTGCTTCCTTGCCGCTTCGAGGTGGCTGAAACTCTGCACTGGCGCGCACATCAAGAGGCGGTAGCCTTCCTTGACGACGCGCTCGACGTTGCCCTGCTCGACATGCGGGTGACCGACCACGACGTTGTGCTTCTTGCAAGTGTCGACCACGCGCTTCATCCATTCCAAGACGACCTTGTGTTCGTATTGCCGCGGGTAGCCCAGCTCCTGCGATAGATCGCCTTCGCCGATCAGGATGCAGCCGATGCCCGGCACGTTCGTCAGGATGTCGTCGAGGTTTTCCACGCCGCGCGTGTCCTCGATCTGCAGGATGCAGAAAATTTCGCCCTGCGGATTGAGCGGCCAGACGTCCGCCTTCTGGTAATAGTCCTGCTGGCCCAGGCCCCAGTAGCGCGCGGCCGCCGTGGGGCCGTCGCCGCGGATGCCGGCGGGCTCGTAGAACGGGGCGCTCTTGAGCCGCGGATAGCGGCAGGCGCCGACCGCATTGGCGGCTTCCTCGACCGTCGAAATGTGCGGGAACACGATACCGTAGCAGCCCATGTCGAGGGCCTGCTTGGCCTGCCACTGCGCCATCTCGGCGCCGTTGACCGGGACGCGCGCCATCGGCGTCACGCCCGGCACGACGGATGCGGCTTTCGCGATCTGGGCGCGGTTGAGCATGTATTGCAGGCAATCCCGCAACAGCCGGCCGTCCCACGGCTGATGCTCCATCTCGAAAACGCAGCCGTCGAATTTCGACGCGCTCATGGCGATCGCGGTATTGAGCTCGGTCGGCGCGAAACAGGTCAGCGCGTGCTGGCCCGCTTCGAGCGCGCGGATGACGCCATTGAGGCGCGGAAGTTCAGCCATTCCTCAAGTCCCCCGTAATGCGGGGGCATTCTAAACCATCCGCTAGCCGCGCGGCGAGCCCCGGCTTCGTTTCAGTGTCGCAAGCGGCGTGCTAACGTTTCGCCAATGGCGCGTCCGCACGGGCGCGCACGGGTATCCAGGTCGTGAAAGTGCTTTTTATCATCGCGGCGTGCATCGGCGGCCTGTTCGTCCTGGGCCTCGTCACGGCATTTGTGCTGATCGCCTCGCCGCCGCCGCTGGTGAATCCGAAGGACGTGTTCGACTTCACGTCGCTGCGCGAAGCGCCAAGCGACATCGGTGTGCCAAGCCTGCAGCGTTATCCGGCCCGCGACGGCGAGGAACTGGCATACCGCTTCTACCCTTCTACCGCGGATCGCATTCTGATCTTCATTCACGGATCGTCGTATCACGGGGCCGGCTATCACGCGCTGGCCACGGCCATCAGCCTCAGCGGAGCGGCGAAAGTCGTTCTGCCTAATCTGCGCGGCCATTACCAATCGGGACGGCATCGCGGCGATGTCGAGTATATCGGCCAGCTGGAGGACGACCTCGACGACCTGATCAAATTCCTGCGCGCCGAGCATCATGAGGGCCCGATCACGCTCGGTGGTCACTCCAGTGGCGCCGGGCTCGCCATCCGCTTTGCCGGCGGCGGGTACGCCCACGAGGTGTCGAGCTATTTGCTGCTGACCCCGATCATTCCGCAGGCGCCGACCGTCCGGGGCGGGACGGCCGGCGGATGGGCCAATCTAAATTTGCGACGCCTCTTCGGACTGCTTGCGCTTAACGCGATAGGCATTCACGGGTTCAATGGGCTTCCTGTCATCGACTTCAACAAGCCGGCGAAATTCTGGGACGGAACGGAAACCTTGTCGTATTCGTACCGGCTGAACGTTTCCTATCATCCCCGTTACAGATACCAGAACGACATCCGCGCGCTCGGCGCGCCGACCCTTGTCCTGGTGGGAGCCAACGACGAGGCAAACGATCCCGAGGCGATGCGGGCTGTTTTCGCGGCCGACGCTCCGCGCGCTGAGATGAAGATCTTGCCGGGCATCAGCCACTTCGGAATATTCTCGGATCCGGCCGCGCTCGACGTGGCCGTCGGCTGGTTGCGCGGTCTGCCGGAGAGCGCCGGCCGGTAATGCGGTACACGCAGGGCGGTTTGACAATACCGTCGCGCGCCGTAGCATCGTCGTCTCAACCCATAGCGACGGCGTCATGATTATCGATTGTCACGGCCACTATACCACCGAGCCCGGCGACCTGAAGCGCTTCCGGCAGGAGCAGACCAAGGCCGCCCAGGAGAAAACGGCGCCGCCGCTGCCGGCCTCGCTGAAGATTTCCGACGACGAGATCAGGGAAAGCCTCGAAGGGGCGCAGCTCAAGCTGCAGCGCGAGCGCGGTACCGATCTCACCATCTTCTCGCCGCGCGCCTCCGGCATGGGCCATCATATCGGCGACGAGAGCGTCAGCCTCGAATGGTCGCAGATTTGCAACGACCTGATCCATCGCGTCTGCGCGCTTTACCCGCAGAATTTCGTCGGCGTCTGCCAATTGCCGCAATCGCCCGGCGTGCCGCCGAAAAACTCCGCCGCCGAGCTCGCGCGCTGCGTCAGCGAGCTCGGCTTCATCGGCTGCAACCTCAATCCGGATCCGTCCGGCGGCTATTTCAATTCGCCGCCGCTCACCGACAAGTGGTGGTATCCGTTCTACGAGAAGATGGTCGAGCTCGACGTGCCGGCGATGATCCACGTCTCGGGCTGCTGCAATCCGGCGATGCACACCACCGGATCGTATTACCTCAACGCCGATACCATGGCGTTCATGCAGCTCATCCTCTCCGACCTGTTCAAGGATTTCCCGACGCTCAAGCTGATCATTCCGCACGGCGGCGGCGCGGTGCCGTTCCATTGGGGCCGCTTCCGCGGACTGGCGCTCAACAACGGCCGGCCCGAGCTCGCCGACATCATCAAAAACAACATCTTCTTCGACACCTGCGTCTATCACCAGCCGGGCATCAATCTGCTGACCGAGGTGGTGCCGGTCGACAATATCCTGTTCGCCTCGGAGATGGTCGGCGCGGTCAAGGGCCTCGATCCGAAGACCGGACATTATTTCGACGACACCAAGCGCTACGTCGACCAGGCGCCGGCGCTCGCCGACGCCGGCCGGCGCAAGATTTTCGAAGGCAATGCCCGCAGGGTGTTCAGCCGCCTGAAAACCAAGGCGGCAGCGACCGCGGCGGTTTAGGCGTCACGGCATTGGCAAAATCCGCACGAAAGCCGAAACAGGGTCGGTCCCATGTGGTCAAGATGGGTCCCCGCGAAATCGAGACCCGCGGATTAGGCCAAGGCTTTTGGACGGACCTCTATCACCGGTCGATGACCGTCTATTGGCCGGTATTCTTCGGCTGCGCGGCGCTGATCTTCGTCCTGCTCAACGCCGTATTCGCTTTTTTCTATTTTCTCGGCAACGAGCCGGTCGCCAATGTCACCGGCAACAGCCCGCTGGACCTTTTCTACTTCTCCATCGAGACGCTGGCGACGGTCGGCTACGGCGACATGCATCCGCAGACCAATTACGGCCATGCCGTCGCCACCGCGGAAATTTTCACCGGCATGTGCTTCCTCGCGGTGATGACCGGGCTGATCTTCGCCCGCTTCTCGCGGCCGCGGGCGCGTTTCATCTTCGCCGAGCACCCGGTCGTGACGGCCGTCCGACCCTGATGATCCGCATGGCCAACGCGCGGCACAACGCGATTTCCCGGGCGAGGGCGCGGCTCTGGCTCATTCGCGTGGAACGGACGCAGGAAGGCGAGCAGTTGCGCCGCTTCTACGAGCTCGCGCTCGATCGCCAGGAACATCCGATGTTCGTATTGAGCTGGACGCTCCTTCACGCCATCGACAAAGCGAGTCCGCTACATGGTGCGACCGCGGCGGATCTCGCTCGGGCCGACGGCGCCTTGGTGCTGACGGTCAGCGGCGTGGACGACAGCTCGGCGCAGCAGCTCCACGCCCGGCGGATCTATGCCGCCGACGATATTCGCTGGCAGCATCGCTATCGGGATATTTCAAGTACTTCGGCGGACGGCCGCTTAATGCTCGACTACACCAAGTTCCATGAGGTGACGCCCGAGAAGTAACTGCCGCGCCGGCGAAGCGCCCCGCCGGTATCATCGCTGTGCCTTCTTGCTGCCGCGCTCTGCCGCACCATCTAATTTAGCGAAACGCCGCCAAAGGGTTAGAGAACATGTCCATTCGACCGGTCAAGCGCATCATCGGCGCCAAGCCCACCATTGAAGGCGCCGGCGTGCATCTGCGCCGCGCCTTCGGCTTCGGCGACACCAAGGAGTTCGATCCGTTCCTGTTGCTCGACGATTTCCGCAACGATCGGCCGGACGACTATCGCGCCGGCTTCCCCTGGCATCCGCATCGCGGCATCGAGACCATCACCTATGTGCTGGCGGGAAACGTCGAGCACCGCGACAGCCTGGGCAACCGCGGCGATCTCGGCGCCGGCGACGTGCAATGGATGACGGCCGGGCGCGGCATTCTCCACCAGGAAATGCCGCAGGGCGATGCCCGGGGCCGCATGCACGGCTTTCAGCTCTGGGCCAATCTGCCGTCGACGCTGAAGATGACGGCGCCGCGCTATCAGGACATCAAGGCCGCCGAAATTCCGGAAATCGTCGATGACGACGGCACCCGCGTGCGGGTCGTCTGCGGCGATTTCTGGGGCAAGCGCGGTCCGGTCGAGGGCGTTGCCGCCGATCCGCGGTACCTCGATGTCTGGGTGCCGCCGGGCAAGCGCAAGACGCTGCCGGTCGAGGTGGAGCGGCACGCCTTCGCCTATGTGTTCGAGGGTTCCGGCAATTTCCGCGCCGCATCGGAACCGTTCGGCGTGCTGACCGAGAAGACCAACGGCGGCAACGAGACTGTGGTCCGGGAGCAGACCGGCAATCGCTCACTGGTCGTGTTCGACCGCGGCGACGAGGTCACGGTGCAGGCCGGCGAAGAAGGCGTTCGCTTTCTTCTGGTTTCCGGCAAGCCGATCGAGGAGCCGGTCGCCTGGCACGGCCCCATCGTGATGAATACGCAAACCGAGTTGCAGCAGGCGTTCTCCGAGCTGCGCAGCGGCACGTTCATCAAGTAACTATTGTGGTTGATCACGCCGGCTGCGCCTGCGCGGTGCGGCGGAGCATGCCGCGCTGCGGGTCGTAGCCGATCACCGCCAGCAGAAAGAACAGCACCGTCGTGCCGGCGACCACCGCCGCCGCGACCGGATCGAACGCGCCGTAGAGCGCGAAGCGGATCAGCTCCACCGCGTAGGTGAAGGGATTGGCGAGCGACACGTAATAAAGTAGTTCCGAGCCGCCCTCGCGCAGCCGCCACAGCGGATAGAGCGCGGAGGAAAAGAAGAACATCGGGAACATGACGAAATTCATGGCGCCGGCGAAATTCTCCACCTGGCGGATGTAGACCGAGAGGAACAGCCAGAGCGCGCCGAGCATCAGGCCGCAGACGATCAGCGCCGGCAGCACCGCGAGCCAATCGATCGGATCGAAGGTGACGTCGAAGGCGATGCAGACGGCGAGAAACACGTAGCAGGTGATCACCGACAGCGCCGTTCCGGCGACGAGCTTGCAGGCAAGCAGCACCCAGCGCGGCAGCGGCGCGGTGAGCAAAAGCCGCATCACGCCCATCTCGCGGTCATAGACCATCGACAGCGACGACTGCATGCCGTGGAAGAGAAGAATCATGCCGAGCAGGCCGGGCACGATGTAGACCTGATAGGTGATGTAGGTCTTGTACGGCGGGATAATCGAGACGCCGAACACGTTGTAGAAGCCGGCGGCGAACACGGCGAGCCAGATCAGCGGCCGCACCAGCGCCGCCAGAAGCCGGCCGCGCTGCTGCACGAATTTCGCCATGTCGCGCATCATGACGGCGCGCAGCGCGCGCAGGATGTGGGTCAAGTGCATCGGGCAGGGCCCTCTACGTGACTCATTTATCCAGATGGCACGGCGATTCCGGCTCGTCATCGCCGAGCGTGTCAAGTTCGTTGGTGCGATGCAGAAACCCCTCGATCGGGGCCTCGGCGACAACTTCATAAGGCGCCGCCAGCAGGATCCCCTGCCGCACCTGATGGTCCCAGGGCCGCACGCTCAGCGCGAGACCCTTGTCGCCGTCGAAGCTGCCGTCGGCGAGAATGAAGGCCCGCTGCTTGGCGAAGTCGCCGGAGCGCGTGCGCAGCGCCGATTGCACGACCATCTTGACCGCGAGCCAGGCGGCCCAGTCGGTGCCGGACATGTGCCGGCCGCCCGACTTTTTCTCGAAGCGCGAATTCACCTGCGGCGCACCGTAGCGCTCCCAGGTCCAGTGCCAGGCGACCGGTTCGAGATCGATGCTGCCCATCACCGGACGCGGCCGCGCGAGCTGATAGGGCACCGTGCGGGCGAAATCGAAGGCGTCGTCGGCGACGAAGGCGATGTCAAAGTCGCGGTTGATGGCGCTGAGCAGCGTCGGATCGTTTTGCTCGCGCTCGCGCGGGTCGGTGCCGGGCTTGAAGTGCTGGTGCGCGACGATGCGGGCGCCGAATTTTTGCGCCGAACGCTCGAATGCCGCTGTCATCGCGGCGTCGGCCGCCGATGGGCCTTCGAGCACCAAGAGGTCGCGCCATTTGCGCGAGACGGCGAACTGCACCAGGCCGTCCATCAGCTGGGCGCGGCTCGGATAGACATGAACAAACTCGGGCGCGCACAGGTCGCGGCGCAGCGAATCGTCCGGTTCGGAAACATTGAAGACGAGCGCGTCACGGCCGCGGATCGCGGCGGCGAGCGGCTCGAAGGCGTCCGCCGGGGCATCGAGCAGGAAGAAATGCGTGCCGGCATCGAGCGCCGCGCGCACGGCCGGCGCTACGTCAGCCGGCGATTTCGCTGTGATGCGATCGAGGGCGAAATCCATCGGTAGCACGCGCGTGAACGCCGCCGCCTCGTCGATGCCGACTTCGGCCCCGGTCCACGGATGTTCGCGGCTCTTGAGGATGATGCGTTCGTAAGCGCGGACCGGCTCGTAGCGCGCATCGCCCGCGATCTCGACGAAGCCGATCTTGACCTGCTGCTGCGGCGGCGGGGCCGGGGCGTTCTGGGCCGTAGCGCTCGTGAGCGCACCCGCAAATAACAACACCGCAAACGCCAAACGGACGCCGCTAGTCATCGACCGCGATCCCGTAGGGGACGCGGCCGACCGGCACCGATATCTTCGCCTTGCGGCTAGCGGTGTCGATAACGGTGACGTCGTCGCCTTGGCCGTTGGCGACGTAGAGCGTCTTCTCGTCGCGGGAGAGCGTGATACCCCACGACCTCTTGCCGACCAGGATGTAGCCCAAAACGTTGCGCGTCGGAACATCGACGACGGCGACGCGGGCGGCGTGGCCGAGCGTCACGTAAGCCGTCTTGCCGTCTTTTGTCATGGTGAGGCCGACCGGCGTCACGTCGGCTTTGCGCATGCCGGGCGGCAGAAACGCGATATTGGCGATAGCGACAAATCTGGCGCGGTCGATGATCACGACCTCGCCCGACAGTTCCGCGGTCGCCCACAGCTCCTTGCCGTCGGGCGTCGCCGCCAGCCGGCGCGGACGCAAGCCGGCGACCACGTCGCGGGTGACGGTGCCGGTGTCGGCGTCGACCGCGTGCACCATGTCGCCGGCCTCCGACGTGACGTAAACGGTCTTGCCGTCCTCGCTGACCAGCACGCCCTCCGGCTCGGCGCCGGTCGGGACTTCCTTGACGATCGCGTCGCGATCCATGTCGATGACGGAGAGCGACGAGCCTTCTTCGTCGGAGACGTAGATGCGCCGCCGCTTCTCGTCCATGGCGAAGGCTTCCGGGCTGGGCCCGGTCTTCAGCTTGCCGGTGATCTTCAGCGTCGCCACGTCGAGAATGTCGATCACGTCGTCGTCGCCGCAGGCGACGTAGAGCTTGCTGTGATCGGCGTCAAAATGCATGTCGCGCGGCCGGCGCGAGACCTTGATATCCTTGATCACCTTGTAGGTCTTGGGGTCGATGACGATGATGTTGTTGGTTTTCTCGTTGCTGACGAAGATCAGGCCGGTATCCTTGGCCGCAGCCGGAGTGAACGCCAGCACCGAAAGCAGCGCGACAACCAATCTGCGCATTACAGAACCTTCATTGCGTAGCCCCCAACCTACGTCTTAATAAGGACGGCGGGCAAGGCAAGAGCTGGGGAACGAATGGCGACCGATAACCGCGCGCCGGCGCTGCTGCTCGATAACGTCGTCAAGACCTACGGGCCGATTCGCGCGGTGGACGGCGTCAGCCTGACCGCGTTTGCCGGCGAGTTCATCGCGCTGCTCGGTCCGAACGGTGCCGGCAAGACCACGCTGTTTCAGCTGCTTTCCGGGCTGTTCGTGCCCGATTCCGGCCGTATCGAGGTCATGGGGCACGACATGCTGCGCGATCCGGTGCCGGCCTTGGCGATGCTCGGCATCGTGTTTCAGCAGCCCACCCTCGACCTCGAGCTTTCGGTGACCGGCAATCTGTTGTTCCATGCGGGGCTGCACGGCATTCCGCGCGCCGTCGCCAAAGCACGCATCGAGAAGGAGCTGGCGCGGCTCGGCCTTGCCGAACGCGCGCACGACAAGGCTGCGGCATTGAGCGGCGGCAACCGCCGCCGCCTGGAACTTGCCCGCGCGCTCCTGCACGAGCCGCGCGTATTGCTGATGGACGAAGCGACCGTCGGCCTCGATCCCGGCAGCCGCAGCGAGCTGCTCAAGCTCATCATCAGTCTGCGCGCCGAGCGGTCCGTTGCCGTGCTGTGGGCGACGCATCTGTGCGACGAAGTGCCCAACGCCGATCGCGTCGTCGTGCTCGATCATGGCAAGGTCTTGGCCGCCACGACGCCGGCGGAGCTTGTGGCAAAAGCCGGCACCGCGACGATCGAGCAAGCGTTCTTGGCGATGACCGGCGGAGGCGGCGCCGCCGCGGCGATCAACGATAGCCAATGATTTACTCCGGCGGCGTGCCGTTGGCGGCCAACACCTCGCCGGCGAGATAGAGCGAGCCGGTGATGAGGACGCGCGGCGCCGGCTCGAACTCGAGCTTGCCGGCGATATCGAGCGCGCGCTCGACATCGTCGCAGCTTATCGCCGGGATGCCGACGTCGCGCGCAACGCCGGCCAAGGCGGCGGCGGGCAGCGCCTTGTCCTGCTGGATCGGCACCGCGATGACGCGGCACGCCAGACCGGAGAAGTTGCGCAAAAAACCTTCGCTGTCCTTGGTCGACATCATGCCGACGATGAGCACCAGCGGCCGCGACACGCGCTCCTCGAGATCGGCCAGCGCCGCGGCGATGGCGCGGCCACCGTCGGCATTATGGCCGCCGTCGAGCCAGAGTTCGCTCTCCGGCGCCAGCCGGGCCGCGAGTCGCCCCTGCGACAGCCGCTGCATGCGCGCCGGCCAATCGACGCGGAGCATGCCGGCCTCGAAGGCCGCGCCGGGCAGTTTCAGGCCGCTCACGCGCAGCGCCGCGATCGCCGCACCGGCGTTCTCGAACTGGTGGCGCCCGTAGAGTTTCGGCGCCGGCAGATCGAGCAGCCCGTCGGCGTCCTGATAGACCAGCCGCCCGCGCTCTTCGGTCGCCGTCCAGTCCTGCCCGGCGATGCTGAGCGGCGCCCGCGCGCGCGCAGCCTGCCGCTCGATGACCGCCAGCGCCTCGTGCGTCTGGCTCGAAACCACCGCCGGCACGCCGCGCTTGAGAATACCGGCCTTCTCGGTGGCGATTTTTTCCAGCGTGTCGCCGAGGAAGTCATGATGATCCATCGACAGGCGTGTAATCACGCTCGCCAGCGGACGTTCGATGACGTTGGTGGCGTCGAGCCGGCCGCCGAGGCCCACTTCGAGCAGAACAATATCGGCCGGGTGCCGCGCGAACAGCAGAAACGCCACGGCCGTCTCCATCTCGAACACGGTGATCGGCGCAGCGCCGTTCTTGGCCTCGCAGTCTCCCAGCACAGCGGCGAGCTCCTCGTCGTCGACGTACCGGCCGCCGCCCGCTTGCCCGATGCGGAAGCGCTCGTTGAGGCGCACCAGATTGGGTGAGGTGTAAACATGGACGCGCTTTTGCGCTGCCTCGAGGATGGCGCGCATGAAGGCGATGGTCGAACCTTTGCCGTTGGTGCCGGCGACATGAATCACCGGCGGCAGCTGCCGCTCCGGATGGCCGAGCGCAGTGAGGATACGCTCGATACGATCGAGCGACAGGTCGATCCGTTTCGGATGCAGCGCCAGCAACCGCGCATGAATCGCGCCGACCGAGCTCGCGCCGGAACGCGGCGTGGTCACGCCGGAGCCGGCAGGCTGAAGCGTGCTTTCGCGGCGCCCGCCGGCGCCTTGGTCAACAGCCGGCAGAGGCGGGCGATGGTCGCCCGCAAATCGCGGCGATGCACCACCATGTCGACCATGCCGTGGGCGACGAGATATTCCGCTTTCTGGAAGCCGTCCGGCAGCTTCTCGCGGATGGTCTGCTCGATGACGCGGGGACCGGCGAAGCCGATCAGCGCGCCGGGCTCGGCGATATGCACGTCGCCGAGCATCGCGTAAGAAGCGGTAACGCCGCCCGTGGTCGGATTGGTGAGAACGACGATGTAGGGCTTGCGCGTCTCGTGCAGCTGCTGCACGGCGATCGTGGTCCGCGGCATCTGCATCAAGGAGAGGATGCCTTCCTGCATGCGGGCGCCGCCCGAGGCGGCGAACAGCACGAACGGGCAGGCTTTTTCCGCCGCGGTCTCCAGACCCTTGATTACCGCCTCGCCGGCGGCCATGCCGAGCGAGCCGCCCATGAAATCGAAATCCTGCACGCCGACCACGACGGCGAACTCGTCGAGCTTGCCGTAGCCAAGCTTCACCGCATCCTTGAGGCCGGTCTTGCTGCGGGCATCCTTGAGACGATCGAGGTAGCGGCGTTCGTCGCGGAATTTCAGCGGATCGGGCGATACCTCCGGTAAGGCGATATCGAACCAGGTCTCATTGTCGAATATCGATTTGAGACGCGCGGCGGCGCTCATCCGCATGTGATAGTTGGAACCGGGGATGACAAACTGGTTCGCTTCGACATCCTTGTAGAACACGAGCTGGCCGGTCTCGGGACACTTGATCCAGAGATTCTCCGGCACCTCGCGCCGCAGGATGCTGCGGATTTTCGGCCGCACAACGTTGGAGATCCAGTTCATCGTCTTGCAGACCCGGAACTTGTGATCTTGGGGGATGTTCGGCTTCTATATCGCATTTTTGCGCCGTCCTGCTACATTATAGCGGTTTCTCGCAATCCCTTCGCCCCCGGCTGGAACGAGCAGCGGAGTTTGGTATTCTATTGAGATACTTCGTTCATAGATGTGGGGCGCCGATGCCGCCGTCCCAAGGCATGAGTTGACGACAAGTTATGGGTCAAAAAAAGCGTACTGGGCATTTGTTCCTTGTGGGGCTGCTCATGGTGGGGCTCGCCGGCTGCGGCAAAGCCCCGAAAGGCGATCCGGGCCCTGTCGGGCCGCCGGGCCCGAAGGGCGATCCCGGCGCTCCGGGTCCGTCCGGTCCGGTCGGGCCTTCTGGTCCGCCGGGGCCGCGGGGCGAACAAGGCCCGCCCAGTCCCAGCATTCGCGTGATACGGTTGAACTGCCTCAGCGGAGACTGCACGGCTTCCTGTCGGGGAGACGAGGTTCTTGTCAGCGCCTATTGTGGGCCGGCGCGCAATGCCGCGACGTTCCTCGGCGAACGGCAGGTATCATGCGGCGTCGAGGCCAACGTAGCCAATGCACCGCTGGTTGCGGTATGCGTCATGGCGCCGCCATAAAGGAAATCTGTTCGGCGCCGCGCGCGCCGACATCTGCACACCGCATGAGGACTGCCATGCCGGAGGATAACCTCCCCGAACTGTCGATCTCCGAGGAGAAGCTTTGCTTCATCATCGCCAAGGCGCGCGAATTCGACGTCAAGGACGTCGTGACCGATCCCGACGATGCCTCCAATGCGACCGACGATGCAATGCTGTCGGTGCTGGAGGATCATAAGGACGATCCGGTCGTGCAGGAGCTGGCCGCCGTCATCTTTGCCATGAGCGAGGACGAGCAGGTCGATCTCGTGGCGCTCACTTGGCTCGGCCGCGGCGACGGCACGCTCGCGGACTGGAGCGAACTGCGCGCCGAAGCCGCGCGCGCCCACAATCGGCGTACCGCCCACTACCTGTTGGGAATACCTTTGCTGTCCGATTACCTGGAGGAAGCCATCTCCCAATTCGGCATTTCCTGCGACGAGGAACAGTGATGCCGGCCCATTTTCAGCGTTCAGCTTGTCACCAGCGCCACCCCGGCTGCAACGAGCAGCGCCGCGGCCCCTTTCTGCGCCAATTCGCGAAACGATAGCGTTTCCCTCGCCAGCCGCGGGAACACTAGGCTGAGCCCGACGCCGAACGCAAAGACGAACAATGTGGTCGTGCTGCCGATGGCCTGGACGATGCTCAGCGGCGCGAACAATAGCGCGTAGCGGCTTCCCAGCCCGCCGCCGAGATTGATGAGCTCGTTCGATCCGCTGATCGTCAGCAGCGCCGTGGTATTGACCCGCAGCACGGCGATGAATTGCCGGCGGTAGCTGCCGATCATCAAGAGCGCGACGCCGAAGATTGCTTCGCCGACGAACAGCCAGAATGTGGTCGTCCAGAATTCCACCCGGATCGCAAAGACCTTGAAGATCAGCCCGCTGAGCGCCAGTGCAAATCCGCAGGCGAGCATCAGCGCCGCCAGCCGCAGCTTGAAGCCGCGGACGTTCCGCTCGAAATGCACCGAAACGATCAGCGTGCCCACCACGATCATGGCGCCGCCCGCCATTTGCCGGGTCGACAGCGTCTCGCCGAGGACGAGGTAGGCAAGCACGTAACCGAACAGCGGCGCGGCCTGGAAAAACGGCGTCACGACGGAGGCTTCCTCGGACTGCAAGGCCCGCAGATAAAACAGCATCGCACCCATGTAGAGGATGCCTGCAAGCATGATGAGCGCAATGCTGCCGGCGTCGGGACTGGCAACATCGGGATCGTAGAAGGCGATGAACGGCAGCAGCAGCACGCCGATGAAGGCGGTGAAGAGAACCAGCACCGCGACGTCGCTGTGCTTGAAATATTGCTCGACGAGATACTTGTCCAAATGGGTGGAAATGGCCCACAGGACCGGGCCGGAAAACGCAAAGACCAGCCAGGACATCGTTACCTGCTCTTGTTGAGACCGGCATGGAAGGGTTTCGAAGTATCCAGTGGCTTTGCCACCGAAGGAACCGCAAATCCGTTTCTTACCTGTGAATTGCAATGCGGTCGCCACCGCCTATATGCAGCCTCGGGCACGACGCAATTCTGCCTTTCTCGCCAATAGAGTACGCGTGGCGCGGTAGGGAACCCTCGCGTTAATTCTATCGGTAAGCCGGGGGTAACGAAGTCGGGCGCAGTATCGTATGCAGCAAGGTGCCGGCGAAAGCCGACACCTTCCAATGAGAGTGGATGCGGAATGAAAAGGCTTTTGGCCGGTTTCCTGGTTGCGGGTGCGCTCGTCAGCGCGCAATGCGCGGCCGCGGCCGACCTTTCGCTCGCCCCGCTCTATAAGGCGCCGCCCGCAGAATTGACGCAGGCCTATAACTGGACCGGCTTCTATTTCGGCGCCAATGGCGGCGGCGGCTGGGGCCATTCCTGGTGGAGCGCCAACACCACCGGAATCGATCTTTCCGGCGGCCTCGTCGGCGGCACGGCCGGCTACAACTGGCAGGCCGGCAAGGTGGTGTTCGGCCTTGAGGGCGATCTCGACTGGTCCGGCTTGAGCGGCACGCACGCCACGACCGGATGCCCGTTAGGGTGCGGCACGAGCGACAGCTGGCTCTCGACCGTCCGCGGCCGCCTCGGCTATTCGTTCGACCGGTTTATGCCCTATGTCACCGGCGGCCTTGCTGTCGGCGACATCCGCGCCGCCACGCCGGGCTTCGCCGGCGGCAGCACCACCAATGCCGGCTGGACCGTCGGCGGCGGCCTCGAAGTCGCGCTGCCGGGCAATTGGACCGCGAAGGCGGAATATCTCCGCGTCGATCTCGGCACATTCAACTGCACCGGCTGCAGTGCGTTGCCGACCGACAACGTCTCGATGCAAGAGAACGTGTTTCGCGCCGGCCTGAACTATCGTTTCGGCTGGGGCAAATAAGCTCCGCTCTCCGGCGCTCTGCTCGTAATGACGGCTTCTCCCTCATGGTTAGTTTTCCCTGCCGCGGCAATGCGTCGAATTTTACGCAAAACCGCAATTGGACCGCAGGAATGAGGTGGTAGTAACGCGTATACCCGCTCGCGTTGGGGGACGCATTGCCGACCGTCGTCACTTCCCATTTCTGCATCGACCTGCCGACACTGTTCGCAGTGACGGTCTTTGTCTCGGCGACCGGCGGTCTGTTGCTGCTGCTCGCCTGGATGCAGAACCGCAATACGCCGGCGCTGGGCCTCTGGGGCATCGGCTACCTGTTCGGCGCCACGGCGGCGGCCTTGCTCGCGATGCCCGGATTCATTCCCAATTCATGGTCGGTTTGCGCCGGCAACGCGCTGTTGTGCGGCGCCTACGGAATGATGTGGGCCGGTGCCAGAAGCTTCGAAGGCCGGCGCATCCATATCCCCTTGCTGGCGGCGGGCGCGGCGATCTGGATCGCGGCGTTTCAGTTCGAGGGCTTCGCTGCATCGCTGCAAGCGCGCGTCGGCCTGGTGTCGGCTATTACCGCGAGCTACGCGCTGTTCTCCGCGTGCGAGCTTTGGTATGCCCGCGACCGCGAGCTGATCTCGCGCTGGCCGACATTGGCGCTGGTGCTCGGGCATGCCGGCTTTCTCTTGGCGCGCATACCGTTCGCGTCGGCGCTGACATTTTCAGTTGCCAGCGGTCAGGCACATGGCGCCCTCATTTACGTGATGGCTTTTGAGGCGCTGTTTGCCACCTTTTGCCTGCCGTTCCTGCGCGTCGCCATGTCGAAGGAACGGGCGGAGTTAGAGCAGAGGAAGGCGGCGCTCACCGATTCCTTGACTGGAATCGCCAACCGCCGCGCGTTCTTCGATCTCGGCGGCCCGCTGCTCGAATGGGCGGTCGCCGACCGCCGGCCCGCGGCGCTGCTGCTGTTCGATCTCGATCGCTTCAAGGAGGTCAACGACACGGCCGGCCATCAGGCCGGAGATCGCGTGCTCAAGGCGTTCTGCGACCTGGTTGCGGCGTCGATGCGGCCGGGCGATCTGTTTGGCCGGCTCGGCGGCGAGGAATTTGCCTGCCTGGTGGCGAACGTGTCCATGGCGCAGGCGCTGCACACCGCGGACCAGTTGCGCCGCGAGTTCGAAGCGATGCGCTTTCCCGGTCTCGAGGGCAACGCCACCGTCAGCGTCGGCGTGGCGATGGCGAGCGAAGCCGGCCGAAGTTTGCCGGCGCTGCTGGCAATCGCCGACCGGGCGCTCTACCGCGCCAAGGCCGACGGTCGTAACCGCGTCGCGCCGGCGCCGCTGGTCCTGGTGGACATCAGCACCGGCGAAACCGCGCACCGGATGCTAGAGAGAGCAGCCGCCATCGCGGCGCCCGCTGCCGGCTAAACCAAAGCTACGGCTGATACGGCTTGCAGACGAGCGCCTCGTCGCGGATTCCGCTGCGCTCGATCCAGGCCGCGCCGCGGCGTCAATGCAGATTGACGGCGTTGTGCATGGCCAGATGCCAGTACGCGGCATTCGAGTCGGGCGGCATCGTGCCATCGCTATGATGAACGAACTCGATGGCGTCGTTATGCGCGTCGTTGCCGATGAGCGGCGACCAGTGTTGCGCTTGGGCAGCGCTGAGGCGCTCAAGCTCGGCGGCGTCGTCCGGCCCGTTGGAGTTGCCGGCGTTGGTACCGGGGCTCGGATGAAAAATGAAATTGTCGTTGCCGGGTCCGCCGATCGACACCGGCGCGCCGGAGGAATTCGCCGGCGGATCCAAGATATCGGCTCCGCCATGGCCGTCGCTCGCCACAACGAAATTGGAGGTCGAATACGTTCCGACCAATGTGAGCGTGGCGGATAATCCGTCGCCGGACGAATCGGTCACCGTCAGTGTCGTCAGGCCATCCGCGCTGCTGCTGGCTGATACGGTCGTATCCGCGGCACAAAATCCGACCAGATCGATGACATCCGAATGCGCCGCGTCTGGTGCGGTTCCGGTAAAGCCCGCTATTTGTCCAACGAAGGTTTCGGGCTGGTCGAGGACGAGGGTGCCGGTTGCTCCGGCGAAGGTCACATAGTCCGAAGCCGGCACGCTGACGGTCGAGGATTGGCCGGCGGCGACCGTGACTGGTGTCAGCGGCTGTTGGAACAGCTCCGCGCTGGTCAGATCGACGAAACCGCTGTCGCCGGCCTCGTATTGTGCCAGCAGCTGAGACGTTCCGTAGTCGTTGGCGAAATAGTCGATCGCGATTGCGTAAGAACCGGTTGTCGGAGGGGTAAAGGTGTAGGTGTGGGTATCGTCGCTGAGCGGGCTGACAACGGCGTGTTCGCCGTCGTCGTTGATCAGCGGGTTTCCGTCGATCGACAGCACCGAGCCGTCATCTGAATTCAGTCGGAACGTGTAGGCCACCCCACCGGTCAGCTCGATGTAGCCGTCCAACTGGTAGTAGCTGCTGAAGGGCGAGTTGGTGGCAACGTTAGTAGCCGTGAGGTTCGTTATCGAATTCGCGTCGTTCTGGCCGGCAGCGTTGAGGAATTGAGCGATGTCGCCTTGGCCAGACGGGACCATGTTATAATTGATATCAGTGGCGACGAAGGTGGCATCGGGGGTCTGCCCGATGGCATCGGTGACCGAGCCGTCACCGATGACGTAAGTCAGCGGGCTGATGATCTCGCCAACCAGCCCGCTGCCGGGATGGAACATCACCTCGGCCTTTCCCGCGTCGTCCGTCACCGCGAAGTTGTCCTGGGCGTAATAACCGTCGAGCTGGATCGATTCTTCCAGCGTCTCGCCGTTGTAGATCGCCAGCGTACCGCTGCCTTCACCGCCGGAGCTGACCGCTGACGGCGTCCAGACCACATGATCGCATGACGAGTAGGTAAGGTTAGTCAGGTCGAGCGCGTCGCCCGTGCTGAAACCGCTCACCGTGCCGCCATAGCACTGCGCGAGCCCGAGCGTGCCAGCGCCGGTGAACGTGACGTTCTGATCAAAGGCATCTTGGAAATCGGCAATCCCGCCGCCGGTAATCACAACGTCGCCGCAGCCGCTGACGTTGCTGTTGACATCGAGCATGCCGCCGTTCGCCTCCAGCGTCCCGGCATTGATGATGGTGTTGCAGCCGGTATCGAGGGTGAGCGTGCCGCCGGAGCTATTGGCGTCGATCGTGCCGCAGGACGTGTTGATGAGCGTCAGTTCGGAGGACCAGTTGCCGATCTGGCCGGCACCGGAAATATCCTCGGAATTGATGAGAACATTGCAGCCATCGCCGCAGGCGCCGACGATGTTGTCGCTTGAGTCGGACAGGACAACCGAACCGGTGCCTTGCAGGCAAACCACGCCGTCGATCACGAGACTCGGGTCATACGCTGCCGGCGCGAGCGTGATCGTGCCGTCATTGTCGATCGTTCCCTGCAATGTCAGCGACGTGCCGTCGTTGACCAGCACGTTGCTGCCGCAGGCGATGGTCACGTCGTCGAAAGTGCTGTTGCCACAGACCGTCTCGATCAGGCCATCCCAGCTCGTGGCCAGCGTGCCGCCGGAGATCGCCGTGTCGGAGAGTTCGACGACAGAGCCGTTGCCGTACGCCGCGATCGTCCCGCAGTTATCGACGCAAGAGTCATCGAACGTGATCGCGCCGTGATGCGTCGCCTCGATCGTGCCGCATGCTCCGTTCGCGATCGTGGCATCATCGAACGACACCGTGCCGTGATGCGTCGCCTCGATCGTCGCATCATTGCGCACGCGATCGTCGGAAAAATCGACCTGCGCATCGTGTCCGCGGGCAACGATCTCGGCGCCGCTGATGTTGTGGACATAGGCGTCGATCGCAACCTCGCTATGACTCGACGCGAAGACCTCGTTGGAATTAGAGCGGTTTCCGTTTAAGTGGACCATATCCTGAATTCGCGAGGTATGCAGCGCATTCAGCTCGAGAGATTTGATCGAGACACGAGGCGACGGCCTTGCAGAGGCTCCTGACGGTGAACGCGGC
>JBEKIC010000036.1:0-40592 GCA_050011955.1 Xanthobacteraceae bacterium
GATCGAGCAGGCGTTTAGCAAACTCAAAGCGCATCTACGAAAAGCAGCCGAGCGAACCATTCCGCGTCTCTCGCGCAGGATCGGTGCCCTCACCGCCAAATTCAGTCCGCAAGAATGCGCCAATTACTTCCGACATGCAGGCTACGCTTCCACATGACCGGAATCCGCTCTAGCATTCCCGTGATCTTTGTCACAGCCTGGCCGCTACGCAAGCAGGCAAGGTCAGACTGTCAAAGAGGGGATACGATCGCTTCAATGTCCGCAAATTCCTGACCGTCCACGCCCGGTGCGCCCTTGTTGGAGCGACATCGAGCATAGGCATAGGCCAGGATGTCTTTACAGCTGATTTTGTCGTACAGGGCGTAGAAGCGATAGCCGGCTTCTGCCTTCGCTTTTGCGTGCAACGTCATCTGCAATTTCTGAACACTCTTCGGAGTTAATAGGTCGCCCAATCTCCAGGTCCCTCACCACGTCTTGCGTTCGTCTTGAACTGAGGTCCCTTCCCTCCCCCGGCATTACCCGGCTTCAGCGGTACTGCGGACCTCTCCGTCACCCCGGCGCGCCCGGCCTTTCGTCACCTCCATAGCTGCTCCGGTTGCTTCCGGCTGCGTGTGTTCGCCGGGTGGGACTCGCACCCGCTGGAAAGCGCCGCCTTATCACGGCGCACACCCGGAGCGGACACCAGAACGGGTCGCGTTGGGTTCAAACTAGCCAAGGGCTCTGCCCTTGATATCCCTTTACCCCTCAGCTTGCGAGAGGGCGAAGAATGAGCAGCACTATCGGCTGACGAGGATCAGTCGGGGCGGCTCATGAACGCCTTCTACGAACACCTCCTCTAACACCGCGATTTTGCTCAAGGCCCCTGATCAGCATTACTGAACGCATCCGACCGTCAGCCAATCATCCGAAAGCCGACAACCGCAAAGTGATGGTCGAACGTATAGGCAAGCCGTAGCCGCGCTCGCTTCATGATTGCGAAACTGGTGGCATCGACAGCGGATAACTTTGCAGATCGCTCCGCCGGAAATAATCCCACGAAACCTGCAGATCGCGCAGCTAACAGGCGAGGATTTTCAGGATACTCAACTTGGCTATCGCGTCCTTCCACGCCAGCGCCACGTCCCTGTTGGCGTTGCGATCGAGAAACGTGAATGTCTCTATGACGACCGGCACGCTAGTGTGCAGCCTGGCGCCGGCCGCGCGCACGGCGTCCCACTGCTCCCGCGCGCGGGAATGCAGCGGGTCACGCGACAGCGTCGTAGATGCTGTCGTGCTCGATCGAAGTGTGCTTCGGTCTACCGTCCCAGATCGCGACCGGGCCTTCGGCTGGCTCATGCGGCGGCATCAGCACGACTTTGCGTACAGCTTCACGAACTAGCGCGGCGACGCTGCGCTTTGACCGGGCGGCAGCCTTGCGCAAGGCTTCGAGCTCTTCTTTGCGCAGATAAACTGGCGTCTTCTCCATATATGTCAGTATAGAGCCATCACTCACATACTTCAATCGAAGCCCATCTCAAACCGGACAAGTCCGAGTGCTATCGACATCGAAGCCCATCTCATCGAAGCCCATCTCATCGAAGCCCTTCTCATCAAGACCTGGTGCGGGCGCCGTTGCGTGATCTGCGATCAGCATGACTTCGCTCCTTTGCACAAGGAGGGGGAGATGCCTGGACCGAGATTACTCATGCACGGAATCCGCGACGTCCTGAGGCTGTCGGCCGCCGGCATGTCCAAACGCCAGATTGCCGCCGGCCTTGGAGTGAGCGCGACAGCCGCCGGGAAAAGTATCCGGCGGGCGCGGCGCGCCGGCTTGGCCTAAGCTTCTCAAGCCGGCTTGATGGCGGTTTCGCGAGATCGTCAAGCCGATGTGCCACGTTCAGGGCCTCGAAGTTTACGTTTGGCAGCGCGGGCAATGCCTTCAAGCGCGCGTACCCGCCCATCCCGAAACACCGCTTCCGTACGTTTATCTCCAAAGGAGCGGATCATTGAGTGAATCATACCGAATACCGGTATGCGGCGACCGGCGCCTCCTCTCCCGTGGTTTGCAGCGATCCAGGGCATCGAGCGCAAAAAGCGTCTGGCGAACTTGGCGCCACAAGGTTGCTTCTTAGCGGCTGAGACGGTCGAGGGCGCAGTTGGGCAGATTGGCGAGACGCAAGAAGCAGCGTGCGAACTCGACGGTATAAGGGACCTCAGGCTCAACCGAGTTCGACCCCGAGCTGAGCATGGATTCTGTCGCGCTGCTCATGCCCTCCGCTGCCGGATTGCGATCGACATCGAAGGCGTCGGCGGGCCGGGCCAGCGCATAGACGACTTCTCGGGAGGCCGGCTGCAATTGGCTCGCCCGTCTTGCTTCCGCCAGATAGTCGACCTGGATTTCGAACAGGCCGGTCCCCATGGTCGTCGCGCGGCGCAGCCGCCACAGCAGACTGGCAAGTCTCAGCACAGTTCCCGCTCCAGTACGGATTGGGCATCATAGTATAGTCGGCAGTAGTCGCCGCTTCGAAGGCTTTGTAATCTTCAGCATCTTTTAGCGCACCGATCACCGTCTCGGCCGCGAGCAATTGCCGGCATAGGCGGCCGGTGCATTCGCCTCAACTGATCTTATCCGCCGGTCGCGGCGCTTCGCCGCCTTTACGACGCATCAGGCGATCAAACGCGGTGAAATCCGCCCGCTTCCGGCGCTCAGCGAAGAAGGCTGCCGTGTTCATGGCCGCCAGCTTTTCGGATACCGCGGTTGCCACGAACTGGTTGATGCTGATTCCGTCCGCCTTGGCGCGGCGCTCAACTTCCGCCTTCACCGAGCGGGGGAGGCGGAGCGGGTAGGTACTTTGAGGGCTTTTCATGTCCTGATCCTCCTAAGCAATTCGGCGGGCGACAACACCTCAATTCCAAATGTCGCGGGCGTGTCGCCAAAATCCCGCCGGTTGAATGTCACGATTGCCACCGCTTGGCCGTTCACGGCGGCTTCGAGCACAAGCTCATCCGCTGGATCGCGAAGCTGGGGCCGCCACATGAAATGCGTTTCAACCGGGTCGACCATCGCGAGCACGGCATCCAGAAAGATTCCAACCTGTTGCTGCGAAAGCCCGGCGGCCATGCGATGTTCGGCCATCAGGCAGATCGCTTCGTATTCGAGCGCCAGGGCAACGTTCGCCACCAGCGTCAACTCGGACCGGCGTGCCGCCATCAGCAGCGCTGCAGACGCGCCGCGAGGACTCCGCATGCCCGCGACGACGACATTGGTGTCCAACACGCATCTCATATGATATATAGTGTCACATTGCTGGTGATATTACAATCGAAATCTCGATAGATCGGCCGGGTTAAAACCGTGTGTGCCGTGCGCCCCAGATTGCACCTTACATTCAAGTGCTGCTCAATAGTCGTCGCGCCTGTTGGCCGGCAGGTCTTGCCGACTGCCGATACGGAACCGACGCCCTCTCTCTTGTGGTTTACGACGATGCAATGCATCGAGAGCAAACAGGATCTGGCCGGCCTGGCGCCAAAGAATTGCTTCATACCGGCTAAGCCGGTCGAGCGGGTAGCTGGGCAGATTGGCTAGACGCAAAAAGCAACGTGCGAGGTCAGTGGCGGGTTCAACGGATTTCGACCCGGAGGTGGGCCGGGCTTTGGGTTCGTTTGTGATGCAATGGGAAGCCCGATCAGCATCGCCATTGACAGAATCTTCCCGCCCGAAGCTTGCATAGATAATTTCCTGCGGCTTTGGTTGAGTTTCGCGGGCCTGTCTGAACCCACGCAGATAGTCAGCCTGGATTTCGAACAGGCCGTTTTCCATGGTCGTGGCGCGCCGCAGTCGCCACAGTAGGCTGGCTAACCGCAAGACCAGTTCGCGTTCCACGGCTGATTGAGCATCATAGTCAGCGATGATGGCCGCTTCGAACGCCTTGTAATCTTCCGCATCCTCGAGCGCGCCGATCACCGTCTCGGCGGTCAGTCCGTGGCGGACCGCATTGCAACGGGAGCGCTGCTTGCCTTCTTCAGTAATTGGACCGGTGCTTTTGTACGCGTTGCGACGGTTGGCCTCGATCTGCCTGAAGGAAGTCATTGAGCGCCAGCCGCGATAATTGGCTTCGTTTTGCGATTTCGGGTGCCGCTGGGCAACCGTGGAACGGATGGATATGCGTCGTCGGTTCCTTCTCCGGCACGAATTTTTGTCTCATCTTCGCTCCTTGAAAAGGCTGCGATGAGCCAGAAAAAGGCGGATGCAGACCCTCCGGCCGCCTTCGTTCGGAATCCTCGGCCGACATCCTCAGAATACGACGCAAGGGTGATCGCTTGCATCGGTCTAGGCCGCTTTACCCGGCTTGTAGGGCTTGATCTTGGCCACCTGCTCTGCAATGCGGCGCTTGGCTTCTAGCGTGTCATAGGCGTTCTGGAGCCGCAGGAAATAGCCTTCAGACAGGCCGAAAAACTTGCATAGGCGCAAATCGGTATCGCCCGTAATATCGCGGGTTCCATTGACGATGGCGTGGATGCGATTACCCGGCACACCGATGGTATGAGCGAGCTGATTCTGGCTCATGCCGATCGCGCTCAAGAATTCTTCCTTCAGAATTTCGCCTGGATGAGGATTACGCAGCCGCGCCATGACTACTTCCTTTGTTGCGCCAAGACCTTTAGTGATAGTCCACGATTTCAACATCCCACGCATCGTGATCGACCCATCGAAAGCAGATGCGCCATTGGTCATTTATCCGAATGCTCATTTGACCAATCCGGCTTCCCTTAAGGACCTCCAGTCGATTGCCAGGTGGTTTTCGCAGGTCCTCCAAGATTGCTGCGGCATCTAACTGGCGCAGCTTACGCAGAGCCCGATCCTGAATATCGCCAGGAAACTTCCGGCGCGATTGGCCCTGCCAAATACGCTGTGTGTCCTTGCACCTAAACGACCGGATCATTTTATTTTATACTCCGATACGCAGTACGTATCAAGGTCAAATTCGGTCAGTGTAATTTCGCCGCCGCGATGCTTCAAGGTTTAGAAGCGCCTGGTGAGCCTGGCGCCAGAGGTTGCCCCATGGCGGCTCCCGTTTTGCGATCCGCGGAACTCGAGTGGAGTTATTGAGTTCCCTCCGGGCGGCAATTTTGGGTGTCGCAACATCAGCGCTGATGTCGCTCGCTGGTGCAAAGACGGGGTGCGTCTCCGTCCAGAGCTTGCGGGCGATGCCGATGGGGTCGATTCGGGCCTTACTCCACCATGAGGCTTCGTCGCCGGATCGGTGCACCTCGCGATGATGGCCACGGCACAGCGGGACGATGAATTCATCGCTTACCTTGCGCCCGAGCGCACGGTGCTGTGCGAACCGAAGATGATGGGCATCTGAGGGACTGCGTCCGCAAACCAAACAAGGTTTTTTGGCGACGAACTTGACGTGGTTCTTGTCACGAAACCGGCGCGGCTCGGGATGGGCCAACCGGCTCTTATCGATGCCGTCGGTAATAGATACAGGCTCTGCCGGCTGCCGCTGCAGTGACGAAGAAGGTTGGACCGCGGATATCACCGGCGGTGCCAATACGTCGTCGACGTCAGCCGCGCTTCCTAGCGTTGCCATCTTGGCGCGGAACGCATCCTCAACTTGCCGCGCATCGGCAACGGTCAGGCTGTTCTTGGCGCCGAGGATCCGTTGCGCTCAGCTCCCCGCCTCCTCAGCCGAAGCAATCTCCGCCAATTCAGTCAGCAATTGCCGGCACAGATCGGCCGATGCTTCGGCCTCGAGGATTGGCTTGGCTGATGGCGAAATCGCCGATGCACGGCGATGGAACGGCCTTTGTGGGGTGGAATACCGGCGACCGCCGTTCAGCCGATCATTACCGCGGACGGCCGGTTGCTCCGGTCCAGTATTCTGGGCGGACGACGCCGTGAGATCGGGGGCATCGAGATCATCTTCCCCGGCAATACCGACCAATGTGAATAGGGCATAACGCCGGGCATAGGTCAGCGCCGCACCCATTCGGTGCGGCATTGTCGTTTCGCTGATGGCGCAGACCGGCCAGTCCGACGCAATCCATTCCCCTGAAGCATGGGCGAGAATAGTGGTCAGGCGGATCAGTCCGGCCTCGTTGTCGATCGCGGTGGTCTGCACGGTGGCGATCTCATGCTGGCCCAAAGTTTTACGCACGATGTCGAGCCCGCTCGACAGCGGGGCATAGCGGAACGACCGTTCAGCTGCGCCATGGCCGTCCGACCGGATTGGTGAGTTCGCCCTGTGCCTTGGCCAACGCCGCAGCAATCGCTCCGATCGATTCACTGGACCGGTGCATGGCCACCCTCCACGCTCATGAGGTCGAAGCTCACGGCACCGGACTTGGACCGCTTGGCCCGAACCCCGTGGCCGATCGCCTCCTTGGCATCTTCCGGCATCAGGCTTTTCAGTTCCGTCTTGGCTTTTTCGTGCTCGAGAAAGGCACCACGGGTTGACCGGAACACCGCTGCGAACTCGGCCCAGGAATTGGAAGCGCTCATGTCTACGATCCGTACCGCCTCGATACGTGGCCGCGGTGGTTCAACGCCAAACAAACGAGGCGGCTCGCCACTCTCGACGCATCGCCAGAACTTCTTCTCCGCGGTCAGCAGGAGGTGCTGGTAGAGCGGATCCGCCGAGATGCTGATCTCGACCCACTTGCCACCGCCAGTGATGATTGACAGCACCGACAGCTTGGCGTTGGTGACCCACATATTGTGCTGCAGCTGGGGCATGTATTTTTCGGCCGCCCCTTCTTCGGTGAACGACCACGGGAGCATGAACTTGGCCTCGAAAACCGCTCCGGTCGCTTCGACTATGCCGTCTAGCGTAGCGGCCATCCAGCGCACGACCGGATGCTGGACCCGACGCTGAACCCCGGTGAGGACTTGGCCGGTGTTGCGTTCGAACCAGTGGCGGTTGAGGGGTTCGGTGACGACCCCGAGCTGGACGATGAGGTTGCCGGAGAGGTCCTCCGGCTCAACCTCGCCGCGTTTCTCCTGCCACAGGCGGAGGAGCGCGCCTTCGTCGTCACCCATGATGATCCGGGCGTCGGATCCGCCAACGAACCAGCGGCGGTTTGCATTTGGTATCGGTGACATTTCCAATTTCATTTCGTCGTTCCTCTGCGAGTATAATGATTATTGGGGCCATATGGCCCATATGGGTCTATATGGCCCATAGGGAACGCAAAGTCAAATGAAGAATCAACGGCTTTCAGGGGGACAAGTCCGCGCCGCTCGAGCTCTTCTACGATGGAGCGTTGAAGAGCTTGCCCGACACGCATCGTTGGGCCGCAATACCATCAAACGTGCTGAGGCAAAGGACGGAAAGACGTCGCTAACCGCCGCCAATGAGCTGGCGATCCGCAGAACGTGCGAAGCGGCCGGTGTCGAGTTCACCAACGGTGATCAGCCCGGCGTTCGCCTTAGCAAGGCCGCGGCAGCGCGCACCGCGGAGCCCTCCAGCGCGCCCAATCCGACCGTTGCCGCGAAAGCAGGCCACCGCAAAGCCGTCAAGGGGATGGAGAGGAAACGATAGTGGGCTCCCGGGTGACATAATCAGACGCTGTATCTGCTGCTGGTCGAGCCGACCAGTCCATCGGCACAACCGACATCTTCACATTTTGGCGAAGACGCGAGCTACGTGCTTGAAATCGGGCGGTCCGGCAAGATCGATCTGGACCTGATCGAGGCCGGTCAATAACTCATTTTGGCAAAACGAACCAAAAATATTCCCGATATTTCAAAGTCTTGACGATTCCGACTCTCGAGTATTCCGCCCCGCCGATTAAAACTGCTTGCCATCCTGGCGGCCGTGTCAACGAGGGGTCATTGCCTAATCGATGCGAATCTTTTACGGGGCATGACTTGTTTGTTGTTTCAAGTTGCGTGGAGTAGCGTCATGCCGCGGTCAAAGAAGTCGGTCGTCAAGACAAATCCCGCCGCCACCGTCGTACAGCAAATTCTCGACCTATTCGGTCCGCCGCCTTTGTTGTCGACGGAGCGCCGCGAACATTTCGAACAGATCCTCACCCACTTTGTCACCGCTATCGCGCCGTCCTGCGCGATTGTGCAGATGTGGGTCTACGACATCGCCGTGCTTGTCTGGGAGATTATGCGGTTGCGGCGCTACAAGGCGATGGTCATCGAAAAGCAGATGCCCTGGGCATTTCACCAAATTGCTCGAGAGTTCTTTGGCGACGATGGTGAGTCCGATCCCGGATTTTCGACCGACAAATACTATAGAGATCCCGAACAAAGACAGATATTGGCCGACGCGCTCGCGGCTTACAATCTGACCATAGATGTGGTCGACGCCGAAGCCTTCCGCTCTGGCCCTATCGAGAAGATCGAATCCATGCTCGCGTCGCTCCAGGTGCGACGTGATGCCATCATCCGCGAGATTGGCGCCTATCGCGACAGTCTGGCTCGCCAAGTGAAAAATGCTATTGACGACATCATCGAGGTCCCTGCGGAAGATGTTGAGATCACGCCGCGCTTAGCGGCGCCAGCGGGCAAGAAGTCGACTGCCGAATGATATCCGAGCGCCAGACCGCAGCCGATCGGGTGTATAAAGGACGCAGCACCGGTCCGAGAACGGCAGGCGGCAAAAAGCGCTCCAGCCGCAACGCCTTCCGCCACGGTCTTTCGAGGCGCGCCACAGCAAATCATTTCGATCGTGCCCGCGTCGAACAGCTAACCGATATTCTCGCCGGACCCGACGCCGGTACAGTGCATCGCGAACTTGCTACTGCGGTGGCCGATGCGCAGATCGATCTCTCCCGCGTGCGTGCCACCAAGATCAGCATCCTCGAACGGATTGGTGCCGTCGGCATATTCGACTATCCGGCGAATTCAGACTGGGGAAAGCATGTTCCGGGAGGTCGAGTGCTCCTCAAGGACGATACGTCTGAGGAGCTGCCTCCGCTCCCCGAGGATGACGCATTCCGAGCGATCGAGGTGTTCCGCCGGGCGCTACCGGAACTCCTCAAGCTCGATCGCTATGAGAGGCGCGCTCTCTCGCGCCGCAAATTCGCGATCCGTGCCCTATGTGCCTTCACGGGATAAGTGCGCGGTGATTGTCGATTACTGCCGACCAGCCCTGGAGCGACGAGTCAACGGAAGATCCAAGGTGTATCGAGGGTAGACGCTTCTCCGTCGGGAGCTTGCCTTCGGTCAGGAGCCGATCGCAGGCGTCCACGACGGCAGCCACGCCGCTGGTTGCGGCCGCGTCACGGAGCGGTCTGTTTTATTCAGCGCAAGCCCGCGATGTCCGGGTGTGCCCTGAGACGGCGTTGCAATAATTTGATCGCCGTTCTGCTTAAGCCGCCTCGGCGGTTCCGATCGGGACCGAGACAAACTGCCGGCCACCCTCGTCGAATACTTCAACCGACCAACCTAGCCACTGGGCGGAAATGCGATGCGTCATGTCATGGGCAATCGCTTTGGCAAAATCGATTGCCGCGTCGTGGTGTCGAAAAATCCTCACCGCTGTAATCGAGCAACCGTGTGCTGTTTGCTCTTCAGATCGAAGAAGAAGCGCATGGGCCACCCTCCGAAGGTTTTGCCGTCAGCAGCCTAGCAACTCAGGAGCTATGAATTGCATAATCTGATCCGTAAAATTGCGAATAACCTCGCGGGCCAACGCGCATTATCGTTGGTGCCGCAGAGTACCGGCGAGACCGCCGTGCGCCGCCGGCAAAGCGGCATGCTCGCCTTCCCGTATCGCCTCCAACCATTTCCCCGTCGCCTTTAATTAATTTTTTAAGGTCGACGACGCAGCAGTAAAGGAAAAGGTGGCTCATTACGTGTGCTGGCGACGGGCGAAGCATATCGAGGCCCACTCCCCAGCCCGCCAATTCGCACGAGCGCTCGCGCGCCAGGCAGGCGCTCGACCATCTTGCTAAGGCAAACCCGCGTCGGCAAGGGATGTCACAACGATTCAGCGCCGACGTTCGATCCCGGCTAGACGGCGATACAAATCCAACGTGGTTGCCGCGCTCGCAGGCCAGGAGAACCGCGTCAGATCGGGCGGCGGGCCGCGGCGAGGCCCTTGCGGCGCCGCGTCGATCGCTTCAACGATGGCGTGGCGCCATCCTGCAACGTCCATCGGATCGACATAGCGCGCGGCGCCGCCGGCGACCTCCTCGAACACTGGAATCCTGCTTAAGGCGACGCGTGCGCCACAGGCCATCGCTTCGACGACGGGCATGCCGAACCCCTCGTACACCGAGGGCATGACGAACAACGCCGTGTTGCGATATAGAGCCGCCAGATCACGGTCCGAAACATAACCAACGAGGCAAATCCGTCCCAAATGCTTGGCGCGCTCCACCGCCGGCGACAGCGCGATATCGCCCCAGCCGGACGGGCCGACCCACAGCAGCGGATGGCGCGCCTGCGTCGCGGCCGGCAATGCCGCGTAGGCTTCCGCCACCGTCTTGAAATTCTTGCGCGGCTCCCGCGTGCCGACCCCCAGCAGATACTGCAACGGTTCCACATCGAACTTGGCGAGGCGCGCATCGTCGGCGTCCGGTTCCGGGCGGAAATAAACGTCCGGCGCCGGATAGGTGACGGTGATCCGATCCGCAGCTATGCAGAGAAGGTTGACGATCTCGCTCTTTGAAAATTGCGAAATTGTCTGCACGCAGGGCGCGGCGGCAAGCGATTTGAGCCGCTTTTCCAGCCACTCGATGCGTTCCATTGGATGCGCTTGCGGGAAACGCAGGTGCGACAGGTCGTAGATGACCGGCAACACCGGCTTATGTGGAGCTCCCGGCGGCACGTAATTCGCCGCATGGAAGATATCGAACCGCGGCTCTGCCAGCCGAAAGAAGCCAGCGTGGAGCGTGCGAACCGCTTTGCGAACGGCATATTTCTCGCGCAGAAAAGCATACCCGCTATTCGCAACGTGGCGAAAAGACCGCATCGAGTCTTGCGGTTCCGGACTGGAATTCCGCATTTCGGCGCGCGCGAGAAATTCCCGATCCAGCGGCTCGATTCGCCAGCCGTTGAACGACAGCAATTGTTCGTCCGCTGCCAACAGCGGCAACATTGCGCTGGTCAACCGATGAACAAAATGTCCGATTCCGGTGAGCGGCGGCCGCAGTGACCGGGTATCGATCGCAACGCGCATTCAACAGTCTCTTTGGCCGGCGCCATGCAGTCGCCGTCAACGGCAAACGTTGCACTGCCACGACGAAGAATGACTTGCAAGCGACTGCGGCTTACGCGCCTGGATCTGGGTACGTGACGCGCACGCGATCTGCAGCTATGGTGACGGAAAGCAACAATCTCAAGAAATTGCCGTCTGATGGTTGGGGGCTCCACTTTCATTCGCTACAAGCTGGCACGCCTGTACCATAAGTACAGGGATGTGCGCGACAGCTCGGGCTCCCGTCTGCAGGCCGCCGCGTTTGCCCTGATACTTATCGTTCGTCGGCTCGACTACCTGTACAAACATTTGCTGGCTCGGCGCGTCCGTCGAGACGCACGAACGGCGACGAAAGTATCGACCGACTCTGCCAAACCGCATCTAGCCGTAAAACTTACCGGCGGGCTCGGCGATTATGTTGTTGCCGCGCGGTACTTGAGAGACCTTGCCGATCAGGTCGAGCCGTTCTCGTTTGACCTTTACTCCGGCAGCCCGGACCTCGCTGAATGGATTTTCGCGGCAATACCCGGGTTCAGCAACTCCTATACAGAGTTTCTTTTTGACGAGCTGAGAGCGAAATACGATCTCGCATTGTGGGTCACGCATTTTGTCGTCGCATATGCGGAATTCGCAGCCTGGCGTAAACTCCGAAGGAGCCAGAAGCTCTCGGACGTCATCCAAAACATCATGAAATTCGGAACAGCGTTTGAGCCGTTTATTCAAAATCATCCGCGCTGGGACAATTTTCTCGCGCGCCAGGCCGTCTATATGAACCTGCAAAGAAGGACTCTGCTGCACGCCTTCTCGGGAATAAAGCCCGGCGATGATAGTTTATTGCTGGCAACTGACGAAAACATCATTGAGACGCTTGGGCTCACGCGTGGCGGCTTTATTACGATCCATAATGGCTTCGACCTCAGCGTGGTCATCATGGGCGCAGCGGCGACGAAGTGTTATCCGCATTTTGCTGAGGTCGTTCGCCTGATTAAGGCGGAACGCCCTGATCTTCCCATCGTTCAGATAGGGGCGCGAACAAGCACGCCGATTCCCGGGGTCGATCACAACCTCATCGGCAAGACAAGCCTGCGGCAAACCGGCGGCCTGTTGCGACATGCGGCGCGACATATCGACAATGAAGGCGGCCTTGTTCACCTTGCGCGCTGCTTCGGGACACGATCGACGGTGGTCTTCGGTCCGACCCCCATCGACTACTTCGGTTATGAGGAAAACCAAAATATTCCGCCGTCAGCGTGCGGCGGATGCTGGTTTATCACGGAAAGCTGGATGTCTCATTGTCCGCGCGGCTTCGCTACGCCTATTTGCACGGAACAGGAGCCGGCGATGATTGCCCGGATGATATTAGGCGGGATACCGCAAATGACCCGCGATGCGGACTTGTAGCAGTTGCGCGGGTGTCGATCGCAACGCGCATCTGCGGTTTCAATCTCGCTCTATCGCTTTTCGAAGTCGTGACGTACGGGGGTCACGCGCCGATTCGGCTTGCGTCGATGCGGCGCGCACCGCCTGCTCGTAGACGTCCTCGATGCGCTTGACGAAGTTTTGCAGGTCATACTCCGTGGTGGCGCGGCGGCGGCCGGCAGCACCCAGGCGCTGCGCCAGCGCGCGGTCGTCCAGCAATTGCGCGATGGCTGCCGCCAGCGCCGCCGGGTCGTTCGGCGGCACCGTCAAAGCCTCCAGCCCGTGGCGGGCGACATGCGGAACCCCGGTCGGCAGGTCCGTGTTCACGATCGGCAACCCGACCGCCATGGCTTCGATCTGAACGATGCCGAAGGCTTCGGCAGCGCTGACCGAGGGGAAGGCGTAGAGCCGGGCGGCATGCAGATGAACCTTCAGGTCGTCGCGGGACAGCATGCCGGCCAGGATGACCCGCTCAGCCACGCCGCGTTGTTGCGCCATCCGCAGCAGGTCGTGGCGCATCGCACCCTCCCCGACGATGATCGCCGTGGCGTCGACGCGGCGGAGCGCTTCGACGAGCACATCGAAGCCTTTGTATGGGACTAGCCGCCCGGTCGCCATCACCAGGCGCGGATACCGGGAACGCAGTTCCTCCACCCGCCGCCGCTGCGTGTCGTCGAGCTCCGCCCAATAGGCCACGTCGATGCCGAAGGGAATGATCGCGCACTTTTCGCCGTGGGCTGCAAGAAACGGTGACTCGCTCACCAGCGCCGGATGCGAGACGATGATGCGCTGCGCTCGCTTAAGCGTGTGCCGGATCAATGGGGCGAGCAGCCCGGCCAAAGGCCGCGCCCGAAGGATTTCGGAATGCCAATGCACGACCAGCGCCGTCCGCCTCGGCAGGCCGAGCGCCACGCCGATATCGTTGAGCGGGAACGGGTGATGCAGCGCGACCAGATTAGCTTGCCGCGATCGCCTGGCGAGAACGAAGGGAAAGCTCGGTGCGATCGGGGTCGAAAGCCAGGTTCCGAAGGAAGACAATGCTTCAACCGGTATGGCGTCGAAAGTGTAACGCCGGCCCCAGCCGCGGCTCCTGGCCACCAGGAGCGAACTCTCATGGCGCGGGGCCATGCCCTTGGCGATGTAGGCAATAACCTCGGTAATGCCGCCCACGACATCGGGCGGAAAGACCTTGTAGGCATGAAGCACGCGCAAAAGACTTGTCCGCTGTTTTCCGACGTCCGGCGGCGGCATCATAAGGATTATGAACGAACAAGGAAGCTTGTGCCTGCGGCTCCGCCGGGTCGTCCGGCGCCTTGGCATCATTTCGCGGCAATTCAAACCTGGTTCCACAATACCGACAAAACGATAGGGTAAATTTCACCTTAAGTCGGCATTTCGGTCCGGATTCGCGCGCGGTTTGAATGTCAAGGCCTGTATGCTAGGAAGAGCCACATCCTCACCAGGCGGCGGACGATGAGCGGGGGGCGCTTGATACCAGTGGTCATGTGCGGCGGCGCCGGCACGCGTTTGTGGCCGGTATCGCGCGAAAGCATGCCCAAGCAGTTCGTCCCGCTGATCGACGAGCGCTCGACCTTTCAGCAGGTGCTCGGCCGCATTGCCGACGTCGAATTGTTCGAGCGGCCGATCATCATCACCAACTCCGACTTCCGTTTCATCGTCGCCGAACAGCTGCGCGAATGCGACATCGAGGCCGACATTGTGCTCGAGCCGATGCGCCGCGATTCCGCCATGGCGGTCGCCGTCGCCGCGGCACTGGCGCGCGAACGGCATCCGGAAGCATCGGTGCTGATCCTTGCCGCCGACCACGTCGTCCGCAATGTGGAGGCCTTCAAAGGCGCGTGCCGCGAAGCGGCGATCGCCGCTGCCGACGGCCTGATCGTGACCTTCGGCATCAATCCCACCTTCCCGGCGACGCATTACGGCTACATCCGGCCCGGTTCCAGGGTGAACGGCGGCGCGGCGCTCGCCGTCGAAGCCTTCGTGGAAAAACCCGATGCCGAGACCGCCAGCGGCTATGTTGCCGAGAGTTACCTGTGGAACAGCGGCAATTTTGCCTTCCGCGCCGACATCATGCTGGATGAAATCGCGCGCTATGAGCCGGAGATCGCCGCCGCGGCGAAGCTGGCGGTCGAGGGGATAGCGCGCGATCTGGATTTTCTGCGTCTGCCGGCGGAACCGTTCAGCCAGGCGCCGAAGAAATCGATCGATTACGCGGTAATGGAGCGGACCGATCGCGCCGCCGTCGTTCCGGTCGATCTCGGCTGGTCCGACGTGGGCAGTTGGAGCGCCGTCTGGGACGTGATGAGCCACGACGCCGACGGCAATGCGTCGACGGGTTCCGTGGTCTTTCACGACAGCCGCAACAGCCTGGTGCGCTCGGAAGACGCCATCCTCACTGCGGTCGTCGGACTGGAAGACATCATCGTGGTAGCGACACCCGACGCCGTGTTGGTGACGTCCCGCGACAAGGCGGAGCAGGTCAAGGGCCTGGTCGAGCAGCTCAAAGCGCAGAACCGGCGGCAGGCCGACCAGCATTTGCGGATTTACCGGCCGTGGGGCTATTACCAGGGGATCGATCTCGGCTCCCGCTACCAGGTGAAGCGCATCGTCGTGAAGCCGAACGCCAAGCTTTCATTGCAAAAGCATTTTCATCGGGCGGAGCATTGGGTGGTGGTTCGCGGGACGGCGGAGATCGCCGTCGGCAGCGAGGTGCGCACCGTGCACGAGAACGAATCGGCCTACATCCCGATCGGCAGCGTCCACCGGCTGGCCAATCCCGGCAAAATACCCCTCGAATTGATCGAGGTTCAGGTCGGCAGCTATCTCGGCGAGGACGATATCGTGCGCCTTGGCGACGAGTATGGCCGCGACTAGGCTGCGTCGACGCTACATCAATTCGTCGTTTATCATGGCGCCAAGCGGCTGCCACGCAAGGCGGGTGTTCGGATGCAAGTGGCTGCCCGTGTGGCAATCCTGGCCGCGAGGCCCATGAGGCGCCCCGCGTGCCCCGGAACCAGGTCGCTCGATGAGCGGTGAGATTGCCGCCGTCTCGGCGGCTGCCGGCGCTGTCGTAGCCGTACTTGCCGCGGCGATGAGTGGGGCGCTGATCGTTCTATTGTACCCGCTGCTCAAGCGTTACGCCCTGGCCAAGCCTAACGCGCGTTCCTCCCACCGCACGCCGACCCCGCAGGGCGCCGGCATTGCCGTCATCGCCGCCACAGTGGCCGCCATCCTGATCGCTGCCGGTCTGCGGTGGTTCGGCCTGGGATTTGCCGCACCGCTTCCGGCGGTTATCGCCGCGGCGGTGGTGATGGCTTGTATCGGCGCGATTGATGATATTCGTCCGCTGCCCGCCGCCCCGCGCTTGCTGCTGCAGGCGATCATCGTCGCCGCCGTCATTTACACGCTGCCGGACCAGCTGCGGATCGTGCCGCTGTTGCCGTGGTGGCTGGAGCGGCTTCTGCTGGTGCTCGGCGGCCTGTGGTTCGTCAATCTCGTCAATTTCATGGACGGCATCGATTGGATGACGGTGGCGGAAGTCGTGCCGCTGACCGCAGGCCTGGTCGGGCTCGGCCTCGCCGGCGCGCTGCCGTCCTACGGCATCGCGGTCGCGCTCGCGCTTGGCGGCGCCGTGCTCGGCTTTGCCTATTTCAACCGCCCGGTCGCCAAAGTCTTTCTCGGCGACGTCGGCAGTCTGCCCATCGGCTTGCTTCTGGGATGGCTGCTGCTGCTGGTGGCGGCGGGCGGACACTTGGCGGCCGCCATCGTCATGCCACTCTATTATCTCGCCGACGCCACCGTGACCCTGCTAAGGCGTCTCCTGCGCGGCGAGCCGGTCTGGAAGGCCCACCGCACGCATTTCTATCAGCTCGCCACCGATCGCGGCTTTACCGTTCTCGATATTGTTGCTCGGGTGTTCCTGGTGAACGCGTGTCTCTGCGCGCTCGCGGTGATCACGGTGATCTTGCCCGGCAAAGCCAGCGCCATCGTTGCGCTGGTTGCCGGCGCGGGCCTCGTCGCCGCACTGCTTTTCACCTTCGCCCGCGGCAAGAACGAGGCCGCATCCCGGTGACCGTCGCATGGCGCCGACCAGCCGCGGCTTTTTCCGGCTCCCTCGCTTGATATCGCGGCGACGCCCGTGTATGAGGACCGCGCCCTCAAAATGTCTTGCATCAGAATAAGATGGGAAGTTTGCGATGAGCTTTTCCAGAATACGAACGCTCGTCACCGGAGGTTCTGGATTCATCGGCTCTCATCTCTGCGAGCAGCTTCTTGCCGACGGCCACGAGGTGCTTTGCGTCGATAATTTCTATACCGGCCGGCGGCAGAACATCGAGCATCTGTTGTCCAATCGGCGCTTCGAAGTCATGCGCTGCGACATCACGATGCCGCTCTATGTCGAGGTCGACGAAGTCTACAATTTGGCGTGCCCGGCCTCGCCGATCCATTATCAGTTCGATCCGGTGCAGACGCTGAAGACCAGCGTGCACGGCGCGATCAACATGTTGGGTCTCGCCAAGCGCATCAAGGCCAAGATTTTTCAGGCCTCGACCAGCGAGGTCTACGGCAATCCTCTCGTGCATCCGCAGCCGGAATCCTATTGGGGCCACGTCAATCCGCTGGGGCTGCGCGCCTGTTACGATGAGGGCAAGCGCGCGGCGGAAACCTTGTTCTTCGACTATCATCGCCAGCACGGCGTTCGCATCAAGGTGGCGCGAATCTTCAACACCTACGGCCCGCGCATGCATCCCAACGACGGCCGCGTGGTGTCGAACTTCATCATGCAGGCGCTGCGCGGCGAGCCGATCACGATCTACGGCGACGGCACGCAGACGCGCTCGTTCGGCTTTGTCGACGATCTCATTGCGGGCGTTCTCAAGTTGATGTCGACCGAGGACGGTTTCCTCGGTCCGGTCAATCTCGGCAATCCCAATGAGGTCAGCGTGCGGCAGCTGGCGGAACTGGTCATCGCCATGACCGGCTCGCGGTCGCAGCTGATATTCAAGACGTTGCCGTCCGACGATCCGAAACAACGGCAGCCGGACATTTCGTTGGCGCGGGCGAAACTCGGCTGGGAGCCCAAGGTCGATTTGCGCGACGGGCTGAGGCGCACCATCGACTACTTTGCGTCGATCCTCTGATAAGCCGCTGCCGTCCCGCAGCGGCAAGGAGGCCAAGCGCGCCGCCGCATCGGGGAGCCTGCTCTAGCGCTCGCCGATGGCGCTCTTCTCGGACACCGCTGCCATCCCCGGGGCCCCGATGCCGACGTAGCGGAACTTCGCCCGCTGCATTTCGTCGGGGCGATAGACATTGCGCAGATCGACGATCGTCGGCTGCGCCATGACCTGCTTGAGCCGGCCGAGATCGAGCGCGCGGAACTGCTCCCACTCGGTCACGATCACCAGGGCGACGGCGCCCTCGGCGGCTTCGTAGGCGCTCTGGCAATACGTCACGTCGGGCAGTTGCGGTTTTGCCTGCTCCATGCCGGCCGGGTCGTAGCAGCGCACATTGCCGCCCATGTCCTGCAGCGCCGTGATCAGCGGGATCGCCGGGGAATCGCGCGTGTCGTCGGTGTTCGGCTTGAAGGTCAGCCCGAGCACGGCAATCGTCTTGCCGCGGATCGCGCCGTCGACCGCGGCAACCACCTTGCGCGCCATGGCGCGCTTGCGCTGCTCGTTCACCGCGGCGACGGTCTCGACGATGCGCAATTGCGCGCCATGATCGTGGGCGGTCTTGATCAGCGCCGAGGCGTCCTTGGGAAAGCACGAGCCGCCGAAGCCGGGACCGGCGTGGAGGAATTTCTTGCCGATGCGGTTGTCGAGACCCATGCCGCGCGCCACGTCCTGCACGTCGGCGCCGACGCGTTCGCAGAGATCGGCGATTTCGTTGATGAAGGTGATCTTGGTGGCGAGAAAGGCGTTGGACGCGTATTTGATCAGCTCCGCGGTGCGCCGGTTGACATAGACGAGCGGCGCGGCGTTCAGATAGAGCGGTCGGTACAGCTCGGCGAGCACGGCGCGCGCCCGCTCGTCGTCGGTGCCGACGACGATGCGGTCGGGATGCTTGAAGTCCTGGATGGCGGCGCCTTCACGCAGAAATTCCGGGTTGGACACGACCTGCAGATCGGCCCCGGGACGCGTTTCGCGGAGGATATGTTCGATCTCGTCGCCGGTGCCGACCGGAACCGTCGATTTGGTCACCACCACCGCCGTCTCCGGCAACAGCGGCGCGACTTCGCGCACGGCATTGTAGACGAAGCTCAGATCGGCGTGACCGTCGCCGCGGCGCGACGGCGTGCCGACGGCAATAAGCACCACTTCGGCATCGCGGACCGACGCCGCGTCGCCGGCGAATGCGAGCCGACCCTGGCGGACATTGGTGTCGACGAGCTCGGCCAGGCCCGGCTCGAAAATCGGCATCTCCCCGCGATTGAGCGCTGCAATCCGGCCCGTGTCCTTGTCGACGCAGGTCACATGGTGACCGAAATCGGCAAAGCAGGCGCCGGAAACGAGGCCGACATAGCCGGAGCCGATCATGGTCACGCGCATAAAGCTCTCCGTGGCAGCGCAGATCGCATCCGGTCCAGCCGCTCGTATCGAGGGGTGTCCCGGCGCGGTTCCAATACCGGGCTTTGCAGCGTAACGCTACCCTGCCCCGTGGGCCCGGGCGCTTAGGCGGCCCTCTGCGAGCAGAAGCGAGACGGCGGCCTCGAGCGAAGCAGATATTTCGACGGTGAAATCCGGCGCCCCGAGCCCGCTCGCCGCTTGGCGCTCCGGATCGTCCTGGCGCGGCGAAATCAGGATGCCGCCGGCAAGATGCGCGGCGCGCCCCGTGGCGATGTCCAAAGCGCGATCGCCGACGATCCAGGAATGCGCCAAATCGAGCTTCATCCGGCTGCCCGCGGCAAGGATCATGCCGGGGCTTGGCTTGCGCCAGGGGTGATCGGCGACGTTGAAAGGGGCGCCGCCGTCGGCGTGATGGGCGCAGGCAAACGTGGCGTCGAGATGCGCTCCGGCCTTCGCCAGCGCGCTCGACAGCGCGGCCTGCACGGCATGGAAGCCCTGCCAATCGTAGAGCCGGCGCGCGATACCCGACTGGTTGGTGACCAGCACGACGGGAATTCCCAGGCGATTGCATCGCGCGACGGCAGCCGACGCGCCTTCGAGCATGCGCACATCTTCCGCACGGCCGAGATAGTGCGAATCTTCGACGAGGACGCCGTCGCGGTCGAGAAACAGCGCCGGGCGGTGGGCGAAATCCCGAGCGGTGATGTCGCACCACAGACCCTCGTCCGTCTCGCTCGGGTCTTGCTGCCTTGAAGTATCGCTCGTCATGGCTTCCTTGAAGTCGACTGAACACTGCCTATTACCGTTTTGCCGTCGGCAGTTACCAGGGGTTTACCTCAAATCGCGCATTGCTCGGTTCCGATCGCGTCGGAAGCGCAAGCCATGCGTGGCAGCAATGTGGCCGAAAAGGCTACGCAGGATCAATCTCGCGGAAGATCTCTTCATCGCGACGAATGACCTCCTCCGTGTCGCCCTCATTTGGTCTGATTGGATTCGATACTGCCGCCGGCATGAGACATCCCATCAAGAGCACGCGTTCCATCGCCTACGCCGAGCGTTCGCGGCACACGCTGGACATTTGTCGGCCCGCTGACGCCGTCGCTGCGCCCGTTGTCGTGTTCTTCTATGGCGGCGGCTGGCGCCGCGGCAACAAGCGGCTGTATCGGTATGTGGGCAAAGCGCTGGCCCGCCGCGGCTATGTTGCGGTTGTGCCGGACTATCGCATCTATCCGGAGGCCCGTTATCCGGATTTCATCGAGGATGCGGCGCTTGCCGTGCGCTGGGTCAAGGACAACGCAGCGCGCTTCGGCGGCGATCCGGGGAAAATCTTTTTGCAGGGCCACTCGGCCGGCGCCCACATCGCGGCGATGCTGGCGATTGATGGGCGCTGGCTGGGAAAGGTCGGTCTGGCGCCCGGTCGCGATATCGTGGGCCTGATCGGCATCGCCGGGCCGTACGATTTCATGCCGCTGCGGGACGAAATCCTGCAGGTGATCTTTGGCGGCGCCGAACGGCCGGAGACGCAGCCGATCTTCCATGTTTCGCCCGGCGCGCCGCCGGCGCTGCTGATGACGGGCAGCAACGACCGGCTGGTCGAGCCCGGCAATGCCACGCGTCTTGCCGCGCGGCTTCGCGCCGCCGGCAACGCCGCGACGGTGCTGACCTATCGGCGGGTGGGGCATTACCTCATCATCGCTGCGCTGGCGCCGCTGCTGCGATGGCTCGTCCCGGTCCTGCGCGATGTCGATGCGTTCATCGCCGACACCGTGATGCAGTCATCGCACCGGTAGGCCTGCGCGCGACGCGACTCCCGGCGCCGTCCAGCGCCGCCATTTCCGACGCACATCAACGTGACATCAGCGCTTCGTGTTCCAGCTTATTGATGCGAATTGAGAAGTTCAGGAGTTCATTCCTGTGCCGGCGCCGCGCTCGGTTGCGGCGCGACGACGGCTGCGGTCGGCGGAAGCGCTATTTTTTGCAGGTATCACCCGAGTCGCTGGGTACTCAGTAAGCACCCGAGGTCAGCACATTCGGACCCAATGTCCGCATGCTGAATTCCACACCGACTGTATTGTTCGGAACGGGCGAGGTGGTACCGTTGTAGGTATAGCCGGTGCCGACGTTCAGGGCGAACATATAGCAATCGTCGACGTAAGCCAGGCTGACCCGCGTGTTGGAGAACTCGTTGGCGAACAGATCGTAACTTACCGACGCGGTGACCACCCAATTGGTTGTGAGCTTGATCGACGTCCCCGCCGTAATGCCTTCGCGCTGCGTCAAGAATCCGAGAGCGGGCTGCGCGGCATAGTCGCCGTAGAGAATGTAGGCGCCCCAGCGGCCGAAATTGGACCGCGCCTCCGCTTCAAACCGCTCCGAGGCAAGGGTCGATTCGTCCAAGCGGCCTTTGATATCGAACATGTAGGTGGAGTTCGGCTGATAGGCGACGCGATAGACATAATCCGAGATCGGCTTATCGAGACCGCTGTCAAGCCCGGTATTGGTGATGTCGCCGACAGTGTACGAGTTCAAGCCGAAGATTTGATACGATTGCCCGAACAGCACGTTGAAGGTACCGGCCTTGTTGACCTGGGCGGTGTATTCGAGGCCGGCATTGACGCGACCGCCGCCCTCGACGCGGTCCCAGCCGGAGAACTTATCGATCTTGAACAAATTGGTGTCGTCAAACACCAGACTTTGGGAATCCTCGTTCGGCCACTTGCCGATCTCGGTCTCGTTCGGTCGCAGGATCAGCTGGGCGATGGGCTCGATCGTCTGGGTGCCCCACGATTCGACATCGATAAACGGGTAGCGGTACTCGACACCGGCCGCCGGCATGGCGCGGGCCAGGTCGCTTTGTCCGGTGGCTATGTAGTTGGAGACACCCGGCTGATTTAGCACATCCAGCGAGGCAACGTCGCCGCGGAGCTGAATGAACGGCGTGATCTGCATGCCGTTGCTGGTGGTGAAGGTGCGCCGCCAGTCGATTTCGGCGGAGGCGCGGGTATAGTCTCCCGGTATGCCGCGCAACAGACAATTGGACTTGGCGATGACGGCCGCATCCGCCGTCGTGGGATTGGCGCAAACGCCGCTGGCTTCGGCCAGCTGACTGATGGCGTCGAAACTCGCGTCCTGTCTGGTCAAGCTGGTCAGATTGACCTTGTAGCTCAATTGGCCGCCTACCACCGGCTGACCGAACACGCCGTTATAATCCAGCACCGGCAGGATGACCGGAATTTGACCTTGCTGATCAGCCAGCGAAAATCCGGTATAATAAATCGAGCGCAAGTCGAAATAACTGCGATCGCCTCGCCCGACCAGGTAAAGCTGCGAGACGCCTTCCGTGCTCGGCAGGTTGGTGCCGACCAACGACTCGACGGCCCCCGTTCTAAACGGATCAAGACCGTAGCCGTTAAATCGGCCCAGATTGTAGTCGGCGATAAAGGTCGGGTCAGTGATCAGAACTCCGGTCCAGCCCCACACCCATTTGTCGGCCAGATCGAATTGGCCGGCCGATATCGCGACGCCGCGGAAAGGTTGTGTGGTGGGTGCGCCGACACCGTCGCGGGCAGCGAAGTACCCGGGATCCAGTTGGTAAATGCCGGCGGCCTTGATTGTATAGGAGCCGCCGTTCAGTCTTTGCTCCCAATCGGCCTCCATCAGCAGACCTTGTTGCGACGTATATGTCGGATAGAGCGTCAAGTCATAGTTCGGTGCCAGCGCCCAGTAATAGGGTAGCGTGACGCCGACCCCATACGCGGTGCCGGATGTGAACGTCGGAAAGAGAAAACCGCTCTTGCGTTTGACTGTCGGGTCGGGCGTCGACATGAACGGAAAATAGGCCATCGGTAGACCGAAGAAATCGATCTTCGCGTCTTCGAAATAGAGCATCTTCTCGCCCTGATCATGAATGATCCGGGCGGCCCGCACCTGCCACAGCGGCGGTTTTTTTGGATCGTCCTTGCAGGCCTCGCAGGCCGTGTAGACGCCGTTGTTCAGGACCGTGTAATTGCCTTTGCCGCGGTCGGCACGCACCGCCGCCATGCGGGTATCGTCTGGCATTTCCAATCGCAGCGAATCGACAAATCCGTCGCGATAATCGTCGGTCAGATCGATAATCTGCCCATAAGTGATATTGCCGTCCGGCTGCGTGAGCCTGGCATTGCCTTCGGCCCGCAGGCGCTTTGCTTTCTGGTCGTAGATGACCTGGTCGGCCTCGATGGTCGATCCCTTGTAGTAAATTTGCACATTGCCGACGGCGGAGACGATGTTGTTCGAGTAATCGTATTTGACCTCGTTGGCTTCGACGAGCATCGGCGCATCGCCGGGCGGCGGCGGCGGTACGTTTTGCTTCGGGCGGATCGGGAAGACCAATTCATTCGGATTGCCGACCTGGCTGAACGCCGATCGGCCGCCGATGCCGAGCCCGATCACCGCGGCGGCGAAGACGAGCAGAACCGCCAGCGCGCGCCGTCGGCGCAACCTGAGATGAAGACTGCCGATCAGATGCGCCACGAACCGTGCTCCGGTACAAGCAACAGAATCAGGTCGCTCTGATTGAACCGCACGGCCGCCGCCGTTCGCGCGGCAGTCGCCATATCGTGCGCGAGCAAGCGCCAATCGCCAGATGACGTGTCACAACGCCTTCAGGCCGACAGCGCGATGGCTTTGGGGGCGGCGCATTCGCACCGCGAATTCCGCGCTCCCAGTACTCGCCAGAACACAGTGCTTGCATGGTGCGACATGCCCCTTTGCTCAAAATCGAATTTCGCAGGCGCGACGATGGCTGGGTTGCGCGTGCGGAAACGGCGCTATCGCACCAGCGTGGTGCGAACGGCACAACGAGCAATGGACGGCATGAACTCCTCTCCCCGCTGACAGCTGATCGAACGCCCGAACAGAGACCGCACGATCGGCAAAGCTGCTTTCCCCACGGCCTGTTTCATGGGCGAAAAAAGTGGCTTTGCCAAGGCGGAGGCCATTGAAAACGAATAAGAAACCGCCGGTGCCCCGGCCTGCGGTGAACGGCGCCGGACTGCGATCAACCGGCAGCATGTCCGTCCGCATGCCGCCGCAGCGGTTGAAAAAAATTCGCAGACAGGGTTAATGTTTTCGTTGTTTTCGTTCGCCTGAAAGACCCTGCGCAGCCAGCCGAGGAGGCCCGGTGCCGCTCAAGTGCCGGCCACAAAAAACGAGGCCAGCCTGTTGCGGATGTTTTGCGCAACGACCGCGACGGCGCGGTCTTCGGCGTCGCGCCAGGCACGCTGCCGCGCAAAGCGCTGTTCCGAACCGGGAATGTCGTACGAGGCGCGCGCAAAGGTGGAGGCGCTCACCACCGTCTTCTGGGTCGCAATTTCGATCAGACTGAAGGAGGCATTGAGTCCTTCGAACTGCGTCTCCGGCCGGCCACTCGTCAAATCGATAATGACGGACGTCGTCGTCGTACCGATACTGACTTGCAGCCGGTAGGTCGGCGAAATCGGACTGCCGCCGCCGTTGAAATTGTACAACAGCGCGTTGCGGAGATCGACCGCCAGACGGGCGTTGGCCGAACCTTTCGGCGCCGGAATATCCGCAATCTCGATGGCAGTAAGCTTGGCGCCGACCGAGTCGTCGGGTGACGCCGATTTCGTGCCGTACAGCGGCTGGAAGCAAGCAGCCGTCAGCATGCCGACCGCGAACACGACGGCCAGGCGGAAGAGATGGCCGGACGCTGTATGTTCCGTAATCCCCGACATTGGCAGCGACCTCCTACAGCCGCACCAGCGTAGCCCGCAAGTCTTTAATATACACAAATATGGCTGTATTGCGCGATAGTGGCGCCGGCGCAGAGCGGCATTGTCATCAAGCCGCTGCGCCCTGGAAATCCGGCACGGCTTCGCGCAACACGCGGTAGATGGCTTCGCGCTCCTCCCGGGCGAGCCCCTGATCGAGCATGGCGAGCCAGCCGCGCATCGCTTCGATCGAGGGCTGGACCGGGCGGGCCGCGACGACACCCATGAATCCGATTTCCACCGTCGGCTCGCCGCGCGCAAACAGCACTTCCTGCATGCGCTCGCCCGGCCGCGTGCCGGTGAACACGATGTCGATGTCGCGGCCCGGCTCGAGGCCGGCGAGCCTGATCATGCGCTCGGCAAGATCGACAATTTTCACCGGCTGGCCCATGTTGAGCACATAGACCGAGAGGTCCGAGCGCTCGGGTCCGAGCGCATGACTGGCGGCGGTGACGACCAGATCGCAGGCTTCGCGAATGGTCATGAAATAGCGCACCATGTCGGGATGCGTCACCGTCACCGGGCCGCCGGCGTCGATCTGCGCCTTGAACTTCGGCACCACCGAGCCGTTGGAGGCGAGCACATTGCCGAAGCGCACGGCGATGAGCCGCATCGCTCGCCGCCCGGCCTGGGCGCGGCGCGCCAGATCGGCGTCAAGCGCCTGGCAATACATTTCGGCAAAGCGCTTGGTCGCGCCGAGCACCGAGACCGGCTCGATGGCCTTGTCGGTCGAGATCATCACCATGGCCGAGGTACCGGCGGCGGCGGCGGCATCGGCGACATTGACCGAGCCGAAGACGTTGGTCTTGAGCCCTTCTTCCCAATTCTGCTCGAGCAGCGGCACGTGCTTGAGCGCCGCGGCGTGGAAGACGATATCCGGCTTGAACTCGCCCAGCAGCCGGAACAGCCGGTTGCGATCGCGCACATCGGCGAGCCGGCCGGCGATGACGGCCCGCGTCGGCTTGGTGGCGAGCGTTTCCAGCACGGCATGCAGCGCCGGCTCGGAATTCTCAATAATGAGCAAGCGCGCCGCGCCGAAGGTGATGACGCGGTCGCAAATCTCGGCGCCGATCGAGCCGCCGCCGCCGGTCACCACGATCGATCGGCCCTTCAAGAAGCCTTCCAACCGCGCGTAGTCGATCTTGACGCTCGGCCGCAGCAGCAGGTCCTCGACGTTGACCGGCGCCAGCCGCGGCGGCTCGACCGCGTCGTCGAGCGACGGCAGCCGGCTCACCATTAGCCCGAGACGGCGCGCATGCATCAAAGCCGATTCCGGCTTGGCGTCCGGCTCGAACGCGGAAGGCGTGAAGATCACCCGGGCAATCGGCGTGCCGCGCTGCGCCAGGTCGTTGACGACGCGATCGAGCGCGTCGAAGCCACCGAGCACGGGAATGCCGCGGATGCCCTGACCCTGGTCGGCCGCCGACGGCGACAGAATGCCGACCGGCCAGGTTTTCTTGACCGCGCCGCTTTCGATGGCGCGCAACAGCACCTCGGCGTCCGCGGCGCGGCCGAGCAGCAGGGTCGGATTCGTCGCGTCGGCGCGCGCGTGATGCCGAGCGCGGGCATAGCGGAAATAACGATAGCCGATCCGCCCCGCCCCCAGGAACACCATCTGCAGGATCCAATAGAGCAGGATGGTGATCTTGCCGAAGAAGAACTGCCCGAGCACGTTGGGCGCCACCAGCACGTAATCGAGCACCAGCAGCGAGACGGCGAGCACCGTCGACGCGCGGACGATGTTCATGAGATCGGGAAGCGAGGCAAAGCGCCACTTCGCTTCATAGAGGTGAAACAGGAAATAAACGACGCCGGCATAGGCGACGAAGCCGGGCAGGAAAAGAAACAGCCCGTCCTGCCGCTCGGCGAGGCCAGCCGCCTCGAACCGGATATAGAAGCTCGCGACAATGGCCGCCGCGGTCATGAAAAGATCGTGCGCGACGATGAGAACTCTGCGCGAGTTCATGTGCAGTCCGAGCATTCGGTGACCGTGTTGCCGAAATATCCCCGCATTTCAATACCGGGCTTTGCACCGGGACGCTACCCCGCCGGCGTGGTCCTTCGGATCGCGGCGCCATCATGATTCGCGGTGCCATACGCGAGCGAAGCGGTCGGCACGGCGGCGGGCGCCCACATGGCGGGCGCGCGCGGCGCAGCGATGATGCAGACAAGCGGCCTTGCCCTGATCGGCAATGCGCTCGCTTCGAACGGTCCTTGACCTGAATCAATGCGACCCAATCGGATCGGGCCGGTAGTCTCGACCGAGGAAACGACATCCACCGCAGAACACGCGGTGGGGCCCGGCCGTCGGGTAACGAATTCAGGAGGACGACGATGCGATATCCGTCTTTGATTAGTCTGTTCTGCATCGGCTTATTCCTCACCGGCGTCGCGGATGCGCAAAGCCCCGGCGGCGTCGTGCGCATCGGGGTTCTCAACGACCAATCCGGCCCCTATGGGGATTTCGGCGGCAAGACCTCGGTCGAGGCCGCGCGCATGGCCGTCGAGGACGTCGGCGGCCAGGTGCTGGGAAAACCGATCGAAGTCATCGTCGGCGATCACCAGAACAAACCGGATGTCGCTTCGGGCATCGCGCGGCGCTGGTTCGACATTGACGGCGTGAGTGCGGTTGCCGACTTGACGAATTCGGGTGTTGCGCTGGCGGTCCAGCAAATCGCCAAGGAGCAAGGCAAGATCACCTTGTTCACCGGCCCGGCGACCACGCGATTGACCAATGAAGATTGCTCGCCGACCGGCTTTCACTGGGCGTTCGACACCTATTCGCAGGCGGTCGGGACGGCGCGTGCCGTGGTCGCCGAAGGCGGCAAGAGCTGGTTCCTGCTGGTTGCCGACTATGCCTTCGGCCATCAGCTGGCCAACGATCTCAACAAGGTCGTCAAGGCGAGCGGCGGCACCGTGGTCGGCGAAGTCCGGCATCCGCTCAACACCAGCGACTTTTCATCGTTCCTGCTGCAGGCGCAGAGCTCGAAGGCGCAAATCGTCGGCCTGGCGAATGCCGGCGCCGACACCATCAACTCGGTGAAGCAGGCGGCCGAATACCAGGTCGCCGCGCGCGGCCAGAAGCTGGCCGCGCTCGTGGTCGTGATCAGCGATGTCCATGCGCTGGGTTTGGCGACAGCCAATGGGCTCATCTTCACCACCGCCTTCTACTGGGACCTGAACGACGCGACTCGTGCATGGTCGAAGCGATTCTTCGAGCGAACCGGCCGCATGCCGGGGATGGTGCAGGCCGGCACCTATTCTTCGGTGCTGCACTATCTCAAGGCGATGGCGGCGGCAGGCGCCACGGATGGCAAGACCGTGGCGGCGAAAATGCGGGAACTGCCGGTCGATGATTTTTTTGCCAAAGGCTGGATCCGCGAGGACGGCCGCATGATGCACGACATGTATCTTGTCGAGGTCAAGGCACCGAACGAAACCAAGGCGCCATGGGACTACTACAAGGTCCTCCGCCGCATTCCGGCCGAAGAGGCGGCGCAGCCGCTGAGCGAGAGCAAGTGCTCGCTGGTCAAACAATAGGGGCTTCGCCGGCAATTGCGATCGCGGCGCGAACGCCGCACCGACAGCTTCACGACCGCAAGACTTCGCTGAGCGCGCGCCGCGGGCTTGGGCCCGCCGGCCGTTCGGCGACGCCCAGGCGGAACACGAAAGTCGGCTCCCAACCCGGCGCGGCGACGAGCTTGACGATGGCCGGGCCGAAACTGTCATTCTTTCCGATCATGGCGCTGCGGTCCGTGCACTCGACCGGCTGATTGAGCGGTTGGGCGGCGAGCCCCTCCGCGGTTGCCGCCAAATGCAGCATTTGCCAAGCGCGGCCGGCTGCGATCGCGCTGCGCATGTCGAGCCGATCGCGAACCAGAATGACGCCAAGAACCGGCGCGGTGGCCAATTCCGTGTCCTTGGTCGCGGCGAGCCAGTACCGATCGGCCGACTGCGCGTCCAAATCGGGCATGAACTTCGCGGTAGCGGTCATCAGCGGCGATAGTCCGGCCGTATCGATGGTGACGCCGTCGCGATGCGCCGCGATGTCGCGCCGGCCGGTGCGGTACCAGCGCGCGCTGTCAGTCGACATTTGCGGATCGCCGATAATGCGCTCGGTCGCGGCAACGATCAGCGCGGCCAGTTCGCTGCGGGCGCTTGCGTCTTCGACAAAGACAACACGCACGGCATCGCTTGCAACGAGAGCGGCGAGACGCTTCAGGCGTTCGCCGCCAACCGCTTGATCGGCGCGATAAGGGCCGCGATGGGTGTGCCGGTTGGGAATGGCAGCGAACAGCGCGTTGCGCGCGGCCGGCATCGGCGCCAGGATTATCCGGACGGCGGCCATGGGCGTGTCGTCCGGCGAAAGAGCCAACGTGCCGTCCGCCGGGACGACCTCTGCTCCCCAGCCGAAGGCGCGGGCCGCCAGCACGAGGTTCTCAACCGCGGCGCCGAGGCCGAGATGCATTTCGCGGCGGAAGGGATCGAATGATCCCAGATGACGGCTGCGATCGGCGAACACGGTGATGGCACCGTCCTCGACCCCGAAGAGCCAGGGCTGGGTGTCGTGGGGATTGGATGCCAGGATCGCCGCCCGCAACGGCCGTTTGAAGCCATCGGCGGCTTGCCCCTGCCAGTCCTGCCAGGGCGCGTAGGCGATGCCTTCGCCTGACCACCAGACCCCGCGGTCCCAGGCGCGATAGACCGAGCCTGCCAACACCAGCCCGACGGCAGCACCGCCGCCGATCACCAAAGCCCGCCGATGTGTCGCCATGGCCGATCCCGCTTCCTGCGTGACCGAGGAATTGAGTGTCGCGTCCGAACGTACTTCGCTTCACTCTACCGGTGGCAGCTGTATTTCTTTGCGGCCATATTATCGCATCGGCGGGAATCGACGATCTTCGCGCCCGCCGAAACGGCAAAGTTTTCGCCAGCATTGGGCTGCCGCCTGCTGGGCTCCAAGGTGCTTGGTGACTGAAGGCTTGCGCGCAACAAAAGGTGGAGTTGGAAGCAAATGAGTGCAGTTCCTGAAATCGGCGGACGGCAGCCAATCCCGGTCAAGGTCGAAGCCGGCAAGAGCTATTGGTGGTGCGCCTGCGGGCTGTCCAAGTCGCAGCCGTTTTGCGACGGTTCGCACAAGGTCACCGCCTTCTCGCCCATCGAATTCAAGCCGACGGCCTCCGAGGAGGTCTGGTTCTGCGCCTGCAAGCGCTCCGCAAAGAGCCCGCGGTGTGACGGAAGCCATAAGACCCTGTAAGGGCCGATCTTCCCCGGCGAGGGCATCGTCGCTCAATAAAGGAAGCATTCGCGCATTGCACCCGCATCGGTGAGGGTGCGATGCGCGTTCATGCCATGCGGCCAGTCAGGAATTAGCGCCGCGAGAAATGCTTCTCCAATCCTTGCCAGCCTTCGAAGTAATCGTGCTGCAGCTCGGAAGATTCCACGGCATAGCGCGTGAGCCGCATGGCGAACCGGCTCTCGAACATAAACGCCATGGTGTCTTCGATCTTGTGCGGCTTTAATTCCGCGTGCGTCGCCCGCTTCCAGGTTTCGGCGTCGGGCCCGTGCGCGGTCATGCAATTGTGCAGGCTGGCGCCGCCCGGCAGAAAGCCTTCGGCCTTGGCGTCATAGGCGCCGTGCAAGAGGCCCATGAACTCGGTCATGACGTTGCGGTGATACCAGGGCGGCCGGAACGTATCCTCGGCGACGAGCCAGCGCGGCGGGAAGATGACGAAATCGATATTGGCCGCTCCCGGCAGATCCGACGGTGCGGTGAGCACGGAGAAGATCGAGGGGTCGGGGTGATCGAAGCTGATCGTGCCCATGACGTTGAAGCGCGCGAGGTCGTATTTGTAGGGCGCGAAATTACCGTGCCAGGCGACGACATTGAGCGGCGAATGGTCCATCTCCGCCGCCCACAAATTGCCCTGGAACTTGGCGACCAAGCTGCACGGCGCCGCGGTGTCCTCATAGGCAGCGACCGGCGCCAGAAAATCGCGCGGGTTGGCGAGACCGTTGGCGCCGAGCGGGCCGAGCTCCGGCAGCCGCAGCATGGCGCCGTAATTCTCGCAGATGTAGCCGCGTGACGGTCCGTCCGGCAGCTCGACGCGAAAACGCAGGCCGCGCGGCATCACGACGATCTCGCCGCAAGCCGCTTCGATAATGCCGAGCTCGGTGACGAAACGCGCGCGCCCCTGCTGCGGTACGATCAGCATTTCGCCATCGGCATTGTAGAAGCAGCGGTTCGTCATCGAGCGGTTGGCGGCATAGATGTGGATCGCCATGCCGACCTGCGTGGCAACGTCGCCGTTGCCGCCGAGCGTCACCATGCCCTCGACGAAATCGGTGGGCCTCTTCGGAATCGGAAACGGCGACCAGCGCAATTGCGTCGGCGTCGCTTCGGTTTCGTTGAAGGGCGCGCTGCGGATCAAGCCGTTGCCGATGCGGCTGTATGGCCGGTGCACGACCGAGGGCTGGGTGCGGTACGTCCAGGTGCGCCGGTTTTCCGCGCGCGCGGTCGTAAACGAAGTACCCGAGATCTGCTCGGCGTAAAGGCCGAGCGGCGGCCGCTGCGGCGAGTTGCGGCCGACCGGCAGCGCGCCGGCAACCGCCTCGGTGACAAAATAATTGCCGAAGCCGGGCTGGTATTGGACCGGCGCCTGATGCGCAGCGACCTTGCGGCCCGCGACCTTGTGTTCCGCCTTGCCCGTCTTGGTGTCGACCCTTACGGCGTGTTTCGCCACGCGATTTTTAGCGCTTTGGGTTTTCGCGACTCGGGTTTTCGCGCTTTTGGCCATGGGGACTTCCGCAAAGGCGGCCGCGCTGGCGGAACGCGCCGGGCAATTGGTATCGAACGCAACTAATATCCGTCTTCCGTGGGCGCGGTGCAAGACGTTGAATTGACCTAGATCAAGGCGGCCGCGGCTGGGCTTGTGAAGCTTGACCCTACCAGGGCGCCCGTCATCGAACCGAAGTGAGTTCGTGAGGCGCGGTTCGCCTGCCGTTCGATGCAAGGGTGTCCGCCTACGGAGGACGCCCCCATGACAGTCAAAGCCATCTTGGCCCGCAAAGGCAGCTCGGTCGTCACCATCGAGCCGACGATGCCGCTTTACGACGCCATCAAAATCCTCGACGAGCATCGGATCGGCGCCGCAGTCATCACCGATGCCGAGCAGCGCATCGTCGGCATCTTGTCCGAACGCGATATCGTGCGCACGCTGGCGCGAAACATCCGCGTTGCCGACGGCTGTCGACTTTGCGACGAGCCCGTTGGACAAGTGATGACCCGGGAGGTGGAGACGTGCACGCAATCCGACACGGTCCACGAGATCCTGGAGCGGATGACCGCCGGCAAGTTTCGCCATCTTCCGGTCGTCGAGCGCGGCAAACTCGTCGGCATCGTCTCGATCGGTGACGCGGTCAATCATCGTCTCCGCGCCATGGAGACCGAGTCGAATGCCATGCACGAGTACATCTTGACGGCTTGAGCGCTTCACCGCTTCGCCGGGAAGCAAGGCAGTGCTGGAGATGGATGGCCGCGAGCAGTGGCGGGCGCAGTGTTGATGCCCGCACGACGCCGCACGACACCACGCCCCGCATGAGAAGCGCAGAATCGCGCAGCAACAATCAGCGCTGCGCCCCTTGCTAATCTGATGCGGCGGGAACGGCGGGAAGGCGACGGTGACTTACGCCGCGAGCAATTTCTGCACTTCGTTGACCAGCTCGCGCAGATGAATCGGCTTGGAGAGGACCTTGGCGTGCTTGGGCGCGCTGGAGTCGGAATTGAGCGCCACTGCGGCAAACCCGGTGATGAACATGATCTTGATATCGGGATCGAGTTCGGCGGCGCGCCGCGCCAGCTCGATGCCGTCCATCTCCGGCATGACGATATCGGTCAGCAGCAATTCGAACGGCTCTTCGCGCAGCCGCTGATAGGCCGACAGGCCGTTGTCATAGGACATGACCTCGAAGCCGGCATTCTGCAGCGCCTTGACCAGGAATCGCCGCATATCGACATCGTCTTCCGCAAGCAGGATTTTCGGCATGGCCACTCGAACCCGGCTTTACGCCGGTCCCCCTTCATCCCATAAGCCGGATGGCGGGTAAACATGAGGTGAAGGTTGCGCTTGGCAAGGCGCCCGACGCCCTGGATAATGGCCAATTGCCGCACGTTGGGGATCGATGTCATTGCCGGATCGTTAAGTCTCGGGAAGCCGCCAGGGGCCATGTTGGAAATCCAGGACGAATTCGATCCCCCGTTCGAGGCGCTTGAGCCGGCGGAATGCCGCGGCCCGCTCCTCTTCAATTCGCCGCATAGCGGCCGGGTCTATCCCCGCGAATTCTTGTTGGCCTCCCGGCTCGATCTTGCCACGCTGCGCCGTTCCGAGGATTCCTTCGTCGACGAGCTGATCGCCGGCGTGGTCGGGCGCGGCCACCCGCTGGTGCGGGCGCACTTCCCGCGCTGCTATGTCGACGTCAACCGCGAGCCCTACGAGCTCGACCCGCGCATGTTCGACGGCCGGCTGCCCTCGTTCGCCAATACCCGCTCGATGCGGGTCGCCGGCGGCCTCGGCACGGTGGCGCGCGTGGTCGGCGATGCCCAGGAAATCTACGATCAGCGCATCTCGGTGGTCGACGCGCTGCAGCGCATCGACGGCCTCTACAAGCCCTACCATCGGACCTTGCGCCGCGTCTTCATGCGGCTGCACCGCGATTTCGGCGCCGCCATGCTGATCGACTGCCACTCCATGCCTTCGGCCAGCGGCGCCAAAGACGAGCGTCCGCGCGCCGACCTGGTACTGGGCGACCGTTACGGCACGAGCTGCGCCCCGGTCGTCGCCGAGACGATCGAAATGACGATGCGCGGCTTCGGCTATGTGGTCAGCCGCAACAAGCCCTATGCCGGCGGCTTCATCACCGAGCACTACGGCAATCCGACCGCCGGCCTGCACGCGATTCAGCTGGAGATCAACCGCGCGCTCTACATGGACGAGCGGCGCTATCAGCGGGCCCCCCCGTTCGCCAGGCTGGCCGGCGAATTCGAAGCCCTGGCCGACCGCTTGGCCGCGATCCCGATCGAGGAATTGCGGCCCTATCGGGCCGCGGCGGCCGAATAAGCCTCGGCATCGCCCTGGGCTAAGACGCCCCGGTGACGGAAAGAAAAAGAAAAAGGGCCGCTCGCGGTTGCAAGCGGCCCAAGTCTAGGGAGGAAACGCCCAAGGAGGGCGACGGTAGCGCGAGAGAATCTCTCGCTACCGCACTGCAACAACATACACCGCGGCGCACAAAATTCAAGTCCGTAAAACCTCCTCTCCTGTCATTTTCCCCCAAAAACTCCTGCAAATCGTGCAGAGCAGGTCTTCGCTGGTGGGCGAGCGGCCCTGACATGCCCGCGCACTTGAGACGAAAATTCCCTCATGCCAATGGTTTAGCGCCCCTCGCGGAAACCTGTGTGCGTCTGCGTAAAATTGAGGCAATGACCCCCCTTGAGGATCGGTCGGCCGGTTCGGGAGGTCATTTAGCGACTGAGCGTATCTCATCGGCAACACAGGAATTGCCGTTATCCCGACTCACCGCTACTTGCAGCCGGTAGAGGCTGCCCAGGGGGCTGACACATGACGGCGATCGATTTTGTAGCGTTCGTGGACCAGCTTGCCGCCGTCTCGGGAGAGACCATCCGGCCGTTCTTCCGCACCGCGCTCGGCGTTGAGAACAAGAGCCGGTCCGGCGGCTTCGATCCGGTGACGGCCGCCGATCGCACCGCGGAAGCGGCGATGCGCGCGCTGATCAAGAAAACATTCCCCGAGCACGGCATCCTCGGCGAGGAATTCGACGCCGAGCGGCCCGACGCGGAATATGTCTGGGTGCTTGATCCGATCGACGGCACCAAATCCTTCATCTGCGGCATGCCGGCCTGGGGCACGCTCATTGCGCTGACCCGGCGCGGCGAACCGATCTACGGCATGATGCACCAGCCGTTCACCCGCGAGCATTTCACCGGCGACGGCAGCGCCGCCAGCTATCGCGGCCCGGCCGGCGATCGGGCGCTACGCACGCGCGCCTGCGCCCAGCTCAAGGAGGCGGTGCTGCTGACAACGAGCCCGCTGCTCATGCAGGAGGCCGATCGGCAAAGCTTCGGCCGCGTCGAAGGGGCGGTGCGGCTGTCGCGCTACGGCGGCGACTGCTACGCCTACTGCATGCTGGCCGCCGGCCAGGTCGATCTTGTCATCGAGACCGAGCTCAAACCGCACGACGTGCTGCCGCTGATCCCCATCATCGAAGGCGCCGGCGGCATTGTCAGCACCTGGGAAAACGGCCGGCCGCATGGCGGCGGACGCATCATCGCCGCCGGCGACCGCCGCGTGCATGCGCAGGCGATGGAGTTGTTGAAGGGGTGATTAGTACAGCGGCGTCCCCGGGACGAAGGCATCGAATGCCGCCCAGAACTGCGAGCGGAAGCGGTCTTGTTCCATCAGCAGTTCGTGCTGGGCGCCGACCACGACCAGATGCGAACCGGTGCGCAAGAGCGTGGCGAAATCCTCGATCGCGGTATTCGACACGATGGCGTCGCGCCCGGCGGCGACGATGAGGATCGGCTGGCGGATGCGCGCCGGATAGCTCGGCTCGCGAAGCGCGCGCATGGCGCGGAACGCGGCGTCGCACCACGCCACCGTCGGTCCGCCGAGCGCGAGCGCTGGCTCCGCCTCCAGGATGGCCGCGTTGCGCGCATAGCGCACCGGATCCGTGGTCAGAATGTTGCCAGCAAAGGGGCGCAGATCCAGCACGCCGGGATAGCGTCCCGGTACGTAGGTGCCTCCGAGACCGCCCAGCCGCATCGCGCGCATGGCCGTCCCGGCGATCGACATCGAGTTCACCATCGCCACGGCGATCATCGGCGCGCTCAGCACTATGCGATCGAACCAGCGGTGGCCGCGGGAGACCGCGCGGATCAGCACGGTCGCGCCCATGGAATGGCCGAGCGCGAAGAAGGGCGGCGGACAATCCGGCAACACAATCTCGCGCATGAAGGTCTCGAGATCGATGTCGTATTCGGAAAAGCTGCGCACATAGCCCTTGTGGCGGTCGCCGAACGAACGATCGGACAAGCCCTGACCGCGCCAATCGAGCACGGCGACTGCGAATCCACGCGCGCGCAAGTCGCGAACGGTCTCGAAATACTTTTCGATCCATTCGGTGCGGCCGGGAAAGATGCACACGGTGCCGCGGCGGCCGGCCGGCGGTTCCCAGCGCACAAAGCGCAGCCCGACGCCGTCCGGCGTCTTGAGCATGCCCGTGACCACGTTGTCCGGAACCGGATTCGCAGGGATGGAGACGAGCTTCATGGGGCTTTCAGCGTCAGATGAGGCATCGCTTATAGCAGCACAGGCCGGTCGCTCAATCGCGCCCGGCCGCGATCGTCAGGAAACGGGTGGCAGGCCGCGGCCGAAAGCGGTCCTATGCGGCGATACGCAACCGAGACCACAAAGACGATCATCATGAGCTTCCGCATGAGCTTCCGAGTCATGGGCCTGCCGGCGCAACACTTCGCCCACTTGTTCGCGCTGTCGGACAGCGAACTGGCGGCACAGGGCGCCATGCGCCGGATCGCCGATGCGCGCCGGCCCGGCTATCCGTGCCGCGTCAGCCTCACCGATTCCACGCCGGGCGACACGCTCGTTCTCGTCAACTACGAGCATCATCCGGTCGACTCGCCTTATCGCATGCGTTTTGCGGTCTATGTGCGCGAGGGGGAGGAAACCTACGACAAGGTGGATGGGATCCCGGAGCAGCTTCGCCTGCGCACGCTTGCCGTGCGGGCGTTCGACCGGGGCGCCATGATGCTCGCCTGGGAATTAACCGACGGACGGGACGTCGAACGCTCGATCGAGCGGATGCTGGCGATGCCCGACGCCGCCTATCTGCACATCCATTTCGCGGCGCCGGGTTGCTACGCGGCGCGCGTCCTGCGGGCCTGACCGTCGTGGCGAAAATACTTTATTTCCAATAGCTTCCGACCCCTTGCGGCGACCGCGTGGCATTCCCATGTGGTTATCGCGCAGGCCAAAAACGGCTGCGCATCTGTCCATCGGCCTGGCCCCAAAAAGGCAGGCCCCCGCATGTCGCTTCAGAAGGAGGATATGCCATGCGAACTTTCGATCTTGCCCCGCTTTATCGTTCCACCGTCGGCTTTGACCGGCTGTTCTCGTTGCTCGACCAGGGCCTCGAGGGCGCCGCTCCCGGTTATCCGCCCTATAACATCGAGCGGACCGGGGACAACGAATACCGCGTGACGGTCGCCGTCGCCGGCTTCAGCGAGCCCGAGCTCTCGATCGTGGCGAAGGAAAACACGCTGACCATCCGCGGCGAGAAAAACGCCAAGGAGGAAGAGAAGCACGGCGAGGTGCTCTATCAGGGCATTGCGGCGCGCGCGTTCGAGCGCGTGTTCCAGCTCGCCGACTTCGTCCAGGTCAAGGGCGCCAAGCTCGAGAACGGCCTCCTGCACGTCGACCTGGTGCGCGAGATTCCCGAGGCGAAAAAGCCGCGCACCATCCCGATCGGCAACGGCAAGGCCGTCGAGAGCCAGCAGCAAGCTGCGTAAAGCAATGCGTTCAGTCTGTCAGTGAGTGTTGTTGAGTAGGCGCCCCGGTTTTCCGGGGCGCTTTTTTGTTGGTCGTCACCGACGCTCAAGACGCGATGGCTTCGAGCCGCCGCTTGGTCACCCGCGGCCCGAAACCGCCGATGACGATGAAGACGATGACCATGGCGCCGGCGATGAAACCGAACACGCCGGCGGTACCGTAACGGCCGAGGAAGAAGGCGATGATGAAGCCGGAGAAGATGGCGCTGAACCGGCTCCACGAATAAACGAAACCCACGGCCTGGGCGCGGATGCGGGTCGGGTAAAGCTCGGCCTGATAGGCGTGGAACGAAAACGACAGCCAATTGGCGCACAGCGTGATCAAGAGACCGCACACAATCACGCCAACCGCGCCGGTCTGCTGGGCGAACACCAGGCCGAACACGGCGATGCCGATGGCGGCCCAGGCGATCTGCCATTTGCGCTCGAAATGGTCGGCGAAGTAGACGCCGATCAGCGGGCCGAGCGGCGCCGCCACCGCGATAATGAAAGTATAGGCGAGCGACTTGGTGACGCCGATACCCTGCGAGATCAAGAGCGCCGGCACCCAGCTGGAAAACCCGTAAAAGCCGATCGTCTGGAACAGATTGAAGATCACCAGCATGATGGTGCGGCCGCGGTAGGTCGGACTCCACATCTCCATCCAGGCGCCGGGTTTGCTGTCGGCCTCGCCGGCCACGGTTTGCGGCGGTGCCAGCTCGCGCCCGGTTTCGGCGCGGATGCGGCGTTCCATGTCCGCGACGATGGCCTCGGCTTCGGCGATGCGGCCGTGCTGCGCCAGCCAGCGCGGCGATTCCGGCAGATTGCGGCGGATCCACCAGATCAACACCGCGCCGATCGAGCCGATGATGACCACCACGCGCCAGCCCTCGAGGCCCCAGATCGTCTGCGGCACCAACTGCCAGGCGAGGAATGCCACCACCGGTACCGAGGTGTACATGATGCACTGGTTGTAAGCGAAGGCAGGCCCGCGCTGCTCCTTGGGCACCAGCTCCGACAAATAGGCGTCGATGTTCACCAGCTCGACGCCGAGCCCGATGCTGGCGATGAACCGCCACAGATCGATCGCCTCCGGCGAGTGCTGAAACGACATGATCAGCACCCCGATCGAGTACCAAAGCAGCGAAAAGGCGAGGATGGAGCGGCGGCCGAAGCGATCGGACACCCAGCTGAAGACCAGCGTGCCGACGAACATGCCGGCGAACAGCGCGCCGACGAAACTGGCGAAGCCGTGCAGGTCGAACAAACCTTCCGTAGTCGGCTTGAACAGGCCTTCCTTGAACAGCCCGATCGCCACATAGGCGGTGAAGAACAGATCGTAGAACTCGAACCAGCCGCCGAGCGAAAGAAGCGTGATCAGCTTGCGCGCATAGCGCGATGGCGGCAGGCGATCGAGCCGCGCCGCCACCGTGACCGTCTCAGCCACAGGCATAATGTTTCCTCTCCTTGGCGGTCGTGTTTTGGCGCGTTTTTTTCTGCGGCCGACTCCGGTCGCTGTCCGCCGCTTTATCGACCGCTGGGAACCCGTCGACGTGACAAGCCTATGAACGGCTCAATCTATGAGGACCGCCGCCCTTGTCAAACGCACCGCCAAGCCGTTCCGGTCGTGGCCGTTCGGGCGAGGCTCCGACGCCGCGGCGGAACCCGCGTTAGCCCCGGCTGGTGACCCCGAACGCGTGCCGAGTGCGTAGGGTTTCCGAGAAGCCTGTGGTTGACGCCACGTATTAGCGATGTGCCTGAAACTACCCGCCCAAAAAAGTAACCCGCATCTTGCGGATCATCCGAGCCAAGGGAAGGACTATCTTAAGCGACCGAGGTGCGTTCGGGATTTGCATAGTCGTGATCAGATTATCGTAGCAGGCAGCGTGTGCCGCCAGATTTGCGATCTGTGAGCGCAGATCGGTGATCCCTGACTCAAAAGTCCCCAGAAGCAATGAAGCGTTCCCGCGGTCGATCGTGGTCGGATCGTCGTCGCTGTCGCCTCGCGCGGATGCGAAATTCTGCAGGAAATCGGTGAAGTGCCATTGGTCGAATGGAACGCAAAGCATCCGCCAAATAGCCATCCGGTAGGGCTCAAACCTGACCGTCGCTGCTGTCGTGCCGAGTGTCCAGCCAACGCGCTCGATGCCTTCGCCCCAAGCATGACACAAACACGAATCAGAAAGGCAGGGGGCGATGCATCCAGCAGGAAGTTAGCAATGAACCGGCCCATCGCCTTGACTGTTATCCTCACGGTGACAGCTTTCTCGTCCTTGGCGCTCGCCCAGGAGGAAGGTCGTCACCGCGGCGCCTGCCGCGCCGACGCCGAACGACTTTGCGCCGGCGTCGAACATGGCGGCGGCCGCATCCTGAATTGTCTTGCCGGTCAGAAAGACAAGCTCAGCGACGACTGCCGCAAGATGGTGGAAAGCCGCGGCAAATGACGGCGCGGCGGCGCGGCGGAATAAACCGCGCCGCCGATCAATGCAGGTGGCGGCGGCCGCATGGTGCCGGCGCCGGCGTAGCGGAGCATGGCGCGGTGGACCGGGCTTGTGTTACATTAAAATCCGCATGCACCAGCGTTTAAGGCCGCATCGTTTAAGGTCGCATGAAGCAATTCGCGTTAACGGGGTCTCGACGGGGTGAGCCCATGAGATTCGCCATCGCACCATTCTTTCTCGCAACATTCGTCATTGCACTCTTGGTCGGGAGCGCCAATGCGCAAGCCCCGGGCGGCGGCGGCCGCAAGCATGAACAGAAATCGGACAAGCCTGCCGAGCAAAAACCGAAGGTCGACGACAAAGCTTACCAGAACGCACTCAAGAGCTTGCCGAACAAGCCATATGACCCTTGGCACGGCGCGCGCTGATCTGCGCCGGTCTGGTCCAGAGCGCAATTGCTTCAGATTGAATCGATTGGCGCTCTAATATCTTAGGCGAGCGTCGCGAGGCGAATCAATCACTTGCGGGCGCGTTGTGTGATGGTAGTGACGGGCTTTAGTGATAGTCACCCCTCACCCCTCACCCCTCACCCGTCACCCCTCACCCTCACCCTCACC
>JBEKIC010000037.1:0-39925 GCA_050011955.1 Xanthobacteraceae bacterium
TCGCGAGCCGCCAGTGGCGGTAGCGCGCCGGCTCGGTTTGGAAGTCGATTCTCCTCTGACCGTTGGCCAGCGGACGCTCGGGGGCATGGGCGTCAGCCATACGGCGTTCCTCGATATGTATTATAGTTCACAGATGTCTTAGCGTAATATGCACTATAATGCACTAGGCCGCAACCCCGGCGCCGGGGCGGATGTCGCTTTCGTGATGGTCGCGCAACAGCCGGTTGATGAAGCTGGCGACCGCGTCGAGCGTCGCTCCGGGCGCGTCCCGATGCGGGGAATGGCGGGCGCCGGGCAGGATCGCCACCTCGACCGGGCAGAAGCATTCGTCTTTCGCCGCTTCGATCTGCTTGAGCGTGCCGTATTGATCGTTGGCGCCCTGCAGGATCAGGATCGGCACGCGGATGTAGCCGAGCGCCTCGGTGATGTCCCACTTCTGGAAGTCCGGATTGAGCCAGGGCTCGATCCAGGAACGGAACGCGCCATCCACGTCGGCATGCCAGCGCTTGAGCTTGTCGCGCAAAATGCCGGCCTTGAACGCTTCGCCGGCGCTGCGGATCTCGGCGAGCCCCATCGCCTCGGTAAAAAAATGCGGCGCCATGAGAACAAGGCCGCGCACGCGGTGGTCCTGGACGCTGCCGGCGTAAATGGTCGCGATCGAGGCGCCGTCGCTGTGCCCGAACAGGATGCCGCGTCGAAATCCGATCGCCGCGAGCACCCGCGGCAGCACGTCGAGAGCCTCTTCGTCCATGAAAGACAGCGGCCGCGGCAGTGATGCCGGGCTTGAATTGCCGTAGCCGGCCCGCGAGTAGACGAACACGCCGGCGCCGGTCGCCGCCGCCAGTTGTTCCGGGAATGCGCCCCACAGGCCGACGCAGCCGAGACCCTCGTGCAGCATCACGATGGTCGGTGCCGCATCGGGCCGCGGCCCGATCATACGGTATTCCAGCCGCAGCGGCTCAAGCTCGAGAAAACCTTCGTCCGGCAATGTCACGGCTGCCTGTCCCCGAGGAACGGGGTCACGACCCGCAAAAGCTTGGCAAAGCTTTGCTCGATGGCATCGCCCGAAGTGTCGACTTCGGCCTCGGCGCGGGCATAGTCGAGGCGCCGCGCTTCGAGGATCGCCACGAGGTCGGCCATGGCTTGCCGGTTCTGCGCCATGGGACGGAAATCGCCCTGCGCCATGACGCGGCTCATATGTTCTTCCGGCCGCGCCTTGACCCACACCGTGTGAGTGCCGCGCAAAAGCAGAGCGTAAGTCTCCGGGTTTGCGACAATGCCGCCGGCGGTGGTGATGATGGCCGCCTCGTGCTCGGCGATGACGCGTTGCAGCGCGTGGCGCTCGTGGCGGCGGAAGGTCGCCGTGCCGGCCATCTCGATCAGATCGGGAATGCTGGCGCCGTATTCCTCTTCGACGCGGCGGTCGAGCTCGATGAAGGGCCAGCCGAGGCGCTGGGCCAGCATCCGCCCGAGCGTCGACTTACCCGCACCGCGCAGCCCGACCAGCGCAATGCGCCGGGCGCGGTCGGCGCTGCCGGCGCGCACGACGTGCGCCTCGATCTCCTTGGCCAGCGCCGGCAATTCGCCTTCCGGCAGTTGCATGACGAGATCGAGGATGCCCTCCAGCGCCGCGGTGCGCGCACCGGATTCCGGCAAAAGCGCAGAAACAGGAAGATCGAGAGCCCGCGCGATGGCATGCAGGACGCTCGCGGAAGGATTGCCGGCTCCGCTTTCGATCTGCGCCAAGTAGCGCTCGGAGGTCAGCGACGCCTGCGCCAATTGGCGGCGCGTCACGCCGCGCTTGGCCCGGTGGCGCCGGACTTCGTCGCCGATCGCGGCGAGGAACGCGGTGGCGTCGGTCGCACCAGTTTGCGAGCCGAGAATAGGGGGCTCGCCGGCCATCTTGGTTATCGGCTTGGCCACGATCAAGCGCTCTTATGCATTATAGTTCATGCTCTATAATGCACATGCAGCGCCGAATTTGCAACCTCGCGGGTCTTACCTCCGGAGCGCAATTCCTCAAAAAATCTTGCGCCAGCCGCCGTTTTCCTGCTCGGGCGGCGGTTCGCTCCCCTCGATCGCGTCCGGACCGGGATCGTCCGGCGCATGCACCAGCGGGATCACGGCCTCCGCCTTCGGCTCGGAGGGGCGTCCGCGCCGCTGCGAGGGCGGGACTCCGGCCTCGGCCGCGGCCTGTGAGGCAGCTTTCGCATCCGCAATTGTCATGGCGTCTTCATGCGCGATCCGGGCGCTGTCGCTGGGCGGCGCGGTCGGAGCCACGACCGGCGTAGCCGCAGAAGGCTGCGGATTGATCACCGGCGCCGCGCTGGTGATGCCGGCGAGCGGCGCGCGCCATTCGAAAGCGTCGAGCCGGCCGCTGACGGGCGACACCGGCAGCCAACGATCGGAAACGTGGCCGTCGGCCGTCCACGCCGGATCGGGCGCGGCATGGACCGCCCGCGCGATCCATTCGCGCGCGCGGCCTTCGTCGTTTCGCTCGGCGCGCTCGAGCTCGGCCATCAACAGCGCGACGCGCTTGGTCAGGGCCGTCAGGTGCGGCGCGAGCGCGGCGCGGGCTTTGGCGTAGTCCTGCGCATCGATCGCGGCGCGCGCGAGCGCCAGCGCGCCCTCGATGTGGCCGGGCACCTTCTGCGCCAACGCTTCCATACGCTTGAGGCGGTCGCGCGCGGCGTCGCCGAAGCGAAGGTCGGCATAGACCTGGGCCAGATGCGGATGCGGATTGGCGAGCCAGGCTTTGTCGAGGAGGCGTCTCGCCTTGCGCGGCTCGCCGCCCTCGGCGAGCATGCGGCCGGCGAGCGCCGCCGCCGGCACCAAAGTCGGCGCCAGCTTCGCCGCTTCGAGCGCAAAGGCCTTGGCGTGGTCGCGGTCCGTTTCCTCCAGCGCGAGCGCGCGCGCCGTCAGCATCACCGCGCGCTGGCGGCGGTAGCTTTCCTTGTCGAGCGCGCGCTTGTTGCCTTCAAGGAGCGCGAGCGCGCCGGCCCAGTCGCCGGTGGCGCAGCGCATTTCGAGCACCGCTTTGCCGGCCCAGCCGAGCGAGGGATTTTGCCGCGCCGCTTCCTCGGCCAGCGCATGGGCGCTGGCGTGATCGCCGCGGCGCTGCGCCTCGATGAAAAGGCCGCGGAGCCCCAGCGCCTTGGTATCGGCGCGGCTTGCCATGGCGCGGAAAGCGTTATCGGCCGCCTCGCGGTCGCCGGCAAGCTGCGCAGCCTGCGCGTGCAGGAGAAGCGCCAACGGTTCGGCCGGCGCGATGCGCTTGGCTTCGGCTGTATGCTTGCGTGCGGCGGCGAGATCGCCGGCGCCGATCGCGATGAGGCCGCGCGAGATCGCCTCATAGGCACGCTCGCCGCGGCGACGGTGCAAATGCGCGCGCAGCCTGGACGGCGAGCGCAGAAACGCGCGCAACAGGCTCCACAACAGCGCCAGCACCGCCAACGCCGCCAGCAGCGCCGCGCCGAGAACCATCAGCGAGGTTTCGATGCGCCAGCCTTGCCAAGTGACGACCACATCGCCGGGACGGTCGGCGAGCCACGCCACGCCAAGCGCCACCGCGCCGACGACGATGAGGAAAAAGACAACGCGGATCATTGCGGCGCCGGTCTGCCGATCGCGGCGAGCGCTTCGGCGGCGATGCGCCGGCTCGCCGCGATGGCCGCTTCCCGCGCCTCGGCCTTCTTGACCCAAGAAGCGGCAAGCGCCCGCGCCGATTCCGGCAATCGGGCAATGCCGGCAAGCGCGGCAGCGATATCGCCGCGGGCGGCATCGATGTTGATCCGCGCGATCACCGACGAAGGATCATCGCCGGTCGGCGCATCGATCGGCGTGATGCGCACGAGTTTTTGCGCGTGGGCCTCCAGCCGCCCGAGGAAGGAACTCTCGCTCGGCGCCGCACCCGAGGCTTGCAGCAAGGAGGACGTGAGCAGGGCGAGCTCGTGCGCGAGCGCGGCGGCGCTCGGCACGCCGTCGGCGGCAAAGGGCTCAAGCGGCGCGGTCGCGTTGCGGTCGGCGCCGAGCGCCTGCACCGCCGCAAGCTCGGCTTGGTACGGCGCACCGCGCTCGACCGCGGCACGCAGCGCCTCGGCAGCGACGGTCAACCGCGCCGCGCGATCGTCGGCGCTCGACGTCCGTTGCGCAGCGTCCGTGGAGAGCGATTTCATCGTGCTTTCGAGCGCGGCGATCCGATTGTTGAGCGCGTCGATGTCGCTGTGCTCGATGCCCGGCTGGGCCGTGTTCTTCATCGCGTCCGCTGCCGCAGCCGCAGCCGCCGTCGCGGCTTTGGCCTGCGCGAGCGCGCTCTGCGACGCCGCGGCGGCCTCATCCAGACGGCGATTGAGAGCGGCGAGCGCATCGCTGAGCGTCTTAGTTTGGGTCTCCGCGGCGGCCATGCGGGCGGCGAGAGCCTGGTCCGAATGCGTTGTTTGCAGCGCCCGCTGGATCTTATCGAGCCGGGACGAGATCTCGTCGCTGGAAACAGCCCCGGCGCCCGGCGTGCCGGACGCTGCCGCCGTCTTTTGCGGGGGTACTACGCCGGCAATCCAGAATCCGGCCATGATCGCGGCCAGCACGGCGGCCCCGACGATGGCGCCGACGGCGTACGGCCTTATCCACGTGGGAAGATTCGGATCCTGCCGTTCGGTCGCGGCATCCGCATGCGCCGCGGGACTCTCGGAGCCCGGTTCCGGAGATTCGACTTCCTTTGCCGTCAGATCGATGGTCGGCGGCCGTCGGCGCGGCGTGCTATCGGGCTCGCTCGTCATGCGCTCTCCAGGGCAAGCGACCGATTCGAGACTTCGGCCGGCTCGCCGTCACGGCATAGTACGAGGAAGCCACGGCGGCAACACGCCGGGCCGAGGCCGCACGAGCGACACAACCGCGCCGGCCGGCTTCCCAGTGGAACTGAGAAATTTCGGAATGCGGTCGGGGCGCGCCGGTTCGCGATCAACACGAATGAGGACGGGCTAAAGAGTTACCTAGCCCGTCCTCAAAGGCCGCCATCAGTGTCGTGCCTGGAGACCAAGGCACGACCGATGGATGCGACAACTACGCTTAGGCGTTGCCGAGCGGCAGGGCGACGAACCTGGTCGCGTCGCCGATCTTCACCCGCACGAGAACGTCGTGCTTGCCTTGCGCCTTTGCTTCGGTGAGCGCCTTGCGCACATCGCCGGCATTGGCGACAGGCTTGCCGCCGACGTCGAGGATGACGTTTCCCTCCTGCAAGCCGTGCTCGGCGGCAGGCCCATCCGGATCGACCGCCGTGACCACGACACCCTTGCTGCCGGCACCCGAGACGTCTGCAGCGGGCGCCACCGACAGGCCGAGATGCGGTACGCCGCTGGTCGGCTGCGCCTGCTCGCTATCGGCTTTGGCCACGTGCTCATTCGGCATCTCGGCGAGCGTCAACGACACGGTCTTCTCTTGGCCCTGACGCGTGATGTCGAGCTTGACCGTGCTGTTCGGCGCCATCATGCCGATGGTGCGGGCGAGTTCGCGGGCGTCCTTCACCGGCGTGCCGTTGACTGCGGTGATGACGTCGCCGGCCTGGACGCCGGCCTTGGCCGCCGGACTGTCGGCTTGCGGCTCGTCGACCAGGGCGCCTTCGGCCTTCTTCAGCCCGAGGCTATCGGCGATGCCGGCGGTGACCGGCTGGATCTGCACACCCAGCCAGCCGCGCGTGACATGGCCGCTCTTCTCGAGCTGCGCGACCACCATTTTCGCGGTGTCGGCCGGGATGTCGAAGCCGATGCCGACCGAACCACCGGACGGTGAGTAGATCGCCGTGTTGACGCCGATCACCTCGCCGTCTTCGTTGAACGCCGGCCCGCCCGAGTTGCCTTTGTTGATCGGCGCGTCGATTTGAATGTAGTCGTCGTAGGGGCCGGCGCCGATGTCGCGGCCGCGCGCCGAAACGATGCCGGCGGTCACGGTGCCGCCAAGACCGAATGGATTGCCGACGGCGACGACCCAATCGCCGACGCGGGGCGAGTGGTCGGCGAACTTCACATAGGGGAAGTCCTTCTTGCCGTCGACTTTGATCAGCGCCAGATCCGTCTTCGGGTCGGTGCCGACGACCTTGGCGGTATAGATCGTGCCATTGTCGGTGGTGACTTGCACCGACTTCGCATGATCGACGACGTGATTGTTGGTCACCGCGTAGCCGTCGGGCGAAATGAAGAAGCCGGAACCTTCGCCGGTGACGAACTCATGGCGCGGGTGGGCATGCGGCATGCCCTGAGAGCCGAACTGCTGGCCGAATTGCTGAAAGAACTTCTCCATCGGCGAGCCGGGCTCGAACGGGATCGCCTCCTGATCACTGTTCTGGTGCATCTCTTTCATCAGCTCCGGATCGCTGGCGGCGTCGATCTTGACGCGCACCGAGATGACCGCGGGTTTGACCTTGGCGACCAAGTCGGCAAAACCGGCCGGATGCTGGCTTGCGGTGTCGGCGGCGGCCGCGCTCGCGGCCGATGTCCAGGCGAGGCTCGACGGCCGGTAACCGCCCGGGCCGGCGAGCAGCATAATGCCGCCCAGTGCCGCGACGGACGCCAACAACGTCACTCTACGGGCGGTGAGGGCCCTGGGCTTTTTGGAATTTGAAGGGTTTCCAGTCATGACTCATCTCCAGATATGAAAGTGGCCCAGCGGCCCTTCGGAATAAGATGGTCAAGCCAAGTTACGACGACCTGGAGACGACATTAATTCGAAGAAAGGATCAGCGTCGGAAACGGCTTCTCGGCTTGAAAAGCCGCGCATTCCTTGCCGCACCGCCGGCCGTGGCGCGCGCAAGCGACAAAAGCGCGCGGCCTCAGGGCGACGGAATAAGGCCGATCAGGTCGACCTCGGCCGGCCGCGGCGCGATGCGGATGTCTGTGGCACCGGCGTGCGCGAGCGGTTCCGCCACTTGGGCGGACAGGCAGAAATGAGTGGGCTTCAACGCGCTTGCGAGCAAGCCCGCGCCACGGGCGGCGTTCACATACGTTTCGGCGCTGCGGCGCGAGTAATGCAGGACGCCGTCGATCCCGCGGGTCAGAGCGGCGGCGGCTTGGGCCGGCAGCGTTGCCGCGACGACCGCGCGATAGACCACCACCATGTCGACGACAAAACCTCGCGCCCGCAGCGTGCCGGCGAGATCGCCGAAGCGGTCTTCTCCGGTCAGATAGAGAAGCCGCGCCGGCGGATTGAGATGCGCCGCGACAAGGCCGGCGAGATCGTTCACATTGCCTGCGGCCGAAGTCACGGCCGTGAAGCCGGCATCGCGAACCGCTTGCGCGGTCCGGTCGCCTACCGTGAAAACCGGAACATTGCGCACCTCATCGCGATGCGTCTGTCCGGCAAAGCCCCACAGCGCATTGGCGCTCGTAAGGAAAAATGCCGCCCACGGCCCGGCGCTGAGATCGGCACGTGAGAGAATTTCGATTTCGAAGAGCGGCGCGACGATCGGCTCGTGACCCAGGGCGCGTAAGGCGTTCGCGGTGCGTGCGGCGTCGGACTGCGGACGGGTGAGGAGAAGGCGCACCGCTTTAGGTCTGCTGAAAAAAATCGGCGCCGGCGCGATCCCGCAATTCGCGGCCGGCATCGGCGCCAAGCTCCACCGCCTGCTCGCGACCACCCTCGCGCACAGCCTCGTACGACTCGCTGCCGTCGGGTTTTACGATCATGCCGCGGAAGCGGATGGTGCCGCCGTGGACGATAGCATGGCCGCCGATCGGCGTGCGGCAGGAACCATCCAGCACGGCGAGGAAGGCGCGCTCGGCGGCAACGGCGGTCGCCGTGTCGCGGTCGTTGATCGCGGCGACCAGCGCCCGCGTCGCGGTGTCGTCGGCCCGTGTCTCGATCCCGATGGCGCCCTGAGCGGCGGCCGGCAGGAACTCGTCGAGTTCGAGAATAGCGGTTGCCGCCGACAGAAGCCCCAGCCGTTTCAGGCCGGCGACGGCAAGGAGCGTCGCGTCGACTTCCCCGGCATCGAGCTTGCGCAGCCGCGTCTCGACATTGCCGCGCAGCGTCATGACTTCAATGTCCGGCCGCAGCCGTTTCACAAAGGCCTGCCGTCGCGGCGACGCGGTGCCGACCGTCGATCCTGGCGGCAAATCGCGTAATGCCTTGGCCTTGCGGCTGATGAACGCGTCGCGCGCATCCTCGCGCGGCAGGAAGCTCGCCAGCGCCAGGCCCGCCGGCAAGACCGTGGGAAGATCCTTCGAGGAATGCACGGCAAGATCGATGACGCCCGCCAGCAGCGCCTCCTCGATCTCCTTGGCAAACAGCCCTTTGCCGCCGGCGTCGGCGAGCGGCCGATCCTGCACGAGATCTCCGGTCGTGCGGATGACCTTGATCTCGATCCGCTCCGGGTCAAGGCCCGCCGCCGCGGCGAGGCGGCTCTTGACCTCGCGCGCCTGCACCAGCGCCAGCGGGGAGCCGCGGGAGCCGATACGGAGGGTGGCCGTTGGGGTCGAGGATTGTGCCATAGGACCTTCAAGTGCTAGGCCGCCGTCATTGCAAGCGCCAAGCGCAGAAGCAACTGGGTATATGATGAATCCTGGATTTCATCGGCACCCGCGCCCTCCGGCGCTCAGTGCCCGGCAATGACGGCACGGCCTATCATACACGCATGATCATCCTCGGCATCGAAACGACCTGCGATGAGACGGGCGCCGCCCTGGTCGAGCGGACCGAGGACGGCCACGGCCGCATCCTATCCAACGTCGTTCTCTCGCAGATCAACGAGCACGCGGCGTTCGGCGGCGTGGTGCCGGAGATTGCCGCCCGCGCCCATGTCGAAGCGCTCGACACCATCATCGCCAAGGCGATGAGCGACGCACAACGTTCCTTTGCCTCGCTCGACGGCGTCGCCGCAGCGGCCGGGCCCGGTCTGATCGGCGGCGTCATCGTCGGCTTGACCATGGCCAAGGCGATCGCGCTCGCGCATGCCAAGCCGCTGATCGCGGTCAACCATTTGGAGGCGCATGCGCTGACGGCGCGGCTGACCGACGCCACGCCGTTTCCCTATTGCCTGTTTCTCGCCTCCGGCGGCCACACCCAAATCCTCGGCGTGCTCGGCGTCGGCGACTATTTGCGGCTCGGCGGCACGGTCGATGACGCCATCGGCGAAGCCTTCGACAAGACCGCAAAGCTGCTCGGCCTCGGCTTCCCCGGCGGACCGCTGGTCGAGAAGGAGGCGACGCGCGGCGACCCCAAGCGGTTTGCGCTGCCGCGGCCGATGGCCGGGCGCCATGACGCCAATTTCTCGCTGTCCGGCCTCAAGACCGCACTGCGCCTCGAAGCCGAGAAAATCGCGCCGTTGAGCGACGAGGATGTCGCCGACCTCTGCGCCTCGTTCCAGCAGGCGGTGGGCGACGTGGTCATGGACCGGCTGCGCGCCGGACTGCGGATGTTCCGCGAGCGCGTCGGCACGCCGACCGCGCTGGTTTGCGCCGGCGGGGTAGCGGCCAATCAGGCGATCCGCAAAGCCCTGCACCGCGTCGCCTTCGAGGCCGGCACCAACCTGGTAGCGCCGCCGCCGGCGCTGTGCACCGACAACGGCGCCATGATCGCGTGGGCCGGCGCCGAGCGGCTCGCGCTCGGATTGACCGACCCGATGAACACCGCGCCGCGCGCCCGCTGGCCGCTTGAAGAAGTGACCAAGGCCGCCGCGGCGATCCCGTCTACTGCTCGAAGCGATCGATGAACCAGCGCAGCACGCGCATCCAGACTTCATCCTTGCCGACGACATCCTCGATGCCGTGCTCGAGGTTGGGATTGTCGTTGACTTCCATGACGATGAAGCCGTTCTCGGTCTGCTTGATATCGACGCCGTAAAAACCCTCGCCGATCGGCCGCGCCGCCCGCACGGCGACATCGATCAGCGCCGGCGGCGCCTGATCCAGATCGAAGGTCTTGAATCCGCCCTCGCGCGCCGAGCCGTCGGAGCGGTGCTTGACGATCTGCCAATGGCCGCGCGCCATGCGGTACTGGCAGACGAACAGCGGCTCGCCGGCGAGCACGCCGACGCGCCAGTCGAACTCGGTCGGCAGGAACTTTTGCGCCAGCAACAGATCGGTTTCCTCGAACAGTTCGTCGGACACGCGCTTGAACTCGTTGAGGCTCTCGATCTTGTGCACGCCGCGCGAGAACGAGCCGTCCGGGATTTTCACCACCAGCGGCAGACCCAGCTCGTCGATGGCTTTCTCCAGATCGGTATCCTCGGCGATGATCACCGTCGGCGGCGTCGGCACCTGGTTCTGCCCCAGGAGCTCCATCAAGAACACCTTGTTGGTGCAGCGGATCATCGAGATCGGATCGTCGATGACCGGCATGCCTTCCTGCCAGGCGCGGCGGGCAAAGCGGTAGGTGTGATTGTCGATCGAAGTGGTTTCGCGGATGAACAGCCCGTCGAACTCGGCGAGCTCGGCAAGCTGGCGCTTGGTGATCGGCTCGACGTCGACCGACAGTCTCTCGGCGATGCGCGCGAAGTGCTTGATCGAGGCCGAAGAGGACGGCGCCATTTTCTCGTTCGGATCGTAGAGCACGGCGAGATCGTACTTGGCGACCGTCCGCGCCTTCGGGTCGCGCCAGTCGCGCCTGGTATGATTGCGCAGCGACTCGCGGAAAAACTCGGCTTCGCCGTTGGCGAGCCGGGTGATGTTGCGCGGGCGAATGCGGTCGATCGACAGCCAGTCGCCCGGTTCGACGATCACTTCCAGGGCCGGACAGCGGAACCAGTCGAACAAAAGCCGCCCGAACGATTCGAAGTGGGGGTCGCGGGCGATGCCGAAACAGACGATGAGCCTGAGCTCGGCGTCGGGCTGGAAGTCGGCGCGCCGGGCGCAACGGTTGAGTTCGTCTTCGAGCTCGGGGAGCGCGTGCTCGTAGAGCTTTTGCTCGCGCAGCTCCAGCATGGTTTCGACGGTCGGCACGACGCGATGGCCGCGCGCCTCGGCCAGCAGCGACGCGTAATAGCCCTTCGACTGATAGGCGTAGGAGCGGGCCAGGTTGACCAGCTTCGGCCGACCGATCTCGAACAGGCGAGGCCGCGCCAGGTACTCGGTCGTGGTGATGACCTTGTGCGGGGTCTCGGCGTTGGGCAGATCGCGGGGCTGGTCGACCAGGATGACCCAGCCGGTCATGGATGGGTCCCCTTCCAGTCGAAAGCAGCGTGCAAATGCGGGCCGATCATGCGTGCGAGCTTAGGCAAAGCGCAACTTGTCATAGCCGGGAACGAACCGAATAGCGACTGCGCGGTCCGCGATGTCCACCATGAAAACCGATTCGCGCCTGCGCGTCAGGTTTTTTTGCTGCCACGGCCGATCGCCGTCGAGGTTCCACACCGAGCGGCTTCTCAAAGCGGAGCGCATCGCCGCGGTCGTCATAATAGGCGCGATGCCTACCGAACAAGCGGTAGCCCGATTTTTCATAGCGGGCAATTGCCCTTGTATTGTGCTCGTGGACTTCGAGGCGCATCGCCCGCCGCTTTCGGCGCTTGGCTGCCTGCTCCGCCGCCGCCAATAGGAGCGGCCCGACGCCGCGCCCGCCGACATGGGGGGCGACGGCGATGGAATAAAGCCGGGCGATGGCGGAGCGCGGCGGAAAAAGCACCAGCGCATAGCCGGCCAGTCTGCCGTTCGCCTCGGTGACGATCAGCGCGGCGCCGGGCGAGGCAAGAAAATGGCGGAGGCTGCGCCGCGACAGCACATCGACCGTAAAGACCGCCTGTTCGAGGGCAAGCAGCGCGCCGAGATCGCTCATCCGGCCGCGGCGCAAGGTGGCGGAAACGGCCGGGTGACGGCGGCGCCCGCTCACGACATGCGTCCCTGTTCGATCCGCGCGATCATCGTCTCCAGCCGCTCCAGCCGGTCGGCTTCGCCCGGCGGCTTGTCCCAGCGCAGCCGGTTGACGCGCGGGAACCGCATCGCCAGCCCGGATTTGTGCCGGGTCGAGCGTTGCAGTCCCTCGAAGGCGACTTCAAGCACCAGGCCCTGATCCGGCTGGTGCACGACCTCGCGCACCGGACCGAAGCGGTCAACCGTATTGCGGCGGACGAAGCGGTCGATCTGCAGCAACTCCTCATCGGTGAAGCCGAAATAGGCCTTGCCGACCGGCACCAGCTCGTCGCCCTCGTCGCCGCGGGTCCAGACGCCGAACGTATAATCGGAATAATACGAGGAGCGCTTGCCGTGCCCGCGTTGCGCATACATCAGCACCGCGTCGATGATGAACGGGTCGCGCTTCCACTTCCACCACGGCCCCTTTGGCCGGCCGGGAACGTAGAGCGCATCGCGGCGCTTGAGCATGATACCTTCCACCGCCTCGGCATCGGCGCCGGCCCCGGCCGCCGCCGGATTTTTCCGCGCGGCCGCAAGGTCCTCCCAGGTCGCAAACGGGACAAGGGGGGAAAGATCGACGCGGGGCTCCTTGAGCCGCCCAACAAACTGTTCGAGCCGCGCGCGGCGCGCGGCGAATGGAAGCTCGCGAAGGTCCTGCTCGCCGTCGGCGAGCAGATCGTAGGCGCGCAGATGGGCGGGAAACTCGGCCATGAGCTTATTCGTAACGCTTTTGCGATTGAGCCGCTGCTGCAGCACGTTGAACGATTGCACGCGATGCTCGCGCATGATCAGGAGCTCGCCGTCGATCGCGCCGGGAAGCCGCAGCGCATCGAGAAGATCGGGAAAGCTCTTGGAAATGTCCTCGCCGGTGCGCGAATAGAGCCGCGCGACCGTCCGCCCGTCATGCCGCGCGGCGACGGCCTGCACCCGAATCCCGTCCCACTTCCATTCGGCCATGAATTCGGCCGGATCGAGCCCGGCAAGGTCCGGTTCGTCGAGGGCATGCGCCAGCATCGCCGGGCGGAACGGCGCCGGGTCGCCGCTCGCCGGTTTGTCCGCGCGGCCTTCGAGCCAGGCGAACAGCTCGACATAGGGCGGCGACAGGCCAGGCCAGAGCAACTCGATGTCTTGCGCATCGGTGATGCCGAGCGCGGCGACCGCCGCCTTGGCGAGCCGCGCCGATACGCCGATTCGCAACCCGCCGGTGACGAGCTTGATCAGCGCCCAGCGTCCGGTCTCGTCGAGCGAATCGAGCCAGCGCGCCAGCCGCGCCGGCAACTCGGCCTTGCCGAGCGTGGAGAGGGTTTCGATGACCTCGGAAAGGCTCGGCGCACTCACCTCTCCCCGGCGGAGAGAGGTCGACCGAGCGCCAGCGAGGTCGGGTGAGGGGGGTCGACCGCTGATACCGAAGGCGGCTTCCCCCTCACCCGGCCACATCAGCGCGACGGTCTCGGAGAGGTCGCCGACGTAATCGTAGGACAGTTCGAACAGCACCGGGTCGGTGCGTTCGGCGATCAGATTGCGAATCAGGCCCGGCTTGGCATGCGGGAAGCTGAGCGCGCCGGTCAGGGCGGCAAGCGCCCAGCCGCGCTCGGGGTCGGCGGTCGAGCGGAAATAATCGGTCATCAGCCGAAGCTTGTTGTTGCGCCCCGGTTCATAAGTGAGGCGGTCCAGAAGTTCCGCGAAGCGATTCATTCATCCGCCTCGCCAGTGCCTTTGGCCGGCCCCGGAATGACGGCTTCATCGTCCTCCTCGCCGTAGCCGACGATGTCGAGCGGCCGCGCCTTCAATCCGCGTGTGGCGCACCAGTGCACCAGCGCGTCCTCCTGGCCGTGCGTGACCCAGATTTCCCCGGCCCCGGTCGCGGTGACGGTGGCGATAAGCCCATCCCAATCGGCGTGATCGGAAATGACCAGCGGCAGGGCGACGCCGTTCTGGCGCGCCCGCGCGCGAATCCGCATCCAGCCCGACGCAAACGCGGTGACCGGATCGGGAAAGCGCCGCACCCAAACTTCGTTCAAAGCCGAGGGCGGGCAGAGCGTGATGGTGCCGGCAAGCTCCGCCTTGCTGGCGCCACGCGCCGAGCGCAATTCGCCGAGTGCGATGCCGCGGCTGGCGTAATAGCGGGTGATGCTCTCCATGGCGCCATGCAAATAGATCGGCGCCCCATGGCCGGCCTTGCGCAATAGCGCGATCACCCGCTGCGCCTTGCCGAGCGAATAGGCGCCGACCAGATGCGCGCGCTCCGGGAACAGGGCGACAGAATGCAGGAGTTTGGCGATTTCGCCGTCGGCATCGCCGTGGCGGAACACCGGCAGCGCGAACGTCGCCTCGGTGATGAAGACATCGCACGGCACCAGTTCGAAGGGCGCGCAAGTCGGATCGGGAACGTTTTTGTAATCGCCGGGAGCGACGACGCGCAGCCCGTTCGCCTCCACTGCGATCTGCGCCGAGCCGAGCACATGGCCGGCGGGATGGAAGGTGACCTTGGCACCGCCGAGATTGACGCTTTCGCCATAGTGTGCCGGCTGCGTCGAGCCGGCAAAATTCTCGCCATAGCGTAGCCGCATCAAGTCGAGAGTTTCCGGCGTGGCCAGCACCGCGCCAAGACCGGCGCGCGCGTGGTCGGAATGGGCGTGCGTGATCAGCGCGCGCTCGACCGGACGGGTTGGGTCGATATGGAAGCCGCCGAGCTTGCAGCACACACCGGCCGGGGTCGGCACCAGGATGTCTTCAGGACGCATGCGAGTGATAAATAATCATTCCCCTTCGGGACGCGAGCACAGCATGACCGACACCGGGCCGCTCTTCGTCTCCTCCGGCGATCTCATCGCCGACCGGCGCTACCAATGGGCGCTCGATCATGCCGCGCGCGGCGATCTTTCCGGCGCCGCCGATATCCTCTCGCAGACCGTGGAACTCGCGCCGGGTTTCGCCACCGCCTGGTTCGCGCTCGGTGCTATCCGCGACCGGCTCGATGACCGCGCCGGCGCCATCGCCGCGTTCGAAAAGGCCCGTGACGCGGATCCAGAGGATTATCACGGCGCCCGGCTGCAGCTCGCCCGGCTCGGATGCGGCGACGCCACCCCGGCGATGAGCGAACCTTACCTGCGCCGGCTGTTCGACCAATACGCGGCGCGCTACGACGCGGCGCTCACCGAGCAGCTCGCCTATCGCGGGCCGGCGATCCTGCGTGATGCCGTCGAACAGGCGGTGCAGGCGGCCGGACGGCCGCTTCACTTCGGTTCCATGCTCGATCTCGGTTGCGGCACCGGACTCGGCAGCGCCGCTTTTCGCCCCTTTGTCGATTGCCTCGTCGGCGTCGATCTTTCGCCGGCGATGGCCACACAGGCGGCGACGAAAGGCGTTTATGATCGTCTCGTCACCGCCGACCTTAACGACTTTCTTGCCGCCGAGGCCGGCAACGCCGCCAAATATCACCTCGTGCTCGCCGCCGATGTATTCGTTTATATGAACGATCTTAATCCGGTCGTGGCCGCGGTCGGGCGCGCGCTTACGCCCGGAGGCTTTTTGGCCTTCACGGTCGAAACCCATTCCGGCGACGGCGTGAAGCTTTTGCCGACGCTGCGCTATGCCCACGGGGAGGCTTACGTGCGGCGGGCGCTGGCGGATGCCGGGCTCACACTCGCGTCTCTTTCCGAAGTTTCAGTACGCAGCGAAAAAGGGCTGCCGGTCGACAGCCTCGTCGTGGTCGCGCAGGCGGCGGAAACTGGACCGAAGGACTGGAATTCCGAGTGACCGTTAACGAGCGCGCCGCAATTCTTCCGGACGTTTTCGCGCGCTGGTTCGCCGGCCGCGGCTGGGCGCCACGCGCCCATCAGCTCGAACTGTTGGCCAAGGCGCGGGCCGGCCGCTCGGTGCTGCTGATCGCACCAACCGGCGGCGGCAAGACGCTGGCCGGATTCCTGCCGAGCCTGGTGGAATTGAGTGAGGGTCGCGCCGGTCTTCACCTCTCCCCGCACGCGGGGAGAGGTCGCCGCGCCGAAGGCGTGGCGGGTGAGGGGGCGTTCAGGCAGGCGCTAAACTTCGCGGCCCCCTCACCCGGCGCGGACCTTCGGTCCTCGCCACCCTCTCCCCGCACGCGCGGAGAGGGAAACGGCCTGCACACCCTCTACATCTCACCGCTCAAGGCGCTTGCCGTCGATATCGCGCGTAACCTGGAAGCGCCGGTCCTCGAGATGGGGCTGCCGATCCGCATCGAGACGCGCACCGGCGACACGCCGGCTTCCAAGCGCCAGCGCCAGCGCCGCGACCCGCCGCAGATCTTGCTCACCACGCCGGAGCAGCTGGCGTTGCTGCTCGCCTCCGCTGACGCGCCCTATCTGTTCGGCTCGCTCAAGCGCGTCATCCTCGACGAGTTGCATGCGCTGGTGACTTCGAAGCGCGGCGATCTGCTCTCGCTCGGCCTGGCGCGGCTGTTTCGCCTCGCTCTAAGCCTCGCCGGCATCGGCCTCTCGGCGACCGTGGCGGAGCCGGAAGAGCTTGCGCGTTTCATGGTGCCGCAACGCGCCGGTGCCGCACGCGAGGCGTGCGCCGATCTCATCGTCGCCGAAGGCGGCGCGGCGCCCGATGTCAGCATGCTCGACACCCGTGAGCGGCTGCCCTGGGCCGGCCATTCGGCGCGCCACGCGCTCGACGAAATTTACCGGCTGATCAAGACGCACCGCACGACGCTCGTCTTCGTCAACACCCGCAGCCAGGCGGAGAGTATTTTTCAGCAACTCTGGCACATCAACGACGACAATCTCGCCATCGCACTGCACCACGGTTCGCTCGACGTGGCGCAGCGGCGCAAGGTCGAAGACGCGATGGCCGCCGGCCGCCTGCGCGCCGTGGTCTGCACCTCGTCGCTCGATCTCGGCGTCGACTGGGGCGATGTCGATCTCGTTATCAATGTCGGCGCGCCCAAGGGAGCGTCGCGGCTGCTGCAGCGCATCGGCCGCGCCAACCACCGCATGGATGATCCGTCGAAGGGCGTGCTCGTTCCGGCGAATCGCTTCGAGGTGCTCGAATGCCGTGCCGCGCTCGACGCCATTGCCGAGAATGCGCAGGACACGCCGCCGCTTCGCGTCGGCGCGCTCGACGTACTGGCGCAGCACGTGCTCGGCTGCGCTTGCGGCGAGCCGTTCCGCAGCGATGAGCTTTATGCCGAGGTGACGACCGCCGCGCCCTATGCCGGCCTGACGCGACCGGATTTCGCTGCCGTGGTCGATTTCGTCGCAACCGGCGGCTACGCGCTCAAGGCCTATGAGCGCTTCGCCCGCATCCGGCAGGGCAAGGACGGCCGCTGGCGCATCGCGCACCCCAATGTTGCGCAACGTTACCGGCTCAATGTCGGCACCATCGTCGAGGCCGACATGCTGAAGGTTCGCCTCGTGCGCTCGCGGGCGTCGAAGATGATTCCGCGCGGCGGCCGACTCCTGGGCCAAGTCGAGGAATATTTCGTCGAGACCACGGTGCCGGGCGATACCTTCGTATTCGCGGGAGAAATCCTCAAATACGAGGCCTTGGTCGAGGACGATGTCTATGTCTCGCGTTCGACCGCCGAAGACCCCAAGGTGCCGGCTTATGAGGGCGGCAAATTTCCGCTCTCGACTTATCTCGCCGCCCGCGTGCGCAACATCATCGCTCATCCGCAAGAATGGCGGGAACTTCCGGCGCAAGTGCGCGAGTGGCTCGAAATCCAGGAATGGCGCTCGCAGATGCCAGGCGCCCGCGAGCTCTTGGTCGAAACGTTTCCGCGCGCCAACAAGCACTATCTCGTCTGCTACCCGTTCGAAGGCCGGCTGGCGCATCAGACGCTCGGCATGCTGCTGACGCGGCGGCTCGAGCGGGCGCGGCTGCGGCCGCTCGGCTTTGTCGCCAACGAATACGCGCTGGCGGTCTGGGGCCTCGGCGACGTGGCGCAGCGCATCGCGCGCGGCGAGTTCGCGCTTGCCGACTTGTTCGACGAAGACATGCTCGGCGACGATCTCGAAGCCTGGCTCGCCGAATCGGCGCTGATGAAGCGCACCTTCCGCAATTGCGCGATCATCGCCGGCCTGATCGAGCGCCGTTTTCCCGGACAGGAAAAACCCCGGCGGCAGGTCACGATCTCAACCGACCTCGTCTACGACGTGCTGCGCAGCCACCAGCCCGACCATGTGCTGTTGCGCGCCGCCCGCGCCGACGCCGCGACCGGCCTCCTCGACGTGCGCCGCCTCGCCGAAATGCTCTCGCGCATCAAGGGCCGAATCGTTCATAAAGCGCTCGACCACGTGTCGCCGCTCGCCGTGCCGGTCATGCTGGAGATCGGGCGCGAGACGGTTTACGGCGAGGCGGCCGATTCGCTCCTCGCCGAGGCGGCGGACGAATTGGTGAAGGAGGCGATGCAGTGAGGGGTAGCGCTTCTGCCGTTCATTCCCGCACAAGCGGGAATCCAGAGCCCGATTCCGGTATCGCCCTCGCCGGCACGACGCTCGTCGCCGATCCGGCCGGCGCGCTGTACTGGCCGGACGAAAGGCTGCTGGTCGTCGCCGATCTGCATCTGGAAAAAGGCTCGGCCTTCGCCAAGCGCGGCGTGCTGCTGCCGCCCTACGACACGGCGACGACATTGGCGCGGCTGGCGCGCCTCGTCGAGCGCTACGCGCCGCGTCTTCTGATCGCGCTCGGCGACAGCTTTCACGACGATCACGGACCTTCGCGCATGAGCGGCGGCGATCGCGCGGCGCTCACCGTGCTCCAGCGCGGCCGCGACTGGATCTGGATCGCCGGCAATCACGACCCCGACCTGCCCGGCACTGTCGGCGGCCGTTTCGCCGACGTTTTGGCGCTCGGCCCGCTGATGTTCCGCCACCAACCTTCGCCCCATCCCTGCGACGGTGAGATCGCCGGCCATCTGCATCCGCTGGCGCGTGTGGCGCAGCGCGGCCGCGCGGTGCGCCGGCGCTGTTTTGCCAGCGACGGGCGACGGTTGATCATGCCGGCTTTCGGCGCCTATGCTGGCGGCCTCAACGTGCGCGACCACGCGATCTTCGGTCTGTTCGGCACGCTCGCCTTCACCGCGCACATGCTCGGCGCGCGGCGGCTTTTTGCCGTCGCCGCCGAACGCTGCCTGCCGGATTGAGGATCAATCCCGCCGGAACGCGACGCTGGCGATCCAGCCGGTGAAAAGCGTCATCAGGGCGGTGGCGAGCCCGTAAAGCAGGCCATGCTCGCGCGCGGCATTGACGACGAATTGCTCGAAGCCGACCTTGACGATCTCGAAAGCCGAATCGGTCTGCGCTATCACATTGCCGTCGGCAAACAGCTTGACGTCGACCGTGTAGCTGCCGATCGGCACTTGTGCCGGCAGCGAGATCGCGGCGCGGAACAGGGTCGGCGTCAGAAACGTCACCGCATTCGGCTGTTCGCTGTAGAGCCCGCGCTCGCGCATCAGCCGCACCAGCGCCGCACGGAACGGGTCGTTGCTCACCTCGCCGATATCGTTGTTGATCAATTCCGGAAACGGCGTATTGGCGATGCCGAGCTGCAGCCGCCGCGCGTTCTCCGCGGTTGTGATGGCGTCGAGCGGGCGGCTGGTGAGAAGGGCGAGGTAGGAGGGCGGATCGACAAACGTGCGCGCCGCGGTGTTCACCCAGATGCCGAGCACGCGCTGCTTGCGCCGCGTACGCAGCGACTCCCGCGGCCCGGTGATGGTGGCGACGATGTCGTAGGACGCGCGCCGCCCGGCGGCCGCGGCGTCGCGCTCGACCGATCCGAACAGCACCAGTTCCACGCCGGTATAGTTCGACGTAATCATCACGTGATGATTGGTCAGCGAAGCGATGAGACGTTCCGCCGAAGCCGAGCCGGCATTGACGAGGAGACCCGCAAGCGCGAGCGCCGCCACGCGCATGTAACTCATGGCCCGCCTCCGATGATGCGGATCGAGTACAAATCTTCCGGCTTCAGCACGAGCTGCACCGCAAAGCGCAAGCCGACCGCCAGGACCAGGAGACCGAGCAGCAGGCGCAGCCATTCGCCGCGAATGCGCTGCCCGGCATGAGCGCCAAACTGCGCGCCGATGACGCCGCCCACCATCAGGATCAGCGCCAGCACGGCATCGACCAGGTGATTGGTCGCAGCGTGCAGCACGGTCGCCGACACCATGGTGAGGAAAGTCAAGACCAGCGAGGTGCCGATCACCGTTACGGTCGGGACCCGCACCAGATAGATGAGCATCGGCACCAGCAGAAAGCCGCCACCGATGCCCATAATCGCGCCGATGAAACCGATGATGAAGCCGATCACCAGTACCGGGATCGCAGAAACATAGACTTTCGAGCGCTTGAACCGCAGTTTCAAGGGCAGCCCGTGGAACCAGATATGGCTGCCCGGCCGGCGCAACTCGGCCGGCTTGCCGTGGCGGGCCCGGATGATTGCGCGGGCGCTCTCGCCGATCAGCAAAACGCCGACAATGCTCAACAGCGTGACGTAGGACAGTCCAATGACGAGGTCGAGTTGATCCTGGGCGCGCAGCCAGGTGAACAGCGCCACGCCGCCGGCGCTGCCGATGATGCCGCCGGCCAGCAAGGTCAGCGCCAGCGTGACGTCGATAGCGTCACGCCGCCAATAGGCGATTGCGCCGGAGAACGAGGAGGCCGCCACATGCGTCGTGACGCTGGCCACGGCCACGGCGGGCTGCACGCCGATGAAGATCAGCAGCGGCGTCATCAGGAAGCCGCCGCCGATACCGAACATGCCGGAGATGAACCCGACCGCCAGGCCCATCGCGAGCACAAGAAAGACGTTGACGGGAATGTCGGCGATCGGAAGGAAGATTTGCACGGATCGGCTGCCGGCTGCTTGGACACGCGGTTTGGACCGTTCTACTCGCGCGCCGCGTCCAGGCATACCGTCCACCGGCGCGTGGCGCGCAGATGTGATCGCTCCGCTTCGTCAGCGACGTTCAGTCGACCTTGGTGGCGTCCGCTGCAGGTGCCTTGGCGGTTCGTGCTTTCGGCTTGGCCGCAGAGGAGCCGTTTGCCGGCAGCTCCCAGGCTGCCGGCGCCTTCACCGTGGTCGCGGCCGCCGGCTGCGGCTGCGGGGTCCAGGTCTCCGCCGCCGAGCGCGCGGCCGCCAGCGACTGCTGGTCCAAATGCAAGGCGACCTCGTCGCGTTTTTTGGCGGCGTCCTTGTCGCCGTCTTTGGCGGCCAGATCGAACCACTTGTAGGCTTCCGCGAAATTCTGCTCCACCCCGACGCCGCGCGCGTAAAGGACTGCGAGGTTGTATTGGCTGTCGGTGATGCCGTGATCGGCCGCCTTGCGGAACCAATGCGCCGCCGTGCGATAATCGGCCGCGCCGTCGATGCCTTCAGCATAGAGCACGGCGAGATTGTGCATGGCCTTGCCATGACCTTGATCGGCGGCGGCGCGGTAGAGGTCGCGCGCCGCGATGAGGTCTTTCTTCACCCCGAGGCCTTTTTCATAGAGCCCGCCGAGGCGGAACTGCGCGGGCGCGAGTCCCTTCTTGGCGGCGCGCTCAAACCAGCGCGCGGCTTCCTCGACGTTCGCCGGAACCAGGCGGCCGTCGGCAAAGCGGACGGCAACCTCGTAAGCGGCTGAGGCGTCGCCCGCGAGCGCTGCGGCGCGCAGCGCCGGTCCGCCGATCGCGACCGGCAGCTTGTCGCCGAGCGCCGGCGCCGGGGCCGTCGCAGGGGAATGCTGCGGCGAGAAGCTCGGCAGCGCGCCGGTGATGTCGGTCGCCGGCGTCGGCGCCCATCCCGCGGCGGATCCATCGGCCGGGGCTCGGTCGGCGGCGGCAGGCATGCTGGCGGCCATGGCGAACGGCGCAGCGGGATCGTTGAGCAGGGACTGCTGCCCGGCTCCACCGCCTGTTGCCGGTGTCGGATTTGCCAGCGGCGGCGCGACCGGATTCTGGGCGGCATCCGCTTTAGGCAATGGCAGCGGCAGCGTCGGCAGATTCGTCGGGTTCGCTTTCGGCACGGGCATGGCGGGAGCCGACGGCCTTTCGACCTGCGGCGGCGCCACCGTGCTTGGGGGCTCGGTTTGCACGTGCGGAGGCTCGGCTTGTGGGTGTGGAGGCGCAGCCAAACCGCCATCCTGGAACAGCCGGGAAGCCATATGAAAACAACCGAGGACGATGACGACGACGGCGCCTGCGACGGCCAAGGTGCGCAGGCGCTCGATCAGCGTCTTCGGCTGAGCGGGACCTTCCGCGCCGGCTTTTTTGCCACCGTCGTTTGGCCCGGCCGCGGCGGCTGCCCGCGCGGCGCGGCGCGCGGCGGCAATGAAATCGGGTTTCCCCGCGCCCGGATCCGGAATCACGGGAGGCTTGGACCCCGCGATGGCTTCCGAAGCGGCGATCCGCTCGGCAGCCGACAGCGGCTGGCGCGCGCGTCCGGCGGCCGAGCCCGGCTCCAGCGGATGATCGGGCGGCAGGTCGGGCTCGATGGGCTGCCGCGCCGCGGGCCAAGTCGACGCGGGCTCGGGCTCCGCGGGCGTGGCGGGCACAACGGACGTTGCAGACATCGCAGCCGGTTCGATCGGCGGCGTCGGCGTTTGCTCTTTCGCCGGCAATGGCTCCGCCGGCGCGGACCCGACTTTGCCGCCGCGCATATCGCTTTCGATCATGGCCAGGCGACCGACAACGTGCTCCACGGTGCCATGAACGGCCTCAAGGGAATCTTGAGTGAGGCGCCCTGCTTGTTTGATTTCGGCAATCTCGTGCTCGATCGCCTCGACGGCAGCCGGTTTGGCCCGGCCAACAGCCTCACCCCCGGCGTTGGCGCCGCGCAATTGCTCGATATAGACTAAGAGATCGGCCAGCCCGCGCTCGACGCCTTCGAGCAGGCCAAGGCGCGCGTCGGAGACATCGAGCCGCTTGACCAGCATCGCGATGCGGTCCTCGAGATGGGCGAGCGCGGTGTGATCGGTGTGCGAGAGCTGCACCAATTCGAGCTTCTCGATCAGGCCGGCAAGCAATCGCTCAAGTTCACGAGGGACCGCGTAGCCCGCCGCGGTCGAATTGTTGAGCGCGGTGGCCAACAGATCGATGCGGTTCTCCAGTGCCGAGAGCGCGTGTCCGCTGGCCGCGCTGCTGGCGAGTTCGTCGACCTTGGCGGAGAGCACTCGCACGTCTTCCGCGACCTTCGTCAGCGTGTCGTTGGAGGCGACATGGGATACGATGCCGCGCAAGGCGCCGATCGCCGTCTCCAGCTGCTGCAGCGCCGCCGGATCATCCTTGGCGGAAACCACGTCAATCTTCTTCGCCAGCGCCCGCACCGTCTCGTTGAACCCGACCAGGCTTTCGGCGGGGGTCAGCCCGCGCAACGCTTCGCGCACGTCAGCCAATCCGCGTTCGAGGCCGGCAAGCGCCGTGGCGTCGACGCCGGACTGCCGGCCGTGGTCGATGCGCTGGGCCAGAGCCCTGATCTCCATCTCGAGCGATTCGACGGCGCGCTGCGGCAGCGCTTCCGTGAGCGAGCGACCGATCTCCGCAAGCTCGGCACGAAGCCCATTGATCGCTGCTTCGAGGTCGCTTGCCGGCCGCAAGGCCTCGATCCGCGCCGTAAGCTGGCGCAGTTGCTGCTGCAAGCCGCTGAGGTCGAGCGCCGGTGCCGGTGAATTCTCCGATTGCGGGGCCGCATTCCAGGCCGAGACGCTCTCCTCGCCAAGGCGCAAAGGCGGCGGCTGCGCCGTGAAGGCGGTTTCCGCGGCAGGCTCGTCGAACACGTCCTGTCGCGGCAAGATCGGCGGCGGTTGCGGCCGCGTGAACGCGGGCTCCGGAGCGGTTTCAGCTTCAACGAAGCGATCGGTCTCTGCATATCCGCTGAAGTCGTCCGGCTGCCGCTCCAGGTCAGCGGCAAGGTTGGTCAGTTCGCGCTGGCGCGTCTTGATCGCGGCCGCAGCCTCGCTATCGAGCACGCGTTGGCGCGCCGTGATTTCGGCTACGGCCTGGTCGAACGACACCTTGCGATTGTCTTGGCGGTTGCTTTGGCGATCGTCTTGCGGTGGGCGGTGGCCGATTTGTTCGTCGAAGCGATCCGGCTCCGGGAGGGAACGAGCGGCCGCTTCGCCGCGGCGCTCCTCGCGATAAGGGCTGCTTTCACGGCGGACCGGCGGCTCGGCCTCTGCCACGCGATCGCGACCGCGCAGGTTTTCGTCAATGCGCCGGCGCCATTGCCGCTCATCATTGCGCAAGTTCAGTCGCAATTGCTCTTCCGATTCACCACCGGGACCGCGCCAGTCGGCGTCGCGCGGGCGCGCATCGTGGTCCCGCTGCTCGGAGTGGAAGATCGGGTGCCGCCGATCTTCGGCCGGGCGTTCGCGTTCGTGCGTATTGGCGTCAGGGCCGGACGGCTCTCGATCGTCGGAACCGAAGCTCGGGCGCCACTGATCGTCCCAGCGGCGATTCTGACTGGGCCTGGTGGCGTCAGGTTGCCGGCGATTCTGTTCCCTCTCGTCGGAGCGGAGGCTCTGGCGCGATTGATCATCCGACCGGCGCTCACGCCAGGAGGCGTCGCGGGGCCGGCGATCTTGTTCGTGCTGCTCGGAATGGAAGTTGCCGCCTAACCGATCATCCGGCCGCCGATCGCGGCCGCGTCTGTCGGCGTCATCGCGGAGCCCGCCCCGCTGCCGATCGGCGGAGCCGAAGCTCTGGCGCCGAGAATCGTCCGCGTCGCGATCGAAACCGGCCGGGGGCGCGAACTCGCGATCCTCCGTATCAGCCGGCTTGATCACGCTGTTGAGCCATTCGCCGACCGACATGCCGGATCGCCGCGCCGCGGTGCGTGCAGCCTCGCGCGCTTCCAGACGGAGACCTCTCAGATTCCACGGACCGCCCGATTTCATTCTCACGTCCAAATCACATGAGGAGCAGGATGTGCCCAGTGTTTCGAGCCGATGCCGCGAGCAGACGACGCGGAGGGCGCGGTTTTCTGTCTTGGGGTCGACTTTTCAGGAATACGGTAAAGAAGCCGTTAAAAAAGCCGCGTCTCGTCGCGGTTACCGGCAAACCTTGCCTCTCGCCACGACGAGCCTGTGCCCGCTTCCTTGGCTGTCCCACCGTTGACGCAAATAGGCTAGGTTATACCGTCCGGGCCGGCTGGCGCTGGCGGACGCGGTACGGAGGGCGAGATTATGCCGAGCTACAAGGCTCCCGTTGATGACGTGATGTTCCTGTTGACCGACGTATTTCACATCGATCGCTACAACAACTTGCCGGGCTTTGCCGACGCCACGCCCGATTTGCTTGAGGCGGTACTCGCGGAAGCCGCAAAATTCTGCGAGGACGTTCTGACGCCGCTCAATCGCGTCGGCGACAAGGAAGGCTGCAAGCGCCACAACGACGGCAGCGTCACCACGCCCACGGGATTCAAGGATGCGTACAAGCGCCTGACCGAGGGCGGCTGGATCGGCGCCTCGGCGCCCGCCGAATTCGGCGGCCAAGGCCTGCCGCGCGTGCTCTCGCAAGCGATTAGCGAGTTCCTGGTTTCGGCAAACATGGCTTTTGCCATGTACCCAGGCCTTACGCAGGGAGCGGCGGCCGCACTTATGGTTCACGGCTCGCCCGAGCAAAAGGCGCTCTACCTGCCCAAGCTCGTCAGCGGGGAATGGACCGGCACGATGAACCTGACCGAGCCGCAATGCGGCACTGATCTGGGACTTACGCGCGCGCGCGCAGTGCCCCAGACGGACGGCAGCTACAAGATCACCGGCACCAAGATTTTCATCTCCGCCGGCGAGCATGACCTCGCCGACAACATCGTGCATCTCGTGCTGGCGCGGATCGAAGGCGCGCCGCAAGGCGTCAAGGGAATTTCCCTGTTCATCGTCCCCAAATTCCTGCCGACCCAAGACGGCGCCGCCGGCGCGCGCAATGGCGTGTCCTGCGGCTCGATCGAAGAGAAGATGGGCATCCACGGCAATTCCACCTGCGTCATGAACTATGACGACGCCACCGGCTGGCTCGTCGGCGAGCCGAACCGCGGGCTGAACGCGATGTTCGTGATGATGAACGAAGCGCGGCTCGGCGTCGGCGTGCAGGGGCTGGCGCTGTCCGAGGTCGCCTACCAGAACGCCGCCGCCTACGCCAAGGAGCGGCTCGCCGGGCGCGCCCTAACCGGAACGAAGTTCAAGGACAAGCCCGCCGACCCGATCATCGTGCACCCGGATGTGCGCCGCATGCTGATGACCCTGCGCGCGTTCAACGAAGCGGCGCGCGCGCTGGTGTTGTGGACCGCGCTCAAGAGCGACATCGCGCACCGCTCCGGCGATGCCAAGGAGCGGCAGAGCGCCGATGACCATATGGGCCTGATGACCCCGGTGATCAAAGGCGTGCTCACCGATCAGGGTTTCGCCAACACCGTGCTGGCGCAGCAGGTGTTTGGCGGCCACGGCTACATCGCCGAGCACGGCATGGAGCAGTTCGTGCGCGACGCACGCATCGCCATGATCTACGAGGGCGCCAACGGCATCCAGGCGCTTGATCTGGTGGGCCGCAAGCTGCCGAAGGACGGCGGCCGCGCCTTGCAGGCGTTCCTCGCCGAGGTGTCGGCCTACATCAAGGAGCGCGGCAGCGACGAAACGATGGCGCCTTACGTCAAGCCGCTCGGCCAGGCGCTCGGCGAGCTGCAGCAAGCGACCATGTGGTTCATGCAGAACGCGCTCGGCAACCCGGAGAATGCCGGTGCCGGCTCGACCGATTACATGCACCTCTTCGGCCTGGTCGCGCTCGGCTATATGTGGTGCCTGATCATCGATGCGGCGAAGACGAAGGCCGCGGCGGGAGGCAACGGCGGCGGCGAGCACATGGCGGCGAAGCTGGCCACCGGCCGCTTCTTCGCGGAGCGCATGTTGCCGGCCTGCGCCACGCACCTCGCGCGCATAAAGGCCGGAGCGGCGTCGACGATGGCTTTGCCGGCGGAGGCGTTCTAGACGTTGGCCCGCTTATTCTCGTGAGCGCATAGCCGCCGGTCGCCGGCTGCAATTCTGCGGAACTTGGACTATATGGGAGATGTCCGGTCTCCCGGACCCTCATCCGGCTTCGCGGCCGTTGCCGCTGGCCGCCCTCACCCGCAACGGGAGAGGTTATCATCGCGAGGAGACGCTATGCCCGACGCTTTCATCTATGATCACGTGCGTACGCCCCGCGGCCGCGGCAAGGCGGACGGCTCGCTCCACGAGGTGACCGCGCTCAACCTCGCCAGCCAGGCGCTCGGCGCCATCAAAAGCCGCAACGATCTCGATCCCACCATGGTCGACGACGTCGTGCTCGGTGTCGTCGATCCAGTCGGCGAGGCCGGCGCCGACATCGCCCGCTCGGCGGCGCTCGTCGCCGGCTATGGCGACAGCGTACCAGGCGTGCAGATCAACCGCTTCTGTGCCTCCGGTCTCGACGCAATTAACTTTGCGGCGGCGCAGATCATGGCCGGACAGCAGGATATGGCGATCGGCGGCGGCGTCGAGTCGATGAGCCGCGTCGGCATCGGTTCGTCCGGCGGCGCGTGGGCGGTCGATCCGTCGATTGCGGTTTCGCAGTACTTTCTGCCGCAAGGCATTTCCGCCGACCTGATCGCGACCAAGTACGGCTTCTCCCGCGACGATGTCGACGCCTACGCGGTCGAGAGCCAGAAGCGCGCGGCAACCTCGTGGAGCGAGGGCCGCTTCAGCCGGTCGGTGATGAGCGTCAAGGACGTCAACGGCCTGACCATCCTCGACAAGGACGAGCACATGCGGCCGGAAACGACCATGCAATCGCTGGCGTCGCTCAAACCCGCGTTTGTGCAGATGGGAGAGATGGGCGGCTTCGATTCTGTTGCCGTTCAGAAGCATCCGGAAGTCGAATACGTCAAACACGTCCACCATGCCGGCAACTCCTCCGGCATCGTCGACGGCGCCGCCGCGGTGCTGCTCGGCAACAGCCGGGCCGGCAAGCGGGCGGGCCTGAAGCCGCGGGCCCGCGTGCGTGCCTTCGCCAATATCGGCACGGAGCCGGCGATCATGCTGACCGGCCCGATCGACGTCACCAAGAAGGTGCTGAAACGAGCCGGCATGACGCTCGCCGACATCGACCTGTTCGAGCTCAACGAGGCGTTCGCCTCCGTGGTGCTGCGCTATATGCAGGCCTTCGATATCGATCCCAACAAGATCAACGTCAACGGCGGCGCCATCGCGCTCGGCCATCCGCTCGGCGCCACCGGCGCGATGATCCTCGGCACCGTGCTCGACGAGCTCGAGCGGCGCGGTCTGTCGACCGCGCTGGTCACGCTCTGCATCGGCGCCGGCATGGGCACCGCAACCATCATCGAGCGGGTGTAATATCTTTGCGCGCACGCAGTGAGGGGTGAAGTAGGAGCGCGCGGCATGCCCAAGCTCGACATTGCCAAGCTGCCGGCGGACAGCCGCACGGCTTTTCGGGGTCGCCGCAAGGACGGCAAGCCGTATTCGAAGTAATTCTCCCTCTGCCGCTGGGGCGAGGCGAACAAAGATACAAACGGGAGATGCGTATGACCTTCCAGAACTTCAGCTTCGAGACCGACGCCGACGGCATCGCACTGGTCACCTGGAACATGCCGGGGCGGTCGATGAACGTCATCGATGCGAAAGTGACGGAGGAACTCGCGACGATCGTCGAGCAGGTCGCGACCGACGCCGCCATCAAGGGCGCGGTGCTCACCTCCGGCAAGGATGCGTTCTGCGGCGGCGCCGATCTCACCATGCTCGAGACGTTGAGCCGCACCTTCGCCGAATTGACGAAGTCACAGGGCGAGGAAGCGGCGAACAAGCGTCTGTTCGAAGAAAGCCGCAGGCTGTCGCAGATCGCCCGCCGCATGGAGACCTGCGGCAAGCCGTGGGTTGCGGCGATCAACGGCACCGCGATGGGCGGCGGCCTCGAGCTGGCGCTGGCCTGCCATCACCGCATCGCGTCTGACAACGACAAGACGCGGCTGGGCTTACCCGAGATCAAGGTCGGTCTGTTCCCGGGCGGCGGCGGGACGCAGCGCATCGCGCGCATGCTGCAGCCGGCCGATGCGCTGCAGTTCCTGCTCAAGGGCGATCAGCTTCGCCTCAACCGCGCCAAGGCGATGAAGCTCATCGACGAGGTGGTGCCGGCCGCCGACCTCGTTGCGAAGAGCAAGGATTGGATCAAAGCCGGCGGCACTGCGAAAGCGCCATGGGACAACGACGGCTTCAAGCTGCCGGGCGGCGCGGTCTATTCCAAGGCCGGCATGATGGTATGGCCGGCGGCCAACGCGCTCTATCGGCGCGAAACCTACGACAATTATCCGGCGGCGCGCGCCATCATCCAGGTCGTCTATGAGGGCGTGCAGCTGCCGATGGACCAGGCGCTGCGCGTCGAGTCGCGTTACTTCGCGAAAATTCTCCGCTCGCCGGAGGCGGCGGCGATGATCCGCTCGCTGTTCGTGTCCATGCAGGAACTCAACAAAGGCGCCCGCCGTCCGGCCGCCGTGCCGGCGCGGCCGATCAAGAAGGTCGGCGTGCTCGGCGCCGGCTTCATGGGCGCCGGCGTCGCCTATGTCAGCGCGCTTGCCGGCATCGACGTGGTGCTGATCGACCGCGACCAGGAAACCGCCGACAAGGGCAAAGCACATTCGCAGAAACTGATGACCGACCAGGTCAATAAAGGCCGCGCCACCGCCGCCGACCGCGACGCCGTGCTCGCCCGCATCACGGCGACCCCGGATTATGCGGCGCTCAAAGGCTGCGATCTCATCGTCGAGGCGGTGTTCGAGGACCGCAAGATCAAGGAGGAGGTGATTGCCAAGGCGCAGGAAGCGATCGGCAAAGACACCATCTTCGGCTCCAACACCTCGACCTTGCCGATCAGCTCGCTCGCCACCGCGTTCAAGGACGTGCGGCGTTTCGTCGGCATCCATTTCTTCTCGCCGGTCGACCGCATGATGCTGGTCGAGGTCATTTTGGGCAAAAAGACCGGCGACGCGGCGCTCGCCGTCGCGCTCGATTACGTGCGCGCCATCCGCAAGACGCCGATCGTGGTCAACGATTCGCGCGGCTTCTATACCTCGCGCGTGGTCGGCACCTATATCCGCGAGGGCCATTTGATGCTGGCTGAAGGCGTGCCCGCCGCCATGATCGAGAACGTCGGCCGCATGGCCGGCATGCCGGTCGGTCCGCTGTCGCTCAACGACGAGGTCGCCGTCGATCTCGCCTGGAAGATCTTGAAGGCGACCGAGGCCGATCTCGGTCCGCAGGCAATCGACGAGCGGCAAAAGGCGCTGCTGCAGGAAATGGTCGAAAAGCGCGGGCGCTATGGCCGCAAGAACGGCAAGGGCTTTTACGACTACCCGCAGAACGGGCCGAAGCGGCTGTGGCCCGGGCTCGCCGACCTGCAAGCGACCAAGCTCGATCCCGACACCATCGACGTTGAGGAGCTTAAACATCGGTTGCTTGCAATCCAGGCGCTGGAATCGGCGCGCTGCATCCAGGAAGGCGTCGTCACCGACATGCGCGAGGCCGATGTCGGCTCGATCCTCGGCTTCGGCTTTGCGCCGTTTACCGGCGGCACCATCTCCTACATCGACGGCATGGGTACCAAGGCCTTCGTCGAGATGTGCAGCGCCCTGGCGAAGAAATACGGTGACCGGTTCAAGCCGTCCAAGCTGTTGCGCGACATGGCCAAGAAGGGCGAGACCTTTTACGGCCGCTTCCCGTCGGAAAAGCGCAAGGCGGCGTGACGATCATCGCCCTCTATCGTAGACCGCGGCCCATGCATCCCGGATCCCATGGCGCGTGATCAAGTCGACTTGACGCCGATCGAGCGACGCGACGAGCTCGTCTATTGGATCGCGCAGGGCGTCAAGCCGAAGTCGCAATTCCGTATCGGCACCGAGCACGAAAAATTCGCCTTCACGCTCGAAGGACACCGGCCGGTGCCCTATGAGGGTCGACGCGGCATCCGCACCTTGCTGGAAGGCATGCAGCACCTGCTCGGCTGGCAGCCGATCATGGAAGGCGACAACGTCATCGGCCTGTTCGACGTCACCGGCGGCGGCGCCATCACGCTCGAGCCGGGCGGCCAGTTCGAATTGTCCGGCGCGCAGGTCGAAACCGTGCACCAGACCTCGCGCGAACTGATGGCGCATTTGGCGCAGGTGCGCGAGGTGGCGCAGCCGCTGCATATCGGTTTTCTCGGCATCGGCATGACGCCGAGCTGGACGCTCGCCGAAATGCCGAAAATGCCGAAAGGCCGCTACAAGATCATGACGGCTTACATGCCCAACGTCGGCAGACTCGGCCTCGACATGATGTATCGCACCTGCACGGTGCAGACCAATCTCGATTTCTGCTCGGAAGCCGACATGGTCAAGAAGCTGCGCGTGTCGATCGCGCTGCAGCCGCTGGCGACGGCGTTGTTCGCCAACTCGCCGTTCACCGAGGGCAAGCCGAACGGATTTCTGTCTTTCCGCGCGGAAATCTGGCGCGATACCGACAAGGACCGCACCGGCATGCTGCCGTGGGCGTTCGAGGAGGGCATGGGCTTCGAGCGCTGGGCCGACTACGCGCTCGACGTGCCGATGTATTTCATCAAGCACGGCGACGAATATGTCGATGTCGCCGGCTTGTCGTTCCGCGATCTGATGACGGGCAAATTGCCCGGCATGCCCGGCGCCCGCGCGACCATCTCCGATTGGGCGAACCACATCAGCACGATCTTTCCCGAGGTGCGGCTCAAGCGTTATCTGGAAATGCGCGGCGCCGACTCCGGCACGCTGCCGAATTTGCTGGCGCTGCCGGCGTTTTGGGCCGGCCTTCTCTATGACGATGTCAGCCTCGATGCCGCCTGGGATCTGGTCAGGCCCTGGACCGCCGAACAGCGCCAGCAACTCCGCGACGCGGTGCCGAAACAGGGCCTCGCCGCCATGATCGGCGGCCGCACCTTGTTCGCGATCGCGACTGATGTCCTCAAGCTGGCGCGCGCCGGCCTGGCGCGCCGCCAGCGCTTCGACGCCAGCGGCCGAGACGAGACCCGCTTCCTCGAGGTGCTGGAAGATCGCCTTCTGCGCGGCACCATGCCGGCGCAGGAGCTGTTGGAAAAATTCCACGGCAAGTGGGCCGGCTCGGTCGATCCGATCTATACGGAAGAGGCCTATTGAGGGCCTTCGTCGCCCTACTCCAGCCCATACAGCATCTTCGCTTCGTCGAGCGCGTTGGTGCAGGCGCGGGCATCGCCCTCGGCGTCGGCCTTGCGCGCGCGACCGAGCGCCGCGTCGGCGTCGGCGCGCGCCTTCGCCTCGGCGGCCTGCACCGAACCGGGCGTCGGCTGGTGATGAAGCTGGGCCTCGATTGATTGCGGACCGGTCGGGCCGCTCTTCGGGCCGGGCTTGATGCGTGCGAGATACCGCTCGACTTCCGCGATCTGCGTGGTGCATGGCCCGGCCTGGGCGGCCGCGACTCCGCCTATGAGCGCCACGGTCGCTAGTACCACGATGCGCGATCGACCCACGACCGAGCTCCCGCTGAAATGACGGCCGCCTATTAGCGTTTCCGGCCACAAACTCACGAACGGCAATTGCCCACGTAACACTACTCCGGCGGCCGACCGCGGAGAAGAGACTGATCCCGCCTACTCCGCCGCGACCCTGATCGGCGGGCCGGCCCGCGGTCCGATCAATTCCGCCAGATCCTTGTCGTCGAGCGTCTCTTTCTCCAGGAGCTTGCGGGCGCTGCGCTCCAGAACGTCGCGCTTCTCGCGCAGCAGGCTCAGCGCGCGATCCATCGCGGTCTGCACGATGCCGCGAACCTCGTTGTCGATGGTCGCCGCGGTCTCCGGCGAATAATCCGGCTCGCGCTGCGGCGACGGCAGTTCGGGTCCGGTCATGAAACTGCGCGGATCGCGGTCGTAGGCGACGCTGCCGAGCCGATCCGACATGCCGTAGCGCGTCACCATGGCACGAGCGATGTCGGTGACGCGCCGCAGATCGTCCGCGGCGCCGGTCGACAAATGCCCGAACACGGTGAGCTCCGCCGCGCGGCCGCCGAGCAGAACCGCCATCTTGTTCTCGAGCTCCTCGCGCGTCATCAGGAAGCGATCCTCGGTCGGCAGCTGGATGGTGTAGCCGAGCGCGCCGACGCCGCGCGGGATGATGGAAACCTTGTGCACCGTATCGGTGCCGGGCAGCGACACCGCGACCAGCGCGTGCCCCATCTCGTGATAGGCGACGATCTCGCGCTCCTTGGGATTGAGCAGGCGATTGCGCTTTTCCAGGCCCGCCACCATGCGCTCGACCGCATTGGTGAAATCGGCCATGGTCACCGCGTCGCCGCCGCGGCGTGTCGCCAGCAGCGTCGCCTCGTTGGCGAGATTGGCGAGGTCGGCGCCGGTGAAGCCGGGCGTCAACGCCGCGACTTTTTCCGGATCGACGTCGCTCGCGAGCTTCGTCTTGCGCAGATGGACGCGCAGGATTTCGACGCGGCCCTTCTTGTCCGGGCGGTCGACCAGCACCTGGCGATCGAAGCGGCCGGCGCGCAGCAGCGCCGGATCGAGGATTTCCGGACGGTTGGTGGCGGCGAGAATCACCAGGCCGCTGCGCGCATCGAAGCCGTCCATTTCGACCAGCAGCTGGTTGAGCGTCTGCTCTTTCTCGTCGTGGCCGCCGTACGCCCCGAAGCCGCGGGCGCGGCCGAGCGCGTCCAACTCGTCGATGAAGATGATGGCCGGCGCCTTGGTCCGCGCCTGCTCGAACAGATCGCGCACGCGCGCGGCGCCAACGCCGACGAACATCTCGACGAACTCGGAGCCGGAGATGGAGAAGAACGGCACCTTGGCCTGACCGGCCACCGCCTTGGCCAACAGCGTCTTGCCGGTGCCGGGCGGGCCGACCAGCAGGATGCCTTTCGGCATCCGCCCGCCGAGCCGGCTGTATTGCTCGGGGTTTTTCAGAAATTCGACGATCTCCTGCAGCTCGTCCTTGGCTTCGTCGACGCCGGCGACGTCGTCGAAGCGAACGCCGGTATCGGATTCGACGTAGACTTTTGCCTTGCTCTTGCCGATCGACATCAGGCCGCCGCCCAACCCCTGCGTTACGCGCCGCGACAAGAACATCCAGACGCCGAAAAACAGCACCGCCGGAACGACCCAGGAGAGGAGGTCCTGCAGCAGCGTGCTGCCCACCTCCCCGGAATAGGTCACGCCGTATTTCTGCAGGTCGGCGGCGAATTGCGGATCGACCCGGGTGGTGACGAACTCGCTCTTGCCATCCAGCGGCTCTTTGAGCTTGCCCTGGAGGTAGTGGTCGGAAACGCCGACCTCGGACACCTTGCCGTCGTGCAGGAGCTGCTCGAACTGGCTGTAGGGGATCGAAGCGACCTTCTGCGCGGTGACGTAAAAATACTGCAGGACCAGGAGGCCAAGAATCGCCGCGACCCAATAACCGATATGAAACCGGGTCTGCTTGCTCATCTTGTTCATCGGGTTATTTATCGGCATGGCAAAAGGCCTCCACCCCACCCCTTCGCATAACGTATGAACGCGCAAAGCGTTTGAACAGGCGCTGATTCATCGCCCCGAAGAGGCTGCCCGTGACGCGCGCGCGAGGCCTCACGCCCTGGCAATATCCGTTTGGGAAAAGTCGGAGCCCTTGAAGAGGAGTCGAGCGTCATGCGCTTTGGCGCAGGCATACGACAAGCAGTCGCCGAGGTTGAGATTTGCCACCGCGCCGCGGCCCTTGCCGTAACGCTCGAACGCCGCGACCGCGATCTGGGCGACCTCTTCGGTAATCGGCACGATGTCGACATCGGCCTCGCGGAATAGCCGGGTGACCAGCCCGTCGGCGACGGTCGGCGTAAGCCCAAGCAGGCTGGCCAGGCGCGTCGATGCTTCGAGGAGGACGTGACCGGCCGAAATCCGCTCCGGCTCGGCTTCGAGCTTGGCGGCGAAACTGGCGGCATCGGGCTCGCCGGCAAGAACCGCGACCACGGCCGAGGTGTCGAGGAAGACCATCAGTTCCCCCAGAGCGCGTCGCTGTCGCGCTTGGTCAGCGGGCGCTGGCGCCGCGGATCGGCCAGACGCCGGGCGTCGGCGGCGATCTCGGCGAGCCGCTCCCGCAACGGTCGATCCTCCTTCAGGAGGGCTCCTTCGAGTGCGGCAATGACCGCATCGGTCATCGTGACGCCTCTGCGGTCCGCCAAACGGCGGGCCAATGTCGCGGCACGTTCATCACGAATATGTAATGCCATAAATAGCTTCTCTATGTCTATACGTTTATGTGTAGGCGTATAGACAGCTTATGTATACAGTGCGAACCGCCCTTGCGCAAGGAGGCGGCGGCTCTCTGCTGCCACTACGGCTAACTGGCGAGAACGGCCGCATCGGCTCAATCCACATCAATTGCACCGGCTCGTCCGCAACCGAATCGTCTGGCTTGAAGAAACCGGGTACGGACGTGCCATGGCGTCACCGTTGAATGCTGCCCTCTGCGCGCTGCTAGCGGCGGCGTTTTGGCCATTGCTTGGATATGCGCTGGGCCGGCACCTCCTGCCGCGCGCGCTCGGCCGCGGCACCGCGCCGGTCATCGGCTGGGCGGTGCACAGCGCCGTCATGCTGCCGATCTATCCATGGATCGGATTTTCCCCGATCGCCGTCCTCGGTGCCGGCGCGGTCTGCGTGGTGGCCGCTGCGCTGTCGGTGCGCGCGCCGCAGAGCGAAGCCGAAGACGCCGCCGACATCCCGGCCTGGGCGTTCGCGGTGGCGGCCGTTCTGGCGCTCGCCCCGGCCGTCGCCATCCTGCCCAAATTTTCCGGCGACGCCGTGCAGCTCGCCGATCCGATCTTCGATCATTCCAAGATCGCGATCGTCGATGCGATGGCCCGGCTCGGCTTGCCGCCGGTCAACCCGGTGTTCGGCGAACTCGGCACGCCGGGTCACCTCGCCTACTATTATCTCTGGCATTTCAGCGCTGCCGAGCTGGCGCTCGCGCTCGGCGCAAGCGGCTGGGAAGCCGATATCGGATTGACGTGGTTCACCGCTTTCGCGTCGCTGAGCGTGATGATGGGCGTTGCCGTCTGGCTCGGCAAGCGAGCCGCCGCGGCGATCTGGGTCGTCGTCCTCACCGCCGCCGCGTCGCTGTGGGTGACGCTCGACTGGATCGCCGGCGCCCATGATCTGACGCCCTGGCTGTGGCCGCCGATCGGCATGGCCGGCTGGCTGTTTCAGGCGACCTGGGTCCCGCAACATCTGATGGCCGCGTCATGCGCGGTGACGGCGATGCTGGTTATTGTTCAATACGCCCAGCGGCAGAGCCCGGCGCTGCTGTTGGTGCTGGTCGTCATCGTCGTCGCCGGTTTCGAAAGCTCGAGCTTCGTCGGCGGCGTGACATTTGCGATGGCCGCCCTCATCGCCGCGCCGATTCTGCTGGTCGGCACCGAGCCGGCGCAGCGCCGACGCTTCGCGCTGGGATTGGCCATCGCCGCCGTGCTGGCGGTCTGCCTCGCCGCGCCGTTCGTTCTCGATCAACTGGCGGCGCTGCGCGCGCGCGGCGGCGGCAGCCCGATCGTTGTCGAGCCTTACACCGTGCTCGGCGAGGCCTTGCCGTACACGCTCCGCCGCCTGCTCGATCTCCCGGCCTATTGGCTCATCCTGTTGCCGATCGAATTGCCGGCAACTTATCTGGCTGGCGCGATCGCGCTCGCCGTGACGTTGCGGAGCGCCATGCCGCGGCCGGAAAAGTTGACAGTGGCGGCCTTCGCGTGTCTCGCCGGTGCGGGTCTCGTCGTCTCATGGCTCCTGGTCACCACGCTTGGCGAAAACAACGATCTCGGGCTCCGCGCCATCATCCCCGCCGAAATGGTTTTGATCGTCGCCGCGGCGGCGGGATTCATGCACACGCGCTACCGCGCCGTAATCGCCGCGACGGCACTGGCCGGGCTCCTCCTGAGCCTGCCGGACACCGTGGCAACGATCCGCGACGCCATCACCGGCCAGCCAAGGCCGGGCGGCAAAATTTTCGCGCAAACGCCCGAACTCTGGGACGCGGTGCGGCGCTACGCTGCGCCCGGCGCGCGCGTCGCCAACAATCCGCTGTTTCTTCGCGACGTCACCCCGTGGCCGGTGAATATTTCTTGGGCTTTGCTCGCCAACCGCAGTTCCTGCTTTGCCGGGCGCGAATTGGCGCTCGCTTTCGCGCCGCTGCCGCCGCCGCGCCGCGAGGCGATCAATGCGCAGGTCATCCGCGTCTTCGCCGGCGCGGGCACCGCGGCCGATGTCAGCGACATGGCGGAGCGCTACGGCTGCGAGGTCGTCGTCGTCGTGCCGCAGGACGGCGCGTGGACCACCGACCCATTCGCCAAGAGTTCTGAATATCGCTTGGCGGAAAATCGCGACGGCCGCTGGCGGATTTACGTGCGGGCGAAGTGAGGACCATGATCTCACATCGGGAGCGCAGCCGTTGAGTCAGCTATCGAGGGGGGAGGAGCGGACATCGCAATTTCGCCGCGTCATGTCAGCTGTTGACCCATACCGGTCATCGCGAGCAGCACCGCAACATTATGAATTCTCTATACGCTGAGCCCGAAATTCGACGTTTGTCCGCCACGTCGCGCCTTGGTCGGCCGAAACCTCGCCACGCCGCAGGAACGAATTCGGCGTAATCTCACGGAAGCTCCACCGGATCAGATTGTTGCCAGTTCCCTGCCCGAATTGGATGATGTTATCGTCGTCCTTGCGGCCAATCATATTGAAGAAGGTCTGGGTGACGGGATCAGTCCACTGGATGTGCCAGGCATCGAGCTTCGACACATACGTGCGTAGCGTCGTACCGTAGGAGTTTACGTTCTTCTCGGCATCACCGGCTCTGGCCGAGCCGCGAGGTGGAACAATCCAAACATCCTGGATGGCGCGACCTTCGAGGATCCATCCGAAGTGCCACTCGCCCGGACGGCGGCGTGTCCGACCATCATCAAGGAAACCCGTGACGTCTAGCTTCCAGGAGCCGATGAGCCATCCGTAGAGGTTCATGTTACTGGCGCGGTCTGGCGCCGGGCCGGCGGCTTCCAGCGCTTCAAGAAATCCGGAAAGTGCCCTTGACATTGATTTGCTCCGCGATGTTTTTCGCCCGGCTAGGACTGCACAGCTAGGCGATCCAGCGTTCTCTTCATGATTGCCGATCCAGCCTCCATGGCCGCCTTGATGGCGCCGACCGCCGCGTCGGGTAGGAAATCCGCAATCCACACCACTCGCGTCGTGGCGTTGCCATCGGCAAAAACCTGCACCGATGCATTGTAGTGCGTCGTATGCCGTCCTTCAGCAGACCAGACGAGCCTCATGGCTGCGTCATCGATCGTCACGATCGGCTCGCGTACCACCACACCATTTCCGAACGTGACGACCCGTACGCCGGGCTCCAGTTTTGTATCGGTCACAAAGCCCGGGACAAGCCGCGTGTGCAGAGCGCCGACGTCACGAATGGCAGACCACACCTCGTCAGCCCGTGCTGTGGTCAAAAATTCTACGCGACTTGAGGCCATTTTTGCCCTCTCTGTCTGATTCTGTGCTCGACCGATGCGGCGATCCACTTCTTGTCACGATGCTCGATCACAGTAGGCTTCGATCCGATAGCCATCCGGATCGATCGCATAAGCTGCATAATAATTGCTGCCATAGTCGGCCCGCAGGCCCGGCTTGCCATTATCCCGACCACCCGCAGCCAATACAGCTTCGTGGAAAGCGTCGACGCTTTTACATGTCATGGCGGTGAAGCAGAAATGTAGGCCGGACTCGCGGTCGGCTACAACCGGGCTTTTGCAAGCGATGAGCCAGAACTCCACGGCGTCGTTGCCATAGCCGAGCGACGTGTCGCTGGAGCTAAGGCATGAGTAGCCGAGCGGTTTCAGTACGGCATCATAGAAGGTCTTGGCCTTCGCGATGTTGCTAACGCCTATTGAAACGTGATTGATCATCATCATCTCTCCCCGGTCATCGACAGGTGTAGTAGCGAAGGTCGGTATCCCTACTTGCCTGCGCGGCCAGCTGTAGATTTCCCCCTTTGCGGTTCCGGCGCTTGGGGAAAGTTGCTATTTTGGGGCCTATGAGACGAGACGCGGACGATATCACCGACGAAGCGGATGCTCCTGGAAAACCGCCGGTTGCCCGGGTGCTTGGTCAGGGGCGTGATTGGTGTGTCAGCGAGTACATTTGCGGCGCCGGTCCCGGAGATCGCGCGTTCGAGGAACGCCATGAAAGCTTCACAGTCGCGGCGGTGGTCGAGGGCGTGTTTAAGTACCGGGCCAATACGGGTACGGCGCTTCTGCACTCCGGCGCCTTTCTATTGGGCAACAATGGTACGTCCTTTGAATGCGGTCACGAGCACAGCGCCGGCGACCGCTGTATCGCCTTCCATTTTGAGCCCGAATTTTTCGCAGAAATGGCGGCCAGTGCAGCCGGCTCGGGAAGGTTCACATTTCCGACCGGCATGCTTCCCGCCCTCCCGATAGGCGTGCCATGGCTGGCGCGAATCGAGGTACGGCTCGCACGAGGGCGTCAGCTCGAGGCCGACGAAGCTGTTTCTCAACTCGCGGAATTGGTGATCGGCGCCGTTTCTGGCGTTAAACCATCGCTGGCTCGTCTATCGGCGATCGACCAGCGGCGCGTGACCGACGCACTTCACTACATCGAGCAGCACGCTACCGACGCCACGTCTCTCGATCAACTCGCCGCAGTGGCGACGATGAGCAAGTATCATTTCCTCCGCACATTTCGCCGCATAGTCGGCATGACGCCGTACCAGTACCTACTAAGCATCAGGATGCGTCGTGCGGCCGTTCGTTTGCTCACATCATCCGAGCGCATCTCGTCCATCGCATTTGACGCCGGTTTCGGAGATCTATCGACGTTCAACTGCAGGTTTCGAGAGCAATTTGGTGCAAGCCCGACGGCCTTTCGTCAGCGAGAGCGGAGCCGCTCCTAGCTTGCTTGAGGGCAAGTCTCCTTTTGTGCAGGTTTTCGGACGCCGGCAATCGCGGATCAATCCACACGCGCGGGCGGCCGGCGTCGGAAAAGCGCCGAGGCAGGAAATCGCGGTCGGTAGTTCAGCGGCGGTGCGGCGTGCGCTAT
>JBEKIC010000038.1:0-39457 GCA_050011955.1 Xanthobacteraceae bacterium
CCGCGTTCACCGTCAGGAGCCTCTGCAAGGCCGTCGCCTCGTGTCTCGATCAAATCTCTCGAGCTGAATGCGCTGCATACCTCGCGAATTCAGGATATGGTCGACTTAAACGGAAACCGCTCTAACATCACAAATCGACCCCCGTAATGCGGAAAGGATCGCTATTGGGCCAGCTCGTCATAGTCTCGAACAGGGTCGCCATCCCCGGGAAAAATGCAAAGGCCCGCGCCGGCGGGCTTGAAGTTGCCGTCAAGGTGGCACTTAAGCACAAATCCGGCATTTGGTTCGGCTGGAGCGGAAAAGTCGCCACGCACACCAGGATCGCCAGACAGCAGGTCGTGCACGACAAGATTACCTACATCACGCTCGATCTATCCAAAGCAGACCACAATGAATACTACAATGGCTTCACCAATCGCGTGCTATGGCCGATCCTGCACTATCGCGTCGATCTCGCCGAGTTTTCGCGCCGTGATCTGAGCGGCTATCTGCGTGTCAATGACCACTTCGCACGCGAGTTGCACGAGGTGCTCGGCCCGGATGACCTCGTCTGGGTGCATGATTATCACCTGATGCCGCTCGCCAAGGCATTGCGCGAGCGCGGGCACAAGAATCGCATCGGTTTTTTCCTTCACATTCCGTGTCCGCCGCCGGAGATACTTACCGCGTTGCCTCACCACGAGCGTCTCATTCCATCGCTCTGCGAATACGATCTTGTCGGCTTCCAGACCGGCGATGACGCCTTCAATTTCAGCCGCTACCTCACGCGGGAATGCGGCCTCCACAGCCACGATTTCAATTTCGTCGTCGCCGATCGGACGGTTCGGATCGACGTATTCCCGGTCGGCATCGAAACCGCGGCCTTCGCGCGTCTTGCCGAGCGTGCCGCGCGGCTACCCTGCGTTAGGCGCGTGACCGATAGCCTGGCTGGCCGCGCCCTGATCATCGGCGTCGATCGGCTGGACTACTCGAAGGGGATCGGGCAGCGGCTTTCGGCATTCGAGCGGTTCCTGCAGACGCAGCCCGACTGGCGGGGCAAAGTGACGTATCTGCAGATCGCAACAAAGACCCGCACCGAGATTCCCGAATATGCCGATATCGAGCAAGGCATTGGGTCGGCCGCGGGACGGATCAACGGCGCCTATGGTGAGGCGGACTGGACGCCGATCCGTTACATCAACCGTGCCTATAGTCACTCGACGCTTGCCGGGCTGTATCGCGCCGCGCGTGTTGGGCTGGTGACCCCCTTGCGTGACGGGATGAACCTCGTCGCCAAGGAATATGTGGCATCGCAGAATCCGGACGACCCGGGTGTGCTGATCCTCTCGCGTTTCGCCGGCGCGGCGCAAGAATGCAAGGCGGCGCTGCTGGTCAACCCCTACGATCCTGACAGCGTCGCGGTCGCCATCAGGCAGGCGCTCTCGATGCCGCTGGCCGAGCGGCGCGAGCGGCACGACGCGCTGTTCCAGGTACTCTCGCACAACGACATCCAACACTGGGCCGACCGCTTTCTCACCGCGCTGGAACGTGAGCCGCGGCCTCTAAGCCGGCTCGAGCAAGTGCCCTCTGTGGGATTGTAAGGTATCGTACCCATCCGGGTGCACTTGCACATGAAGGCACTTGCACGTGAAGAAATGAGTCCGCTCAACATCAGGAAAGACGATGACCGGCGACAACAAAAAAGCTAAATCCGATCCCGCCAAGAAGACGGAGCCCGCTGCCAAGAACAAGGGCACCTCGGGCGAAGAGGTATCGAAGGCCGCGGGCGGCGAAACAGCCGCCGGGGCACCTTCCAACTACAGCCCGGGCGAAGGCCAGAAACCGGTCACCGCGGCCTACAAGGAAAACTGGAACGCGATTTTCGCGAAGAAGAACAAGAAAAAGCGATAATTCTCGATGGAGCAAGCAAGCGGCTTGTTGCGAGGCGTACGCGCCGAGGCCGCTGATCCGTTTTGTGGCTGCGCTTCCTTGCAAAGCAGACATTCGCCACCACGATGAGCAAGTCTGCTGACGGCCAATAGGCGAGATCGCCCTGCGTTCTTCGTGAAGTTGGCAAGGATTTTAGCCGTTTGCGGAAGAGCCACGCCCGAGATTAGACTATCCACCAGCGATCGCGGTCTGGTCGAAAACGACCGGGGCCAGGCATGTTCCTCGAGCAAGAGGGTCATTCAATGGGCTTTCATCGTCCGGCATTCTGCCCATGCTGCGGCGATTTGCGCGGCGCATTCGATCGCCGCCGTTTCCTATTGGGCGCCGGCAGCGTTGCGGCGCTCGCGTTATCGCCGCGTGTCAGCTACGCCCAGACGACGCCGATTATCTCCTACGATTCCATCCCCAATCCGCTGCATCTGCCGGCCAATGTGTATTTCGGCGAGGTTTCCGGCGTCGCGCTCAATTCCAAGGGTCACGTCTTCGCGCTCTCGCGCGGCAACACCAGCGGCCCGGCCTATGCCGCGGCCGCGACCCAGCTCCTCGAATTCGGACCGGATGGCCGGTTCATCCGCGAGATCGGCCGCCACCTCTATGCCTGGTCGTTCGCGCATACCGTCAAGGTCGATCGGCATGACAACATCTGGGTGACCGACAAGGGCTCGGACATGGTGATCAAGTTCACGCCCGAGGGCCGCGTCGACATGGTATTCGGGCGCAAGCAGGAGGCCTCGGACGAAGAAACCGCGCCCTTGAAGCATCCTAATCCACCGCTACCGGCTGAAGACGGCCGCTTCCGCCAAGTGACCGACGTGGCCTGGGACGCCGCCGACAACACCTATATCAGCGACGGTTATATCAACTCGCGCGTCGCCAAGGTGGACAAGGACGGCCATTGGCTCAAATCGTGGGGTGAGCGCGGCACTGGCCCCGGCCAGTTTCACACGCCGCACAGCATCGCGGTCGACGCCAAGAACAATGTCTATGTCGCGGACCGCAGCAACCGGCGCATCCAGGTGTTCGATGGCGACGGCAATTTCCAACGCCAGTTCACCATCGACGTGCCGGTGCCGCCGGACGCACGGCCGCCGATCGGCAACATGCCGAACGAGGCGGCGATCGCCGCGGGCACCTTCGCACCCGGCTCTCCCTGGGCGATCTGCATCTCGCCGGGGCCCAACCAGGTGCTCTACAGTGCCGACGCCTGGCCGGGGCGTATCTACAAGATGACGCTCGACGGCAAGCTCTTGGGTGTGCTCGGCCAGTCTGGCAAGCAGCTGAAGCAATTCGGCTGGATCCACGAGATGGCCTGTCCGTCGGAAAACGTGCTCTACGTCGCCGAGCTCTTGAACTGGCGCGTGCAGAAGCTCGTTCTCCACGCCTAGCCGGAGCTTTCGCCGAATGCGCGACTAGCCGCGCTGTCTTCCTTGCGCCGCACCGATAACTTCAGAACTTGGCAGACTTGCGCTTGTGGCGGCCGGATCGCGTCGGCGCTTGAGCGTAGCGGGGCTTGCTAAAGGGGCTGATCCAGCCAAAGTTGGCCGCGGCACGCTTATCAGACAAATACCCACAAACGGCACAGAGGATGGTCCCTTTGCCGCTGCACTTGGCGCAACGCTTGCGTTTCATCTGAATCTTTTGTTGCCTGGCGCCGCCGCCTCTGTCCGCCTCGCCGGCGCGACCATTCCTGCCATGTCGGGTCGTCCAGACCGGTCCGCCGCGAATCAGACTTTTCGCCATGATATAAAATCGAGCGTTCGTTGGCGAGAAACCGAGCGCCGTTCAGAAAGGCGAGCACAAACGCCTTGCTTCGGTCGATTGATGCGCGGGTGACGCGCTTTTCTTTCCTTCGCAGGTAGGCCGATGCTCCCGCTCGTCCGCGGATAGGTGGTTACCTCCAAGTAACCAGCGAACAAGATTGTGCGTTCTTTACAAGAGTCGGACAGAACAGCACTTAGGGACTTGTGCTACTTGGACGCATACGCAGTCGGCGACGACCCACACACAAGCGAGGCGATCGGCATGACCAAAGTTCTCGTCCTCTACTATTCCGCCTATGGCCACATGGAACGTATGGCCCAAGCCGTCGCTGAAGGCGTGCGCGAAGCCGGCGCCCAGGCCGATATCAAGCGGGTTCCCGAACTGGTGCCCGAAGATGTCGCCAGGAAATCCGGCTTCAAGCTCGATCAGGCCGCGCCGATCGCAACGGTCGCGGAACTACCCGGTTACGATGCCATCATTTTCGGATCGGGCACCCGCTTCGGCGTGGTGACCTCGCAAATGCGCAATTTCCTCGACCAGACCGGCCCGCTCTGGGCAACCGGCGCGCTGGTGGGAAAGGTCGGCTCGGTTTTCACCGGGTCCGGCACGCAGCACGGCGGCCAGGAATCGACCATCCTCACCATGATCCCGACGCTGCTGCACCAGGGCATGGTCGTGGTCGGATTGCCTTATGCGTTCCAGGGCCAATCGCGCATCGACGAGATCACCGGCGGCTCGCCCTACGGCGCTTCGACGATCACCGGCGCCGATGGCAGCCGGATGCCCTCGGAGAATGAGCTCGCTGGCGCACGATTCCAGGGCCGGCACGTGGCGCAGATCGCGGCCAAGCTGAAGGGCTAGTTATGCCTCGGCGCCGGTCTCGCCTCGCACCGGTTCGAGCTGCACCGATTCGCCGCAGCCGCAGGCCGCTGTCTGGTTCGGATTGTTGAAGACGAACTGGGCTGAGAGCTTGTCGATCTTGTAGTCCATCTCGGTGCCGAGCAGAAACATCACCGCCTTGGGATCGATCAGGATGCGGACGCCCTTGTCCTCGAGCACTTCGTCGAGCGGATTGATTTTTTCTGCATATTCCATGGTGTAGGCCATGCCGGCGCAGCCGCCGTTCTTGACGCCGACGCGCACCGCCACGATCGGGCGTTCGGCTTTCGCCATCACCGCCTTGATGCGTTCCGCGGCGGCGTCAGTGAGCCGCATCACCTGAGGTCTCGGCCGGGCAGAGCCCATTTTCTGCATCCTCCTCGCGTCCTCTGTTGCAGAGGCGCGAACATCCGTTACGAACCGCAATAAGTCAAAACTACCAACGACCTCACCACGCTTGATGTAGTGCGTCGACCCCGCGCCGGCAACTCGCCCGCGGCTGCCTCACCACATATTGAGCACCGCGCGCGCCTCGTCCGACATGCGGCTCGGATCCCACGGCGGGTCCCAAACGATGTTGACCTTGGCCTCGCGCACGCCGGGCACGCTGGCGACGGCATTCTCGACTTGAGTCGGCAACTCCGCCGCCGCCGGGCAGTTCGGCGTCGTCAGCGTCATGTCGACATTGACCAGGCGGTCGTCGCCGATGTCGACTTTGTAGATCAGGCCGAGCTCGTAGATATCGGCGGGAATTTCCGGGTCGTAGACGGTCTTCAGCGCGGTCACGATCTCGTCGGTCAAGCGCGCCATTTCGTCCGCCGGAATGGCGGAGGGCTGTTCTGTCGCGGGGGCTGTCATGGCCGTTTCGGCGGCGGCAGCGCCGCCAATCTCGGGATTCGGTTCGTCGCTCATGTGAAGAAGTCCTGAGCTTTGAGAAGCGCCTGCGCCAGGCAATCGACCTCCTCGCGCGTGTTGTACATGGCGAAGGAGGCGCGGCAGCTCGCCGTCACGCCGAAGCGCGCCAGTAACGGCATCACGCAGTGGGTGCCGGCGCGCACCGCGACGCCCGAACGGTCGATGATGGTCGCCACGTCGTGCGGATGCGCGCCCTTCATCTCGAACGAGACGATCGGCCCCTTGTCCTTGGCGCTGCCGAAGATGCGCAGCGAGTTGATTTCCCGCAAGCGGTCCTGCGCATAGTGCACGAGGCCCGCTTCGTGGGCGCGAATGCGCGCCTTGCCGACCGAGCCGACATAGTCCAGCGCGGCGCCGAGGCCGATCGCCTGCACGATCGCCGGCGTGCCGGCCTCGAACTTGTAGGGCGGATCGCCGTAGCTGATGCGGTCCTCGAACACTTCGCGGATCATCTCGCCACCGCCGTTGAACGGCGGCATCGCCGCAAGGTGCGCGTACTTGCCGTACAGCACGCCGATCCCGGTCGGCCCGTAAAGCTTGTGGCCGGTGAAGGCGTAGAAGTCGCAATCGATGTCTGTCACGTCGACATCGACGTGCACGGCCGCCTGCGCGCCGTCGATCAATACCGGAACGCCGTGGGCGTGCGCGATCCGCGTCACTTCTTTCACCGGCACCAGCGTGCCGAGCATGTTCGACATGTGGGTGATCGCCACCATCCTGGTGCGCGGGCCGATCAGCTTCTCGAATTCGTCGACGAGGAAATGGCCCTCGTCGTCGACCGGCGCCCACTTGATCACCGCGCCCTGGCGCTCGCGCAAAAAATGCCAGGGCACGATGTTGGAATGATGCTCCATGATCGAAAGCACGATCTCGTCGCCCGGCTTGATGCGCTCGCGGCCGAACGTGTAGGCGACCAGATTGATGGCCTCGGTGGCGTTGCGGGTGAAGATGATCTCTTCCTTGCGCCCGGCATTGAGGAACGCCGCGACTTTCTCGCGTGCGTTCTCGTAAGCCTCGGTCGCCTCGTTGGCGAGATAATGCAGCCCGCGATGCACGTTGGCGTATTGCGCGGTGTAGGCGCGATCGAGGCGATCGAGCACCGCTCGCGGCTTCTGCGCCGAGGCGGCATTGTCGAGATAAACCAGCGGCTTGCCATAGACCTGCGTGGCGAGGATGGGGAAATCCGCGCGGATGCTGTTGACGTCGTAGGCGCCGTTGGTGACCGCTGGATGCATGTCGTGCCTATGCCATCTTCTTCGTGCGCATGATCTTGTCCGAAAACCGGTTTCCACTTTTCGGGATCATGCGCGCGCCTTGACCCAGCCGGCGACGCAGTCCATCAGCGCCTCGCGCAGGCCGGCATGTTCGATGCCCTCGATCGCCTCGCCGAGAAAGGCCTGGATCAACAACGCTTCGGCTTCCGCCGCCGGAATGCCGCGCGCCATCAGATAGAACTTCAGCTCGCGGTCGAGCGCGCCGGCGGTGGCGCCATGGCCGCATTGCACGTCGTCGGCAAAGATCTCTAGCTCCGGCTTGTTGTCGGCCTCGGCGCGCTCGGAGAGAAGCAGCGCCCGCGTCATCATCTTGGCGTCGGTCTGCTGCGCGCCGGGCTTGACGATGATGCGGCCCTGGAACACGCCGTGCGCCTCGTCGTCGAGCACCGACTTGAACACTTCCCGGCTCTGGCAATTGCGCGCGATGTGGTTGGCGACGAGCGTCGTGTCGGCGTGCTGGTGGCCCTTGATCAGCGTCGTGCCGCGAATGCCGGCGACGGTGTCTTCGCCGTTGAAATTCAGAAACAGCTGGTTGCGCACCACGGCGCCGCCGATGGTGAAGGTGAAGGTGTTGAAGCGCGCCTTGGCGCCGATCGCCGCGGCCAGCGTCGAGACATGCAGCGCGTCGGCGCCTTCACCGATGATTTTCACGTGATCGACGTGGGCGCCGTCGCCGACGACCATTTCGAGCGCCGCATTGACCTGATAATCGCTGCCGGCCGGGCCTTCGTGGCTCTCGATCAGCATGACCCGCGCGCCCGGCTCGACGACGACGAGCGAGCGCACGAAGCTCGCGGCGGGCTTTTCCGAAGCGACAAAGATCAGATGCAGCGGCCGCTCGATGGTCGAGCCGGCGCCGACGCGGATGACCGCGCCGTCGCCCATCAGCGCCGTATTGAGCGCGACGGCGACATCGCTCCCCGGCGCCAGCTTGCCCAGATGCGCGGTGAGCACCGGATCGCGATCAGCGAGCGCGGCGGCGAGCGAACCCACCGTAAGGCCGCGTTCCAGCGCGGCGGTGTCGGACAATTCCGGGACGAACGCGCCGTCGACAAAGACGATGCGGCGGCATTCGACATCGCCGAGCATTTTGCCCGCGGTCTTGGCGCCTGCCTTGGCCGCGGCATCGGGCGGACTCGCGAGCGGCTTGGCCTCGCGCATCAGCGCACGCAGGTCGGTGTACTTCCACTCCTCGACGCGGCGATGCGGCAGGCCTTCCCTGGCGAAAATATCGAAGGCGGCCGCGCGCTGCGCGGCGATCGCGTCGCCGCCCGGCAGCCGCGTGCGCGCCTCGGTATAGGCGTTCGCCAGTGCGGTTTCCGCCGCCGTCTTCATCACCGTCACGTCCGCCGGGGCATTCATTGGTGTTCAGGCGTCGTAAGCCGCGCAAGGCTCACGCCGCCACCTCCTCTTGATATTCGGCATAGCCGCGCGCTTCGAGTTCGAGCGCCAATTCCTTGCCGCCGGTCTTCACGATGCGGCCCTTCGACAGCACGTGCACCACGTCGGGCACGATGTAGTTGAGCAGCCGCTGATAGTGCGTGATGACGATGAAGGAGCGGCCGGGACCGCGCAGCCGGTTGACGCCGTCGGCGACGATCTTCAGCGCGTCGATGTCGAGGCCGGAATCGGTCTCGTCGAGCACCGCCAGCCGCGGCTCGAGCAGCGCCATCTGCAAAATCTCGTTCCTTTTCTTCTCGCCGCCGGAGAAGCCGACATTGACCGCGCGGCGCAGCATGTCCGGATCGACGCCGAGCGTCTTGGCGAGCCCGCGCACCTTCTTCAAAAACTCCGGCGTCGACAATTCCGCCTCGCCGCGCTTCTTGCGCTGCGCATTGAGCGCGGTGCGCAGGAACGTCATGGTGGCGACGCCGGGGATTTCCAGGGGATATTGGAAGGCGAGGAACAGGCCGCGGGCGGCCCGCTCGTCGGGCTCCATGTCGAACAGGTTCACCCCGTCGAAACGCACCTCGCCCTGCGTCGGCGCGTAATCCTGCTTGCCGGCCAGCACATAGGCGAGCGTCGACTTGCCCGAGCCGTTCGGCCCCATGATCGCGTGCACCTCGCCGGGATTGACGGTGAGATCGAGACCTTTGAGGATTTCCTTGCCGTCGATGCCGGCGTGGAGATTTTTGATTTCCAGCAACGCCATCAAACTACCTTTCCGAATTTTGCGTCTCGCCCCAGCGCCAATGCCATTCGCCGTCGGTCTTGCGGCGGCTGATGATCCAGAGAATGGCGATCACCACGGCCTCAATTGCAAAGAACGCGATCCACGCCCCCGTGGTTTTCTCGCCATTGTGCAGGAGCAACAGCGCGGCGACGACAATCACAATCACCGCCCCGCCCGTAAGCGCCCAGCCCTGCCACGTCACCGGCGTAGCGCCGTAGCCGTAACGCTTGGGTTTGAACCAATAGCCGGCCATGACACTCACGCGCGTTCACCCGACGCTGCCTTCCAGCGAAACCGAGATCAGCTTCTGCGCCTCGACCGCGAATTCCATCGGCAATTGCTGCAGCACGTCCTTGACGAAGCCGTTGACGACCAGCGCCGTCGCCTCCTCCGCCGACAGCCCGCGCTGCCGGCAATAGAACAGCATCTCCTCGGAAATCTTCGAGGTGGTGGCCTCGTGCTCGAACACGGTCGAGGCGTTTTTGGCCTCGATATAGGGCACGGTGTGGGCGCCGCAGTGCTCGCCGATCAGGAGCGAATCACAATTGGTGAAGTTGCGCGCGCCGCTGGCGCGGCGGTGCGAAGTGACGAGGCCGCGATAGGTGTTGTTGGAGTGGCCGGCGGCGATGCCCTTGGAGATGATGCGGCTCGTGGTGTTCTTGCCGAGATGCAGCATCTTGGTGCCGGAATCGACCTGCTGGCGGCCATTGGAGATCGCGATCGAGTAGAACTCGCCGCGCGAATTGTCGCCGCGCAGGATGCAGCTCGGATATTTCCAGGTGATGGCCGAACCGGTCTCCACCTGCGTCCAGGAGATCTTGGCGTTCTTGCCGCGGCAGTCGCCGCGCTTGGTGACGAAATTGTAGATGCCGCCGCGGCCGTTCGCGTCGCCCGGATACCAGTTCTGGATGGTCGAATACTTGATCTCGGCATCATCGAGCGCAACCAACTCGACCACAGCGGCGTGCAGTTGATTTTCATCGCGCATGGGCGCCGTGCAGCCTTCGAGATAGCTCACGTAGGAGCCCTTGTCGGCGATGATCAGCGTGCGCTCGAATTGGCCGGTATTCTTTTCATTGATGCGGAAATAGGTCGACAGCTCCATCGGGCAGCGCACGCCCGGCGGCACGTAGACGAACGAGCCGTCGGAGAACACCGCCGAATTGAGCGTGGCGAAGAAATTGTCGCTGATCGGAACGACCGTGCCGAGATATTTCTTCACCAGCTCCGGATGCTCGTGGATCGCCTCCGAAATCGGCATGAAGAGGACGCCGGCCTTGGCGAGTTCCGCCTTGAACGTGGTCGCAACCGAAACCGAATCGAACACGGCGTCGACGGCGACGCGGCCATAGCCGTTGCCACCCTCGCCTTCGGTATCTTCCGTGTTCTCGCCGTCCGCCTTCTGGATGCCCAGGAGCGCTTCGCGCTCGCGCAGCGGAATGCCGAGCTTTTCGTAGGTCCGTAGAATCTCCGGATCGATCTCGTCGAGCGACTGCGGCGCCCTCTTCGGCGCGGAATAGTAATAGATGTTCTGGTAGTCGATCGGGCCGTATTCGACCTTGGCCCATTTCGGCTCGCGCATGGTCAGCCAGCGCTTGTAGGCGTCAAGCCGCCAGGCCAGCATCCAGTCGGGCTCGTTCTTCTTCGCCGAAATGAAGCGGACGGTGTCTTCGGAAAGGCCCTTTGGCGCCTTGTCGGATTCGATCAGCGTCTCAAAGCCGTACTTATATTGATCAACGTCGATGCGCCGGACCTGATCGACGGTCTCCTGCACTGCCGGCATTCGTCCCTCCGCTCACGGTTTCAAGGACCGCGGGTTGGATTTGTCGGTTATGGCGATGTTCTACCTGGGTTGGTTTCTGTCCCTGGTCATCCCATTCAGCCGCCTGAACCATTCAACCGGCCGTAAAGTCAGTCATTTAAGCAGCGATGCCGCGCTGCTCCTTCGACCCCTTAGATAATGCACCGGCGAGCTTTCTCCAAGCATTTAGGAACCGCTCGATATCGGACTGCGTCGTCGTCCAGCCCAGGCTCACGCGGAGCGCCCCGCGCCCGAGCGCCGGCGAAACCCCCATGGCGGCAAGGACATGGGACGACTGCACCTTGCCCGACGAGCAGGCGGCCCCGGCGGAGACCGCGACCCCCTCCAGATCCAGCGCGATGATGGCGGTCTCGGCCTTGATGCCATCGAGGGCGAACAGCGTCGTATTCGGCAGCCGCTCGGAGGCGCCGCCGAGAATCACCGCCTGCGGCGAGATCACGCGCAGGCCCTCCTCGAGGAGGGTCCGCAGCGCCAGCATGTGCGCGGCCTCCTCGGCAAGCTGTCCGCGCGCCGCCGCGGCTGCGGCGCCGAAGGCGGCGATGCCGGCGACATTTTCCGTGCCGGCGCGCAGCCCCCGCTCCTGGCCGCCGCCGCGGATCAGCGGATCGGCGAAATGAATGTCCTCGCCCGCGCGCACCAGGGCGCCGGCACCCTTGGCGCCGCCGATCTTGTGGGCCGAAAGCGTCAACAGGTCGGCGCCGAGCGCCCCGATATCGCAAGCAATGCGCCCCGCCGCCTGCACGGCATCGACATGAAGGAGGCCGCCGGCCGCATGCACGATGGCCGCGGCCGCGGCGACCGGCTGCACCACCCCGGTCTCGTTATTGGCCAGCATCACCGAGACCAGCGGCCGGGAAGCTTTGGCCGGGGCAAGGGCCTCCGCCAGCGCCGCAAGGTTAACCCGCCCGTCGGCCTCGACGGGGATGTCCTCGATTGCCCCGCGTAAAAACCGGCCGCCGGCGCGGACGGAGGGATGCTCGATCGCCGACACAAAAAGCCGGTCGCGCGGCCGCTTCTCGCCCGCAGTCTCGATCGCCGGCGTCAGCGCCAGCACGTTGGCTTCGGTACCGCTCGAGGTAAAGATCACGTCAGCCGGCTGCGCCCCAACCAGCGCCGCCACCGCCTCGCGCGCCTGCTCAATGAGCCACCGGGCGGCGCGGCCCTCGGCATGGACCGAGGACGGATTGCCGACGAGCCCCGCCGCATCCTGCAAGGCGCGCTGCGCCTCCGCCCGCAGCGGCGCCGTGGCGTTCCAATCGAGATAGACGCGCTCCGTCATTGGCCGACGCCCTGTAATGCCCCAAGCCTCGTGTCCAAAGTCTCGCGCCTGCGCTTTGCGGCTGGCGGGAGCCAAGTTCCACGCGGCCTTGAGCCATCGTGGCGCTTGCTTTTTATCCCCTGCCTTGTGCTAGAAGTCGCGGCCCAGCCCTTGCGCGCCGCACCGACCACCGCCATTTCCAAAATCTGAAATGGTTTTAGAGACTTAACCTTCGCCGTTCGGCGCCGTCAAGCGCCGCCCTCCTCCGCACCCTGCCCCGCGCCGCCGGGAAGGAAAGGAAGCGGGCCTGGCGCACGCTAGATTGAGGTTTGCAAACATGCCCGAGGTCATCTTCACCGGACCGGGAGGCCGCATCGAGGGTCGCTATCACCCGGCGCGACAAAAGAACGCGCCGATCGGCATCGTGCTGCATCCGCATCCGCAATTCGGCGGCACGATGAACCACCAGATCGTGTACCAGCTCTATTACGCCTTCGTGCACCGGAATTTTTCCGCGCTGCGGTTCAACTTCCGCGGCGTCGGCAGGAGCCAAGGCGGCTTCGACCACGGCATCGGCGAACTGTCCGACGCGGCGGCGGCGCTCGACTGGGCGCAAACGGTCAATCCGGAAGCGCGCAGCTGCTGGATCGCCGGCTTCTCCTTCGGCGCCTGGATCGGCATGCAGCTTCTCATGCGCCGGCCGGAAATCGAGGGTTTCATCTCGATCGCGCCGCCCGCCAACCTCTACGACTTTTCCTTCCTCGCCCCCTGCCCGTCCTCCGGCCTGATCATCCACGGCGACAAAGACGCGGTGGTGCCGCACCGCGACGTCACCACGCTGGTCGAGAAGCTCAAGACCCAGAAGGGCATCGTCATCGAGCAGAAAGTCATTCCCGGCGCCAACCACTTCTTCGACGGCAAGATCGAGCCGCTGATGAGCTCGATCAGCGCCTATCTCGACAAGCGGCTCGGCACCAAGGGCGGCGACCGGCGGAATAGTGCGGCGTGAGGCACTAGAACGGGCATCTTTGGCCAGTTTGAGTCCAAGCCGCCGGATCAATGATCTGGCCCTGCATGCAGGTGCTCACAGCGCGGCTTTTCAGGATGCCCTTGATCTGTCCGTACGTGCCGATACCGGGGCTCGGCTTTGCCGCTGAGATATTATAAACTCTACCGTCGGCGGTTTTGAGAATAACGCATCTTCCCTCAACTCCCGGGAACGCGCAGCCGCTCACGGTAATCGGCTCGTCGGCAAGGCACGCGGTTGCCAACAACACGCTCAACACGCCGGCCACATAAAGCACTTTCATCAAGGCAACCTCCCGTCCGATCAGGCGTTCATGGGATCCAGACAAGCGCTGTCCGGCCCGCGGCACTAATGTTGTGGCGTTGGGGTCATGCGCAATGCGATAGGTTTGCCCCGGTGCTGACCTTTCGGTTGGCAGTGCAGATTAATGCCGCCAGGACCGCAGTATTGGTAAAAACAGATGTACGCGGGCGGTACCGTCACATCGGCGGGCGTCATGAAGGTAACCCCCATCCAGTTGAGCGCATAGGTCCGGCAACTCTGCCACGTGGCGTCGCCGGGGATCAGTGTGCCGCCGGCAACTTGCGTGATTGGGCCGGCGCAGGTGTTGGTAATCATGTCCTGCTGGAAAAGCACGGAGTGCTGAGCGGCGGCTGGAAGGGCTGATCCAACCAGGAGCGAGGAAGCGAGCAGAACAGCGTATCTCATCGAAGCGACCTCCTGTTACGACACGTTATCAATCCATGTTCCCCGTGCCCGGCATTGCCTGGCGCATACTGCGCGGGTTTAGCTGCATTTGCAAGCTTAGGTAGTATCCGTGCGCAATTCCCTTTGCGCGAACGCAGAGGGGGCCAACCGTTGCGCCGTTGACACGAGCGGCGGCCCTTTGGCGCTCCGCCTCCCTCTTTATGAGCCGGAACCGAAAGCCTGCTTGGTTGTTTGCAAACCTCAGGCGCGGATCGCGTCGCGAGAATGAATTTTTATTTTCACCTCTCCCCAGTGGGGAGACGTCGCGCCACGCAAGTCGCATGTTTGCGACTTGCGTGCGCCTTCGCCCACCCTGCAGCTTGTCGAAAATGCCCGGCAGTGTCAGATTTGGCGCTGGACCGGCCCTATCTCGGGAATGCCGGATCTCGCCTTACGAAAATTCGAACCGGGCGCACGGAAATGGCATGGGGCATTCATACCGTTTATATTCCGCGCGAGAATCTGCGGTTCTTGGAGGAATGGATTCAGTACCATCTGCTTTTAGGTGCGGAATACTTCTATCTATACGACAATACCGGCAGCACGTTCCTTGATCTCGGCAACAGCATTGCCATGACCGGCAAAAATAAATACGGGGTGTCCATTGATTTCTCTCTGACCGATGCTGAAGTCGAGGAAATAGAAGCCGAAATTTTCCGCAAATATCCGGTGCAAAAAATAAAATGGCAGCCGCGACAAGACGGAAAGATTGTCCTTGATCAGCCGGCGGCTTGCGATCATTTCGCCGAAACGTATTCGGTCGATTGGTGCGCGTTTATCGATATCGACGAATTTCTTTGCTCGCCATTCAAAATAGACGAGTTGCTCGAGGGGAGCGCCGTCAGGATCTATCAGAAGAAATTCGAGGATCGCCATGATTATCGGACCGCTCTGGAAATAACAAAATCATTCTCGATCAACACGCAAAGATGGGCATCGAAACTGATTGTTAAAATGCAGGACTACGTCATAGGCGGAGAATCCATCCACAGCTTAAATACGCGCACTCCGCCGGTTTCTCTGACTTTGGACGTACTTCGCTTCAACCATTACAATCACAACCGCAGAGGTCATGAATGGCTTTTGGAAAATTATCAACAACTCGATCCGTCTTGGCAGCCAAAGGCATTTGAAGTCGTTTTTGACGAGACCTGCGACATATTAAGCGGCGTTGCGAAACAAATCGACTATGCAAAATTCACAAAAGTCACCAGGCCTGAGGCCGCGGCGGAGAATGCTCCTGTCACGGCCTTGCCAGCACGCCGCCGGTAAGCGGACGCGGCGCGCCGGTCGTTCCTGGCAGCGTGATCGGCAGGCCGCGCAGACTGCGCACGGCGAGAAAAGCGAAGGCTTGCGCCTCGAGCGAATCCACCGACCAGCCGGCCTCATGCCCGGTTTCGACGCGCGCCGGCGCCAGGCGCTGCGCCAGCATGCGCATCAGCGTCGGGTTGCGCGCGCCGCCGCCGGCGACGATCCAGGTTTTCGGCGCGCGCGGCAAGAGCGGCACGATGCGGGCGACGGCTGCCGCCGTGAGCGCAGTCAGCGTCGCCGCGCCATCCTCGACACTGCAATTGTCCAGCGTCGCGCCGACCCAGCCGCGACAATCGTTGCGGTCGAGCGATTTCGGCGGCGGTTTTCCGAAGAACGGATGCGTCAAGATGCGCGCGATGGCGACCTCGTCGACCACACCGGCCGCCGCCGCCCGGCCGTCGGTGTCGAGCAGCCGGCCGGTGCGCAGCCGCAGGAAATCGTCGAGCAACGCATTGCCGGGGCCGGTATCGCAGGCGCTCAGATCCTCGCCATCGATAAACGTCACGTTGGCGACGCCGCCGATATTGAGCACCGCAACCGGCGGCGCAACATCCAATCGCCGCACCAGCGCCCGGTGAAACACCGGCGCCAGGGGCGAGCCCTGCCCGCCCGCGGCCATGTCGGCGGCGCGAAAATCGTAGACCACGGGAATGCCGAGCCGGGCGGCAAGCAAGCTGCCGTCGCCGATCTGCATGGTCAGGCCGCGCTCGGGCCGATGCAGCAATGTCTGTCCGTGGAAGCCGATCACGGTCACCTCGTTCGCCGCGATGCCGTTGGCGGCGAGAAACGTCGCCACCGCTTCCGCGTGCGCGGCGGTCACCTGCTGCTCGGCCGCGGCGATGAGGCCCGGCCGGGCGGTGCGCTCGGTCACATTCGCCGCCGCCGCGGTGGCGCTGCGCAACAGCGCGCGCTCGTCGGTGCCGTAGGGCCGGTACGCGGTCTGCCCGAACCGGGTGATCGCCTCGCCGTCGGTCTCGATCAGGGCGACGTCGACGCCGTCCTGCGAGGTGCCGCTCATCAGCCCGATCGCCAAAACCGGCGGTGGTTGCGAGGAGGATTGCGCCGGCAAATCCGCCGCCAAATCCGCGGCCATGGCTGCCTTCCCGGTTGAATCGGTCGCCGGACCTGTTACACCAGCGCCGCCGCCGCGGCGAGCGGCGCTTTTTAGCATGATCCGGAAAAGTGGATACCGGTTTTCCGAAAAGATCATGCTCCACCAACGAGCCTGCGGAACCCGATGAGCACCTACAAGTCCGACTTCCTCAACGTTCTCGTCGACCGCGGCTTTATTCATCAGGTCTCGGAGCCCGAGGCGCTCGACGAGCTCGCGCGGTCGTCAACGATCACCGGCTATATCGGTTTCGACTGCACCGCGCCATCGCTGCATATCGGCTCGCTCTTGCCGATCATGCTGCTGTACTGGCTGCAGCAGACCGGCCATCGGCCGATCGCGCTGATGGGCGGCGGCACCACCCGCGTCGGCGATCCGTCCGGCAAGGACGAGAGCCGCCGGCTCCTCACCGACGATGTCATCAACGAGAATCTCAAAGGCATCCGCGCGGTCTTCAGCAAATTTTTGAAATTCGAAGACGCGGACGGTAGTTCATTGGGCAACGCCATCATGGCCAACAATGCCGACTGGCTCAACACGCTCAATTACATCGACTTCCTGCGCGACATCGGCCGGCATTTTTCCATCAACCGGATGCTGGCCTTCGATTCGGTGAAGCTGCGGCTCGAGCGCCAGCAGGAATTGTCGTTTCTCGAATTCAATTACATGATCCTGCAAGCCTACGATTTCGTCGAGCTGTACCAGCGTCACGGCTGCGTGCTGCAGATGGGCGGCTCCGACCAGTGGGGCAACATCGTCAGCGGCATCGATCTCGGCCGGCGGCTGCACGGCGCGCAGTTCTTCGCGTTGACCGCGCCGCTGATCACCACCGCCGCGGGCGCCAAGATGGGCAAGACCGCGGCCGGCGCGGTGTGGCTCAACGCCGACATGGTGAGCCCGTACGAGTATTGGCAATTCTGGCGCAATACCGACGACGCCGATGTCGGCCGCTTTCTAAAGTTGTTCACGACGCTGCCGCTCGACGAGATCGAGCGGCTGGCGGCGCTCAAAGGCGGCGAGATCAACGAGGCGAAGAAGGTGCTGGCCACCGAGGCGACGCGCCTAGTGCACGGCCAGGCCGCCGCCGAGCGAGCTGCGGAAACTGCGCGCAAGACTTTCGAGGAAGGCTCGCTTGCCGAAACGCTTCCGACTATTACGATGCGGGAGCACGATATTCGAAAGATGTTTTTCGAGCCCGATGGACTGCCGATACTTATCGCTGCCCAATTCGTTGGATTTGCGAGGTCTTCAGGTGAGGCCCGCCGTCTTATCGAGGGAGGCGGCCTCAAGGTTAATGACGCCACGGTCACAAGAATACTCGCCAAGCTCAAGCCTTCGGATCTGACGCCCGAAGGCGTGATCAAACTTTCGCTCGGCCGCAAGCGCCACGTCCTGCTCAAGCCGGTCTAGGGCATGATCCGGAAAAAGCCTGCCCTCGGACTTGATCCGAGGGTGGAAACCGGTTTTCCGAAAAGATCATGCTCCAAAAAAGAAACTCAGCGGCGAGTTCCGACATTGCCCAGGTTACCCGTATCGCCGGTGTCGCCGAGGTTGCCCGTGTTATTGTCGTTGTTGGCGGGGAATTCGAACACCTTGCGCAGCAGTCCCGGCGCCAGCGCCGAAATCGGGTTGATGCGCAGCACCGGGTTGCCCGGCCGGCCGATCACCTCGTAGGTGATGCCGACGAGGCCTTCCTTCTCGCCGCCAAGGAACAGGCCGACCAGCGGCAGCTGCCCCAATAGATTGTTGGGGCCATAGAGCGGAACCAGCGTACCGCGCAGGTGCACTTCGTCGCGCGTGTAGTCGACCAGTCCGTCAATGGTGCCGCCGAGCATCGGTCCGCGCACCACGCCTTCGCGCAGCGCGACGCGGCCGGGCATGCGGTTGAACTCGACCCGCATGCCGGAGAACTCGATGTCGTTGCGTGGGCGCTGCGTGCCGTTGGACACGGCGCGCTCGAGCTGCGCCTCGTCATGGACCGCAAAATTTTGCACTCTCAGGACGCCTTGCTGCACCGGATTCTCCGCCGACGGCGATTCCATCGCCAGCGCCATCTGCCCGCCGGTCATGCGCGAGTAGACATCGGTGAAGCGAAAGAAAGCGCCGGCATCGTTGCTTTCCAGGTCGATCACCTGGCGTCCGCCGGCCCGCCCGCGCAGATCGCCGGTCAGCATCGCGTCGCGCCCGATCTTGGCGGTCAGGCCGAAACTGCGAATCTCGCCGGCGCGGCGCGTCATCTTGACGTCGACGCTGCGCAGCGCCTCGCCGTTGAAACCGACAACGGCGCCGAGCTTCAGATCGAGGTCGATGTCCAATTGCTGGTGCTTCGACGCCGAGCTCGACGCAGCGCCACCGGCCGCGGTTTTGACGAAACCGCGGGCGTCATAGACGTCGCCGCGCACGACCACGCGCAGCGCCCCATCCGGCGCGCGTTCGGCCTTGAGGCTGGCGCGGTCGCCGTCGGAGAAACCGTAGGCCGAGAAATTGGCCGCTTGCACTTGTCCGGAGCCGTCGAGCTCGACGCTGCCCTTCAAGCCGGCGCCGGCGCCCTCGATCAAGAGATCCTCGATGCGGATCGATTGCGGCTTGGTGGCCAGCGTGAAAGTCGCGCGCGCCGGCTTGCCGGACGGCTTCACCCAGCCCGGCAACAAGCCGTCGATCTGGGCCGGTGTGAGATCGGCCTCGACGGCGAAGCGGCCCTCGCGATCGGACGTGGTGGCGACGCGGCCGGCGAGCCGGATCGGGATGGCGCCGCTGATCGCATTGCCGTAATCGAGGCCGAGATTGGTCCGCCCCGCTTCGTCGAGCATGCCTTGGATGTGGACTTCGGCGTCCGGGTCGTTGCGCAACTTGCGGTATTCGAGACTGGCCGGCGTGCCGCCGATCTTGACATCGCCCTTGAGCTGGAAGCCCTGCGGCGTGGCGCTCGCCCGCAGCAGCGCCGCTTCCACCTTCTGCCCCATGATCATGCGGTCGGCGGAAAAATTCGTGGCGTCGACCGTGATCGCGTAATTGGTCGAACCCGGCGCCAGCTCGGACGTGAGCGGCATGCCCAGCGTCACCAGCGCGCTCATCGTGCCGTGGATCGCCGAAGGCTCGAAAGGCGCGTCAGCCACTTCGCGCAAGCGGTCCATGCGCAGAAGTTCGCCGGCGGCCGGGATCGGCCCGTCGAGCTTGAAGCGGACGCGGGCCGGCGGCGCGCGCGGTGCCGTATCGGGCACCTCGAACACGCCGGACGACATGACGAGCTTGCGGCCGGACGGCAGATCGGCGGTGGCCTTATTGAGCGTGATGGTCACGTCGCGCCCGGCGATGTGGACATTGAGATCGGCATCGCGCAGCGCCGGCAGACCGTCCACCGGCCGGATTACGCAACCGGTTCCAAGCGCCTCGATCGACAATCCGTCGTCGGGAATCGGCGGGCCGCCGTCCTTGAGCGTTTCGAACGGCGCGTTCACGGCGATGACGATGCGCTCGAGCGTCCCGCTGGTGAGGCGCTCGTTGAACCAGTCGCGCACCCTGGGCGCGACGAAAACCGGCCACAGCTTCTTCAAGGAATCGACCGGCATGCGCGTGCCGGCGACCCCCGCCCGCAAGCGAAGATCGCTGCCGGAAAAATCCATGGCGCCGGACAGAGCGACGCCGACATTGGCATTGCCGATATCGCCTTCGTCGACCACAAAGCGGCGCGTCGTCGCATCGTAACGGCCGCTTACGGCGATGCGGTTGAGCACCACGGGCTCGCTTGGCGCGCCGGCGGCGGTCAGCACCACCGTGCCGCCGCCGATCTTGAATGACCAGATGCCGCCGGCTTCCTCCGGCGCTTCGATTTGCCCAATGAGCGTGAAGCGGTTGCCGCCGGACAGAATCTGGAACGGCACCGCCAAGACGCGGTTGGCGGCATCCCAATTGAGCTTGAACTCGGCGCGCTCGATCGCGATGCGTCCATTGTCGTCCTTGGCGTCGCCGATTGAGCCCGCGTCGGCGACGATGCGGCCCGACAAGGTCTGCGGCACGCCATCCGGGCCGATTTCGCCGCCGATGCTCGCGGACAGCGGTATATCGGTTTTCAGATTGCCGTCGCCCACACGAGCGGCCAAGAAAAGGTCGCTCGCCAAGACGCGGCGCGCTTCCAGCTCGACTTTGCGGAAGCCCTTCCCTGTCGGCGTGATCGAAGCGGTGAGCGTCCACGGCCGCGCCGGATTATCCGAACCGACGGTCAGGACAATGCCGCCGCCGCGCGGCCGCTCGACGCTGAGGTTGATATCCTGGAAACTCCAATGCTTGCCGGTGCGCTCGTCGTCGACGGTCAGGTTGCCGTTCTTGAGCCCGAGTTCGCGCAACTCATGGCCGTCGAGTCCGGTCTCGCCGATGCCGTCGATCCAGGATAACAGCGCGGCGACAATATCGTGGGCCTGGCGCGGCGGCGCGGGCTGCGGCTCCGTCGACTGGGCCGTGGCCAGCGCCGCAGCCGCGCGCGTCCCCGCCGTCGCCGCCGTTCGCGCGGTCCCTTGCAGCTTTTCCTGCCTGGACAGGAGCATGGCGGCCGAGACCGGAACCGAAGCGGTGGCAATCGGACGTTTGTCGGCGCCGGCGAAGATGGTGACGCCGCCATTCTGCTCGATGCGCACGGCCATTTCCGCGCCGACCAGATTGAGGCTTTCGGCGCGCATATGGCCGCTCAACAGGCTCATGCCGGAGACGCGGACCTCGGCCTTCGGCGCACTCGCCACCACCGTGCCGTCGGCGTCGCGCACGATGATGTCGCGGATGCGCACCGCCGTGCCGCCGTTCTCGGTGCGCTCGATCTGCGTGCCGCCGACTTCGACGTGATGGCTGCTGCCGAAATTCTCCTCGATGGCTGAGGCGAGCCAGGGCGTTACGACGTCGAGCTGAATGGGCCCGCTGGCAAGCCGCCACCACAGAGCGAAGCAACCCAGCATCACCGCCGCCACGGCGACGCCAATGCCGATCCCGGAGCGCCGGAAGAAGAGCCGGTGGCGTCCGATGAACCGCCGCGAGCGGTAGAGCGGCCCCTCGCCGCCCGCCGGACGTGGCGCACCGTCAACGGCGCTCAGGCGCGCCGGTCGACGCAGCTGGACGACCGTGTCCCCTTGCGGTAGCGCCGCGCTCTGCCTGTCCTGGTTCGTCATGCCCCCTCGGGCGTCCCCTCGTCCGCCGGTGCCTTCAGGACGACTAGCCGTCAGGCGACACCGGTGTGCCGATTGCGAAGCTCGCAGGTCCATGCATCCCATCCTGATGCGAACTTCGGATCAACAGACACGAGCAAATTAATGATTCTCTGGCGGTTTCAGATTTTAAAGCGCCTCCTGCGCGTGGGACGGCGTGCCGCCTCGGAACTTCAATCCGCCGCACTAGCCTACTGACCTACTGAGCCGAAATCGGCCGGCAATGATCGACCCCGTCCACCCGCGCGCGTATTCTGGCGGTCGAGAATGCCCCTCGGAAAGCGTCGAAAGGAAGGCATATGCCCCGCGAGCTCAGCCCCGGCGCCATGGCGCCGACGTTCACCCTCCCCCGCGACGGCGGCGGCACTATTTCGCTTGCCGATTTCGCCGGGCGCAAGCTCGTCCTCTATTTTTATCCGCGGGCGGACACCTCCGGCTGCACCAAGGAGGCGATCGACTTCTCCGGCCTCAAGGGCGCTTTCAGCAAGGCCGGTACCGACATCCTTGGCGTCTCCGCCGACCCGGTTCCGGCGCAGGATAAATTCAAGGCCAAGCACAAGCTCGCCATTGCGCTCGCTTCCGACGAAAAGCACCGCATGCTCGAGGCCTATGGCGTCTGGCAGGAAAAATCGATGTATGGGCGGAAGTTCATGGGGATCGTGCGCACCACAGTGCTGATCGGCCCCGACCAGCGCATCGCCCGCATCTGGCCGAAAGTCTCGGTAACCGGCCATGCCGAGGAGGTGCTGGCCGCCGCCCGCGCGTTGTGAGGGCTTTGCTCCAGCTCGTCCTTTCGCGAACGCCGCCGACCCCGATCAGGCGCTTGGTTACCGCTGCATTTACCCAAGCTGACAAAATGCCAGCGGCGATTTCCTGAAAATTAACCATAGGCCGCTCAAATCCGCTCCCGGCCGGGCCTGTCCCCGGCCCGTGCTCGGGAGCGTCGATGTTCGGGTGGCAAGCGGTTTGGTCAGGGCAGACTGCGCATCAGGCCAGGAGCAACCCTGTTCCGCGCCCGCGGAGCGGGACCCGAGCCGGCGCCGGCTTTACGATCGCCCATGCCGGACGGCAGATCAGGTTCGGACCGGTCGCGTTCTGGATCGGCGTCGGCACCGTCGTCATCATGGCCGGCTGGTCGATTGCGACCGCGACCTATTTCGCCTTCCGCGACGACCTGTTGCGGAGCGTCGTGGCGCGCCAGAACGAGCAGCAATACGCCTACGAAGATCGCATTGCCGAATTGCGTGCCAGGATCGACCGCACCACCAGCCGTCAACTGCTCGATCAGGAGCAGTTCGAGCAAAAGCTCGATGATCTGTTGCGTCGGCAGGCCACGTTGGAGTCGCGGGCGGCGGCGCTGAGCGGCATCACCGACCCGCTGACGACCGGTTCGATCCGGCCCCCGGCGCGGGGTCTCGACCATGGCTCTTCGCTCGAACCCGATCTGGCGCCGGCCGGCCGCAAGGCGGGCAAAAGCGCCGACGTCGGCGCCAAGCTGTCGCGCATCGAGGCGTCGCTCGATCGGATCGATCGGCGGCAGTCCGCCGCGCTTACCCGGATGCAGGAGCGCTACGAAGGCAAAGCCCGCAAGCTACGCAGCGTGCTGGCCGACCTCGGCCTCGCCCTCGACACGCGGGCGCCGGCAAGCGGCGGCCCATTCGTGCCCGTCAAGCTGCCGGGCGAAGGCAACGGCTTCGAGCGCGCGCTCACGCGCGTGAATATCGCGCGCGCGCAGGCCGAGCAGCTCAGCCGGACGCTTGTTTCCGTGCCGGTGCGCGTCCCGGTGACCGGCGATGTCGACATCAGCTCGGGCTTCGGCGTGCGCATGGATCCCTTTCTGCATCTCGCGGCGATGCATACCGGCATCGATTTTCGCGGCAATGGCGGCGACCCGGTCCACGCCACGGCGGCCGGCACGGTCACCGCGGCCGGCTGGAGCGGCGGCTACGGCAAGATGGTCGAGATTGATCACGGCAACGGCCTCTCGACCCGCTACGGCCATCTTTCCAAGATCGAGGTCAATGTCGGCGACAAGGTTCGGCTCGGTCAGACCGTGGGCCGCCTCGGCTCGACCGGGCGCTCGACCGGCCCGCATGTGCATTACGAAACGCGCATCGACGGCGACGCGGTCGATCCGCAAAAATTCCTCAACGCCGGCGCCAAGCTGAACGGCGGATAGTCCTTTCAGACGCAGCGGGAATAGCGAATAGTGGCGCCATGCCGCTTGTCGCTCTCTCGGTCTGTGGGGAACGCTATGATCCGGGTCCATCACCTGAACAATTCGCGCAGCCAGCGCGTCCTCTGGCTGCTCGAAGAACTGGGCATGCCCTACGAAGTCGTGCGCTATGAGCGCAACAAGACGACAATGCTGGCGCCCAAGGAATTGAAACGCGTGCACCCGCTCGGCAAATCGCCGGTCATCGAGGACGACGGCAAAAAGTTCGCCGAGACCGGGTTGATCATCGAATATCTGGTCGAACGCTATGGACCCGATCTGGCGCCGCCGCGGGAATCCGATCTCTATTGGCGCTACAAATACTGGCTGCATTACGCGGAAGGTTCGGCGATGCCGCCGCTCCTCATCAAGCTCATTATCGACCGGCTCGGGCTCTTGGCGCTGCCGGCGAGACCCTTCGTGGCATCGCAGTTGAAGCTGCACCTCGACTATCTGGAGGGCGAGCTGAGCGCGGCGCCGTGGTTCGTCGGCGAGCGCTTCTCCGCCGCCGACATCATGCTGAGCTTTCCGCTCGAGACCGCCAAGGCGCGCGCCGGCCTCGATCAAACGCGGCCGCGATTGATAGACTTCCTTGAGCGCATCCACGCCCGGCCGGCCTATCAACGCGCACTCGAAAAAGGCGGCCCCTACAGATATGCTGGATGAGTCACTGGAATCGAGCGTAAGGAGTTCAAAATCAAATCCCTGCTGTGAAAACCAAAACCATATCAAAGGCTCAAGCAAAACAGTTGGTCGTCTGCGTCAAGAACGAGGGATACTCGGCGTCGCTTGAGAAGCGGAAACTCTATGTCGCGCTTCGTGACCAGGCTGCAGAGAAGCACGGTCTGATCCGGATCGTCGATGAGTCCGGAGACGACTACCTTCATCCAAAACTATTCTTCCGCCCGATCGCGCTGCCGCAGGCCGTCAAGAGAGCAGTATTAGCCGCTGCTTGATCGGCCGCAGCGCCCAACGCCTACTCGACATCCTCCACTTCGTTAGGCTCGCCGCCGAAAGCCTTTTGCGCCAGCGTGGCTGCCATGAATTGGTCGATGTCGCCGTCGAGCACGGCACCGGTATTCGAGGTGGCAACGCCGGTGCGCAGGTCCTTCACCATCTGATAGGGCTGCAGCACGTAAGAGCGGATCTGGTGGCCCCAGCCGATATCGGTCTTGGCGGCCTGGTCGGCGGCGGCCTTCTCCTCGCGCTTCTTCAGTTCGGCCTGGTAGAGCTTGGCGCGCAGCATCTGCCAGGCCTGCGCGCGGTTGCGGTGCTGCGAGCGGTCGTTCTGGCACACCACGACGATATTGGTCGGGATGTGCGTCAGCCGGATCGCGGATTCGGTCTTGTTGACGTGCTGGCCGCCGGCGCCGCCGGCGCGCATGGTATCGGTGCGCACGTCGGCTTCCTTGATGTCGATGTTGATGCGGTCATCGACCACGGGATAGACGGTGACGCTGGCGAACGAGGTGTGGCGGCGCGCGTTGGAGTCGAACGGCGAGATGCGCACGAGGCGATGCACGCCATTTTCGGTCTTGAGCCAGCCATAGGCGTTGCGGCCCTTGACCTCGATGGTGGCCGACTTGATGCCGGCCTCCTCGCCCGCCGTCTCCTCGATGTAATCGACCTTGAAGCCGTGCTGCTCGGCCCAGCGCACATACATGCGCAAGAGCATGTTGGCCCAGTCCTGGCTCTCGGTGCCGCCGGCGCCGGCATGCACTTCGAGATAGGCGTCGTTGGCGTCGGCTTCGCCGGAAAGCAGCGCCTCGAGCTCGCGGCCCGCGACCTCGGCCTTGAGCTTGCGCAGCGCCGCTTCCGCTTCGGCGATGACCTTCTGATCGTTCTCGGCCTCGCCGAGCTCGATCATGGTCAGCTGATCGTCGAGCTCCTGCTCGATACGGGCGATGGCGTTGAGCTGATCCTCGAGCGCGGTGCGCTCCTGCATCAGGCGGCTGGCGCGCTGCGGATCGTTCCACAGATTGGAATCTTCGGCCTGCCGGTTCAGCTCGGCAAGCCGCGCACGCGCCTTGTCGACGTCAAAGATGCCTCCTCAGCAGCCCGACCGACTGCTTGATCTCGGCGACGATGGTTTCGATTTCCGCGCGCATGATGGTGAGCGATTTAATGGGTCGCGAGGCCGGACGCAACGCGCCGGCGAGAAACTCAATAAAGCCCGCCGGTGCCGGTGCGAACGGCGCGGTCGGCATCGGGCGAGACCTGCAGCGGGCCGCCGCCGGGGGATGCCGCCCCGATCACCGAGTAAGAGTCGGGCGGCGCGGTGCCGGGCTTGAAGGCTTCGAGGATCACGTGGGTGTCGCCCGGCGCGGCGCGCATGCCGGTCTTTGCCTCGACCCGGATGAGCTTGATGCCGGGCGGCACGCGGAACGGGATCGGCGGCTTGTCGGCGAGCGCGACCTTGAGGAAATCGCGAACGACCGGCGCCGCCAGGTGACCGCCGGTCGCCAGCCGCGCGATATGGCGCGGCTTGTCGAAACCCATATAGACGCCGCAGACGATGTCGGGCGAGAAGCCGATGAACCAGACGTCCTTCTCCTCGTTGGTGGTGCCGGTCTTGCCGGCGACCGGCTTGCCGACGTCGCGGACCACGGTGGCGGTGCCGCGCTGCACGACACCCTCCATCATCGAGGTGATCTGATAGGCGGTCATCGGATCGATCACCTGCTCGCGGCGATCGACCAGCGCCGCCTCGGGCTGGTCGTGCCAGGAGTCGGCGTCGCAACCGCGGCACTCGCGCTCGTCGTGCTTGTAGACGGTGTGGCCGTAACGGTCCTGGATGCGGTCGATCAGGGTAGGCTTCACCCGCCGCCCGCCATTGTCGAGCATCGAATAGGCGGTGACCATGCGCAGCACCGTGGTCTCGCCGGCGCCGAGCGCGTAGGACAGGTAGGGCGGCAGATCGTCGTAGACGCCGAACCGTTTGGCGTATTCCGCGATCAACGGCATGCCGATGTCCTGCGCCAGCCGCACCGTCATCACGTTACGCGACTGTTCGAGGCCGAAGCGCAGTGTCGAGGGACCGTAAAACTTGCCGCCGTAATTTTCCGGCTTCCAGACGCCGCCGCCTCCCGGCCCCATGTCGACTTCGAGCGGCGCATCCAGCACGATGCTCGATGGTGTGTAGCCGTTGTCGATGGCCGCGGCATAAACCAGCGGCTTGAACGATGAGCCCGGCTGCCGCAGCGCTTGGGTGGCGCGGTTGAACTGGCTCTGGTCGTAGGAGAAGCCGCCGACCATCGCCAGGACGCGGCCGGTGTGCGGATCCATGACCACCATGGCGCCGGAAATTTCCGGCAGTTGGCGCAGCCGGAACTGGCCCTGCTCTTTCGCCGGCTCGACGTAGATGACGTCGCCGGGCGAAAGCACCTGGCTGACGCGCTGGATCGGCTTAGCGGGACCGTTCGCCGGCTTCGCCCATTTGACGCCGTCGAACGGCAGGATGCCGATTTCGCGGGCCTTGACCAAGGCGCCGCCGGGGTCGCGCGGCGGCTGCAGGCCGATGCGCGCCGACTGATCGTTCACCTCGAGCACCACCGCGAGCCGCCAGGGATCGATATCCGACAGCGACTTCACGTCGCCAAGCTTGACGCCCCAGTCGCCGTCAATGTCGGTCTTGCCGACCGGGCCGCGCCAGCCTTGGGTTTCGTCGAAATTGACCAGCCCGTTGATCATGGTCTTGCGCGCCAGCACCTGGATCTTGGGATCGAGCGTGGTGCGCACGGACAGTCCGCCCTCGTAGAGCTTCTTCTCCCCGTAGTTCTCGAAGACGTAGCGCCGCACCTCCTCGGCGAAATATTCCGCCGCGAAAGTGTGCGCCCCGGTCGGCCGCACGGTGACGCTGAGCGGCTCCTTCTTGGCCTTGTCGCCGGCCTCGGCGGGGATGTAGCCGTCCTCGACCATGCGGTCGATCACGTAGTTGCGGCGTGCGATCGCCTCGTCGCGGCGGCGGAACGGATTGTAGTTGTTCGGGCCCTTGGGCAGCGCGGCGAGGTAGGCGGCCTCGGCGACGGTCAGCTCATGCACCGACTTGTCAAAATAGAGGAGCGAAGCGGCGGCAACGCCGTAGGCGCCGAGGCCGAGATAGATCTGGTTGAGATAGAGCTCGAGAATCTTGTCTTTCGAATAGGTCCGCTCGATGCGCAGAGCGAGCAGCGCTTCCTTGATCTTGCGGGTAACTGACAGCTCGTTGCTCAAAAGGAAGTTCTTTGCCACCTGCTGGGTGATGGTCGAGGCGCCCTGCGGCCGGCGGCTGGAGCCGTAGTTTTGCACATAGAGGAGCGCGGCGCGCGCGATGCCGTAGAAGTCGAGCCCGCCGTGCTCGTAGAAGTTCTTGTCCTCGGCGGCGAGGAACGCGTTGATCACGAGTTTCGGCACCGCCTGAATGGGAAGATAAAGCCGGCGCTCGTTGGCGTATTCGGCAAGCAGCGAGCCGTCGGCCGCGTGCACCCGCGTCATCACCGGCGGCTCATAATTCTGAAGTTGAGAGTAGTCCGGCAACTCCTTGGAATAGTGCCAAAAAAGGCCGGCGACGGCGCCGACGCCGACGACGAACAGGATGGTTCCCGCCGCGAACAAAAGGCCGAGGAATCGCAGCACGATTTTCATCGAGAATGTCCCGCCTGGATCGGGCCCGCGCCCGTTCGGTTCACGCCCGGCCAGGCGCCGGATATGCAGAGTAACACGCTTGGCCCAAATGCGCCGGAAGCCCCGCCATGCATCGCGTGTCGTCGCTCGGTTTTTTGTTCAAACTGAGGCCATTCGGCCGCGCCTGAGGCCGCGTGTCAGGCCGGCCCTGGCCTTTAGTTCGCGCCAGCGCGGGCGCCGGCCATATGGGTCGCGAAGTAGGTCTCGATCGCTTTCGCGATCGTTTCTGCCGTCCGGTTGCGCCAGGTGTCGGACAAGAGCGATTGCAGGTCCTGCCGATTGGAAACGTAGCCGAGCTCGACCAGCACCGAGGGCACGTCCGGCGCCCGCAAGACACGGAAGCCCGCCGATTTCAGCGGGGTCTTGTGCAACCGCGTCACGGTTTTCATTTCCCCGATCAGTTTGTGAGCAAACTGCAGGGAAAAGCTCTTGGTCTCGCGCTCGGCAAGATCGATCAGGATACCGGCCACGTCGTCCGGCTCGGTTTTGAGATCGACGCCGGCGATCACGTCGGCCCGGTTCTCCTTCTCGGCGAGCCGTGCCGCCTCGGAATCGGAGGCGGTTTCCGACAGCGTGTAGACGCTCGCGCCCTGCGCATCGCCCTCCCGGCGCGGCAACGCGTCGGCGTGGATGGAGACGAAGAGCGCAGCGCTGGCGCTGCGCGCCATGCGCACGCGGTCGGCCAGCGGCACGAAGGTGTCGTCGGTCCGCGTCATCAGCACGCGGCATTTGCCGGCTTTTTCGAGGCGCTCGCGCAGGAGCTGCGCGACATTCAATACAATATCCTTTTCCAGCTCGCCGCCCGACGACTTGGTGCCGGTATCGATGCCGCCGTGACCGGGATCGAGCACGACCAGCGGACGCGGATCGCCGCCAGCGGCCTGCGGCTTGTCGGCGTGGGGCAGTTCGGGGCCAGCCGCCCTGTTGGTGAGCGCGATCTTGCGCAAAAAGCTCTCGCGATCGGTCGCCACTAGGTCGAGCACCAGCCGAGCCGGCACGCCGTCCGCGGCGTCGATGACCGAGGCCTTTTCGATACGCACCGGCTTGGCGAGATCGAGAACCAGACGCGAGCCGCCCTGCATCACCAGGCCGAAACGAAAGGCCTTGATCAGGCCGCGGCCGCTCTCGCCGGTCTTCGGCGGCAGCCGGAATATCACCTGGGGGATGTCGACAACGACCCGATAGGGATCGGCCAGCGTAAAGGCGTGCAGATCGATCGTGCGGCTAAAATCCATCACGAATCGCGTCTGCGATTCGTCGCCGGCGAGCCGCGCGTCGGTCGCGACCGGAAACGAATCGGCGGCCGGAGGCGCCGGCGGCCGCTCCGCCGCCGATGCAGCCACAGCGCAGAGGAGACCGAGGAAAGCCCAGCTCGCTGTCCGGACAGCCATCGGTTTGCCACCCTCCACACTGCTCTTACTCCATTAGGCAGGCGTGGTTAATCGAAACTTAAGTGCTTACATGCGGGGTAGCGGGATTGGTCGGCTGGGGTACCCGGGAAACCTCCCCCGATCGGCAAACCCCACAGGCGGCTTGCCAATTCCGTAGCCGCGGCCTTAAGAAGAAGAGGCTGACGGTCAAAGGTTTCGGTTGTGTCCCGTCAGGGCATCCGCCACGCCCGCCGCGATGGCTCCCGATAGCGGGAGCGGGCGGACGCTGCTTCGGCCCGTTCCGGCGCTCAAAAGGCGCCGACCCGATGCGGGACGAATAAGCAAGGCGATACCCTCAAGGAGCAGGGCAGCCGGGACTTACCGTGCAGCGCGCGTGTCGGCAGCGAGGTGCTGCCGGAGCGTCGCTGATACCGTGAGCACTCAGAGTAATCACGGCGGCGCCAGCGCTGCCGTCCACCACGGTTTGGAGTTCATGTTCGAGGCGCAAGAGGTTCGGTCGCATCGGTTCGCCAGCGTTCAGGTGACGCTCGCCGGCCGGCGGCCCGATTTCCGTCAGCCGCACTCGGAGTTTCCGATCCGTTTCCTTCACCGACAAACGGGCGGCTCACCGTCCTCCGTCGCCGCAGCGGCGCGGAGCCTACGGCATGCCCGCCTTTACGAGATTAGCCAATGGCCAACAAAATGCTTATCGACGCGACCCATCCGGAGGAAACCCGGGTGGTGGTCTTGCGCGGCAACCGCGTCGAGGAATTCGACTTCGAAACCGCGCAGCGCAAGCAACTAAGAGGCAATATTTATCTGGCGAAAGTGACGCGCGTCGAGCCGTCGCTGCAAGCCGCTTTCGTCGATTACGGCGGCAACCGCCACGGCTTCCTGGCCTTCAGCGAAATCCATCCGGATTACTACCAGATCCCGGTCGCCGACCGGCAGGCGCTGATCGACGAGGAAGGCCGCGCCCAGCGCGACGCCGAAGACGAGGCCGACCGGCGCTCGCGCCGGCATCGCGGCCGCGGCAGACCGTCCCCGGCGCGCCGCGACGAGGAGGTGGTGCGGAGCGAACCGACTGAAACCACGCCGGCTGCCGAACCCTCGACCGGCGAGGAAACGGTGGCCAGGGCTGAGGCAACCGAGGGGCCGACCCTAGCCCAGTCGTTAGCCGCGACCGAAGAAGACGAAGCGGCCATCGAAGTCGAAGACACCGAAGGACCGACGACCATCCCGGAGCCGACATTAGCCGCAGAGGCGGAGCAATCGCCCGCGCAAGAGGCTTCTGTTCCGGCGGTAAGCGCTGAACCCAGCGCTTCGCCGAGTGACCTCCAATTCGAGACGTTTGAACCGACTGCCGGCGAGCTGGCGCCGGGCGGCGCCGAAGCCGGCCACGACGAGCCCACCGCAGACGAGGCCGACAAGGCCGCTGAAGCGGACGATGAAAACAACGGCGCTCACGAGACCGCCGAACATGGCGAGCATGTCGAGCAGGCGGCGAATGGCGAAGACGACGAAGCGGCCGAAGAGGTCGTCGAATCGGTCGGCGGCGCCGACGCGCTGGAAGAGGTGCCCGATCGCGCGCCGCGTTACCGCCGCCAATACAAAATCCAGGAGGTGATCAAGCGCCGGCAAGTCATGCTGGTGCAGGTAGTCAAGGAGGAACGCGGCACCAAGGGTGCGGCGCTCACCACCTATCTGTCGCTCGCCGGCCGCTATTCGGTGCTGATGCCCAATACCGCGCGCGGCGGCGGCATCAGTCGCAAGATCACCAACGGCGAAGATCGCACGCGGCTCAAGGAGATCGCGCAAGAGCTTGAAGTGCCCGAGGGCATGGGCGTGATCGTGCGCACCGCCGGCGCCAGCCGCACCAAGACCGAGATCAAACGCGATTTCGAATATCTGCTGCGGCTGTGGGAAACCGTGCGCGACCTGACGCTGAAATCCACGGCGCCCAAGCTGGTCTATGAGGAAGGCTCGCTGGTCAAGCGCTCGATCCGCGACCTCTACTCCAAGGAGATCGACGAGGTGATCGTCGCCGGGCCGGAGGCCTATCACGAGGCCAAGGACTTCATGCGCATGCTCATGCCGAGTCATGCGAAGAACGTGAAGCTTTACGCCGATACGCAACCGCTGCTGTCGCGGTACGGCGTCGAGAGCCAGCTCGACGCCATGTTCTCGCCGGTCATGCAGCTGCGCTCGGGCGGATACATCGTGCTCAACCAAGCCGAGGCGCTGGTTGCCATCGACGTCAATTCCGGCCGCGCCACCCGCGAGCACCATATCGAGGATACCGCGCTGAAGACGAACCTCGAGGCGGCGGACGAGATCGCCCGCCAGCTGCGGCTGCGCGACCTCGCCGGCCTCATCGTCATCGACTTCATCGACATGGACGAAAACCGCAACAACCGCGCGGTGGAACGGCGGATGAAGGAATGCCTCAAGCAGGATCGCGCCCGCATTCAGGTCGGCCGCATCTCGCATTTCGGCCTGCTGGAAATGTCACGCCAGCGCATCCGCACCAGCGTGCTCGAAAGCTCGACGGAGAAATGCCCGTATTGCGGCGGCAGCGGCCATGTCCGCTCGGTGTCGTCCTTGGCGTTGCAGGTGCTGCGCGCCCTCGAAGAGCAGCTGATCAAGGGCGCGACCCACAATCTCATCGCCCGCACCCGACCCGATGTCGCGCTCTATGTGCTCAATCAGAAACGCGCGCATCTGCGTAGCCTGGAGGAGCGGTTTGCCATCACCATCACCATCAGCGCCGACGAGACGCTGAGCGCGCCGCAGGCTTTTGTGATCGATCGCGGCGGGCAGGTGCACACGGTCGAAGCCGCCAAGGCGCTGGCCGCGCAGATCGAGCCGGCCGCCGCACCGCTCGAGGAGGAGGACGACCTCGAAGAGGCCGAAGCGGCCGAAGCCGAGGAAGGCGAAACGACCGCGGCGGAGACTACCGCCGAACATGACGAAGACGGAACACGCCGGCGGCGGCGCCGGCGGCGCCGCGGCCGCAATGGCGGCGAAGAAATTGCGCATACGCAGCCTCCCGTCCACGAGGGGATTCCCGATCAGGTCGGCGAAGCGGCCGCCCCCGCCATCGGCGCTGCGTCGGCAGACGAGGACTTCGGCGAAGAGGTTAGTGAGGCTGGCGCCGGCGAGCGAGGCGAGCCGCAACGGCAAGGGGAGCCGCGGCGGCGGCGGCGCGGCCGTCGCGGCGGCCGTCGTAATCGATTGGAGCGCGAGGGCGAGGCGGCGCCGGCATCGCACGACCGCGGCCCACACGCGCCGCAGCATGCGCTCACCACAGCGGAAGAACTGACCGCGCCGCCGGCGACCGAACCGGAGCTTAAGGAGGCCGTCGCCGACCTTGATGCCGCGCCGACAGCAGCGCCTCCGGCGCCTCCACCCTCGTCTCCGGAGCTGCCGGCTGTCGCAACAACGCCGCAAGCCGCAACGCCGGCCTCCCAAGAGCCGCCGCGACGGCGCTCGACCGTGCGCGAGCCGGCGCCAATCTCCGGCAATCAGGACGTATCGCAACCGGCGCCGGCACAGCCCCCGCCTCCCGCCCCGGAACCGGTGATCACCGAACTTGGCGAGAGCGAGGATACCAACCGGCCGCGCCGCAGCGGGTGGTGGTCACGCCGCCTCGCCGGCGGGTGATGGAGCGGCCGCTATTGTCTGGTGGCGCATGATCGTTGCGGGAAACCGGCTTCCACCCCGGATCAAGGCCGGGTCGGGCCTTTTCCGGATCATGCTTCCATGAAAAGCGCCTGGGTCGACCGTGACGCCGAGGCCATCGTTGCGCACGGCGCGAAATCGGGCGTCGATCGCGACCTGGCGCTGCGCATCTACACGACGCGGCTTCTTGGCCGCGACCCCAAGCTGGTGCTGCATGGCGGCGGCAACACCTCACTGAAGACCCGCTTGCGCGACCGCTTCGGCGAAGATGTCGAGGTGCTGCGGATAAAAGCCTCCGGCGCCGACATGGCGGCGATCGAACTCGAAGGCCTGCCGGCGGTACGGCTTGACCCCTTGCGCCGGCTGCGCGCGCTCGACGCCATCGTCGACGACGAGCTTGTCGGCATCGAGCGCGCCAACCTGATCGATCCGGCGGCGCCAAATCCGTCGGTCGAGATCATGCTGCATGCGTTCCTGCCGCACAAATTCGTCGATCACACCCATGCGACCGCGGTGCTCAGCGTGATCGATCAGCCGGACGGCGAAGCGCGCTGCGCCGAGGTTTTCGGCGGCCGGCTCGCCTTCGTGCCCTACCTCATGCCGGGCTTCGGCCTCGCCAAGACGGCGATCGATATCTTTGAGCGGGCACCCGCCAGCGAAGGCCTCATTCTCAGCAAGCACGGCATCGTCACCTTCGGCGACAGCGCGCGCGAAGCCTATGAGCGCATGGTCGAGATGGTCTCGCTTGCTGAGGATTTTGTGGAGCGCAACAGCAAGACCTTCGTGTTCGCGAGACTTTGGCGCGAGATTGCACCCCTCGCAACCGTCGCGCCCATCGTGCGCGGCGCTTGCAGCTTGCGGGACGAAAAGACCGAAGGCGCTTGGCGCCGATTGGTTCTTGAATTTCGCACCAGCAACGGCGTGCTCGATTTTTTCGATTCTATCGATCTGGACCGTGTCAGTCGGGCCGGCGTGGTGACGCCTGACCACACCATCCGCACCAAGAACTGGCCGCTCGTGTTGCCGCCTCCTGAGGTTGGCAAGCTCGATGACTTCAAGCGCATGTCCCACAAAGCGGCGGACCTGTTCACCGCGCACTATCGAAATTACTTCGCGCGCCACAACAAACGCGCCGGCCGCATCAAGCAGGAGTTCGATCCCCTGCCCCGCGTCGTCCTGGTGCCGGGACTGGGTTTCTTCGGCCTTGGTTCGAGCAAGCGAGATGCTGTAATAGCCGCCGATATCGCCAAGGAATGGATGACTGTCGTCAGCACTGCCGAACACATCGGCCGCTTCGAGTCGATCTCCGAGGCCGACATGTTCGATTGCGAGTATTGGCCGTTCGAACAGAAAAAACTCGGCGCGCGAAGTGAGCCGCCGCTTGCCGGACAGATCGTCGCCGTCACCGGCGCCGCCGGCGCCATCGGCGCCGCTACGGCCAAAACGTTCGCCGCGGCGGGTGCGGAAGTCGCCCTGCTTGATGTCAATCTTGCCGCCGCCACGGAGCAAGCCAAGGCGATCGGCCCGACCGCGCTGCCTATCCCGTGCGACGTCACGGATGCAGCATCGGTGCGCGTAGCGTTCGATGCAGTGGCCGAAAATTTCGGCGGCGTCGATATCGTGGTTTCGAATGCCGGCGCGGCCTGGCAGGGCCGCATCGGCGAGGTCGACGAAGAGATTTTGCGCAAGAGTTTTGAATTGAATTTTTATGGCCATCAGCGGGTGGCGCAGGCCGCGGTGAAGATCATGCTGGCGCAGGGCACCGGCGGCTGCCTCCTGTTCAACATCTCCAAACAGGCGGTCAATCCGGGTCCCAATTTCGGCCCCTACGGCATCCCGAAGGCGGCGCTGCTGGCGCTGATGCGCCAATACGCCCTCGATTATGGCGCCGACGGCATTCGCGCCAATGCGGTCAATGCCGACCGCATCCGTTCCGGCTTGCTGACGGCGGACATGATCGCGGCGCGCGCCAAGGCGCGGGGCCTCAGCGAGAAGGATTATATGGGCGGCAATCTGCTCGGCCGCGAAGTCACGGCCGCCGACGTGGCGCAGGCGTTTTTGCACCAGGCGCTTGAGCTGAAAACCACCGCCGACGTCACCACCGTCGACGGCGGCAACATCGCCGCCGCGATGCGGTGATATTCGAACATATTGTTCGACGGGTCTGTCAGACGCAGCAGAGCTAGGCCGTCGAATCAGGTCCGTGCGGCAGATGCCGCTACTCCATTTTGCCTCCGCTTTCGCGGCACAGCGGACATTGCTGGACCTGTTGCCGGCTCCACCCGATCGCGAATGAAGCCGAGGGCCTTGGCGGTTGTATGTTGATGGTCAGATCGACCAAACGTAACACAAAAGCTGTAAAGGGATTTGCTATTGGGTTTCTGCTTGATCCGATTTGAAATAGACGTCGACCTGCTGGCCGACGACGAGCGGTCCGGGATCCGGCAAATCGACAACGACCTCCAACACATCGACATCGTTGAACTTGCGCGGATCGCCCGAATTGATCCGGCTCGGGCCGACGACGCGGGCGACGGACGAAACCTTGCCGTCGAACTCACGGCCATGAAACGCCGCGGCGCGAACCAGCACACTCTGGCCGACCCGGATTCTTCCAATATCCTGCTCGTTCACTTCGGCGCGCACCCGCAAGGCCGACACATCGCCAATGACCAGCAGCGGCGGCTCCAATGACGGCACCGCCAATTCGCCCGTCCTGGCGTTGACCCGCAAGACGACACCGTCGGCCGGCGCGCGGATTTGCGTCTTTTCCAGCGCCGCTTCCGCCACGCGCCATTCGGCCTGGGCAACATTGAGTTCGCCTTCCAGGCGGGTTGGCAATGGCGTGTCGGCCGAAGCCTTGAGCTTGGCGAGCGCGGCCTGCCGTTCGCGCACACGATCTTGCGCACGCGACAAAGCCGAGCGCGCCGCGTCGAGATCGGCCTTCGACGTGCTGCCAGCCCGCCAGTCGGCGGTCGTTTTGTCCAGCGCGGATCGCGCGTCGGCCAGACTACGCTCGGAATCGGCGGCCGCATCCTCGGCCTTTCGCCGATCCGCCGACGCCGCCGGCGCGGACTGATCGTTGCGGGCGCGCTTATGCAGGGCGACCTGGGCATCGGCTTCGGCCACGCGCGCCAATGCTTCCTCGTCATCGAGGCGAACCAGCAATTCACCGGCAAACACGTCTTCGTTGGATTTGACCAGCACGTCGGCAATCCGTCCCCCCGGCAAGGGCGCCGCGATCTTGATCTCGCCCGAGCGCGGCTCGACGCGTCCAAGCGTCACCGCATCCCAGGCGCCTTGTGCCGGTAAGGCTTGTGCCTGTGAGCCCTGCGCCGGCGCACCTTGGGCCGCCGAACCGGACAGCACCGAGTGCAGTTCTTCGGCGCGAAATTTTGGCGCGGATTCCGGTGCCGCCGAAGCAACGCCCAACACAAGGAGCGCCAGCAGCGATAGTTTCTGGTTTCGAGTGCGCATATTACTCCCCCAATCAGCTCGCATATTTCAGAGTGCGGACGGCGCTGAGGTTTGCGCCGCGCCGTTGATCGCCGACGATCCGGCCGTCTTCGATGCGAAGAATCCGGTCTGCGAACGGCATGATGCGTGGATCGTGCGTAACGATGAACATCGCCCGCGCCGGATCCTTGGCGATCTCCGCCAGCACCGTCATGACGGCCTGGCCATTCTCGCTGTCCAGCGCCGCCGTCGGCTCGTCTGCGAGGATGACGGACGCATCTCCTACGATCGCGCGGGCAACAGCCACGCGTTGCTGTTCACCGCCGCTAAGCGCGCGCGGAAACGCGTTCGCCTTATGGGACAATCCAACCGTCGCAAGGGCTTTTTCCGCCTTGACCCGCGCCAGCGCCGAGTGCTCGCCGCGCACATCGAGCGCCAAACGGACATTTTCCGCAGCGGTCAAAGTCGGGAACAGATGATAGGATTGAAATACGAACCCGACATTGTCCCGCCGAAGTTCAGCCAGTTGTTCCGAGTCGAGCCCGGTCGTCGAGCGGCCGCAAATTTGCACCGTCCCGCCCGTCGGCGACAACATGCATCCCAACACCGAGAGAAGCGTGGTCTTGCCGCTGCCGGATGGACCCATCAGCAGGGTCAATTCGCCGCTAGTGAGCGACAGATTGATACCTTTGAGCGCGTCGACGCGCCCGGGCCCCTCGCCGAGAGCCATCGCAATGTCGGTTGCCTCGATCATGGTTTTTGTCATTGCGCGAATACCAGGACGGGATCGATGCGCGTCACGACCCTGATGGCCGAAACAGCGGCGATCGCGCACATCATGACCGTGAGCCCGAACAGGCCGACGGTCAGCTCGGGGGTCATGACAATGGGCAAGGCTGCATCGGCGGTCATCTTCACCAGAGCCAGATCGATAGACGCTGCAATGGAGAAACCGACGACGGCGCTGATGAGCGCCTGCGCGAGAATGACCTTGAGGATGTACATGCGCGACGAGCCGATGGCGCGCAGCGTTGCAAATTCCTTGAGATGGTCCTTGGTGCTCGAATAGAGCGTCTGCGCGACGATGATCGTGCCGACGATGATACCGAGTATGGCGCTGCCCAGCAGAGCGGCTCCGGCGCCGGTGTCGAACAGCCAGAACACGCGCGTGCGGTGACGAAACTCTTCGGACGTCAACACCTCCGCGTCGGGCAGGCTGGCGGCAAGCTGGCTGCGAACGACTGCGGCATTTGCGTTCGGTGAGATGCGCACGATGTAATAATTGGCTCGGTTGGGCGGCACGCCCAGATAGGTTCGCGCGCGCTCAAGCGACGCGAATACGTGCGGCGTCGTCGTGAATGAGCGGATACCGTTGGTGACCGCGACGACCCGCGCCTTTTGATTGTTGATTTCGGCGCGCCCTTGAATTTGCGCAATTCCGAGTTGCTCGAAATACGAGCGGTCGATGGCAACGCCGTCGGGCATCGACAGATCGTCCACACTCCCTTCGACCACGTTCCATGGCTGCAAACCGGCGGACGTCGTGGGCGCGCCGACGACGAGAACCGGGGTCGATGCACCTCCATTCGGTTTTCGCCAGGATGCATAACCGACAACGACTGGAATCGCCTGCGTGACCCCGTCGACGGACAAGGCCTGGAGACGCTCGCGCCCGGCCAGCAGCGAGGACCCCTCAAAGCTCTTGGTTTCGGCGGGTACGATCCAGAAATCGGCCTGCGCGTGGTCGATCATTGTCGTGACCATGCGCTCGAAGCTCAGGAAGACTCCGAGCTGAACGGTGACGAGCACGATCGAGAAGACGACCCCAACGACCGTGGCGATCAATCGAACCCGGTCATGAAACAGATTGCGGGATGCAAGCGTGAGGATGAGGGTCATCGCGCCGTGCAACGAGTCATGCAATGAACGGGGACTATCAGTGATTCGCGGAACGGCATGACGTTGAACAAATCCTCAGTGTCGATGCGGCCACGGTTGGCCGCCGATGATGTCGAGATCAAATTCAGCGAACTCGCGATCGGTGGGGTCGAACCCCTACCCGTTATTGCACGTTGCGGGCGTTCGCATCGCCAGCACGGTTCCTAGAAATCCCGAACCCGATCGCATCGATTTTAACCATTCGGGTAACCCTGCCACTACTTGGGTAACCATCCACTCGGGTTCAAGTGCGCGCCAGCCGAAGACGGTAAAGATGCCCGTCCTGACCAACCGCCGTTTGAGCAATCAATGCGGCAATTGGAAGGCAGCATCCGCAAAGCGGCGATACGTTAGCATCCAAATGTGAATCGGATTAATCACCGACGCCTTGATGTGAAGCGATTGGCCTACGCCGGCCATTTCTGCAATTGGCCCGCCGCGTCATTAAGTGCGACGCAGCGAAATGTCTGCAAAGTGCTCGCTAGAAAGAGCAGATATTTTGTGACGGCAGCGATGATGTTGGTGGGCTCCCGTAAACGCGGCAAAGCCCAAGGCGAAGTTAGTCCACTTATCCACCGTCGTTTCGAGTGAGCCATTTTATACAGATTTGGGAAAGCGCTCGGCTCAAAATTAGGTGCTTTTGCCCCACTTCAAGCGCACGAATTTGTGCGCGCGCTGGAACGCCAGCCGTGACCCACATGGCTGGGGCTTTTCCAGATCGGAGGGAGCGTATGATGGA
>JBEKIC010000039.1:0-37960 GCA_050011955.1 Xanthobacteraceae bacterium
ACATCCGCCGGATCTCCTCCAGCGTCTTATGATCCAGCTGCCGCCCATCTCGCTTCACACCGCATCATGAAACGAATCGCAGAAAAACTCAAGCGAAAGTAGCCTAAATAACTGACTGATCAGTAAAGCGGCCGGACGACACGCTGCGCCTCCGTGTCGCCATCATGATGTCCCCTGGCGATCTCTCTCCGCGCGGCCGGTCAACGGAGGTCTGTCACCGGCCAGCTACGCTCGCGTTTACGAACGCCGGCTCGACAACGCGCCAACAGTCTCGCACAACTAAAGCGGGAATTAAAGGATTGAATTTGTCGCGGCGGCTTTGTCGCTGCCTAGCTAATCGATCGATCGAATCGGCGACCATCGGGAGGCGCCACAATGTACACGCTCAAAGTAATCTCCTTATTGTGCTTCGCGTTCACGGCATCCGCCGCCTTTGCCGATCCGGCTCTGGACGCCCTAGTCGAAGCGTACCCCGATCACCTCGCGAGCCACGACGACAATTCCGTGACCTGGAAAGACGGAACCGTCATGCCTGTTGGCGACAAGAAGCAGCGAACCTTTGAGGAGCTTTTGAACGCCCCGACCATTCTGGACCAGTTCGTAACTCCCTATCCGTTGGGAACGAAGTTCAAGGTTCCGGCGGCCGACGAAGACCCGGGACGCATTCGAAATGAAGCATTTTTCACGAAAATGTACGGCGACTGCCGTACGGGCGCCGTGACGGCGCACCTAAAGCCCGTAGCCTGGATACCTCACTACGGCGGCGTCACATTGATGGCAACCGACGTGAACGGCGTCGCTGATAAGCTGACCGAAGTTTCACGGGAGCTCGAAACATTGCCAAATTCTATGATGAAATATCTGGTGCCTCCGGCAGGCATTTATAAGTGCCGGGCGATCGCCGAGACCAATTGACTTTCGGTGCACAGCTATGGTGCCGCCATCGACATCAATGTTCAATTCAGCGACTACTGGCTATGGACACTGAAAAAATCCGGACAATTCACCTGGACCAACCGCATCCCTCTTGAGATCGTGGATGTCTTCGAACGCCACGGATTTATTTGGGGCGGAAAGTGGTTCCATTTCGACACGATGCATTTCGAATATCGCCCCGAGCTGATCGGGCTGGCTGCAAAGGGTTGGCCGCGCGACTGACCGCGGCCCGCGCGGACGCGCCTTCGCATCGTCGCTAGCGCCGGCGGTCGTGGTCAAGGACGGTGGCCGCGGACGCCCGTCGGAGATCATCGGCATCGTCTCCAAGGAGCACATCGCCGATTCCGTCGCCGAAAGCATCAAGCCGTTCGGCTGATCGGCACCTAAGTCAGCTGAAGCGTGTTGGGCGCCGCTTGCGCGTCGTGGCTCGAATAGATGACGATGCGGCCGGCCAACTGCCGCAAAACCCGGTTCAGGATTCGCGAGCCCTGCTCAGGATCGAGGTGCTCGACGGGCTCGTCAAGAAGGACCAGCGGCGCCTCGCTGAGGAGCGCACGGGCGAGATTAAGCCGCTGCGCCTCGCCGAGCGACAGCATGTCCTGCTCGATCCAGGCGTCGAGGCTGCCCGCTACCTCGATGCGGCCGTCGAGTTCGACAGCCGCAAGCGCCTCCCAGCATTCCGAATCGGCGGCATTGGGCGCGAACAGGTTCTCGCGGATCGTATCGGAAAGAATCGCGGCGTCATGCAGACACAGATGTGACATCGCGCGGCGGCGCGCCGCCAGCAACACAACACCATCGCCGGTGTAACGGCCAACATCATCGGCGCCGATCCAGCCGGCAATTTGCTTGAGCAAGGTCGTTTTGCCGGTGCCGCTTGAGCCGACAAGCATGGTCGGGCGACCGGCTTCGAGCGTAAGACTCACCGGTTCACCGAGCCCGCGGCCGTTGGGGGCCTGCCGGGGAACGTTTGTCAGCACCAGTCTCTGTAGCGCGGCAAAGGCAAGCGTCACGCCGTCCGCGCCGGGGGCCGCGGTCCAGCGTCGCAGTCCCTCGCTGGCGGCGAGTTCGCGGACCCGCCCGAGCACGATGCGCGAGAGGCCCAATACTGTCTCACCGAGCGTAAGCCAGCCGAAGGCGAGAAAGGCCGGAACGAGAAGATCGCTGCCGCGGCTGCCGGCATGCCATGCCGCGACCAAAACGCTCAGCGCCGCCACGGGACCGGCAAGGCCGGCGACCATATCGAGCAGGGCAAGCGCGCGGCGCTGTGCCGCCTGCTGACCGGCTGCGGCGCTGAAACCCGCAAATGCCGACGCCAAGACCTTGGCGAAGGCCTGCTCGGCCTTGAGCGGAACGACCGCAGCAAGCGCCGCGCCAAGCAAGCGGCCCGTTCCTCGCTGCGAGAATCGCACCGCCGCCCGCTGCCCGGAGACGACTTGCATCGCACGGTACAGCATCACGACCACGATGATCGAAAACGCCGCGATCGGAACGAGCGCCGCCGCAGCCAGCCACGCGGTCGCTCCAGCCATCACTGTCGTTCCGGCCATAAGCGCCAGCGCCGGCATCGCTACGCGCAAGCGCGCGTAATCGACGTCTTCGACGTCTTCCATGTAATCGGAGAGACGATCTTGATTGCCAAGCTGCCAGCCGACGGCGCGGGTGCTTGGCGCATGCGCCATGGCCGCGAACAGAGCTGAGCGCCGTCGCACCTGATCGAGCAGCGCGGCCCGATGTCCGAAGACACGCTCGCCGTATTTGCAGGCGGTCTTGGTGAGCGCGAAGAGGCGCACAAAGGCGGCGGGGGTGTGGAAGTTGAATGCCAGCGCCGCCGCCGCCGGTCCCAAGCCGGCGAGCGCCACCGCGCCCAGGAACCAGACAGAGACACCCGTGAGCAGGATGCCGGACGCCACCGCCGCTACGGCCAACAAAAGGGCCAAGCGCCACAGGGCCGTGGGGTCTTGCCGCGCGGATTTTCCGACCGGCACCGTCGCGATCAATTTAACCGGTGCAATAACATTCATGCGGCAATTGCCTTCTCACGCTGTTGGCGCAGCTGCAGACGGTGATGCTGGTCGGCCGCTTCAATCAGCCGTTCGTCATGGGTTGCGACAATGACCAGACGCCGCTCGGCCATTTCGACCAGGACTTGCCGAACCAACTTCGCCGTCGTCGGGTCAAGCTTCGCCGTCGGCTCATCCGCGAAAACCATGCCGCCGGAAATCAAGCTGCGGGCTATCCCGATGCGCAGGCGCTGTCCGCCCGACAAGTTGCTACCATTGTCGTCAATGCCGGCATCAAGTCCGCCCGGCAGCAACGCTTCATCAAAAAGTCCGACGCCTTCGGCCGCGTGGTGGAGCGCAGCGCGATCGACGCCGCCGCTGTTCCAGGCGACCGCATTCGCCAGCGTTCCCGAAGGAACGTAAGTGTCGGTGGATATCCAGGCGCAGCCGGCCCTCATGACCTGCGGCAGAGCCGTGACTGCGCATGAAGGGGCTTCGATCCCTGCCAACATGCGCAGCAAGGTCGACTTTCCCGCGCCGCTCGGGCCGGAGATCACGATCAAGCCGGTTGCCGGAAGCTCCGCCACGTCGAACGTGTCAATGCCGGCGAAGCTGAAGGGCTTCGGCTTGCTCGGTCCATCATAGATCGACGCCGAATCGGTTTCGTCGAAATACCATTGCAGCTCGTTGGCCGCCGCCTCACCCTCGGCCTTGGCGTGATACTGTTCGGCATAACGGCGGAACGGCACGAAAAAATCAGCCGCAATGATCAGAATGAACAAACTCTGCCATAGGGCGAGCCCGGTAAATCCCGGCGCATGCAGAAGCCCGAGATGCCCGAGGCCGAGGAATACGGCGAGCACGGCGATCGCCAGCGCCGAGAAGAAATCGATAACGCCCGCGTTGAGGAAGACCACATTCAGTACGCTCATTGTGCTGTCGGCATAGGCCGTCATCCGCCGCTCGATCTTGCCGTGCTCGCGACCGAGCGCATGATTAGCCAGGATGGTCGGCAGCGTGCGGATGCGATCGGAAAACTGCGCTGCCAATCGACCGAAGGCTCGTTCCTGCGCCGCGGCCTTGCTGCCCGCCGCCGCACCAAGCAGAGCAAGGAACACGATCATGATCGGAACGGCGAGGAGGAGCGTCAGCGCCGCCTGCCATGATACGAAGGCAACCGCTGCAGCGGCGAGCAGCGGGCCGATCCCCAGCATGGACCTCGCGACGGCGTATCCGGTTACCAGGCTCGCCAGCGCTTCGGGATAGCGCTGTAACCCGGCGATGAGCGCCCCGGCCTGCCGCGAACGAACACGCGCCGGCGACATTTGGGCGAGCGCGCCCCGCAACACGGTCCGCAAGGCGCCGACAACATCCCGTTCGGCGCGGGCGGCCCGCAGATCGCCGAGGCAACCGGCGCAACTCGCCGAAGCGAGGCTGACAATCGCGCCCGCCAGCGCCGTTACGGCGAAAGTTCCGGCCTCGATCATGTGCCCGGCGAAGATCGCCATCAATGCCGCGAAACTGAGACGAAACAGCGCCCGCACGATTTGCCATGCCAGCGTTGCGCGCAGGCTAGGGCTGGCGAGATCGCGCGCAAGACCGAGCGCAGCGGAATCCCCATTTTCCCGGCGCCGCGACCGCTTCGCATCCGTCGACACACGCATGTGACCTTCATGCATCGGCCGCGGCGGCCGCCGTTTGATCTCGATCAAGGAAGTATCGATCCGGGGTGATCTACTCGACCGAGCCTGGGGAAAGGAGCTCCTTATGACCAATCCGTTGCTCGTGGAGCTTTCGCGGCTGCAGTTCGCGCTGACGGCGATGTACCACTTCCTGTTCGTGCCGCTGACGCTGGGGCTTTCCATACTCCTGGCGATGATGGAGACCGTCTACGTGATGACGGGGCGGACCATTTGGCGTGACATGACCAAATTCTGGGGCCTATTGTTCGGCATCAATTTCGTCCTTGGTGTCGCCACCGGCATCACCATGGAATTCGAGTTCGGCATGAACTGGGCCTATTATTCCCATTATGTCGGCGACGTGTTCGGCGCGCCGCTCGCCATCGAAGGATTGATGGCCTTCTTCCTGGAAGCGACCTTCGTCGGCATCTTTTTCTTCGGCTGGAGCAAGATGTCGCCGCGGGCGCACCTCGCCGTGACCTGGCTGATGGCGCTCGGCACCAATCTGTCGGCGCTGTGGATTCTCATCGCCAACGGCTGGATGCAGCATCCGGTCGGCGCGGTCTTCAATCCCGACACCATGCGCATGGAAGTGTCGGACTTCGCGGCCGTGCTGTTGAACCCGACCGCGCAAGCGAAGTTCGTGCACACGGTATCGGCGGGCTATGTCTGCGGCGCCGCCTTCGTGCTCGGCGTTTCCGCGTTCTATATCCTCCGTGGCCGGCACATTGATCTCGCCAAGCGATCGTTTGTGATCGCCTCGGCCTTTGGCGTCGCCGCCGCTCTTTCAGTCATCGTGCTGGGCGACGAAAGCGGATACACCATCACCGACAACCAGAAAATGAAACTCGCCGCCATCGAGGCAATGTGGCAGACGGAACCGGCGCCGGCGTCCTTCACCGCGTTCGGCCTGCCGGACATGCAGGCGCACGCCACGAATTACGCCGTCCACATTCCATGGGTGATAGGCCTCATCGGCACACGGTCGATCGACGAGCAGATCCCGGGAATTCTTGATCTGGTGCAGTCGTCGAAAGCTCATATTCAAAACGGCCTGACCGCCTACGCCGCGCTGCAGAAGCTGAAGACCGATCATGCCGACACTGCCGCGCGTTCCGCCTTCGAGGACGCCGGCAAAGATCTGGGCTATGCGCTATTGTTGAAGCAGTATGTCGACGATCCGCTGCAGGCGACGCCGCAGCAGATTCAGGACGCGGCGTGGTCGACCGTGCCCAGCGTGCCGTCGTTGTTCTTTACTTTCCGCTTTATGGTGCTGTTCGGCTTCATCCTGCTCGCCGTATTCCTGATCTCGCTCTGGTACACGATGCGTGAGGCGGAAGCGCCGCGCTGGCTGTTTCGGATGGCATTAGTCGCCTTGCCATTGCCATGGCTAGCCGCGGAACTGGGCTGGTTCGTTGCCGAATTCGGCCGCCAGCCCTGGATCATCGACGGCGTGCTGCCGACCTTCCTGGCGACATCCGAGCTCAGTGTCTTCGACCTGACGATCACCATCGTTGGCTTCACCTTGATTTACGCCGTTCTCGCCGTCATCGAAGTCAGGTTGATGCTGCAGGCGATCCAAAAGGGACCCGACGCGTTCATTGCCGGCGCCGGCGGCTTCGGGGTTCTCGCCAAGATCGCGAGTAGCCCCGGCGCGACGGCGCCCGCCGAATGACCCGTTGAGCGCAGAGGCAAGGGAATAAAGTCATGATCGAGACACTTTTCGCCTACGCCACGTTGCGCCTGATCTGGTGGGTGCTGCTCGGCGTCCTGCTGATCGGATTCGCCGCCACTGACGGCTTTGACATGGGCGTCGGCACGCTGCTGCCGTTCGTCGCCAAAACGGACACGGAACGGCGCGTCACGATCAACACCGTCGGCCCGGTCTGGGAAGGCAATCAGGTGTGGTTCATTCTCGGCGGCGGCGCGATCTTCGCCGCCTGGCCGGCGCTCTATGCGCTGAGCTTCTCCGGCTTCTATCTGGCGATGTTCTTGGTGTTGTTCGCGCTCATCCTGCGGCCGGTCGGGTTCAAGTATCGGTCCAAGCGCGAGAGCAAGACGTGGCGCCGGAACTGGGACTGGGCGCTGTTCGTTGGCGGCGCCGTGCCGGCGCTGATCTTCGGCGTGGCGGTCGGCAACACCTTGCAGGGCGTGCCGTTCCATTTCACCGATGATCTGCGTCCGATCTACGAAGGCACGCTGTTCGGGCTGCTCAATCCGCTGGCGCTTTATTGTGGGCTGGTTTCCCTCGCCATGCTGGTGATGCACGGAGCGGCTTGGCTCACCTTGAAGGCGGCAGGTCCGGTGGCCGATCGCGCGGCGGCCATCGGCGCGAAGGCGGCGCTGGTCGCCGCGATCCTCTTTGCCGGCGGCGGCGTGCTGATCTGGCTTGGCCTGTTCGGCGGCTACGAGGTCACGAGCCCGATCGTGTGGGATGGCCCGTCCAATCCGCTCGGCAAAACGGTGGTCGTCAACGGGCAAGCGTGGCTGCAAAACTTCCGCCACACGCCGTGGCTGTCCGCGGTGCCCGCACTCGGCATTGCCGCGCCGCTGTTGGCAGCCATCGGTTTCCGTACACGGCATGCCGGGTTAACATTCCTGATTTCCATGCTCGGCGTCGCCTGCATCATTGCCACCGTCGGCCTGGCCATGTTCCCGGTCATTTTGCCGTCGAGCACCCATCCCGGCGATGCGCTTACGGTGTTCGACGCGTCGTCGAGCCGAGCAACGCTGCGCAACATGTTGCTGGCGACCGTTGTGTTGCTGCCGATCGTGCTCGCCTACACCGCCTGGGTCTATCGGGTGCTATGGGGCAAGGTCAGCGAGGCAACCATCGAGAACGCCGGCTCGACGGCTTACTAGTGCATGATCCGGAAAAGTGGGAACCGGTTTTCCGACAAGATCATGCACAGCTAATAGCGCAGCGGAGACCGAACGATGTGGTACTTTTCCTGGATCCTCGGCCTCGGGCTCGCGGCCACGGTCGGCATCCTCAACGCGCTCTGGTACGAACTTCGCACCGTGCGCGACAAGGATGAGATCACCACGCCGGCGATGCCGACGCCTTAGATTTCAACCCGCGCTCGCTTGCCGCCAGCGCCGCCGCAGCGCGACCGCTAGCGCCGCTGCCAGCGAGAGTGTGACGGCAATCAGAATGATGCTCGCATAGAGGCGGCCGCCGGGCCGGTCGATCGTGCGCGACCACAGCGAAGGCGCCTCATTCGTTCGTGCCAGACGAAAGGCGACGACGCTGTCGCCGATCGACGTGCCGGCCTCGGAATGACCGCCGGCGGCAATGACCACGTATTGCTCGCCCTGCCATACATAGGTCATCGGATTGGCGACGCCGGGCACGGGCAACCGGCCTTGCCACAGCTCGGCGCCGGTCTTGGCATCAAAGGCGCGCAGATACGCATCGAGGGCGCCGCTAAAGACCAGGCCCCCCTCCGTGACCACTACGCCGCTAGCGACCGGTGTGCCCCACGGAAACGGCAGGCCCAAAGGAGCAAGGTCCTCCGTCGTACCCACGGTCGACTGCCACAGCATCTTGCCGGCTTTGAGATCGACCGCGACCAGAGCGCCAAAGGGCGGCGGATTGCACAGGGTGCCGAGCGGCGAGCGCGCAATCACGCGCGTCATGGCGAAGGCAGCGCCGCGCTGCGGTCCGAAATCCTCTCCAGGCGCGGGCATGAAGCCGCGCGCCTCGGCCGCCGGGATCAACGTGACGATGTGCACAAACCGCAAGGTGTTGGCATAAAGAATCTGCTTGATGGGATCGAAGGCCACACCGCCCCAGTTCACGCCGCCGCCGGTGGAGGGAAAGATCACGGTGCCCTGGGTCGATGGCGGCGTGTAGAGCCCTTCGTTGCGAGCGCGCGCCAATTTGTCATGACAAGCGGCGCGACTGATCAGGCCAAAAACATCGTCGGCGGAAATGCGCTGCGGCACCAGCGTCGGCGTGTGGGTGGGGAACGGCTGCGTCGGCGAGAGCCGCTCGCCTTCGGCGCCGCCCTGCGGCACCGGGCGCTCCTCGACCGGCCAGATCGGCTGGCCCGTCGCCTCGTCGAGCACAAACAGAAAACCCTGTTTAGTCGCCTGGATGACGACGTCGCGTTGTCCGGCGCCGGTATCGATGCGGGCCAGCGTCGGCTGGGCCGGCAGGTCGTAGTCCCACACGTCGTGATGCACGGTCTGAAAGGCCCAGACCATTTCGCCGGTCTCGGCCCGCAGCGCGACGACCGAGTCGGCATGCTGGTTGTTGCCCGGCCTGTTGCCACCCCAAAAATCGGGACTCGGCGAGGACGTCGGCAGGAACACCAGCCCCAAATTCTCGTCGACCGACATCGGCGCCCAGACGTTGGCCGCGCCGGCCTCAATGCCGTCATGGATGAGCGGATCCCACGTCCAGCGCAGGGCGCCGGTGCGCGCATCAAAGGCCCGCACGATGCCGTGCGGTGCGGCGGTGCGCCGATTGTCAGCAATCGAGGAGCCGACCACGACCACATCGCGCGCAACAACGGGTGGCGAAGTGATCTGCATCTCGCCCGGCCATTCGAGTGGCATACCGACGTCGAGCTTGACCTCGCCACCCTCGCCGAAGTCCGAGCAGGGTCTCCCCGTCCCGGCATCGAGCGCGATGACGCGCATGTCGTTGGTGCCCATGAAAACGCGCGCGCGGCAGGCCGCCTGCACAGGCGCCTGCCGGTCCACCCAATAGGCCACGCCGCGGCAGTCGTAGCGATTGGCGGGTCGCTGGGTGAGGCTGACTTTGGAATCGAAGCGCCACTTCTGGGTGCCGGTTCCCGGGTCGAGCGCGATCACCTCATTGAACGGCGTGCACAGGACCAGGCTGTCCTCGACGAACAGCGGCGTCGCCTCGAACTTCGTTCGCGCCATGACCTTGGCGTCGCGCCGCATGAGGTCGCCGGTGCGAAACTCCCAAGCGCGCACGAGTTGGCCGACATTGCCGGGAGTGATCTGCGGAATCGTCGAGAAACGCGTGCCGCCGGGGTCGCCGCCCCAATACTCCCATGCGAATGCCGGCGGCGCGAACAGCCCCGCCAGGACAAGACATAAGAGCGTCATCAGGCACGAACGGCAGGCGCTATCCCGAGGCATCATTTCCACTCGCCCCTCTTCGACATCGCCGGAGGCCGCTCGACCACCAATGCTCTCGCCGAAGTCACCGGCCTTGATAGCGATGGCTGGAACTGCCACATCCAGTCCGCCATGAACAAGCCCATTCGCGCCGCCGAAGTCGCGCCCACTCAGTCGCCGTTCGCGGCGGAGGTTGAACGGCGACGCACCTTCGCGATCATTTCTCACCCGGACGCCGGCAAAACCACGTTGACCGAGAAGCTCCTGCTGTTCGGCGGCGCCATCCAGCTTGCCGGGCAGGTCAAGGCCAAGCGCGACCGGCGCTCGACCCGGTCGGACTGGATGGCGGTCGAGCGCGAGCGCGGGATTTCCGTCGTCACCTCGGTGATGACCTTCGAGTATGACGGGCGCGTGTTCAACCTGCTCGATACGCCCGGCCACGAGGACTTCTCCGAAGACACCTATCGGACGCTCACGGCGGTCGATTCGGCGGTGATGGTGATCGACGCCGCCAAGGGCATCGAGCCGCGAACGCGCAAGCTGTTCGAGGTCTGCCGGCTGCGCGACATCCCGATCATTACCTTCATCAACAAGATGGACCGCGAGAGCCGCGACCCGTTCGACCTCGTCGACGAGATCGAAAAGACGCTGGCGCTCGACGCCGCGCCGATGACCTGGCCGGCCGGACGCGGGCGCGATTTCGTCGGCACGATCGATGTGGCGACCGGCGGCGTGCGCCTGCTCGACGGCGATGCCGGCAGCGCTGGCAGGCTGCGGGAAATGAGCATCGCCGACGTCACCGTTTTGAATCCCAACCTCGACGCGGCGACCCTTGCCGGCGAACTCGACTTGGTGCGTCACGCCTGCAAGCGCTTCGAGCCGCGGGCTTTCGCCGAAGGCCACTTGACGCCGATCTTCTTCGGCAGCGCGCTCAAGAATTTCGGCGTCAGCGATCTGCTCGATGCGCTCGCCGCGATGGCGCCGCCGCCCCGGGCGCAAGCGGCCGACAAGCGGATCGTGGCGGCCACCGAACCCGGCCTGTCGGCTTTTGTTTTCAAGATCCAGGCGAACATGGACCCGAACCATCGCGACCGGATCGCCTTCGTGCGGCTTTGCTCCGGCAAGCTCGCACGCGGCATGAAGGTCAAGCAGGTGCGATCCGGAAAAACCATCAGCCTGCACGCACCGCAATTTTTCTTTGCCCAAAATCGCGCACTCGCGGAGGAAGCCTATGCCGGCGACGTGGTGGGGATTCCCAACCACGGCACGCTCCGCATCGGCGACACCCTGACCGAAGGCGAGGAGCTCAATTTTGCCGGCGTGCCGAATTTTGCGCCGGAGATTCTGCGGCGGGTTCGTTTGACCGATGCCATGCGCGCGAAGAAGCTGAAGCAGGCGCTGCAGCAACTGGCCGAGGAAGGCGTCGCACAGGTTTTCCGGCCGACGGATGGGTCCCCTGCCCTCGTGGGTGTGGTTGGCCAATTGCAGCTCGACGTGCTGCAAGCAAGGCTAGCCGCCGAATATGGGCTGGAAATCGGTTGGGACACGCCTGAGTTTCAGTTCGCGCGCTGGATCGCGGCGGACGACCGCAAAATGCTCGATCAATTCGTGGCGAGCTACCACTCGGCGATTGCCGAGGATTTTGACGGCGATCTTGTCTTTCTCGCGCGCAATGCCTTCAACCTCGAATATACCGCCGAGCATAATCGGGCCATTTCCTTCGCCGACGTAAAGGACATTCACCGGCGCAAGTCCGCGGCGTGAGCGGCTGGTCAGCTGCCGGCGAGTTCCTCACGCAGAATTTCGAGCTGCAGCCACCGCTCTTCGGCCGCGGCAACTTTCTGCTGCACTTCGCCGAGTGCGGCAGTGACTTTCTCGAAGCCGGCGCGATCGCGTGCATAGAACTGCGGATCGTCAAGCTTTGCCTGCAAGCCCTGCATCTCGGCTTGCAGCGCGGCGATGATCTTCGGCAAAGTTTCGAGCGCGTGCTTTTCCTTGAACATCAAGCGCCGTTTGGCGGGCGGCGGCGCGGCCAGGTCGCGCGCGGCTTCCTTCACCGCTTTCTGCGACTCTTGCTTGGGCCGCTCGCGCGTCAGATCGGCGCCGCGCTGCGCCAGCATGTCGCTATAGCCGCCGGCATATTCGGTCCAGCGGCCATTTCCCTCGGGCACGATCACCCCGCTCACCAGACGGTCGAGGAAATCGCGATCGTGGCTGATGAGCAGCACCGTCCCGGGATATTCGGCCAACACCTCCTCGAGCACGTCCAGCGTTTCCATGTCGAGATCGTTGGTCGGCTCATCGAGAACCAAGAGGTTCGACGGCTTGGCGAGCGCCTGCGCCAGCATCAGGCGGCCGCGTTCGCCGCCCGACAATTTGCCGAGCGGCGTGCCGGCCTGTTCGCTCGCGAACAGAAAGTCCTTCATGTAGCCGACGACATGCCTGGCAACGCCGTTGACCATGACGGTGTCGCCGTGCCCGCCCGTCAACGCCGCGGCGACCGTGACATCGGGATCGAGACTGTCGCGATGCTGATTGAGGGTGGCGACGACAAGCGTCGATCCCATTCGTACCGAGCCTTTGTCCGGCGCCAGGCTGCCGGTCAGCATATTGATCAGCGTGGTCTTGCCGCTCCCGTTCGGCCCGACGATGCCGATGCGGTCGCCACGCTGGATGCGGATCGAGAAATCGCTGACGATCGGCCGGCCGCCATAGCTCTTGCCGATGCCGGTCGCCTCGATCACCAGGGCGCCGGATGGCCCCGCCGAACCGGCGGTGATGGTGGCATTGCCGGCACTGGCGCGATAGCTGCGACGCCGTTCCCTCAGCGCCTGCAATTGTCCGACCCGGCGCATGTTGCGCTTGCGCCGGCCGGTGACGCCGTAGCGCAGCCAGTGCTCCTCGGCGACGATTCTGCGGTCGAGCTTGTGCTGGTCGCGTTCCTCCTCCGCCAGCACCGAATCGCGCCATTCCTCGAAATGGGCAAATCCACGCTCGATGCGCCGCGTCCGTCCTCGGTCGAGCCAGACCGTGCTCCGCGACAACGTCGAAAGGAAGCGCCGGTCGTGGCTGATGATCACCATGGCGGCGCGGCGGGAATCCAGTTCCTGCTCTAGCCATTCGATGGTCGTCAGATCGAGATGATTGGTCGGTTCGTCGAGCAGCAGGATATCCGGCGATGGCGCCAAGACCCGCGCCAGCGCCGCGCGGCGTGCCTCGCCCCCGGAGAGGTGCGCCGGATCTTCCTGCCCGGTGAGGACGAGTTTCTCAAGGAGATACCGGGCGGAATGGGGGTCGTCGCCCGGCCGCAGCCCGGCCTCGACATAGGCGAGCGTTGACGTGAAGCCTGAGAAATCCGGCTCCTGCGGCAGGTAGCGCACCAGCGCTCCCGGCTGCACGAAGATGGAACCGCGGTCCGGTTCGACCAGCCCGGCCGCGATTTTGAGCAATGTCGATTTTCCCGATCCGTTGCGCCCGACGAGAGACACCCGCTCGCCGGGAGAGACGGACAACTCCGCCCCCGAGAGGAGCGGCGTGCCGCCGAAGGTCAGCGCGATGTCTTTGAGTTGAAGAAGCGGAGCCATGAGTGGCGGGTTGCAAGCGTGGGTTCGAGTCTACTCGGCAAGTGAGCGACATGATTGCGGCCCAAGACATAGGGTGCATCCGGCACATTGTCGCTATGCAATTGGCCCATCGCATCGCCGTTATGCACCGGGGCGCGCGACGCATTCGCCGCGCAGGGATGCTTTCGCGCGCCAGCTTGCCCATAATGCCGCATGGCCTTGGATTTTCGCGCGCTCGCCATCGCCACGGCGGGTTTCACCGCATTCGTCAATCTTTATTCGCCGCAGGCGCTGCTGCCCGAGCTGGCGCTCGAATTCGGCGTCAATGCCGGCGCGATCAGCGCGCTGATGACCGCCGGCACGGCGGCGATCGCGCTCACGGCGCCGTTTACCGGCGCGCTCGCCGACGTTCTCGGCCGTAAGCGGCTGATCACCGCCGCCGCGTTCGCGATCGTGGTGCCGACGCTGATCATGACCTTGGCGACGAGCGTGCCGCAGCTGGTGTTCTGGCGCTTCGTGCAGGGGCTGTTGTTGCCGCCGATCTTCACTGTCGCCGTCGCCTATGTCGGCGACGAATGGCCGCCGGCGGACGTACTGCGCGTCGCCGGGCTGTTTATTTCCGGATCAAGCGTCGGCGGTTTCTGCGGCCGCTTCGTCACCGGCGCGGTTGCCGATCTGCTCGGCTGGCGCATGTCTTTTGCCGCGGTGGCCTTGCTCACGCTGGCCGGAGGGCTTGTCGTCACGCTCGCGCTGCCGCGCGAGCGCCGCTTCGTCCGCTCGGACGGTTTTTTTGCCTCGGCGCGACAAATGCTGGCGCACCTCGGCAACCCGCGGCTCCTTGCCATCTATGCCGTCGGCTTCGGCGTGCTGTTCAATTTCATCGCCACCTTCACCTATGTGAGCTTTCACCTCGCCGCACCGCCCTACTTCTTCACGCCGACGCTGTTGGGCGCGCTCTTTGCCAGCTACCTCGGCGGCAGTTTGGTGGTGCCGTGGGTCGGGCGCGCTATCGGGTTGTTCGGACGCCGCCGCTTCGTGCTCGTCATCATCGCGCTGTGGGTCGCCGGCACGCTCATGCTGCTGGCTCCGCCCGTCCCGGTCATCGTCATCGGACTGACGCTGAGCGCCACCTGCGGCCTGGTGTGCCAGGCGGTTTCCACCGGCTACGTCATCACCACCGCCAAGGAGGGACGCTCGGCGGCCGCCGGGCTTTACGCCTCGAGCTTTTATATCGGCGGCAGCGCCGGCGCCTTCCTGGTCGGATTTGTTTGGGACGCCGCCGGCTGGACCGGCTGCGTTGCCGTGATCGTCGCCAGCCAGGCGATCATGGCGGCAATCGTCGCCACCGCGTGGGAGCGATCGCGCGGGTGATAGAGAGCCGCGAATGCGAAGGCGGCGATGAAGGGCTAATCATTCGCGCTCGGATGCCAGCGCGGTTGGTAGCCGGATGACAGGACCGCAAGGATCGCCGGCGGGGTGAGCACATCGACAGCAATTCCGCGCGGCCGCGGCTGGCGGGCCTCGTAGCCTCCCGGCGTCCAGCGCAGCAGGTCACTGCTGCGGACCGCGAAGGCCGCCTCCTCCAGCGCCACGAATGCGCCGTCAGGCAGTTCCTCGATTTTGCGCCGGTGCAGGCGTTTGCCACGACCCTGGAGGCGTTCGCTGTGCAGCACCTCGTCCATCTCTTTCGCGGAAGGCCGCGTGCCGCGCTTGCTCGCCTCTCGCCATGTCTCGGCAAAAGCCTCCGCATCGTTGCGGCGGCACTCGAAGCAGGGCCGATGCCCGGCCGCCAGCGCGGTCGGCTCGTCAAGAAAGAATAGCTCGGTGTAGAAGCGGCCCCAGACATCGCGCTGGCGGCCCTTGAAGTCGAGGACGCAGCAGATCCATTGCCGCGATGCCCAGCGTCGCGCCGTTAGCGTCTTCGCATCGGTGTGAAATCGCCCGCCGCGGTTGCCCATCAACAAACCACGCGCCGACGACGCATGGAGATCGCCGAAAGGGCTTACTCGATTTTGCAACGGCATTGCTTCACCCGCTACTTCTCGACGAAGTCCTCGCACTTCTGGATCTGGTCGTTGGCTCCCCAAGGCATGATCGGCACCGACGAGGTCGAATTCTTCGGCGAGCCTTCGATGAGGCGGTCGGTATAGACCATGTAGACCAGCACGTTGCGCTTGGTATCGCAGCCGCGCACGATCTGCATCTTCTTGAAGAACAGCGAGCGGCGCTGGCGGAACATGTCCTCGCCTTGGGCGAATTTCGCCTTGAAGCGGATCGGGCCGATCTGCCGGCAAGCGAGCGAAATATCCGACACCTGCTCGGCGACGCCGATCCAGCCCTTCACGCCGCCGCGCTCGGGAACGGTGAAATGGCAGGCGACGCCTTCGACCTCGGGATCGTCGATGCCGTAGGTGGCGAGCTTGTCGTTCGGCGTGAGAAATTTGAACACCGTCGAACGCTTGAAGATCAGGTCCGGCTCGTCGGCCGCGTACACCGGCGTAACGACGAGGCCGGCGAACAGCAGCAATATGAGGCAGAGAGACTTAGTCCAGAATGTTTTGCACCAAAAAGATTTGCGCATCGCGGACTCCTGGTCGACTTTCCACGGGACCGGACCTGTCGGCTGGTTGCGAAGCCGGATCAGCGGCTGTCCAGATCGGAGACTTGCTTGACGTCGCGCCGTACCGGAACCACGAAGCCGCCCGCCGCCGCGTCGGCGAGCGCGCTGCGGTCCAGCGCCTCGTCGTGCTTATAAACGTCGTCGCGGAAGTTGATGGTGCCGTCGCGGGTCATCCAGCCAGTGAGATAGACCCAGGCCACCGGCATTCGCCGCGGCAGATTGATCACTTTGAGGACGCCGGCGGCGATGCCGGCATCGATCGCGGCGCGATTCCAGCCGGGTACGTCGTCGAGAATCCAGCCGGCGAGATCGCGCACATTGTCGACACGCGTGCAGCCGTGCGAATCGAAGCGGTAGTCGTTGGCGAACAGATTGCGCGTCGTGGTGTCGTGCATGTACACCGAATACGGATTCGGCATGTCGATCTTGAGATTGCCGAGCGCATTCCAGGCGCCGGAATCCTGGCGGATGGTGAAGTTGGGCGAGCGATCCGACGACCAGTTGATCGATTGCGGACTGATATCTTCGTCGTGGGCGCCGAGCACGCGCATGTGCATGCGGCTCAGATAGCCGGGATCGCGGCGCATGCGGGCGAAGATCTCGTTCTTGGTGATGGAGAGCGGCACCGTCCAGGTCGGATTGAGATTGATCGCGGTGATGTAGGCGGTCAGCGTCGGCGACGGCTTGTCGACCTTGCCGACGATGACGCGATAGCGCCGCTCGACCTTGTCGTGGGCGACCGCCTCGACAAAAGCCGCCGGAATATTGACCACGACGTAGCGCTCGGCGAAGACGAAATCCATGCCGAGCAGACGCTCCAGCGAAGCTTCGAGCTGTTTGATGCGCGCCCCAACCGGGACATTGAGCGCGCGCAACGTCGGCGCGTTGATACTGCCGGTCGGCTCGAGCCCGTGCCGCAACTGGAAGCGCTTGACGGCTTCGACGACGGCGGCGTCGTAAGTATCGCCGGCCTCCCGTTCCGCGGCCAGGTCTTCGGTGATGGCGAGATGCCGACGCAGCAAGGCGACGCTTGGCCCGCTCCCTCCCGGCGCGAGCTGCGCGTCGGCAGTAAGACTCGGCCAGCCGCCGCGCACTTGAATGGCCGAATAACTGAGCAGCGCCTCTTTGAGGCGCTGATAGGTGCCCTCGTCGAACACGGGCGCGGCGGACAGTGCCAGCGCCGCGGCGGAACGCCCTTCCGGCGTCGACGCGGGCTTGACCACGCGGGGCGGCTTGGCGGGATTGGGCGGTTTGGCCGACGAGGCCTTCGGCTTGGCCGTAACCAGCGGCTGGCCCGCGGTCTGCGCCGGCGCCGGACCCGCTGCGAGGGCCAGCACGACGCTTGCGATCGCAATCGGCCGCATCAAGCCCCCCGTCGTGAATTTCACGCCTGCGGCTGCGGCTCCATCGGCCCAGGCTCGGGACGCGGCCGGTTGCGGCCGGCGCCGGCGGTCGGCACCGTTGAGGTCCGCGGCGTCGACGGCTCGATCACCGATTCGCGGCTCGGGCGCTTGCCCAAGAGCAGGTCCTTGATCTCGTCGCCGGTCAAGGTCTCGAATTCGAGCAGGCCCTTGGCCAGCGTTTCCAGATCGGCGCGCTTGTCGGTGAGAATCTGCTGCGCCTCCTGATAGCCGCCCTCGACCAGCCGCCTGATCTCGGCATCGATCTTCTGCACGGTCGCCTCGGAGATGGTCTGCTGCCGCGCCACCGAATAGCCGAGGAACACTTCCTCCTGGTTTTCGCCATAGGCGACGTTGCCGAGCGCGTCGGAGAGGCCCCAGCGCGTCACCATCATGCGCGCCAGCTTGGTCGCCTGCTCGATGTCGGACGCCGCGCCCGAGGTCACCTTCTCATGGCCGAACACCAGTTCCTCGGCGACGCGGCCGCCCATCATGATGGCAAGCCGCGACGTCATCTGCTCCAGGCTCATCGACAGCTTGTCGCGCTCCGGCAATTGCATGACCATGCCGAGCGCGCGGCCGCGCGGAATGATCGTCGCCTTGTGCACCGGATCGGTCGCCTTGACGTTAAGGGCGACGATGGCATGGCCGCCTTCGTGATAGGCGGTGAGGAGCTTCTCCTCCTCCGTCATCACCAGCGACTTGCGCTCGGCGCCCATCATCACCTTGTCCTTGGAATCCTCGAACTCGACCTGCGTCACCATGCGCTTGTTGCGCCGGGCGGCCATCAGCGCGGCCTCGTTGACCAGGTTCATCAGATCGGCGCCGGAGAAGCCGGGCGTGCCGCGCGCGATGATTTTCAGGTTCACATCCGGCGCCAACGGCACCTTGCGCACGTGCACTTTCAATATCTGCTCGCGGCCGACCACGTCAGGATTGGGCACGACGACCTGGCGGTCGAAGCGGCCCGGCCGCAACAGCGCCGGATCGAGCACGTCCGGCCGGTTGGTGGCGGCGATCAAAATGATGCCTTCGTTGGCTTCGAAGCCGTCCATCTCGACGAGCAACTGGTTCAAGGTCTGCTCGCGTTCGTCGTTGCCGCCGCCAAGACCGGCGCCGCGATGGCGGCCGACGGCGTCGATCTCGTCGATGAAGATGATGCAGGGCGCGTTCTTCTTCGCCTGCTCGAACATGTCGCGCACGCGGCTGGCGCCGACGCCGACGAACATCTCGACGAAGTCGGAACCGGAAATGGTGAAGAACGGCACATTGGCCTCGCCGGCAATGGCGCGGGCGAGCAGCGTCTTGCCGGTGCCGGGCGGGCCGATCAGCAGGAGGCCGCGCGGAATGCGGCCGCCGAGCCGCTGGAATTTACCGGGATCGCGCAGGAATTCGACGATCTCCTGCAGATCGGTTTTGGCCTCGTCGATGCCGGCCACGTCCTCGAAGGTGACGCGGCCGTGCGCCTCGGTCAAAAGCTTGGCGCGGCTCTTGCCGAAGCCGAGCGCCTTGCCGCCGGCGCCCTGCATTTGCCGCGAAAGGAAAATCCACACGCCGATCAGCGCCACGAACGGCAGCCAGGAGATCAGCAGCGACACGAACCAGGGCACGTTCTCGGTCTGCGGCCGCGCCGTGATCGAAACGCCCTTGTTATACAGCCGCTGCACCAGCGACGGGTCGCTCGGCGCATAAGTCTGGAAGCTGCGGCCGTCGGTGAAGGTGCCGTGGATTTCCGGCCCTTGGATCAGCACATCGCGCACGCGGCCCTGATCGACCTCGTTGAGCAATTGCGAGAAGGAAACGTCTTGCGCGGTGGTGTGCTGGCCCGGGTTCTGAAACAGCGTGAACAGCGCCAGCAACAGCAGGACGATGATGACCCAGAGGGCGAAATTGCGCAGATTGGCGTTCATCGCGTGTCCTTGACCAGCGTTCCGCCGGCGCCCGACGGCTGATTTGTGCCCGTGAATCGTGGCGGCTTCACGTCCCGCATCCTGGCAATGTAGGCACCGGGCGGTCCCCTGCCAAGGGAAGCCGGGGAATGGGCAAGCTGTTTATTGTACTGTCATTTCGTAAAGCGGCGGTTGCCGTTTCGGCCGAAGGTGCGGCCGCGGCGGGGGGGCGCGCGCTCGACCGTCAGTCGATCGCTGGTCAGCGTGACGAGCGCGCCGGCCAGGGTCCGGCGCAGCGGCGCGCGTGCCTGCCGCAGCGCTTCGCCCAGCTTTTCGAGCTTGCCGAGTTCGACCGGTCCCTCGTTACCGGCATGGGCGATGGCGCGGCCGAGGAGCCGCAGCGCCACCTCGGCGGGCAAGTCGTCAAATCGTGCCGTTTCGAAGACGATCGGCCCGCGCTCGCGCCACGGCTCCGGCGTCAGCGCCGCGCGCGCGGCGGCGACCGCGAATTCGATGGTCGCTTCGGCGCGTCGCATGCGCGCCGCCAAGCGCGCCAGGCTCTTCGCATCGAGCCCCTCGCGGGCGAGTGCCGGCATCAAGGTGCGCAGCCGCGTGCGGGCATAGCGCGGATCGCGGTTGGTCGGATCCTCGCTGTGATGGACACCGGCGGCTTTCAGTGTCGCGACCAGCCGTGCCTTGGCAACGTGAAGCAGCGGCCGCACCAGAAATATCGCCGTCTCCGCGCCGACGGGAAGAACCGACGCGTGCGCCATGCCGGCAAGCCCGGTCAGCCCGCTGCCGCGGGCGAGACGAAACAGCACGGTTTCCGCCTGATCGTCGAGCGTGTGCGCCGTGAGGATATGTTCGCAGCCGGCGCGCGCCGCGGCTTGCGCCAGCAACCGGTAGCGGGCGATGCGCGCCGCCTCCTGCAGGCCGGATTTCGGCTTGGTGCCGCGCCAGCGCAGCGTGCGATGGGGCACGCTGAGCCGGCGCGCCAGCCGCTTCACCGCGGTGGCTTCGCGTGCCGCTTCCGGCCGCAGGCCGTGGTCGATGGTGATGGCGGTGAGTTTTGGCGGGCGTTTCCGCCGCTTTTTTAGTCCCTTGGCCCAGCGCGCGGCGAGCACGAGCAGCGCCGTCGAGTCGGAGCCGCCGGACACGGCGAGAAGAAGCCCGCGCAGATTTTCAAGACCACCGAACAGCGCACGCGCTTCTTCGTCGCCAACCGCTTCCTCAGCAATGGCCACGTTTTTGTTCCCGCTCCACGCTCTGCTTTACGCTCGGTGAGGCGTGCGGATATTTGCGTAGGACCTCCCCCAGCGAGGCGCAGGCCGCTTCCTTTTCACCCAAAGCCGCGAGTGACTGGCCAAGCCGCAACAACGCCTCGGGCGCCCGCGCGGTCGTCTCGTATTTGGTCGACACCGCGAGGAACGATTCGGCAGCGTCGCGATATTGCTGCTGTTGAAAAAGACTTTCGCCCAGCCAGTATTGGGCTTCCGGCGCCAAGCGGTCGCTCGGATATTGGCGCAGGAACGCGCGGAACGTGTTCGCGGCGAGCGCATAATCCTTATGCAGAACGTAGCCGTAACCGAGGTCGTATTCGTCCCTTGGCGTGTTGCCGGGCGGCAGCGTCGCCTGCAGGGCGCCGGTCGCATTCGGATTACTCGGCGGCGGAGCAGGCAGTTCGCCGGCCGGCGCCGCGCCACCTTGCGGCCTATTGAGCGTCGAGAGATCGAGCGGTGCGCCGAGTTGCCGGGGGCCGGGAGCGGGCGCGTCGGAGACCGGCGGCGGCGGCTCGGTCGCGGCCGTCGTGGCGGCCATCGGCCGCGGGGCGCCGGGCGCGTTGGGATTGAGCGCCGGGTCGAAAGCGTCGCCGCGGCGGTTCGCCGATGGCGGCGACTCGATTGGCGTGACTGGCGGGGCGGCAGCCACCACAGGCGGCGACGTGCCGGCTGTCGCCGGTGACGAATAGGGAGGCGGCGAATATTGGGCGGTCGGCCGCTGCGGCGTCGAGGACTGCGGCCGCGCCCCATCGGCGTGAGGCTGAATGTCCGCCTGCAGGCGCTGCAACTGCTGCTCCAGCTGCTGATTGCGATACTGCAATTGCTCGATGTTGCCGGTGAGCTGCCGGATCACCGACTCAAGGCGGTTGATGCGCGTTACCAGATCCGCATCGGATTCTTGTGCGCGCGCGGCGCCGGCGCCAAGCGCGCACGCGAGAAGAGCTACGAACAGGAAGGTGGATCGGTTCATTGCCGGCGACATTGGGGTGTGAAAGACGACCCTTACCATAGTTCGGCCTGCGTCCAAATTGTGACTGCCGGCCAAATATGGGGCAATGCTTTTGGGCCAATCCGCGCCTACGGCAATCGACCGCCCTCGGCGTCATGGCGAAGCCCGCAGGGCCGAAGCAAGCCAGGCGTCAGGCGCTGATTGCTTCGCCGTCCGCGGCTCGCAATGACAGATGATTATGAGCTCTGATTGAGCACGGTCACCGCGCGGCGGTTCTGCGACCAGCAGGAAATGTCGTTGCACACCGCGACCGGCCGTTCCTTGCCGTAGGAGATGGTGCGCATGCGCTGGGCCTGCACGCCGCGCGAGATCAGATATTCGCGCACGGTCTGGGCGCGGCGGGCGCCGAGCGCAATGTTGTATTCGCGGGTACCGCGTTCGTCGGCATGGCCTTCGATGGTGAAGGCGTAACGGTTGTAATTGTTGAGCCACTGCGCCTGCTTGTCGAGCGTCGCCCGCGCCTGCTCGGAAAGCTCCGAGGAATCGGTGTCGAAGAACACGCGGTCGCCGACATTGACCACGAAATCCTGCTGGCTGCCGGGCGTCGCGGCGCCGGCCATTGCCGTCTGGTCGGGCTGCTGCTTGGCGCAAGCCGCGATGGCCAGCGCCCCCATCACCAGGGCTGCGAATTTGATGCCGCGCACGATGCTCACCACTTTCATTCCGGTGCCTCCATTGTTCCGTCGTGGGCCGGACATGGTTGGTCCCTGGAGCGATCTAGCAGCGCCTTCGTTAAGCGAAGGTTCCGTCAACCTTGATGCGGCCTTACAAAAAAGCCGCGGACCCGCCCATCCCCCGGAAAGCTTTTGCAATGGTTAATGCGACGTGAATGCGGCAACGGTGTGAGGCCGTTGCGCAATTATGACAGGAGCGGGGACCAGGCGGGATCGGAAGCAAAGCTCGGCGTCGGAACCCGCAGTTCGTTGCGTCCGGAGATGTCGATGGTGAACAGCGAAGGTCCGGCACTGCCGCCCGGATCGCGGAAGAACATGATGACCCGGCCATTGGGCGCGAAGGTTGGCCCCTCGTTGTGGAAGCCTTCGGTGAGGATGCGCTCGCCCGAGCCATCCGGCTTCATCACACCGATCGCGAATTTGCCCCCCGCCTGCCGGGTGAAAGCGATGTAGTCGCCGCGCGGCGACCACACCGGCGTCGAGTAGGTGCCTTCGCCGAAGCTGATGCGCTGCGCCGAACCGCCGGATGCGCCCATGACGTAGATTTGCGGATGGCCGCCGCGGTCGGACTCAAAGCAAATCTGGGCGCCGTCAGGCGAATAGGAGGGTGCGGTATCGATCGCCGGCGTGTCGGTCAGCCGGGTCATCGCCTTGGAGCGCAAGTCCATGACGAAGATGTTCGAGTTGGAGCCCTCCTGCAGGCTCATGACCACGCGCTGGCCGTCCGGCGAGAACCGCGGCGCGAAACTCATGCCGGGAAAGTTGCCGACGATCTCGCGCTGGCCGGTCTCGATGTTGAGCAGGTACACGCGCGGATCGCCCTGGCCATAGGCCATGTAGGTGATCTCCTGCGTCGACGGCGAGAAGCGCGGCGTCAGCACCAGATCTTCGCCGCGCGTGAGATACCGCACGTTGGCGCCGTCCTGGTCCATGATGGCGAGCCGTTTGATGCGGCGCTCCGCCGGGCCGGTCTCGTCGACAAACACGACGCGAGTATCGAAATAACCCTTTTCGCCGGTGAGCCGCTCGTAGATGGCGTCGGAGATGATGTGGGCGATGCGGCGCCAATTGTCGGGCGTGGTGAAATATTGCTGGCCGGCGAGTTGTTGGCCGGCGAGCACGTCCCAGAGCCGGAATTCGGCTTTCAGCCGCCCGTCGCTCTGGCGGGTGACGCGTCCGGTCGCCAGCGCTTGCGCGTTGATGGTGCGCCAGTCGGGAAAGTGCGGCACGGCGTCAACGCTGGTGATTTTCTCGATGAAGGCGGCGGGATCGATCGGCGCGAACAGGCCGCTGCGCTTGAGGTCCGCGGTGATGATCTGGGTGACGCCAAGCGCTGTATCGTTGTCGGTCGTGGCACCGCCCATGAAGTCGGCAATAGCGATCGGCAGCGGCTGGAAGTTGCCTTGGGTCACGTCGAGGCGGACCACCGCGCCGGCGTAACGGGTCGATAGCGTCAAGCCGCCGGCCAGCGCGCCCAGCGTCAGCATCCGTCGGCGGGTCATGGAAAAATCAGGCAGGTGCGGAGGGATCATGATTCTTGAATTCGCCAAATCTTGAATTCGCCGGTCAGCCACCGAGCAGCTCATGCGGGTCGAATTTGACTTCAATATCTTTCCACTGATCGTAGTGCTCGGGCTTGAGCATGGTGAACGGCTGGCACAGCAGCAGCGCGCGCTTGGCGCTGTCGGCAAGAGCGGGCCCTAGCGCCGACGTCGAGCTTTCCACCACGGCCGGCTCGGCTGCAAGCGAACCGTCGGGCTTGAACAGAACGTGAAGCACCACGAACAGATCGGACGAGACGTCGACGCCGACCGGCGGACTCCAGCACTGGCTCAAGCGCGCCCGCAATGCGTCAAGCTCGCTCTGCGACAATTGCGCCGCGTGGCCGTTCGCCGCCCCGAGCGACGGCGCGCTGTTGGGCGTTTCGGCGGTCGCCACCTGGCGCCGCGGCTCGCGCTTGTCGAGCAGGGCCGCGACCTGACTGGCGTCGAATTTGAGAGACGGCTTTTTGGCGTCGTCCTTCCGCAATTCCTCCGCGATCTGATCGGGCTTGAATTGCGGGTCCTTCTTTTCCGGCTTCGACGACTTCTTCGCCTCTTCCTTTTTCAATTTGTCGGCAAGCTGATCGGGCTTGAGGTCCGCCGGCTTTGGCTTTTCCGCTTTCTCGGTCGGCTTCGGTTCGACTTTCGTTTCCGCCTTCGGTTTCGGCGCGGCTTCGGCAGCGGCGTCGGTGGTGATCTCCGGCTTATCCGCGACCTTGGGGGCGAGCTGCTTGACCTGTTTCAGTTCTCCGGCTTTGTCGGCCAGCGGCTTGGGCTTCTCGGCCTTGGGCGCGTTTTGCTGACCGGCCGGCGCCTGCGAAACATCGCCGCCGGTGGCGATGGCAATCGGCATGAAGGTCGACAGGTCTTCGTTCGGCTTCGAGCTGGCCAGCGTGACCAGTCCGAAGACGAGAACCGCGGCGTGGGCGCACCCCGATATGATCCAATCGGATCGCAATCCCTATTCCCCCGCCTTCTCGGGCACGACGTTGAGCGCGGCGCCCAAGCCGACGTCGCGCAGTCTGCCCAATACCCGCATCACCTCATTATAACAGACATCCTTGTCGGCATTGACCATCACATTGGCGGTCTGCCCGTTAGCCGCTTTGATCGCGCGCAACTTGGCCTCGATCTCCGACAGCGCCATGGGGCTTTGTCCGAGATAGATGTCGGCCTGACTGGTGCAGGTGCCGCCGCTTCTTTTCAGCGTGAGGATCAGCGGTTCCTTGTCGGCGTTATTGACGGTGCCGGCGCGGGCGTTCGGCAGGTCAACCGTGATCGACAGTGTCATCAACGGCGCCGACACCATAAAGACGATGAGCAGCACCAGCATGACGTCGACGAACGGCGTCACGTTGATCTCGCTCATCACCGCGCGACGGCGGCGCCTGTGCCGGCCTGCAGATGCCGCGCTGACCACGCTCGCCGCCATGACAGTCCCCTCACCCGCGTTCGTCGATCTGCCGCGACAGGATCGCCGAGAACTCGTCGGCGAAGCCTTCCAGGCGCTGCGCCTGCCGGTTCACCTCGGTGATGAATTTATTGTAGAAAATCGTCGCCGGAATGGCGGCAACAAGGCCAATCGCGGTCGCGAACAAAGCCTCCGCGATGCCGGGGGCGACCACCGCCAGCGAGGTGTTCTTCGACGCCGCGATCGACTGGAAAGAGGTCATGATGCCCCAAATCGTGCCGAACAGGCCGATAAACGGGCCGGCCGAGCCGACCGTGGCCAGCACCAGAAGCCGGCGCTCCATATGTTCGACCTCGCGTGCGATGGCGACATCCATCACTTTCTCGATGCGCATCTGCAGCCCGGCGATGGACCGGGCGTGGCCCTCGAAGCTTCGCTTCCATTCGCGCATGGCGGCGACGAACAGCGCCCCGGTCGAATGGCCGGGTTTGGCGGCGAGCGAGGTATAGAGCTCCTCGAGCGACTGGCCCGACCAGAAGGCCTGCTCGAAGCGGTCGGCAGCCTTGCGGATGCGCGAGAACAGCATCGTCTTGTCGATGGCGATGGCCCAGACCCAGACCGAGCACACGATCAGCCCGACCATCACCGTTTTGACCAGCCAGTGGGCCTGCCAGAACAGGTGGAACAGCGAGAGATCGGAGGATGTCAACGGCAGGGCCGACGGCACGATGTCGGCAGGATTCATGGGCGCATCCTTTCGGCGATCCGACCGGGGCCAATGACCGGAGTGGCGCGCTGGCGCCTGGGACGAAGGCAAGGGCAGCCGCATTGCGCGCGCCGACCAGACCCGAAATTTCGCGAGGACCCTAGCCGGACCCACCACCGGCGGGATCCGAAATCATCGCCAAACTTGTCCAAACTAGGGCGCACCACCGGTCGTTCGCGCCTAACGAAGCCCCGTTGTCCTTAATGCGCCGTTAACGCCGGCAAACGGAACCACCGTGGGGGATCGTCCCCAAATGAAGAGGGGCCGCCCGCTGTCGACGGACGGCCCCCAAAGCGCGACGATGGCGAGCAAAGGACTTAAGCCTGCGGTTGCGATTGCGGTTGCGGTTGCGGTTGCGGGCCTTCGTTCTGCGGACGGTTGCGGCGCTCGGTCATGAACTGATCGAACTCCGCCCTGTCCTTGGCAAAGCGCAGGCGCTCGAGAAATTCCTTGAACTCGCGCTGCTCTTCTTCGAGCCGCTGCAGCGTCTCGTTACGATAATCGTCGAAGGCGCGGTTGCCGCTCGATGGCCCCGAGCCCCACGTGGGGCCGCCGCTCCGCCCCTCCATCTTGGCGCGCATGCGGTCCATCTTCTCCTGCATGCGTTCCATCTTCCATTGCCAACGGCTGCCCATGTGGTTTTGCCACTGGCCATTGCTGCGATGATGCCAGCATCCCATTCTTCCGCTCCCAATGAAAAAGGCCAAGGTTACAAGTCCCAGCGGCCACCAGGCCATGAACCCGAGGATGGCGAGCGCGATCCAAGCCGGCCTTCCGAGTTCGTCGAGCTTCTCAACGAGGACCATGAGGGGCCTCCCTGTGTGAATGTAAATAACATTTACATCGCCTTTTGAGGCTGTCAAGAGCTTCTCGATTTCGTGAAGACCGCGTGGCGTCAGACCGGTCGGGCGGCGTCCTGCACCCCGAGACCGCGCAGATAAACCAACACCTCGGCTTCCAACAGTTCTTCGGGCGCCATTGGCAACGTTCGCCGCGCCGCATCGCCGCGACCGAATAGCGAGGCGATGCCATGCGACATCGCCCAAATATGCAAAGCGACCATCAGCGCCGGCGGCCGCGTGCGCACCGGGATCTGAACGCAAAGCTTTTCGGCAGCACCGCGCAGCACCGCGAAGGCGCGTTCGCCTGCCTCGCGTAATTCGGGGTTGGTGGCGAGCGGAATACCGGCTTCGAACATCGCCGAATAGTAAGCCGGCTCGGCACGGGCGAATTGCAGATAGGCCTTCCCCAGCCGGTCGAGCGCGACGAACACGTCGGGACGGCCGTCGTCCCAGGCGCGCGCCAGTGCAACCTCGAATTTCTCGAACCCGCGCAGCGCGATGCTGGCCAAGAGCTCATCGCGATCGCGAAAATGCCGGTAGGGCGCCGCTGGGCTGACGCCCGCCCAACGCGCCGCCTCGGCAAAGGTAAAGCCGGCCGGTCCCTTCTGCGCGATCAGCTCAAGCGCCGCGCGCAGCAGCGCCTCTTTCAGATTGCCATGGTGGTAGCCGCGCGGGCCTTCCCGATCTTCCTTCGACCAGCTCATGTAAATAGCTCTTACATTAAGCCGGCCGATCCGTCGACCCGAGATTCTGGGTACGGTTCAGGCCTTTGCCCGGTGCGCTGGCGTCACGGCAGGGCTATTGGCCGTCAGCCTGGTCCGCCGCCGCCCCCAGAAAGAAGCTCCTGATCGGCCTTCATGGCGATACGCAGCGGTTTTGGAATCGGCCGCGCGCGGCCGCCGCTGATGAAGGCAACGCGCACGTGCGCCTCGACCAGGACCTCGTCGGCGCGCATGACGCGCTGATGCAAGGTGATCGAGGCGCCCTTCACCTCCTCCGGTTCGGTGTTGATCTCGAGCACATCGTCCATGCGCGCCGGCTTGAGGAAGTCGATGGTCATGGAGCGCACCACGAAGGCAAATCCCGGCGCCTCTTTCTCGGTGGCCTCGAACAGCGCGCGGTGGTCGGCGCCGATGAGACGCAGATAATTGGTGCGGCCGCGCTCCATGTAGCGCAGATAATTGGCGTGATAGACGATGCCGGTGAAGTCGGTGTCCTCGTAATAGACGCGCACGATTTGTCGATGACAGCCGTCGCGGATTTCGCCGTCGAGGGGAACAGAACGCGGACTATTCATCGGTAGAATTCTTTATTGCGGCCTCAGGCAAAGCTTACTTTAGTCGCAATGTCCGCGCTTCGCGCAAGAAATCCTCGAAATTCCATTCTGAGGCACGACCCGAGGCAATATCATCCAGTCCCATGGCTAGTTGTTCCTTGAGGACGCGAAATTTTTCAGCTTGCTCGAGCAAATATGCGACGGCAGGCTCCCGCATGTCCTCGGGTAGCAATTCCAGGGCGGCCGCGACCTTTTCGGTAGTCGTTTTCATGGCGCAATCCTAGCACTCAACCGGGAAACGCGCCAATGCCTGCTGTCTTGCAACGGCGTCAAACGCGCTATCTCCACGGCGCCCGCTCCGTCATCGCGTGCTCCCAGTTCTTGCCGTCGAACGGGTGCGGCTTGAGCGAGGCGACATCGACACCGTCGAGGCAGCGGACATTGACATCGATCTTATCGGGGTCCGAGCGCGGGATGTAGAAGGCGTGGATGCCGCAGGTCGCGCAGAACGTATGCTGCGCCGTGCCGGTATTGAACCGATAGGTCGTCAGCGCATCCGCGCCGCTGACGAGCTCGAAGGCGTCGCGCGGCACGATCAGATGCAAAAAGCCCTTCTTGGTGCAGATCGAGCAGTTGCAATCGGTGACGCGCGAAAGATCGGCCGTGATGCGAAAGCGCACGCGGCCGCAATGGCAGCCGCCGGATAGTGTTTCTGCCATGCCTGCTCCAGACGAGAATGTTCTGGCGACGCCTGTATCACACGCGCTGGGCAACGTCAGCGCCGGTTGCGAAGCCAGATTGTTGTCGCCGCCATCGACGCGGACGCTATATAGTCGTACGGCGCGACGGCGCTTGGGGATGGGCATGAAGCTGCGGTTCGTGGTTGCTTTGTTTGCGCTTCTGGTCTCGGTGCCGGCACGCGCGGACTGTTCCGACGAGGCCTGCAGCTCGATCAAAAAGATCCTCGACGCCCGATCGGGCAATTTTGCAAAAATCAAGGGCAAGCCGGCACTCGACCCGCGCGGCGATCCGGTGTGGGAAGGCACGCAAGCGATCGCGGGTTTGATCGACCATTGCTACATCAACAAGCGCGGCGAAGGCTCGCGTTATGAATACCGCTGCGATTCCCAAGCCTCGCGGTCGCGGGAAAAAGCCAAAAAAATCGCCGACGGCGTAAAGACGACACTCCAGTCGGCCGAACCGCAGCTCGTGTGGTTCGACGATCCGGCCGCGCTTGCGCTCGCCGATATCGAGGGATTTCGCGGCACCGAGGGCTGGTACGGCGGCTATGCCAAGAACAAGTCGATGCTGGTGAAGGTCGAGATCATCGTCTCCGAGGCGACCGGCAGCGTCACCAGCGTTACGATTTTCGCCAAGCCTTTGACGCGGCGCGATTTGAAATGACTTGCATCGATCGGGTTAGGCTTCCTCGTCGGCCCCGAACAGCCCGAACTGCGCCGGATCGCGCGGCGGTTCGGGCAGGCCGAGGTGGCGGAAGGCGTGTCCGGTGATCAGCCGGCCGCGCGGGGTGCGCTGCAGAAATCCGCACTGGATCAGATAGGGCTCGATGATGTCCTCGATGGCGTCACGCGGCTCCGACAAAGCGGCGGCGAGCGTCTCGACGCCGACCGGGCCGCCGCCGTAGTTGGCCGCGATAGTCGTGAGATAGCGGCGGTCCATGGCATCGAGGCCGGCGGCATCGACTTCGAGCGCGGCGAGCGCCTTGTCGGCGACGGCGCGGTCGATCGCTTGGGCGCCGGCGACGGCGGCGAAATCGCGCAGCCGGCGAAGGAGCCGCCCGGCGATGCGCGGCGTGCCGCGGGCACGGCGCGCGATCTCATTGGCGCCGTCCGCGGTGACGACAATGCCAAGGACGCGCGCGCCGCGATTGACGATCTGTTCGAGCTCGGCCTCGGCATAAAAGTTGAGCCGTACCGGGATGCCGAAGCGGTCGCGCAGCGGATTGGTGAGAAGCCCGGCGCGGGTGGTGGCGCCGATCAGCGTGAACTTGGCGAGGTCGATCTTCACCGAACGCGCCGCCGGTCCGGCGCCGATGATCAGATCGAGCTGGAAATCCTCCATCGCCGGATAGAGGATTTCCTCGACCGCCGGATTGAGCCGGTGAATCTCGTCGATGAAGAGGACGTCGCGTTCTTCGAGATTGGTGAGCAGCGCCGCGAGGTCGCCGGCCTTGGCGATCACCGGGCCCGACGTGGCGCGGAAATTCACGCCCAGCTCGCGCGCGACGATCTGCGCCAGCGTCGTCTTGCCGAGGCCGGGCGGGCCGACGAACAGCACGTGATCGAGCGCCTCGCGGCGTCCCCGTGCCGCCTCGATGAAGATGCCGAGATTCTTGCGCGCCTGTTCCTGACCGATGAACTCGGAAAGCCGCTGCGGCCGCAGCGTCGCCTCCGCGGTATCTTCCTCGCGGCGCTCGGGCGTCACCAATTTGCGGCCTGGGCTGGTCGTCACCGCTGCGGCCCTCGGCTGTATTTGTTGGGCAGGAGTTCGCCGATCGGCACCACCGCCGGCGAGGCTCCGTTGGGCACGATGACGCGCGCCTTGCGATCGTAGTCGAAAATCAGTTCGCGGCAGGCGCCGCAGGGCGACACCACGGCAATCGTCTGATCCTTCTCCTCAGGCGGCGGATGCCGCACCGCGACGATGGTATCGATGCCGGCATCGCCAAGGTCGACGACGGCGCGGCCGAGCGCCACCGCCTCGGCGCAGACCGCCATGCGGCCGAGATAGGCGTCGAGATTGACGCCGGTGAAGATTTTGCCCGAGCGGGTGCGCAAGGCCGCACCAACCTCCTGCCAGTCGTCGCGATAGCAGCGCCGGATCGCCGCGGTCGCCGCCGCGATCAATTCGCGATCCGCCTTGCCGAGTTTGCCGGGCCGTTTCACTTCGCCAGCTCCTTTAAGCCCAGGCGAATGAGCGTCTTGACCTCCGCGCCGTCGCCGGCATTGCGGGTCGCCGCGGCGATGGCGGCGGCGGCCTGCGGCTGCGCGTAGCCGAGATTGATCAGCGCGGACACAGCGTCGGTGACCGGCTGCGGCGCCCGCTTCTCGTCGAGCGCGCCGGAGAGCCGGACCAGCGCCGGATCGATATCGGTATAGGCCGGCGCCTTGTCCTTGAGTTCGGTAACAATGCGCTCGGCGACTTTCGGCCCGACGCCCGGCGTGCGCGCGACCATCGCCTTGTCGCGCATCGCGATCGCCGCGGCGAGATCGGCGGGTTTGAGCGTGCCGAGGACGGCGAGCGCGACTTTGGTGCCGACACCCTGCACGGTCTGCAGCAGGCGGAACCATTCGCGTTCGACATCGCTGGTAAAGCCGAACAGGCGGATCTGGTCTTCGCGCACATGGGTCTCGATGGCGAGCGTCGCCGGCTCGCCGACGCGCGGCAATTCCTGCAGCGTGCGCGCCGAGCAATGCACCAGATAGCCGACGCCATTGACGTCGAGGATGACGGCATCCTCCCCGTAGGAGTCGATGACGCCCTTGAGCTTGCCGATCATCTGGCCGCCACTCTGAGAACGACACTCTGCCGATGGTGCGCGTGGGTCACCGCGATGGCGAGCGCATCGGCGGCGTCGTCCGAGGTCGGCTCGGCCTTCGGCAGCAGCACGCCGATCATCATGCGGATTTGCGCCTTGTCGCCGTGGCCGGCGCCGACGATGCTCTTCTTCACCAGGTTCGGCGCATATTCGGCGACCGGCACGCCGGCGCGCGCCGGCACCACCATGGCAATGCCGCGCGCCTGGCCGAGTTTTAACGTCGCGTTGGCATCCTTGTTGACGAAGGTCGCCTCGACCGCCGCCTCGTCGGGCTTGAATTCCTCGAGGATGCGCATGAGCCCGTCGTGGATGGCGAGAAGCCGCGCCGCCAGCGCGTCGCGGTCGCTGGTCGTCACCGAGCCGCAGCCGAGAAACGAAAGCCGATTGCCGGCAATCTCCACCATGCCCCAGCCGGTGCGGCGGAGCCCCGGATCGATCCCCAGAATGCGAATCGGGCGCGTCATGCCGGCTAATTCATAGCACGCCCGGCCGGGAGCGGGTTCTCCGCTACGCGCTCATCCGGCTGACCAGGGCGTCGGAAATCTCGAAATTGGCATAGACGTTCTGGACGTCGTCGTGATCGTTGAGGTTCTCGATGAGTTTGAGGAGCTTTTCGCCCTGCTCATCATCGACCGCCACGGTGTTTTGCGGCCGCCAGACCAGCGACGCCTTGCGCGGCTCGCCGAATTTCGCTTCCAGCGCCTTGGCGACCGCGCCGAAACGGTCCTGCGCGGCATAGATTTCATGGCCGTTGTCGCTGGAGACGACGTCGTCGGCGCCGGCTTCCAGCGCCGCTTCGAACATCGCCTCGGCGCTGGCGACCTTGGCGTCGTATTCGATGACGCCAACATGGTCGAACATGAAAGAGACGGCGCCGGTCTCGGCGAGGTTGCCGCCGCTCTTGGTGAAGGTCGAGCGCACCTCGCCGGCGGTGCGATTGCGGTTGTCGGTCAAGACCTCGACGATCACCGCAACGCCGCCGGGTCCGTAGCCCTCGTAGCGGATTTCCTCGTAGCTCTCGGCGTCGCCGCCCGACGCCTTCTTGATGGCGCGCTCGATATTGTCCTTCGGCATGTTTTCCGCGCGCGCGGCAATAATGGCGGCGCGCAGCCGGGGATTCATCGCCGGGTCGGGCAGGCCGAACTTGGCGGAGACGGTGATTTCGCGGGCGAGCTTGCCGAACAGCTTGGACTTCACCGCGTCCTGCCGCCCCTTGCGGTGCATGATGTTCTTGAACTGCGAATGTCCGGCCATGACTCGTCTTCCGTTTGACTCCGTCATTGCGAGCGAAGCGAAGCAATCCAGCCCCGAACTGGATTGCTTCGTCGCTGTGCTCCTCGCAATGACGCTTTAATAGGGTGGCGGCGAACGAAAATAAAGTGAGCGCGGCGGAAACTTACGGCCAGAAGCCGGGCACCGCCTGTTCGAGGCAGCCGCCCAGCCGCACCGCGCCGACGCGCGTCGCCAGCCCGGTTGCCGGGTCGGTTTCGACAGCGAGCGCGCAGAGCGTCGCCGGACCCGAAGCCGCCTCGAAGCGTGAGGACGGGATGCGCCGCGTGAACCGTTGCAGCGGCTCGTCCTTGGCCATGCCGATCACCGAGTTGTAGTCGCCGGTCATGCCGACATCGCTCACAAACGCAGTACCGCCGGGCAGGATGCGCAGGTCGGCCGTGGGGGCGTGCGTGTGAGTGCCGCCGACGAGGCTGACGCGGCCGTCGCAGAAATGGCCCATCGACTGCTTCTCGCTCGTGGTCTCGGCGTGCATGTCAACCACGATGACGTCGGCACCCCGCCGCAGCGGGCAGGCGGTCAATTCGCGGTCCACCGCGGCGAAGGGATCGTCGAGCGGATCCATGAAGATGCGGCCCATGGCATTGATGACAAGGACGCGGGCGCCGTTCCGGGCGTCGCACAAAGCCGCGCCGCGGCCCGGCGTGCCGGCGGGATAGTTGAGCGGCCGAATGAGGCGCGGCGCGCGCTCGATGAAGACCAGCGCCTCCTTCTGGTCCCAGGCATGATTGCCGAGCGTAATCGCGTCCGCGCCGGCGTCGATCATTTCGCGGTAGATCGCCTCGGTGATGCCGAAGCCGCCGGCAGCGTTCTCGCCGTTGACCACCGCGAAGTCGAGCTTCCAGTCGCGGACGAGGCCGGGCAGGCGCTCGGTGACGACGGTCCGCCCGCTGCGGCCGACAACATCGCCGACAAACAGAATGCGCATTAGTGACAACTCATGTTCCCTCCCCCCTTGTGGGGGAGGGTCAGGGAGGGGGGTGACTTGATCATCAATTTCAACTTAGCGCAGATCGATCACCTCACGCTCGGTTAGCACAAGATCGAGCCGCGCGTCGCGGGGCGTGGCGGGTATAGCGGCAACCTCCTGGGCGGCAAAGGTGAGCCCCACCGCGATAACGGCTTTGCGCGCGCGCAGTTGCGCCAGCGTCAGATCGTAATAGCCGGCGCCATAGCCGATGCGATGGCCGGCGCGGTCGAAGGCGAGAAGCGGCACCAGGAGAATATCGGGTTCCACCTCAGCCGCCTCGGGCTTCGGCTCGCGGATGCCCCAGACGCCGGCGATAAGCGGCTCGCCCAAAACCCATGCGCGCAGGATGAGCGGCTTGCCACGGCCGGCGACGGCGGGGAGCGCCAGCCGCGCCCCTTGCGCCGCAAGCTTGCGCATCAGCGGCAGCGGGTTGATTTCGCTCTTGAGCGGCATGAAGCCGGAGACGATCGTGCCCGGCGCGATCGCGAGCGGAAACGGCCGCGCCGCAATCGCTTCGGCCGCCGCTTGCCGCGCCTCCGGCGGCAGCGCGTCACGCCGCGCGATGGCTTCGCGGCGCAGCTCGGCTTTTTTGTCTGAAAGAGATTCCACGGTCGATTCCGTCATCCTGAGGTGCGAGCGCAGCGAGCCTCGAAGGATGAACGGCCCGGGCCGTCGCCCTTCGAGGCTCGCGGCCTTCGCCGCTCGCACCTCAGGGTGACGGGAACAGGTTAGTGCGCGCGATACGATAGCAAAAGAGTGCGGAGCCGCGCTGGCCGTAGGAGCGCTGATCCCGGGAACCTACATAAGTAGGTGGGCGCCATGTGACCGAGCCCAGGGGCCCGGCCAGGGACAGCTCCCGTCAGGATCGTAAGGCCCCGGGGAATTGTCTCCTACGCACCCCGCAGCCCCGCCCCGGTAATGTAATGCGCGCCGGCGCCGGACGCCACTTTGGTCTGCCGCTGGGCTAACGCCAATCGTCGATAACGTAGGCGCCGGGGCGGCAATAGCCGGGATCGTTCTGCCGGTGCATGGTCACGCCCTGAATTTCGGTGCGAAACCCGCGGGCGACGAGATGCCGATAGGCTTCGTGGCGCGCCATGTTCGCGCCGGCCAACACCTTCGACATGCCGACCGCGACCGCCAAAGCCTCGCAGGCGTCAAGGAGCCGCAGATAATCCTGTTCGGCCGATCGCCCGTCGCGGACTGCAGCGAATTTCACGAAGCAAGTGTCGGCGCCGGCTTCGCTGCGCGGCCCGTAGTGGCACACCGCGAACGCCGCGATGCCGCCGCCGCCTTCAAGCAAAACGATATCGCCGAGACCTTGCGCATGGGTCGCGGCGATCTCGCCGGACAGGTCGAGGCCCGGGTAAACCGTTTCAGCGACCTCGCGGCAAGACCGCAGCGCTTCCTCTCGCTGCGCCTGGCTCAGTTCACTGAAGCGCGACCATCCCTCTGCCGTTTGCCGCGCCGCTTTTGCCGACATGATCGCCGTGAGGAAGCGCGCATAAAAGCCGAATTTTTGATAGAGCGCGACATGCTTGGCGCTCTGCGCGAATGTGAATAGCCCGACCTGCCGCGTGCCCCAGCTATCGAATTGCTCCATGGTCTTCGCCAGCAGCGCGCGGGCGATGCCGCGCTCCTGGAGATCGGGACGCACCGACAACGGGCCGAAGAAGCCGACGCTTCCCCACTTGGTGGCAAAGTTGGAGCCGACCAATTTTCCATCGAGCGTCGCGCCGAACGAGGCGACGTGTGCCGCGGGTTGGCGGCCATAGACGTAGTCGCGATCGGTCCAGAACGTCTCCGGGTCCGGCGCCCCGAGGAAGGTGCCGAAGGCAAGACGGACAATCCGCGCCGCTTCCGGCAAGTCTTTTTCCCGGAGCTTGCTCACCACCACGCGGCTTGGCTGCGGACCAGCGTGTCCGCTGGCATTAGCATCCGACATGATCCCCCCTTGAGAACTTACTTCGGCAGTGGCCGTATTTTTAGCGGCCACATTTTAAGGAGCGACGATAACAGCTTAGCTACGCGCAATCCAAGCAAGGCTGGGTTGAGAGGGATAAAGCCGCAGCGGCTCGTTCTGAGCACGTCAGCTTTTAACCCAGTCGCGACTTTGGAGCGCCGAATGTCTGAATGACCCTGTCGGTCTGCCGCGGCCGGCGCCTCGCAGGGTGCGAGTCCGTGCTATTTCTCGAACGGATAGCCCTTCTTTTCCCAGTCGGCGATGTTCATGATCACGGCAGTCGCGTTGGTAAATCCGATGTTCTTGAGGTCCCGCGTTGCCAGCGTGGCGCGGTTGCCGCTCACGCATTGGACATAAATCTTGCGGTTCATGTCGACCTTGTTGGGATAGCCGAGCGACTTCCAAATTTGCCACTCCAGAAGCCCGCGTGGAATGTTGATGGCGCCAGGAACATGTCCGCCTTTGAACTCGTTTTCCTCGCGAACGTCGAGCAGTATTGCGCCCGCCGGATTCTTCACCACGGCGAGATAGCCATCCATGTCCGTCGTTTTGATCGTTTTGCGAATTTGGGCGACATAATTGTTGACGCTGTCCGGCCAATTTTCGGCCGCGAGCGCCGGCGCCGACAAGGCAACCAACGCGGCCAATGCGATGAAAAGGCGTATCGTGCGGTTCATGGGTCCGGCCCCTTTTAGAGCATGATCCGGAAAAGTGGACGCCGGTTTTCCGAAAAGATCATGCTCCACCAAGGAATCTAGAGCGCCAATCGATTCAACCTGAAGGGATTGCGCTCTAGCAGGCTGCTGAAGAAGTCGCGAGTTTAGCGAGTCGAGCACCCTTGAACACAGTCGCCTGCGGAGGATGGCTGTGAGTTGCTGCCGGCGTCATGCAGCGGTAGCGGCCATCAGCTTAGGAATGCGGATCAGATTGTAGGCTGCGACCGCGAAGGTAAAGACCGCTTCAACCTTGGCGCATCCTCGCAGCTTGACCTTGGCGAGACCGGCCTGCGCCTTGATCCAACCGAACACCTCCTCGATCCGCTTGCGGCAGATTTGGCTCGCCCGATAGCCCGGATGCCGAGTGGTGCGTCCATCAACGGCGGTTTTGCGCACGACGCCAAGCTTGCTGACCCGCCCGTCGACCGTAATGTGCGGCGTCACCTGACGGATGCGAAGATGTTCGACGAAAGCCGTCACATCATAGGCCTTGTCGGCACCAAGCGTGATGCGCCGTCCCGCCGGGCGGCGGTCGAGCAGAGCCAGCGCCGCCTCGCGCTCGGCGGTCCCGGTCGCGCGGCTAAGCGCGGCATCGACGGCGAGGCCGTTACGGTTCTCCATCAGCACGTGGCGCATGAAGCACAGCCGGCTCTCGCGGCCATCAGCCTTGCGATAGAGCCTCGCATCGGGATCGGTGGTCGAAGCATGCGTGTCATTCGAGCGCTTCTCATGGTGGAAGTTGCGCTCGCCGTTGCGCCCCGCAGAAGGTGGCTCGCCCGAGCCGTCCTTGGCACGGAAGCTCTTCATCGATGCCCAGGCATCGATCAGCGTGCCATCGACTGAGAAGTGTTCGCTCGACAGCAGCTTTTTGACCTGGGGCAGCGCCAAAAGCGCCGCCAGGAACGCGTGCGCTACATCCGCTTCCATCAGTCGGTCGCGGTTGTGTGTGAACACCGTCGGATGCCAGACCTCGGCGTCGATCGGCAGCCCGACGAACCAGCGAAACAGCAGATTATAGTCGATCTGCTCCATCAGCATCCGCTCGGAACGCACCGAGAAGAACCCCTGCAGCAGCGTCGCCCGCAGCAGCATCTCCGGCGCGATCGAGGGACGCCCCAGCCTCGCGTAGAGACCCTCAAAGCGCTGGTTCAGCGCCCCCAAGGCTTCGTCCGCCAATGCCCGGATCGCACGCAGAGGGTGATCCGGCGGGATGCGCTCCTCCAGCCGCACATATGAGAAAAATCCTTCAGACCGATCATCCCGACCGCGCATGACAAATCACCCCATGGCTTCAAGGCCACGGAATCACATGCTATCCCCGCCGTCGAGATGAGTTTTTCAGCAGCCTGCTAGTCTTACTGTGTCACATATTTCTGCGCCGCGGCGGCTTTGCGATTGGAGCGTTGCAGCATGGACATCGCGGCAGGCTTTTGACGAGCGCGCCGATCAGCCGTCGACGCATGGTTGCGATTG
>JBEKIC010000040.1:0-37458 GCA_050011955.1 Xanthobacteraceae bacterium
CAGTCGCGGATCAAGCGTCTGGCCAAGCTGGAGCCGATCGCCGAGGTGGTCGAGGAGCGCGTGGCGCCCTTCACGATACCCTCGCCGGCCCGGCCGCTGGCGCCGCCGCTGATCCAGCTCGAGGCCGCGTCCGTCGGCTACGACGGCACGCCGGTGCTGCGCAACCTCAACCTGCGGCTCGACGTCGACGACCGCATCGGGCTCCTCGGCGTCAACGGCGCCGGCAAATCGACATTCGCCAAGATGATCGCCGGCGCGTTGCCGCTGCAAGCGGGCCACATGAAGCGGGAAGGCCGCATTCAGGTCGGCTGGTTTCATCAGCATCAGATCGAGGCGCTCGACCCGGCCGATACGCCCTTGGACATCATCCGCCGCACGCTGCCGGAGGACAGCGAATCCGCGCGCCGGTCGCGGCTGGCGCAGTTCGGCTTGTCCTTTGACAAACAGGAAACCACGGTCGCCAATCTTTCCGGCGGCGAGCGCGCGCGGCTTCTCCTCAACCTCGTCGCGATGACGGCGCCGCATTTATTGATCCTCGACGAGCCGACCAATCATCTCGACATCGAAAGCCGCCGGGCGCTCCTTGACGCGCTCAACGACTACGAGGGCGCCGTGATCCTCATCACCCACGACCGCTCGCTGATTGAACTCGTGACCGACCGGCTGTGGCTCGCCGCCGACGGCCGCATCAAGGCATTTCAGGGCGACATGGACGACTACGCCCGCTTTGTCCTCGACCGCGCCAAGGCGGCGACACGCGCCCCGTCGCAGAACAGCGATCGCCACGCCGCTCCCCCGCAACGGCCGGCACAGCGGAAGCAAAAGCGCGGCCGGCGCTAAGCGGCCGATCCTGCAAGAACAGGGAGGGCCGTTAGCCCGCCAATCCCGGATTTCGCCGCCGCTCAATCCGCGCTACGCTTGCTGCGCGTCTTTCTTATCTGCAAGGCGAGGCCGCCATGCGCTGGATCTACCTGACCGTCATCGTCCTGTTCGCCGCCGCCATCGTGATTTTCGGCATACAGAACCTCGATTTGGTCACCATGTCGTTCCTCGGTTTCAGCGTCCGTGCGCCGCTCGCGATTGTGGCCGCGATTGTCTACGTCCTTGGCGCGGTAACCGGCGGCAGCCTGTTCGCCCTGCTGCGCCGATCGGTGCAGGCGTCCAGGGCAAGCCCGCCGCGATATTGATCCCGGACATCGCTCACATCATGCCGCCGATCAGAGCGGCGGGTCGGCCACGTCCGGTCTCTTGAATGCGAGGCTTTCCTCCTCCAGGTCGAGCTCGCGTTCGATGCGCCGGCGCGCTTCATCGGTGATCTGGCCCTGTTGCAGCAGCCGGTAGATATATTCCCGCTCGGCGGCGATCAGCGCCGCCCGCACGTCTGCCGCCGCGGCAGCAGCCTCGAGGCCATCGACCGTATTTTTCGGCAGCTGCCCGGCGCGATGGTCATGGCGCGCCCTTAAGATCGCCAGCACGTCGGATGATATCTTGCCGTCGGCCGCCAGCCCGTCCAGCCGGCCCTGCGCCAGGTTGATCGCTTCCAGCCGCGCCGCAAGCTCGGCGTCGCGCTCGCGCCGGCGCTCGTCTTCGGCGTCGTGCGGCAAGGCGAGCCAGCGCACGATAGCGGGCAGCACCAAGCCCTGGCCGATCAGCGTGACGACGATGACGCCGAAGGTGACGAAGAGAATGAGATCGCGATAGGGAAACGCCAGCCCGGCGATCGTGGTCAGCGGAATGGCCAGCGCCGCGGCAAGCGACACGACGCCGCGCACGCCGACGAACGCCAGCAGGAAGACCCACTGCCAGGGCGGCAGCGGATCGCGGCGGCGCAGCGACGGGCTCAACCAGCGCGGCAGATAGGTCGCCGGATAGACCCAGATGAATCGTGCGATGACGACCACCACGACGGTGAGCAGGAGCGCGAAGCCGAGATCGCGCAGCGAGATCGTATTGGTCCGATCGAGCAGCGCCCGCGTCTCCATGCCGGTCACCAGGAAGACGAAGCCTTCGAGCAAATAGACGAGCAGATCCCAAAAGAAGATGCCCTGCAGCCGCGTCGCCGCCGGAATGAGCAGCGGTCCGTTCCAACTCACGAACAGGCCGGCCGCGACCGTCGCCAAGACGCCGGATCCCCCCAGATGCGCGGGGGCCAGAAACGCCACATAAGGCGTCATCAGCGACAGCGTGATCTCGACGCGCGGATCGCGCGCCCAGCGGCGCAAGCGGAGGCTAGCCCAGCCGACGCCGACGCCGTAGGCGATTTCGCCGACGACAATGAGGGCAAAAGTTCCGGCGGCCTCGCCGAACGAGAACAGCCCGGTGGCGACCGCGGCGACGGCAAAGCGGTAAAGGATCAAAGCCGTGGCGTCGTTGGCGAGACCTTCGCCCTCGAGCACGAGAACGAGCCGGCGCGGCAAGCCCAGCGGGCGGAGGACGGCGAGCGGGGCGACCGCGTCGGTCGGCGCCACGATGGCGCCGAGCACGAAGCCGACGGCCAAGGGCATGCCGAGGAGGAAGTGCGCGACCGCCGCCACTGCACAGGCGGTGAACAGGACGCAGCCGAATGCCAACAGCGTGATCGGGCGCAGATTGAAACGGAATTCGCGCCAGCTCATCGCCACGCCGGCCGAATAGATCAGCGGCGGCAGGATGCCGAGCAGCACCAGTTCCGGAGCCAGCTCGATCCGCGGCAGGCCGGGAACGAGCGCAACCGCAATGCCGGCGACGACGAGCAGAATGGAAGGCGCGGTGTTGAGCCGGCGCGCGACGATGGCGACGACCACCAGCACCGCGAGCAGAAACAGGATGGTCTGGATCGTCGCCGCCATGGTCACACGATGCCGGATATCCGGGATCGGTCAAGCCATCCATAAACCCCGTTACACCGCCCGCTTCCGTTTGCGGCGCGCCGGCCGCAAAGCTTTGCGGATGTTTTCAAGCAGCCGCTTATGGAATTCCGCCGTTTTCGTTTTGAACGGCACCTCGAAGTGTGTCGTTGCGCTTTCGCTGAGCATGAGATTGTAGGGAGCGTCTTTGGTGTCGCCGGAAATGCGGAAATCCGTCCGGTAGCAGACGACCGGCTTGCCCTTGCCGAACGCGTAGCCGCACTCCCAAGCGGTGCCGCTGTCGGGATCGGGCCCATCCATGCAGGCGACGACCATATCCGCCCAGTCGATGCCTGCGACGTCCATGTCAAAGATCGCTTTCGCGGTCTTGTCGCGCGGCTCATGCTCCTGCGGCAGCCAAACCTCAAAACCCTTCTTTTTGAGGAAGCGCGCGAGATCGACGTTGAACCGCTGCTCGGCGATCGAAAACAGCGGACCGGCCAGATAAAGCTTGGTCATGATCCTCTCCCTCAGGAGCCATACGCGAGCTTGACCCGCGTCGCTTCTTCATCCTGCCCTGGGTAGCAGCGGGAGCAAAAGCAAATCATTCTCGCGGCATATTCGCGCCTTCACCTCTCCCCGGCGGGGAGAGGCACAGGCGTCCTCCGGACGCCGTTCTCTAGTAACGCCGATGCGAAGCATCGGCTATGGAGCAGCTTTTGCTGCGAGCCGGGTGAGGGGGTTCAGGGCCCTCGCAATCTGTCCCCCCTCACCCAACTTCCTCGCTCCGCTCGGAAGTCGACCTCTCCCCACTGGGGAGAGGTGAAAATAATTTCGTTCTCGCGACGCGCTCGGCGCCCGAGGTTTGCATACCACCACAACAACAAAGCTCTTTTGATTCGCCTCCGGCTCACGCATGATCCCGAAAAGTGGTGTCCGGTTTTCGGACAAGATCATGCGCAGATAAGAGGGAGGCGGAGCGCCGAAAGGCGCATGCCGTCCACTGTCCGCGCCACACTGGCAGACGTCACCGTCCAACAGTGCACGGGCGCGGAAGCGCGCCAAAGTCGGGGCGCGCTCGCCTTCCGGCGCTTCGCCGCGGCACTCGCCAAACCGGCCGTAGCCGGCTGACTCAGCTCCAGAACCACGTTTCCTGGAACGGGGCAGAAGCAGGAGTTTTGCCTACCTCACGCTTGTCCAGTCCAGCGGGCTCCCCGCAGACCGGTCCTATTGCCGGCCAAGTGGTGTCCCAGAGCCGCCCGGGTGCGGATTGGCAATTCCGCCCGCGGGGACCGCTCCCGCTCCACCCTTCAGGCATGCCTTCCGGAAAGGCGTCCCTCGATTGAGCGAGATTCGTTATCTGTAACCGAACATGGGACTATTGTCAATAGAAAAGTGACCAATATTGAGCGCCAGTTTTACGCTGGCGGACCGCAGTGAGCCGGCTGTTCGTGTCTGCCCGCGCCAAACGCTTCGGGGACGTGCCTTTATATCCCTGGCGGTTGTGGAATACCCTTCTATAATCTTGGCGGGTAGGCTCAATTTGGGAGGAAGCCATGGCTGGCAGCGCACCGAGTACCAGCAACTGGGAAGCGAAGGAAATGACGGACCTCATCGGCCGGAACGGCCGGCTCACCGTGACCGGAGAGGTCGTGATCCACGGTAGTCTCACGACGGTGACGCTCGTGCCGCACCGGCCGCAGGGGATCAATCCGGCCATCTTCCTGCTCGATCTCAAGGTCACCCGGGAACCGGGCATCGACAGCCACATCGTCAGGACGGAAAATCTAAGCTACGAACGCAAATCGTCGGGCCACAGTTACAAAGAGGTCGATATCTTGTTCGACGGCAAGATCATCAAAAGCATCAAGGTCTCGCATCCGAAGACGCTGACGGCGCCAGCTAAAGGGAAGTCGGCGAAGAAAAAGGCTGGCAAAAAAGCTGCCTGAAACGGTATGGCGTGAAACGGTATGAGCCACCGGGTCCGGCCCGAAATGGCCGGTCCGGTGCGAGGCGCCGCGACAGTCCGGTTGAGCCCTTGAGAAACCCATCATTGGGTCGGAAATCAAAAAGAGCGATTGGTTTCGTTTCTCAACCCATCCTCGTGCTACCCGACAACCGGCGGCGCCTGCCGGGCTGGCGGACGGCCGTGGGCGTGATTAGCTCACCATGACGCGTTGCCGCCGGCACAGGATGGCAAGCGAACGGAGCGCGCTCATGTCGCCCCTGTCTCTGCTCCTCAATCTGCTGTGGATCGTCTTCGGCGGCCTCTGGATGGCCGTCGGCTGGCTGATCGCCGCCGCGATCACGGCGATCACCATCATCGGCCTGCCGTGGGCACGGGCGGCGTTCAACATCGCCTCCTATACGCTGCTGCCGTTCGGCCGCAGGGCGGTCTCGCGCCGCGACTATCTCGGCGAGGAGGACATCGGCACCGGGCCGCTGGGCCTTCTCGGCAATCTCATCTGGCTCATCCTCGCCGGCTGGTGGCTGGCGCTCGGCCACCTCATCACCGCCATTCTGCTTGCGGTGACGATTATCGGCATTCCGTTCGCCTGGGCACATCTGAAGCTCGCTGGGCTCGCGCTCTGGCCGATCGGCAAGATGATCGTAGAAGCCGACGACATGCCGCTGCGATACTCGCAGGGTCAGGGCAGTCGATAGCGGCAGAGGCGGAGGCGTATCCGCTTGGACCCCGAATTCATCCGCGAATTGTTCGCGCCATTCGGTCCGGTGACCGTGAAGCGCATGTTCGGCGGCGCCGGCATCTGGTCCGAAGGCCTGATGTTCGCCCTCGTCTTCGACGGCGCCATCTTCCTCAAAGTGGACGAGAGCAGCATCCCGGATTTCGAGCGCGAAGGCTCAAAACCGTTCGTCTATACCCGCGCCAAAAGCAAAGGCCGCGTCGGCCGCGCTTCGCTCTCGTATTGGCGCCTGCCCGAGCGGCTCTACGACGATCCCGACGAGCTTGCGGTCTGGGCCGCCCGCGCGCTCGCTATCGCCGAGCACAAGAAATTTAAGCCACGCGGGCGCGGCAAGCGGAAGAAAACGTAACCCGGATTTCGCTGCCGCTCAATCCGGGCTAAGCTTGCCGACATCTCCAATGACCAAGGAGGATGCGATGAAAGCGCAGTATGGATTTGGGATTGCCCTGCTGGCCGGTGTCGCGCTTGGCGCCGGCGCGGTCAGCGCGCTCCACGCCCAGGCGACACCGCCGGCTTATTACATCGCGCTGATCGATCCGATCGATCAGGATGCGTACATGAAAGAATATGCCTCGAAGGCGACGGGGCTCGTGACCCAGCACGGCGGCAAATTCATTTCTCGCGGCGGACAGATCGTGGAGCTCATCGGGCCGGCGCCGAAACGTGTCGCGATTGCCGAGTTCAACAGCATGGACGCGCTCAAGGCGTGGTGGAATTCAAATGAGATGAAGGCGCTCGCTCCGGTGCGCGAGAAATACGGCAGGGTGCGGTCCTTCGCCGTCGCCGGCGAGAGCAAATAATTTCGCCGTCGCTAGGCGGGCTTAGCCGTAAGATGGGCTGAGCGCAGCGAAGCCCACGCGGCCAGCAGTGGCGTGAAACAAATCGTGGGCACGGCGCGGAGCCTGTCATCGGGCCGGCAACTTCGGGCCGGGCCCGTTGGCGCCTTTGCCCACCCTACGCCTCCTACTCAGCCTTGCCGCCGTGGCGTTTGCACTCGGACCTGAAGTGCTTCCGCTCTTTGCCGTGCAGCCCCTTGGCATTGGCCTGATCGGAGCAGGACTTCGAGATGGCTTTCTTGTCGGCGCTCATCTTCGACGGTGCGGCGGCATCCTCCGCCCAGGCCGTTCCGGCCCCGATCGCGAGCGACACGAGTATTGCGGCAACGACAGACGATTTCATCATCATGTTTCTCCCCCACTTTCTGTTTCCAAATGGCCTCGAAACCCATCATCGGATCGGAAATCGAAAAGAGCAAGTAGCCCGGGTTGAGCCAACGGGTCCGGCCCGAAGTGGCCGGTCCGATGACAGGCTCCGCGAAACCCGGGGCCGACCGGGAGGCTGATCCCGGATTTCGCTGCCGCTCAATCCGGGTTACGCTTGCGAGCGAAGAGCAACAATTTTCATTGAGCCGGAAGGAATGGGAAATGCCAACTCATTCTTGGAAAATATTGTTGACGATAGCTTTTGGTCTTTCGTCAACATCGGCATTGGCCTCCAGCGCGTGCGATTCCGTAAAATTCAGCATTCACCTAGATGTTAAAGACTTGACGGAATGTATTGGCGATTTGCAATTGGAAAACCAAACGAATGAAATGGCGATAGACGCCCTAATGAAAGAAAACGACTATTTTCAAGGCTACATTTGCACATTGGCAACAGAAATTGCGCAGCGAGACACTTCCGACGCGTCGGCTGCCTCTTTTGCTTCAATTATGTGTTCGCATCCAAAGCCCAAGCAGCGGCCGAAGCAAAACCCGGCAAAAAGCAATGCACAACAAAAATAGTTGACGAAACCGCATCGCCCGCATGAGCGGCACGACATGCGGAATAACGTGTGGAGACATAGACCTCCCGATATCACTTGCTCATTTGGGCAACGTTTGCTCGCAAGCGGTCAGGCTCGGGGAAGCGCAAGCGGCCTGGCCAGTTTCTCTCTGATCTCTCTAATTCGCTCGGCGCTCAAATGTTGGCTCGCGTTCAGAAGCACATGAACGGCATCTACGGCATCTCGCCGCGAGGTATTCTCGTGTCCCAGCGCCGCTCCTACAAGGCCGACGAGGCCGAGCAACACTGATGCAGCGAGTTCCAAGTCATAGCCCAGCAAACGACAGTACACCTTTGCAGTCCACGGCTGTCCTCGATTGATCGCTCGAAGGGAGGTGGCAGCCTCAAGGAGGCCATCCCTCGCCCTGCTCTCCTTATCTTCTCCGTGGCCGTATCCCGTGAAGCCGTAGAGCTCTGCAGCCTTTAGCGCATCGAGCCGCTTTGATCGGACGTCGAGTATGGGCTTCCCCGCCCAATTGTATGCAAGCCACGCGAGAAAAGTAACCGGAACAGCAGCCAATGCTCCAACTATAAGATTGGACATCTCGCCCCTCACAAAAAACTCTGCGGGTCGACATCGATGTCGAGCTTGATCGAGCCCTTGGCCTTCGGCGCGGCGGCGAGCCTGTCGCGCAAATAGGCCGAGAGGTCGAAGCCGCGCGACGGGAACGCCTATTGACCGCCCGTTACATTGACTTCGACGGCATGGCTCTTTGCAGGCGCTGCGTGCTCCCCTGGCCGTGAATACGCGAACACGATTCGTGCCGCGCCGGCGGCCCGCGCCTCTATCTGCCACCAATGCGAGCCGGCCGCGCCCATCTGGCCACCCTGGACCGCCTGATAGCCGGCATCGATCACACGAACGATCGCGAGATTGGAGCTTTGCGTCGTGTCGAGTTGCCACTGGTATCCAGTCGACGGATTTTCCCGGAGCGCGATCGTCTCGGACGCGCCGACCGACAGCGCGATGGTCTCGTTGCTCTGCGACACGGCCTGGGCGCCGGCCGGCATAACGCCGATCTGCGCGAACAGGAGTGCGGACACGGTAAAAAACCGAAGAGTCATCGTCTCACCTCCTGTGCCGGTCTCGCTTCATGGCCGCCGACAGAATAGTCACAAAAAGCTCTGCGGATCGATATCGATGTCGAGCTTGATCGAGCCTTTCGGCTTCGGCGCGGCGGCGAGCCAGTCGCGCAAATAGGCCGAGAGGTCGAAGCCGCGCGGCGATTTGACCAAGAGGCGCAAACGGTGGCGGCCGCGCACCAGAGACAGTGGCGCGTCGGCGGGACCGAGCACGCGGACTTCTTCGTGCATTGCAGTGTCAACTTTGGGCGCCGCGCGCGCCAGCGCCCGCGCATAAGAAGCCGTGTCGTGCTTGTCGGGGCCGGAGACGACGAGGCTCGCCAGCCGGCCGAACGGCGGATAATGCGCGTTTTCACGCGCCGCGATCTCGGCGGAGTAGAACGCCTCGCGGTCCTGCGCGATCAGCGCGCGCATCACCGGATGCTCGGGCTGGTGCGTCTGCAGCAGGCCGCGGCCGACGCCTTCGCCGCGGCCGGCGCGGCCGAACACCTGATGCAGCAGCTGGAAGGTGCGCTCGGCGGCGCGCGGGTCGCCGTTGCTGAGGCCGAGATCGGCGTCGACGACGCCGACCAGGTTGAGCATCGGGAAGTGATGGCCCTTGGCGACGAGCTGCGTGCCAATGACAATGTCGAAGCGGCCCGCCGCGACGTCATCCAATTCGGCGCGCAGCCGGTCCATGGTGGCGACGAGATCGCTGGAGAGCACCAGCACGCGCGCCTGCGGAAACAATTCGCGCACTTCCTCTTCCAGGCGTTCGACGCCGGGCCCGACGGCGACGAAGGAATTTTGCGCCTGGCATTTCGGGCATTCCGCCGGATGCGGCATGGCGAAGCCGCAATGGTGGCAGACCAGCTGCTTGCGGAAGCGGTGATCGACCAGCCAAGCGTCGCAGTTCGGGCAGGAGAAGCGGAAGCCGCAGGCGCGGCACAGCGTCAGCGGCGCGTAGCCGCGGCGGTTGAGGAAGAACAGCGCCTGCTCGCGGCGCTCCAGCGCGGTTTTGACCGCGCCGGCGAGCGACGGCGCGATGAAGCGGCCGGGGGGCGGGCGCTCATGGCGCAGGTCGATCGCCTCGACCGCCGGCATGCGCTGGCCGCCGAAGCGCTCGGGCAGAGTGAGCCGCCGGTAGCGGCCGCGCCGCGCATTGACCTCGGTCTCCAGCGAGGGCGTCGCCGAGGACAGCACCACCGGGATCTGCGCGATATGGCCGCGCACCACCGCCATGTCGCGGGCGTGGTAGCGCACGCCGTCCTCCTGCTTGTAGGCGGGATCGTGCTCCTCATCGACGACGATCAGCCCGAGATCGGCATAAGGCAGGAACAACGCCGAGCGCGCGCCGACAACGACAGATACGTCGCCGTCGGCGACGGCGCGCCAGGTACGCGCGCGTTTGCGTGGCGACAATTCCGAATGCCATTCCGCCGGCCGCACGCCGAAGCGGGCGGCGAAGCGGTCGAGGAATTGCGCGGTGAGCGCGATCTCCGGCATCAGGATCAGGCTCTGCCGGCCGCGGCGGATCATCTCCGCCACCGCCTCGAAATAGACCTCGGTCTTGCCGGAGCCGGTGACGCCGTCGAGGAGCGTCACCGCATAACCGCCCTGGGCGACGGTCGCTTTCAGCGCGGCGGCGGCGGCGCTCTGGTCGCTGGAAAAATCCGGCGGCGCGAAATCCGGATCGGGTTTTTCCGCGACCGGCTCCGGCGGCAGCACCACCGTCTCCAGCGTGCCTTCGTCGATCAGGCCGTCGATGACGCCGGCAGAAACGCCGGCCTCGCGCGCCGCTTCGCCTTTCGCGCGCACCATGCCGTCGGCGAGGAGCGCCAGCACGCGGCCGCGGGCGGCCGTCATGCGTTGCGGCGCCGCGCCGGCCAAACGCACGCCGACGCGCTCGCGCTCGGCGCCCAAATGCTCGCCCATGCGCAGGCACATGCGCAAAACCATGCCGCGCGGGGCGACGGTATAGTTCGCCACCCACTCGACGAAGCTGCGCAGTTCGGGCTTGAGCGGCGGGAGGTCGAGTTTCTCCTCGACGTCCTTGAGCCGGTTGTCGAGCCGGGGATTGGGCTTCGGGTTTTCGGCCCAGACCACGGCGGTCGCCTCGCGGGCGCCGAGCGGAACGCTCACGATGTCGCCGGGCGCGAGCGCAAGCGCGTCCGGCACCCGGTACGAATAGGCCCGGTCGAGCGCGACCGGGACGAGGACATCGACGACGCGTCTGGCCATGCTAGATTCTCGGCCGATTCTCGGGGCTTTAGGAAGGATAAAGACCGGCGACGTAAATGTGGGGACGATCGCCTCTTCATCCTCCCTGTGCAAACAGGGAGGAAAGCGGCTGGATGCGCTAAATGGACCCTATAGCCCCCAAAGTCGCGGCCGAGATCGAAGGCTGGCTCCGCTATCTCGGCGACGAACGCCGCATGTCGCCGAAGACGGTAGAAGCCTACCGGCGCGATGTGCGCCAGTTCCTCGGCTTCCTCGCCGAGCACCTCGGCGGCGCGCCCTCGCTCAAGGAGCTGGCGACGCTGGCGCCGGCCGACGTGCGTGCCTTTCTGGCGGCGCGCCGCGCCAAGGGGATCTGCAGCCGCTCGCTGATGCGCACGCTCGCCGGCGTGCGCGGCTTTGCGCGCTTTCTCGAACGCAACGGCAAGGGCAAGGTCGGCGCGCTCGCCGCGGTGCGGGCGCCGAAGATCGCCAAGACGCTGCCGCGGCCGCTGAGCGTTGCCGCCGCCAAGAGCGTGACCGACCCTGATCTTGCCGCCGGCGACGAACCCTGGATTGCCACGCGCGATGCCGCCGTGCTCGCCTTGCTCTACGGCGGCGGCTTGCGCATTTCCGAAGCGCTGGGATTGAAGCGCGGCGATATCGGCTCCCGCGATACCGTCACCGTGAGCGGCAAGGGCCGCAAGGAGCGCATGGTGCCGGTGCTGCCGCAGGTCGCCAAACTCATCGCCGATTACCTCGCGCTCTGCCCCTACGATCTTCCCGCAGACGGCCCGCTGTTCGTCGGCGCCAAAGGGGGGCCGCTGTCTGCCCGCGTGGTCCAGCTTTCGATGGCGCGGCTGCGCGGTGCGCTCGGGCTGGCCGAGACGGCGACGCCGCACGCGCTGCGGCACTCCTTCGCCACGCATCTGCTCGCCCGCGGCGGCGACCTGCGCTCGATCCAGGAGCTCCTTGGCCACGCCTCGCTGGCGACGACGCAGATCTACACCGAGGTCGACGCCGAGCGGCTGATCGCGGCCTACCGCACCGCCCATCCGCGCGCTTGAAGCCCGTTCATGCTATGCGTCATTCCGGAATGACGCGCAAAGGGGCGAAGAACCATGCCGGAAGCACACGAACAGCTGGAACAGGCCGAGCAAGCCGAACACGCCGCGCACTCGAACAGGAGGATCGCGCTCTTGATCGCGGTGCTCGCGCTGTTTCTGTCGTTCTCGGAGACGCTGGGCAAGAGCGCGCAAACCGAAGCCATCGACGCCAACGTCAAATCGGCCGACACGTGGGCGTTTTTTCAGGCCAAGGACGTCCGCAGAACGGTCGTCAACGCGGCCGCCGATGAGACGACCCTGCTCGGAGCAAGCCTGACCGATCCTGCCGCCAAAGCCGCCATCGAAAAACAGGTCGAGGCTTGGCGCGCGACCGCCGCGCGCTACGAGTCCGACCCGAAAACGGGGGAAGGCCGTAAAGAACTCGCGGTTCGCGCCAAGGCCCAGGAGGAGGATCGCGACCACGCCCTGGCGAAATACCATCACTACGAAATCGCCTCGGCGGCGTTTCAGATCGGCATCGTGCTCTGCTCGGCGGCGGTCATCACCGGGATCGTCGCGCTTGTCTGGTTCGCCGGCCTGCTCGGCGCCGCCGGGCTTGCGGTGATGTTGCTCGGCGTGTTCGCGCCGCACCTCCTGGCATAGAGCGCGGCGATGATCTCCCGCGGCAAGGCCGAGCAGCAGGCGGCGCGCAGCGCGCGGCTTGCCGCCGCGCTGCGGGAAAACTTGAAGCGCCGCAAGGCGCAAGCCCGCAGCCGCGCCGGCAACCGCCCCGAGGACGCGGCAAAGCCGACCGGAAATAGCCGGCCGGAGCCGAGCGCTCCCGACTTTCGCCGCAATCGGGGCAGCGATTAGAAGCCAGTTACGGGATCGGGCGCGGGAATCATCATGGATCGTATTCGCATCGTCGGCGGCCGGCCGCTCACCGGCACGATCCCGATCTCCGGGGCGAAAAACGCCACGCTGCCGCTGATGATCGCGAGCCTGTTGACCGATCAGACGCTCGTTCTCGACAACGTGCCGCGACTGGCCGACGTCGTCCTCTTGCAGCGCATCCTCGGCAATCACGGCGTCGACGTCATGGTCAGCGGCAAGCGCCCCGGCGAGACCGCCGATCACGGCCAGACGCTGCAGATCTCCGCCGCCCATATTGTCGATACCACCGCTCCCTACGAGCTGGTGTCGAAGATGCGGGCGAGTTTCTGGGTGATCGCGCCGCTGATCGCGCGGATGGGCCAGGCGCGGGTCTCCATGCCCGGCGGCTGCGCCATCGGCACGCGGCCGGTCGATCTGCTCATCATGGCCATCGAACGGCTCGGCGCCAAGATCGAGATCGACGGCGGCTACGTCGTGGCGCAGGCGCCGCACGGCCTGCGCGGCGCCGAGATCGTCTTTCCCAAGGTCACCGTCGGCGGCACGCACACCGCCATGATGGCGGCTTCGCTGGCGCATGGCACGACCGTGATCGAGAATGCCGCCCGCGAGCCCGAGATTGTCGATGTCGCCGATTGCCTCAATAAGATGGGCGCGCGCATTTCCGGCGCCGGCACCCAGCGCATCGTCATCGACGGCGTCGCCAAGCTCAATGGCGCGCGCCACGCCGTGCTGCCCGACCGCATCGAGACAGGCACCTATGCCATGGCGGTCGCCATGGCCGGCGGCGATATTTTGCTGCAGAACGCGCGCCCGGAACTGCTGCAGGCGGCGCTCGACGTGCTGCAGCAATCAGGCGTGACCATCTCCTCCACCAATCAGGGCATCCGCGTCGCGCGCAACGGCGCCGACCTTGCGCCGGCCGAGGTGACGACGGCGCCCTTCCCCGCTTTCCCGACCGATCTGCAGGCCCAGCTCATGGCGCTGATGACGCGGGCGCGCGGCACCTCGCACATCGTCGAGACGATTTTCGAGAACCGTTTCATGCACGTGCAGGAACTGGCCCGGCTCGGCGCGCGCATTCATCTCGACGGCGAGCGGGCGACGATCGAAGGCGTCGAGCGGCTCAAAGGCGCGCCGGTCATGGCGACCGACCTGCGCGCCTCGGTTTCGCTAGTCATCGCAGCGCTGGCAGCCGAGGGCGAGACCATCGTCAACCGCGTCTACCACCTCGACCGCGGCTTCGAGCGGCTGGAGGACAAGCTGGCGCGCTGCGGCGCTTCGATCGAGCGGCTGGCGGGATAGCCGTAGAAATACCGCCCGGCAGGCCTTATGTCTGAGGCCAGACGCCTACCCTAAAAAGCACGCCGGAGTTCCGTATGACCGCTGCCCCCGCCCCCGCCCCCATCTCGCTGGTCGACCGCGCCGGGCTCGACCGGCCACGCTTGGCGAAAATCATTTCCCGCGGCCTCGAAGGCGCCGACGACGGCGAGCTTTACCTCGAATATCGCCAAGCCGAGATGCTGGTGTTCGATAACGGCCGGCTGAAGCAGGCGACCTACGACACCTCGCAAGGCTTCGGTTTGCGCGCCGTGAAGGACGAGGCGGTCGGCTATGCGCATGCCTCCGACGTGTCCGAAGCGGCGATCGCGCGGGCGGCCGACGCCGTGCGCGCGGTCAAAGGCGGTTATTCCGGCCAGTACGCCGCGCCGCCGGCGCGCACCAATGTCAAGCTCTACGGCGAGGAGAGCCCGCTCGGCAGCCCCGCCTTCGAAGCCAAGGCGCGGCTTCTCGAAACCATCGATGCCTATGCGCGGGCCAAGGACCCGCGGGTGCGGCAAGTCTCCGTCAGCCTCGGCGCCACTTGGCAAGCCGTGGAGGTGGTCCGCGCCGATGGCGAGACCTATCGCGACGTGCGCCCGCTGGTGCGGGTGAATGTTTCAGTTGTCGTCGGCGACGGCGACCGGCAGGAAACCGGCAGCGCCGGCTACGGCGGCCGCGAGGGCTACGCGCGCTTCATCATCACCGACAGGTGGCAGCACGCGGTCGACGACGCCGTGCGTCAGGCGCTGACCAATCTCGACGCGGTGCCGGCCCCCGCCGGCGAGATGGATGTCGTGCTTGGCCCCGGCTGGCCCGGCGTCATGCTGCACGAGGCAGTCGGCCACGGGCTCGAAGGCGATTTCAACCGCAAGAAGACTTCGGCCTTCGCCGGGCTGATGGGGCAGCGCGTCGCCGCCAAAGGCGTCACCGTCGTCGATGACGGCACCATTGCGCTCCGCCGCGGCTCGCTTTCGATCGACGATGAAGGCACCCCGACCAACCGCACGGTGCTGATCGAGGACGGCATCCTCGTCGGCTACATGCAGGATCGGCAGAACGCGCGGCTGATGGGAATGCAGCCGACCGGCAACGGCCGGCGCGAAAGCTTTGCCCACGTGCCGATGCCGCGCATGACCAACACCTACATGCTCGCCGGCGACCGCGAGCCGGGCGAAATCATCGCCGCGGTGAGGAACGGCATCTACGCCGTGCATTTCGGCGGCGGCCAGGTCGACATCACCAACGGCAAATACGTGTTCGAGTGCACCGAGGCCTACCGCATCGAGAACGGCAAGAAGGGCGCGCCGATCAAGGGCGCCATGCTCATCGGCAACGGGCCGACCGACCTCGGCCGCATCTCGATGGTCGGCAACGATCTTGAGCTCGACGACGGCATCGGCACCTGCGGCAAGAACGGCCAGGGCGTCCCGGTCGGCGTCGGCCAGCCGACGCTGCGCATCGACGGCATCACTGTCGGCGGGACGGGGTGATCTGGGCTTTGCGTGTAAAAGCCCTTTTTGTGCCTCCGAACCCGATCTCGTCCTCATCGCTGACGGCCGGACCATCCGGCCGCAGACCATGACGCCGGAGCAGGCGGTGTTCGCCGTCGCCGCCGGGGCGCAGACCTTGCGCCTGGTCTCGCGCAGCGCCGTTCCGGCCGAGATTCTGGCCGCGTCGACCGACAAGTGGCGCCTCGGTGTTGCCATTTCCCGCATGATGCTGAGTGGCCACGGCCGGCGCCACGTGATCGAGGCCGACGATCCTTCCCTGCGCGACGGCTTCCACGACGTGGAGCGGAACGGCGACCTGATCTGGCGCTGGACCAACGGCGCCGGCACGCTGCCGTACCGGCCGCTGCCGTATGCCATGACCCTCGACGTACAGCTTTCGCACCGGCACGAATACTGGCTGCAACGCTCTCAATGGAGGTTATTTCAACGGTCGATTCTTTCAATGAGGCGGGCCCGAGGATAGTCTCCGTCGGGACCACACTGGACGGAATCCGTTATCACCCGGGCGACGGGGTCGCTTCGGCGCAGCCGAATGAAACCTTTCCAAGAACCAATGAACAACGGACATTCGCCTGGGATGCTCCCTCCCGAAAGCTATTTGTCTGCGCCTTTATGAGCTGACGCCTTGGACTCGAGCCAATGAGCTACGCGCAGACCAACGTCTGACGAAAACCGCCGCGGCGCTATCTCACCACGCCCGAAATGCAGCAGGGCCGGTGGTGCGGCGGCTTGATCGCGTCCTTGAGGTAGCAGCGCGCGGCGGCGATGCCATAGCCCGGCCGGCGATAGGTCCAGGCGCGACAGCGCGATTCGGCCTGACACGCCTCGACGCAAGGCTTGGCCTTGGCGTCGGGCGGCGTTTCGAAAGACCGGTAATCGCCGCCGACGCGATCGATCGAATATTCGAGCTCGCCCAGCCGCGGCTCGATGACGCCGGCGCCGCGCACGCCCGAGACGCAGCAGCTCGACTTTACCCGCGGCATCACTTCGCGCTTGAGCCGGCACACGGCCGGCCCGCCGGAGACCTGCGGATAGGAAAAGCTCCAGGATCGGCAGTTCTTGTCGTGCTCGCAGCGCGTCGCGCACACCGCCGGGTCGCCGTTGGTCACCGGGCTCGTCGCGTAATCGCCGCCCGGCCGATCGTAGCCCGATTGCGCAAAGGCCGGCGCAATGCCTGAGGCCGCCCCCATCGCCGCACAGATGAGGACGGCAAAGCCCGTGATGAGTGTTCGCATGCGCCACTCTCGCGATTGGCTCGCGATGTCACCCCCGTGCACAGAAGAACGTTCTTCGGGGCGAAATGCTACAAGAATCTTGGGCTTTTGGCCGCGCCGTCGCCTTTTGATGGGGCCGCGGCATTCGGGGACCTGCCCGCAGCCCTCGCAAGCGCGTGCGATTGTCCCGCCTAGCCGCGAAAGTGTTTCGACAGTTTGAGCCCCTGCGCCTGATAATTCGAGCCGATGCCCGTGCCGTAAAGCTGGTCGGGCCGCGCCAGCATCTTCTCGTAAACCAGCCGGCCGACGATCTGGCCGTGTTCGAGGATGAACGGCACTTCGCGCGACCGCACTTCCAGCACCGCGCGCGAACCGAGCCCGCCGGCGCCGGCATAACCGAAGCCGGGATCGAAGAAGCCGGCATAATGCACGCGGAATTCGCCCACCAGCGGGTCGAACGGCACCATCTCCGCGGCATAGTCGGGCGGCACCTGCACCGCCTCGGTCGAGGCGAGAATATAAAACTCGTCGGGATCGAGGATCAGGCTTTGGTCGGCGCGCGCGGCGATCGGCTCCCAGAAGTCGGCGATGTCGTAGACGGCGCGGCGCTCGACCTCGATGACCGCGGTATGGCGCTTGGCGCGATAGCCGACGATGCCGTCGGCGTTGCGCACTCCGGCGCCGGAAAGGTCGACGCTCACCGCGACACCGTCTCCCATCACCGCCTCGGCACGGTCGACGAGACGCTCGCGCGCATGCAGCGCGCGCAACGCCTCGGCATTGAGCACCGCGTCGCCACGGTGCAACCGCATCTGCGACAGCCGCGAACCTTCGCGCACCAGCACCGGGAAAGTTTTTGGGCTGATCTCGGCATAGAGCGGCCCGTGATAGCCGGGCGCGACGCGATCGAAGCCGCGCGTCTCGTCGGCGATCACGCGGGTGAATACGTCGAGGCGTCCCGTCGAGCTTTTCGGGTTGGTGGCCGCCGCGATGTCGGCGGGCAGCGCCAGGCTCTCGAGCAGCGGCACGATATAGACGCAGCCGGTCTCCAGCACCGCACCGTTGGTGAGCGCGAATTCGTGCAGCTTCAATTCGGCGATGCGGCGCGCGACCGCGGTGCCGGGACCGGGCAAGAAGCTCGCGCGCACGCGATAGGCGACGCTGCCGAGGCGCAGGTCGAGACTCGCCGGCTGGATCTGACCCGCAGCGAACGGATAGGCCGCGCGAATGCCGCCCTCCTGCGCCAGCGCCGCGATCATGCGGTCGGGCAGGATTCCCTTGTCCGAAGGCGTAAACGAGAGCGGCACGCGTTCACCGTGGCAGGCAGCGGCGGAATACAATGCGGTGGCGATCTAACCCGATGCCCGGCTTGACGGAAAGGCATGCTCGGCGTATGAGCCATTTTATCCCGTGGTCATTTGAGCCGGCCGGCTTGCAGCCACGTAAAACAAGTTGCTAAAAGGCCGGGGACGCGTGAGCCCGGCTCGAGGATTATCCTCCCGGCCGGGTTTTGTTTTTGGCCAAGGAGGGCCAGATGTCCGCGTCCGCGCATGATCGCTATCGTCCCGAAACCCGTCTGGTCCATTCCGGCACGTTGCGCTCGCAATTCGGCGAGACCTCCGAGGCGCTGTTTTTGACCCAGGGCTACGTCTACGAGAATTCCGCCCAGGCCGAACGCCGCTTCAAGAACGAGGAGCCGGGTTTCCAGTACTCGCGCTTCTCCAATCCGACCGTGGCGATGTTCGAGGAGCGCATCGCGGCCTTCGAGGGCGCGGAAGCCGCGCGCGCGACCGCGACCGGAATGGCGGCGGTCACGCTGGCGCTGGTCGGCCAGGTCAAGGCCGGCGACCACGTGGTCGCGGCGAAGGCGCTGTTCGGCTCCTGCCGCTACATCGTCGAGGATTATCTGCCGCGCTATGGCGTTACCTCCACCCTGGTCGACGGTCTCGACCTCGACCAATGGCGCGACGCGGTGCGGCCCAATACCAAGACGTTTTTCCTGGAGACGCCGACCAACCCGACACTCGAAGTGATCGACATCGCCGCGGTCGCGCAGATCGCCCACGCCGCCGGCGCGACGCTGGTGGTCGACAACGTCTTCGCCACGCCGATCTACCAATCGCCGCTCGCGCTCGGCGCCGACTGCGTCGTCTACTCGGCGACCAAGCACATCGACGGCCAGGGCCGCTGCCTCGGCGGCGTCATCCTGGCTTCGGAGGACTTCATGCAGAAGCACGTTCATGTGTTGCTGCGCCAGACCGGACCGTCGCTGTCGCCGTTCAACGCCTGGGTGCTGCTCAAGGGATTGGAGACGCTGCCGGTGCGGGTGCGGCGGCAGACCGACTCTGCCGCGACGCTGGCGGTGGTGCTGGCCGAGCATCCGAAGATCGCCCGCCTGATCTATCCCGGCCGGCCCGATCATCCGCAGGCCGCTATTGCGCAGAAGCAGATGCGCGGCGGCTCGACGCTCGTCGCCTTTGAGATCAAGGGCGGCAAGAAGGCCGCGTTCCGCTTTCAGGACGCGCTCAAGCTCATTCGCATCAGCAACAATCTCGGTGACGCCAAGAGTCTCATCACCCATCCGGCGACGACCACGCACCAGCGGCTGACACCGGCGCAGCGCGCCGAACTCGGCATCGGCGAGGGCATGGTGCGGGTGTCGGTCGGCCTGGAGCATCCCGACGACATCGTCGAGGACGTGCTCGCAGCCCTGGAAGCGGTGTGATCGTCATTCCGGGGCGGCGCGGAGGGCCGAGCCCGGCATAACCTCAGCGGGCCGGGCGGGCCGCCGCGGACGCGACCGGACGGGTCGCCGCTTCGGCGATCCCGGCGGCGAGCAGTTTGGCCACGCAGCCATAACCCCAGTCGTTCATGTGCAAAGCGTCCGGCGCGACGAAGGCGTCGAACGGGATGTGCTGGACGTCGTGCCAGTTGCGCATGACCGCGAAGCGGCGGAACAGATCGACGCTCTCGTCCTTGGCGGCGACCGCAATCTGATCTTCCATGCCGTCAGTCTCGGGCTTGGCCAGCACCCGCGGCGCAAACTGCATATCGATCAACACGACGTCGGCGCCCGCCTCCTTGAGTTGCGTGATGCCTTCGTGCAGCAGCACCGAATGCGACCTGAGCGGGCGATCGCGCAGCACCGAATTGGTGCCGACCTGCCAGAGCACCAGATCAGGATGCGCGGCGATCACGCCGGTCGCGAACCGCGCCATCATCTGCTCGGTCGTTTCGCCGTTGACGCCGCGGTTGAGCACGGTGATGTCGCGCGTCGGGAAGCGCTGCTTGAGTTCGACGGCGAGCCGGCTCGGATAGCTCGCCGCCGGAGAGCTGGCGCCGGCGCCGGCCGTCGAGGACGAGCCGATGGCGACGATGGTGAGCGGCTCGCCGCTGGCCAAGCGCCGCGCGGTGTGGCGGAGCGGATAGTTGAGGCGGGTGAATTCCGCCGGCGCGCTGCAGGCGAACCCCGGGGCCTGCGACGGCGCCGCCGCGGACAAAGCGGCAGGCTGTGCCGCATCGGCGGACGCCGGCGGCGCAACAGGCGCGGCTGGATGCACCGTAAGCACCTGGGCGCTCGCCGGAGCGAGCATGGCCAGAGCAAAGACCCCGGCTGCGGCGCAGCCGCACCACCTGAACGCTATTTGTTTGACAGACAACATCAATGCGTCGTTTGAATTTTCCCGGCGTCGAGATGACCGGCATTGATGATCAGCGACGCCAGAGCCCGGCCGATACATTCGTGAACACGCCGCGCCATAGCATAGTCTTTGGTCGCCGCATAGAGGTCGAACACGCCCTCATCGCTCCAGTAGCGCATGATTGCCAATCGATCGAACAGCACGACGCCGTGTTGCTCGGCCACCCAGCGCATGACGTCGGCGTAGGCGGAAACGCCCAGCATGGATTCGGTGCGCGGACTGTGCTGCATGTTCATCATGATCACGTCGGCATGGGCGGCGGTGACGGTGTCGATGCCTTGATCGAGGCTGGTGCGGAAATCCTCCGGCTCGACGCCGCGGAGCGCATCGACCGTGCCGGCCTGCCAGATGACCAATGCCGGCTGGTCCTCGGTCAGGATTTTTTGCAACCCGGATGCCATGTCCGCGGTAGTCTGCCGCGACTGCACATGCGCGGTCACCTTGATCTCAAGGCCCGGCACCCGCTCCTTGAGCGACTGCTCCAGTTGCGCCGGATAGGCAAAGCGCGCGCCGTCGGGGCCGGACAGCGCCGACGAGCCCGAGCCGACGACGCTGATATCCAAGCGGTGGCGATCCTTGATTTCGTTGCTGACGTGGGTGAAATCGGCATCGGCCGGCATCAGCCATTCCGGCACGTCGCATTGCGCCGCCGGTTCCGCCGGCGCCGCCGTCGCGGCGCCGTTGATGAGCGCAATCGTGGTCAGAACGGCGATGATGAACGTCATGCCTCGCCTCCCGCGAGGTCTGCGTCGGGTGATTTGACGCGCGATTGGAGGCTTCGCCCCTCTATGCCTTTGTACCACGATATGAGGTTGGCGGTAGCAATCATAACGATAATGCCTAACGCGCTGATAGCGGTCTGCAGCAGCGGGCCGCCCGAGGATTCCGCGATAATGAACTGTCCGGCAAAGGCCAGAAACACGCCGAGACAGAAAATCTCGAGCGAGTGCTGACCGCAGCGGATGGCGGGTTGCAGGATCGCCGATTTCAGGCCGGACCAGTGGCGCGGGATGAAGCGGACGGTCACCACTGCAAGCGCCAGGAAATGCGCGAAGCGCAGCACGTCGAGATTAGTCTTGTCGATGGGATACATCCACTCCGCCAGCCAAGTCGGCACAAACCGGTCCAGCGCCTCGAAGTGCCACGTCAATGTTATGGCGAAGGCGAAGACCAGGTAGGCGATGGCGGCGGCCAGCACGATGCGCGAGCGCAAAAAGCCGGCGAGCCGGTGGGAGCCGCCGAGCGCGCACCAGGCACCGAACACGAACAGCAATTGCCAGGCGAACGGATTGAAGAACCAGACGCCGTTCGGATAGGCCGGCAGGTTCCAATCCAGTTTCCAGGTCAGCGCGTAAACCACGGCCGATCCGGCCAGCGCCACGTTCGGTGCCCGCAACAGCAGAAACAGCATCGGCGGAAACATGAGCAGCAGAACGATGTAGAGCGGCAGCACGTCCATGTTGACCGGCTTGAACTTCAGCAACAACGCTTGAAAGATCGTGATGTCGGGCTGCTTGAGAAAATCGAGGATCTTCATTTCCTCGGCATAGAGCGGATTGTCGAAGGTCGCCGCCACATAGGCGATCTCCGCCATGAAGATGGTGAACAGGAAAATGTGCGCCACGTAGATCTGCCAGGCGCGCCGCAGGATGCGGGCGCTGGAGAGTATGAAGCCGCGCTCGCGCATGGTGCGGCCGTAGACGAAAGCCGCGGTATAGCCGGAAATGAAGATGAAAATCTCGGTGGCGTCGCTGAATCCGTAATTACGGATGGTGAACCAGTTGACGATGTTTTCGGGAATATGGTCGAGGAAGATCAGCCATAAGGCCACGCCGCGGAACAGATCGAGCCGCAGATCGCGTTCGCTCGTGGTCGCCTGCGGCGGAGATGGCATTGCCATGGGAATATGCACCATTGCCGGCCGCCGCGGCCGGTTGGGCCCGACCTCGGCGCCGCCGGTCAATCTAGTCCGCCGGCCGTGGCTTGAGAAAGCGCGTCCACACGCTTATTGCAACCGCGATGACCTGCCGATTAACGGGCAAACGCCGGCAAATTTATGATTTCAGTGCGGTTTTGCAATTGAGGTTGCATGCGGGTTTGCCGCCGCCGAGCCGCAGGAACTTCAAATCCGCCACCCCACACGCTATTTCTTCATCCGCGGATTGCACGACGTTGCGGCAGCACCGGCCCCCGCATACCGTAACGGGATCGCCGTCAGCATCAAGGCCGGCATTACGCCAGGATTTGCGCCAGGATTCGTCTCAGGATTCGTCCCAGGATTTGACCCAGGATTCGTCCCATGTATCGTGCCGTCACCCGTAACATCGAGGTCCAGGTGACCCCGCGCTTCGTCCCCGACCGCTCGTCGCCGGAAAACAATTATTTCTTCTGGGCCTATACGATCGCCATCACCAACAATGGCACCGACACGGTGCAGCTGAAGACCCGCCACTGGCGCATCACCGACGCCAGCGGCCGCCGCCAGGAGGTGCGCGGCGCCGGCGTCGTCGGCGAGGAGCCGGTTCTCAAGGCCGGCGAGTCGTTCGAATATACCAGCGGGGTGCCGCTGCAGACGCCGTCGGGCTTCATGGTCGGCACTTACGGCATGGTGAGCGCGAGCGGCGAGCATTTCGACATCGAGATTCCGGCCTTCTCGCTCGATTCAGGCGACAGCAAGCGGACGATCAATTGAGCCGGCGGCCGATCGTCACAGCTTTTGCGAAATACCCGCGAAGAATCCACGCCGCGCCCCGTATTGCGGGGCAAAGACGCCGATGCCGGTGCCGTCGCGGAGCTCGTAAATCTGGTCGAACAGATTGACGATGTCGAACCGCACGGTGAGCGGCTTGACGTCCGGCGACCATTTGAAATCGTGCGCCACGCCGACATTGATCACGGCGTAGGGCGTGGTGTGCAGGGAATTGGGCGCCACCCCTTGCGATAAATCGCCGGCGCGCAGGCCGCTGCCGGAGATCAGGTTTGAGGTGAACAGGGTGTCGTGCCAGCGATACGATACGCCGGCCGAGCCGGTCATCATCTGCATGTCGTCGGTGTAGTGCCAATTGGTGAGCAGATAATTGTAGGTCGCGGCATCGAGAACGTACTGGTTCGACTCCGGGCCGATGGCTCTGGTGATGTTGTAGGCGAAATTGCCATAGGCGGTGAAGTTGCCGTTCTTGTATTTGAGCTTGAATTCGCCGCCTTCGCTGTAGCCCCGCGCCCAGTTGAACTGCGTCAGGACCACGGCCTGGCCGAACTGGCCGTCATCGAGCATGTCCCGCGCGTCCTTGTAATAGCCGTCGATCCCGACATCGAGGCCGGGAAGCAGCGTCTGGTCGACGCCGACGTCGTAATAGTTCGAGCGCTCGGGCTTCACCGGATCGTCCAGCGGCACCTCCGGCTGATTGGTGGTGTTGGTGAACAAAGCGAGGTTGGATTGCGCCGCCTGCGCCTGATAGGGCGGCGTGAAATAGCGGGCATAGCCGGCGTGGACGGTGGTGCCGGTGAACGGTTTATAGATCAGCGCGACGCGCGGACTGAGCTGGTTGGCGTCCACATACTGATACAACTGGTCGAAGCGCAGGCCGGTGTTCAGGGTGAGCTGATTGGTTATTTTCCATTCGTCCTGGACGTAGGTTCCGATGTTCCAGCCGGTCAGCGAATTTTCGTCGGTGACGGTGAACGGCGCCGGCGAAATGGCGCCGGTAACCGGATCGACGGGCAGCACCGTCGAAACGTTGCTGACATTGGTGTGCTCCTCGCTCACCAAGAAGCCCGCCCGCAGCGTATGCCGGTCGTTGACGATGTAGGATGTGTCGAACTGGGTGCCGTTGAGCAGGCTTTCGCGGGTCACGTTCGACGCCACGTCGTTGAACACCAGGTCGCCGTAAATATCGGGAACGAAGTTGACCTTGGCGTAGCGCGAAAACACCGCCCATTGCGCGTCGCCGTCGGTGCCCTTCTTTTGCAGCGCCGCGATATTGACGATGTAGGTGTCGTATTCGTTCTCGTTGAGCGACAATGAACTGTAATTCGCCGGACCGAAATCGCCGAGCGGCAGCTGATTGGGGTTGTTTGGTATCTGGAACGCGCTGTAGGATGCCGCCGAGATCACGCTCAAGCGCGTCGATTCGTCGAGCAGCGTCGAGACATAGCCGAAGAACTTGCCTTGCTCGGTGTGATCGTGGAAGGCGTCGACGCTCGAGGTCGGATTCTCCAGTCCGAGCGCGTTCCAATTGCCGCGCGCGGTGACGAAATATTCGGTATTGCCGGCGCTGCCGCCGTAATCGAAGCTCGGCGTAAACGTCTGGTGGCTGCCGCCGTAGAGACTGATGTCGCCGCTCGGCGCGGCAAAGGCTCTGCTGGTGATATCGAGAACGCCGGCGGTGCGCAGGCCGTATTGCGCCGGCAGCGTGCCGGTGAGCAGCGACATGCTGCCGACGAAATTGGTGTCGATGACCGGGCCGAGCGCCGAAACGCCCTCCGGGATCACCACGCCGTTGACCCGGTATTGGACGTTGGCGTACTCGTTTCTGACGTGGAAATCGGGATTGGAAACCGCCGAATCGTAGGACACGCCCGGCATTTGCAGGATGACTTTGTCGATTGGCGTGTTGTCGCCCTGCGGCATGTCGACGATCGCCTGGCGACTGATGGTGTAGGTCGAGGCGCCGATCTTCGGCAGCAGATTATTGTCGCGCGCCTGATCGAACGAACTCATCTTGGCATCCAAAGCCGCCTGCGCCGCGGTCGGCGCGGCGGTTTGCTGGGCAATGCGCTGCGGCGCTCCGGCACCCGGCTTCGGCTTGGGTTTCGATTTTGGTTTCGGCGCATTGACAACGATTTGCGGAAGCTGCGTTTCGCCGGCGGGCTCAACGGCTGGAGCTTGTTCCACGGGCTGCTGGGGCGGCGCGGCCGCCGGCGCTGAAGGAGTTTGTTGTTGCTGCGCTGCGGGCGGCTGTTGCGCGTTGGCGCCGAGCACCGCTGCTAAAACAGACAGCGCTATGCCGCTCGGCAGCCGCATGCGATCGACGAAGCAGCGTGCAAATCCTGATACTGTTCGCTGCAACATCGTCCGCCAAGTACTTTAGAACTAGTTTGAAGTAATAATTTTAGCGCTCACCTGAATTCCGTATATGTTGCGCGCGATGAACTAACAATCGCAAACATTCAATGCGAACTAATATTTTTGCTTTGCAGATTTGAATTATAAGAATTCAAATCTGCTGCGTTGGAAATTCCGCTGCGGAGTTTCATCGCGCGTGTGAACGCGGACGCGATAGGCCGCGAGCCCGCTCCTGCGCGAATCTTGAAGCAGCAATATCGGAGCGTTTTAGGAGTCGAGCGCCGCGTTCTTTGCGCTTATTTCATCCGGCTCGAACGCATAGGTCGAGCTGCAGAACTCGCAGGTCACGGTGATCTTGCCGTTCTCGACCATGTCGTCGCGCTCGTCCTGGGAAAAGCTTTTCAGCATGGCCTCGACGCTGTGGCGCGAACAGGAACACTGCGCGCTGACCGGCGCGACGCGAAACACGCGCACGCCGTGCTCGTGGAACAGGCGGTAGGCCAGGCGTTCGCTCGACAGGGCCGGATCGATCAGCTCGACGTCATCGACGGTGGCGACCAGCGAGCGACCTTCGACCCAGGCGTCGTCCTCGGGCAGCGTATGGGTTTCGCTGCCCGGCGGGGCATCGCCGGGATGAAGGTCCGCCTGGCGGGCGCGTTCGCCCGCCTTGGGCAGGAACTGCAGCAAAATGCCGCCGGCGCGCCAGCGCCGGCGCGCGCCGTTTTCGCCGCCGCGGAACTCCTCGGCGACGGCAAGCCGCACCCGCGTCGGAATCTGCTCCGAGCGGGAAAAATACTCGTGCGCGGCGTGTTCCAGATCGTTGCCTTCGAGCGGCACGAGCCCCTGATACCGGCTCATGTCCGGGCCCTGGTCGATGGTCATCGCCAGATGTCCGTGCCCGAGCAGCTTGCCCGGCTCGGCCTCGTCCGCGGCGATGGCGACGGCGATGCGTTCCGCGTCAAAGCGTGCGCAGGCCCGCACTTTGTCGGGCGAGGTGAAGTCGACCACCAGCATGCGTACCGGACCGTCGCTCTGGGTCTGCAGGATGAAACGGCCGTCGAATTTCAGCGCCGAGCCGAGCATGACGGTGAGCACGATCGCCTCGCCGAGGAGCTTGGCCACCGGCAGCGGGTAATCGTGGCTGGTGAGGATGGCGTCGACCGCCGGCCCAAGCCGCACAATGCGGCCGCGCAGGTCAAGCGCGTTGACTTCGAACGGCAGGATGGTGTCGTCGAGGCTGGCTTGCGCCGGCTCCCGAACCGGGATGTCCACATGCGGATTATTCATTGTCAGGCAATATAGGCGACGAGGGCTGAATTGTGAGCCCTCTGCGGGCTCACGATTCCCGGATCAGGCCCCAGCCGCCAGGCACCAGGTCAAGATGCCCTTCTGCGCATGCAGCCGGTTCTCGGCCTCGTCGAACACCACGGAATGCGGGCCGTCCATGACCTCGTCGGTCACCTCTTCGCCGCGATGCGCCGGCAGGCAATGCATGAAGATGGCGTCCGGCTTGGCCCGCGCCATGAGCCGGCTATTGACCTGATAGCGCTTGAGCAGGTTGTGGCGGCGGGCGCCGTTGCGGTCGCCCATGGACACCCAGGTGTCGGTGACGACGCAGTCGGCGCCCTTCACCGCCTCTTCCGGGTCGGTGCCGATGTGGATCGCAGCGCCCGAGGATTTGATCCAATCGGTGAGCGGCTTCTTCGGCGCCAGCTCCGGCGGGGTGGCGATGCGCAGGCGGAACGCGAACCGTTCGGCGGCGTGCATCCATGAGGTCAGCACATTGTTGGCATCGCCGGTCCAGGCCACGGTGCGGCCGCGAATAGGGCCGCGATGCTCCTCGAACGTCATCACGTCGGCGAGCACCTGGCAGGGATGCGAGCGCCGCGTCAGGCCGTTGATCACCGGCACACTGGCGTAGCGGGCCAGCTCGGCCACGTCCTTGGGGTCGAGCGTGCGGATCATGATGGCGTCGATATAGCGCGACAGCACGCGGGCGGTGTCGCCGAGCGTCTCGCCGCGGCCGAGCTGCATTTCCTCCGCCGTCAGCATGATGGCGTAGCCGCCGAGCTGGCGCATGGCGACCTCGAAGGAAACGCGGGTGCGCGTCGAAGGCCGCTCGAAGATCATCGCCAGCGTCTTGCCGGCGAGCGGTTGATCGGCGCGAGCGCCCTTTTCCTTCAGCGCGCGCGCAACCTCGATCATCTTGCGCAGATCCGCGGCCGGAACGTCGATGAGGTCGAGGAAGTGGCGGACGGCGCTCATGGGGCCGCCTCCTGCTTGCTCCCACTCCGCCCTCCCCCGGTTGCCGGGGAGGCAGCGGTGGGAGCTGTGCGATTAAGCCGCGCACAGGCGCGGTCGAGGCGCGCGATCGCTTCGGCGATCTCCTGTTCGCTGACGATGAGCGGCGGCAGCAATCGCACCACGTTGTCGCCGGACGGCACCGTGATCATCTTTTCGGCGCGTAGCGCGTCGACCAGCTCGCCGACCGGCACCACAGCGCGCAAGCCGATCAGCAGCCCTTCGCCGCGTACTTCGGCGATCACGCCGGGGTAGCTGTCTTTGATTTGCGCCAGCCGTTGCTTGAACAGCAGCGCGGTCTGCCGCACCCGGTCGAGAAAGCCCGGCGCCAGCATCACGTCGAGTACCGCGCTGGCCACGCTCATCGCCAGCGGATTGCCGCCGAAGGTCGAGCCGTGGGTGCCGGTGGTCATGCCCTTCGCCGCCTCGCTGGTCGCCAGGCAGGCGCCGACCGGGAACCCGCCGCCAAGCGCCTTGGCGAGCGCCATGACATCGGGGGTAACGCCGGCGCGCTGGTAAGCGAACAGCTCGCCGGTGCGCCCCATGCCGGTCTGCACCTCGTCGAACACTAAGAGCAGCCCGTTCTGGTCGCACAGGTCGCGCAAAGCCCGCAGGAACGCCGGCGCGACGACGCGCACGCCGCCCTCCCCCATGATCGGCTCGATCAGGATCGCCGCGGTCTCGGCGGTCACCGCGCGTTTGGTCGCCTCGAGATCGCTGAACGGGACCTGGTCGAAACCCTCGACGACGGGACCGAATCCATCGAGATATTTTTTCTGTCCGCCGGCGGCGAGCGTCGCCAGCGTGCGGCCGTGGAAAGCGCCCTCGAAGGTGATGACGCGGTAGCGTTCAGGCGCCCCCTTCGCCGACTGGTATTTGCGAACCATCTTGATGGCGCATTCCATCGCCTCGGCGCCGGAATTGCAGAAGAACACCACGTCGGCAAAGCTCGCTTCGCACAGCCGCTGCGCGACGCGCTCGGCCTCGGGAACCTGGTACAGATTGGAGACGTGCCACACCTTCTGCGCCTGCTCGGCGAGCGCGGCGACCAGCCGCGGATGGGCGTGTCCCAGCGCGTTGACGGCAACGCCGGAGGCAAAATCGAGATAGCGGTCGCCGTTGGTCGCGATCAGCCATGCGCCTTCGCCCCGCTCGAAAGCGAGGTTGACGCGTGCATAGGTCGGCAACAAATGCGATGTCACGGTTGAGCCCGCGCGCGCTGCGCAGCAACATCTGCGCGGCAGAAAAGAAATGTGCCGCCTCTCCGGGCGGCACCATTTCAGCATTTTATTTCGGCCCGCCGGTCTGTCAACACGGTAAAATCGGAGCGCTGGCGCCCGGCTTATCCCGCATTCATCCACATGGAAGCAGGAATGTGTGGACGTATGTCGCACGACTCTTGCGCCCGACTCCCGCCATATTGTAGCCTTTTGATCGTCAAGTACGACATCTCGTGCGGCGGACAGTCTTTCTCCAGCGTTGGTGATGTGCGTGTTGGGCAGCAAAAGCTGCCCGGCCCGGTGGTGGATTCCAGCAAGGCTATGCCCGCACCTTTTTCAGGAGGATTGAGCATGTCGTGGACTGACGAGCGGGTGGAATTGCTGAAGAAGCTGTGGTCCGACGGTCTTTCGGCCAGCCAGATCGCGGCCGAACTTGGCGGCATTACCCGCAACGCGGTGATCGGCAAAGTGCATCGGCTGGGCCTGTCTGGACGCGCCAAGAGCGCGTCGAGCGCCTCGCCGCGCCCGCGCAAGGTGCGTTCGTCGACGCATATGCTGCGCATGACGCGGCCGTCGATCCGCGGCAATACCGCGCTCGCGCATGCCTACGAGATCGAAACCGAAGGCGCGCCGGAGCTGATCGAGAACATCATCCCGATCGGCCAGCGCCGCACCATTCTCGAGTTGACCGAGCAGACCTGCCACTGGCCCATCGGCGATCCCGGCAGCAGCGATTTCTTCTTCTGCGGCGGCAACACGATCAGCGGCCTGCCGTATTGCGCTTATCACTCCCGGGTCGCCTATCAGCCGGCCAGCGACCGCCGCCGTGACCGCCGCCCGCAGCGCTGAATTCGTCTCTCAGCTCGCCTTGCCGAAGCGATCGTCGAGCGAATAGCCGGCGCCGCGCACGGTGCGGATCGGATCAGTGCCATGGCCGCGGTTGAGCGCCTTGCGCAGGCGGCCCACATGCACGTCGACCGTGCGCTCGTCGATATACACGTCGCTGCCCCAGACGCCGTCCAGCAATTGCTCGCGGGAAAAGACGCGCCCCGGGCGTTCCATCAGAAATTCGAGCAGGCGGAATTCCGTGGGCCCGAGATCGACCGCACGGCTCGAGCGCGAGACGCGCTTTTTCTCGCGATCGAGCTCGAGATCGCCGATGCTCAGCACCGTGGCGACGCGTTCGGGACTGGCCCGGCGCAGCAGCGCCCGAATCCGCGCCAGCAGCTCCGGTACCGAGAACGGCTTGACGATGTAATCGTCGGCGCCGGTCGCCAGCCCGCGCACCCGCTCGCTTTCCTCGCCGCGCGCGGTCAGCATGATGATCGGCAACGACTGGGTTTGCGGCCGCGCCCGCAGCCGCCGGCACAGCTCGATGCCGGACAGGCCGGGCAACATCCAGTCGAGCACGACGAGATCGGGAGTGGTCTCCCGCAATCGCGTGTCGGCCTCGTCGCCGCGCGCGACGGCGTCGACCTCGTAGCCTTCGGCTTCGAGATTGTAGCGCAACAACGTGGTCAGCGGTTCCTCGTCTTCGACAATCAGGATGTTGGCTCCCATCCCGGCCCTCCTATCCTTTCTGCAACGGCGTTGCGCCAAAACTCGTGAAATCGCCCTTCGGCCGCTGGTCGGCGATCGGGCGGCCTTCAATCATGTAATAGACGGTTTCCGCGATATTCGTCGCATGATCGCCGATGCGCTCGAGGTCCTTGGCGCAGAACATGAGATGCATGCAGAACGTGATGTTGCGCGGATCCTCCATCATATAGGTCAGCAGCTCGCGGAATAGCGACGTACAGAGGTTGTCGACTTCTTCATCGCCATTCCAGACGGCCAGCGCGGTGGTCAGATCGCGGCTGGCATACGCATCGAGCACCTGTTTGAGCTGGCCGGACACCAGCGCGGCCATGTGCTCGACGCCGTGGATCAGCTTTTGCGGGTTGAAATCGCCGTCGAGCGCCACCACCCGCTTGCCGATATGCTTGGCGTGGTCGCCGATCCGCTCGAGGTCGTTGCAGACCCGCATGGCGCCGACGATCTCGCGCAGATCGACGGCCATCGGCTGCCGGCGCGCGATCGTCAGAATCGACTTCTCCTCGATCTCGTGTTGCATCGCGTCGATGGTCGGATCCATGGCGATCACGCGCTCCGCGAGCTCGGTGTCGCGTTCGACCAAGGCACGGGTGGCATCCACGATCTGCCGCTCCGCAAGCCCGCCCATTTCGGCGACCTTGCGCATGATCTCCTGCAAATCGGTGTCGAATGCCTTGGCAGTGTGGTCGATTCTGGTGGTGTATTCGGTCATGGCGGTTATCCAAAGCGGCCGGTGATGTAGTCCTGCGTCCGCTGATCCTGTGGCGCCGTGAACATTTTGCTCGTCGAATCGAATTCGATCAACTCGCCAAGATACATGAAGGCGGTGAAGTCGGACACGCGGGCGGCCTGCTGCATGTTATGGGTAACAATCACGATGGTATAATCATCCGTCAGCTCGTCGATCAGCTCCTCGATCTTGGCGGTCGAGATCGGATCGAGCGCCGAGCAGGGCTCATCGAACAGGATGACCTCGGGCCGCACCGCAACCGTGCGCGCGATGCACAACCGCTGCTGCTGGCCGCCGGAGAGGCTTTGCCCGTTGGCCGCGAGCTTATCCTTGACTTCGTCCCACAGCGCCGCCCGGCGCAGCGAAATCTCGACGCGCCGGTCGAGCTCGGATTTGGACAACCGCTCGTATAGCCTGATGCCGAAAGCGACGTTCTCATAGATCGACATCGGAAACGGCGTCGGCTTCTGAAACACCATGCCGATGCGCGCGCGCAGCAGGTTGAGGTCCTGCTTCGGCGAGAGGATATCGTCGCCGTCAAAGAGGACTTCGCCGGTGGCGCGCTGGTTCGGATAGAGGTCATACATGCGGTTGAGCACGCGCAATAACGTCGATTTGCCGCAGCCGGACGGGCCGATGAAGGCGGTCACCTTGTTCTGATAGAGTGGCAGACTGATCGCTTTCAGCGCACGGCTATCGCCGTAGTAGAAATTGAGATCCCGGATGGTGAGTTTCTCGGCCAGTCCGGCGCGATCGGTCGGCGCATTGGCGACGGCGGGAACGGCGACGGATGTAACGCTCATGACTGTCTTCCCGATGGAACAAGCGCGCGGGCGGTGATGCTCAGGGCGAGCACCGCGAGAGTGATGATGAGGGCGCCGGTCCAGGCCAGCGACTGCCAATCCTTATAGGGACTAAGCGCGAACTGGAAGATCACCACTGGCAGGCTGGCCATCGGCGCGTTGAGGTTGGGGCTCCAGAATTGGTTGTTGAGTGAGGTGAAAAGCAGCGGCGCGGTCTCGCCGCTGATGCGGGCGACCGCCAGCAGCACCCCGGTCACCATGCCGGCGCGCGCCGCGCGGTAGCAGATGCGGGTAATCGTCAGCGAGCGCGGCAGGCCGATCGAGGTTGCCGCCTCGCGCAGCGCGTTGGGAACCAGCGTCAGCATATCCTCGGTCGTGCGCACGACCACCGGGATAACCAGCATCGCCAGCGCCACGCCGCCCGCCCAGCCAGAAAAATGCCCCATCGGCGCAACCATGACTTCGTAGATGAACAACCCAACCACGATGGACGGCGCGCTGAGCAGGATATCGTTGATGAAGCGCACCACACTGGTCAGGCGGTCGTAACGGCCGTACTCGGCCATATAGGTGCCGGCCAGGATGCCGATGGGGGTGCCGATCGCGACCGCAAGCGCGGTCAGAATAAGGCTGCCGACGATCGGGTTGAGCAACCCGCCACTCGATCCGGGCGGCGGGGTCATCTGCGTGAATACTGCGGGCGACAAGCCGCTGAAGCCATTCCACAGCAGCGCACCCAGAATCAGCACCAGCCAACCCAGCCCGAACGCGGTCGCGGCCAGCGACAGCCCCATCGCCAAGGCGTTGCGGCGATGACGGGCTGCGTAGCGAGCGGTCACGGGCCTAGCCGACATGGTGTCACCCGATCCGGCGCTCGATCCGCATCAGCAGGTAACGCGCTGCGGCGAGCACGATGAAAGTAATGACGAACAGGATCAACCCGAGCGCGATCAACGAGGACGTGTAGAGATCGCCCACCGCCTCGGTGAACTCATTGGCGATGGTGGCGGAGATGGTGGTGCCGGGGGCGAGCACCGAGGCGGAGATCCTGTGCGCGTTGCCGATGACGAAGGTCACGGCCATGGTCTCGCCCAGCGCACGGCCGAGGCCGAGCATCACGCCGCCGATCACGCCGACCCTGGCATAGGGCAGCACCACGTAGCGTACCACCTCCCAGGTCGTGCAGCCGATGCCGTAGGCCGCCTCCTTGAGCACGCCGGGCACGGCCTCGAACACATCGCGCGAGATCGCCGTCACGAAGGGCAGCACCATGATGGCAAGGATCAATCCCGCGGTCAGGATGCCGATGCCATAGGGCGGCCCGGAGAACAACTTGCCGATCCCGGGCACGTTGCCGAGCGTGTTGATCAAAAAGGGTTGCAGCGTCTGCTGCAGGAACGGGGCAAAGACGAAAAGCCCCCAAATCCCGTAAATGATGCTCGGCACGCCGGCCAACAGCTCGATGGCGATGCCGATCGGCCGCCGCAGCCATGGCGGGCACAGCTCGGTGAGGAAGAAGGCAATCATCAGGCCCACTGGGACCGCAATCAGCAGCGCAATGAACGACGTGACCAGTGTGCCGTAGATCGGCGCTAGAGCGCCGAACTTCTCGGTGACCGGATTCCATCGCTCGGTCGTCAGGAAGCCGAGGCCGAAAGTCCTGAGCGCCGGCAGCGAGCCGGCGACCAGCGAAATCATGACACCGCTCAAGAGCAACAGCACGCCGAGGGCTGCGGCACGCGTCACCTGGCGGAACGTGGCGTCGCCGAGGCGCAAGCGATCGAGCACTTTGGCGCGCGCCACCGCCCCCTCGACCGACACCCCCACCCCCTCCTGCAGCGCTACGTCAACCACGGATCGCCTCCGGGCCGGGTCCATCGCCACGCTCCTTCAAGGAAGTTCGGAGCGCCCACTCAAGACAATCTACCGGCCGCCGCACAAGTGTGATCGGGCAGCCGACCAGTGGATAAAGCGGCGAGGCGCCCTGGAATGTCGACAGGACCTCGCCGATGTTACACCCCAACCTAATGCACCATCGAGGTGTGGAGCGGCTTGCCGGTGGAATCCTTGATTTCGCTGGCCCACATTTTCTCGATCTGAGTCACGACGATCTTGGGCATTGGCACGTAGTCGAGCGCTTCCGCCATCTTGTCGCCATTGGCATAGGCCCAGGCAAAGAATTTCAGCGCCTCGCCAGCGGCAACGGGGTCAGTCGGTTGCTTATACATCAGGATAAAGGTCGCGCCGGCGATCGGCCACGAGGCCGCCCCCGGCTGATTGGTGAGGATAACATAGAAGCTATCGGCCTTTTCCCAATCTGCGTAGGCGGCAGCGGCCTGGAACGCCGCAGCGTCTGGAGCGACGGTCTTACCGTCCTTATTGATCATGCTGACCGTCGTCATGTTGTTCTGTTTGGCGTATGCGTATTCCACATATCCGATCGAGCCCTTGGTGTTGGCGACGTTATTGGCGACGCCCTCGTTACCCTTGGCGCCGATGCCGGTGGGCCATTCAACCGAAGTACTGGCACCGACATCGGACTTCCATTTGGCGCTCACCTTCGAAAGGTAGTCCGTCCAAATGAACGTTGTGCCGGAACCGTCCGATCGGTGAACAACGACAATGGCCTGTGAAGGAAGCTTGGCGTTCGGGTTGAGCTTCTGGATCGCCGGATCGTCCCACTTGGTGATCTCGCCAAGGAAGACCCGCGCTAAAGTATCGCCGTCGAGTTTGAGATCATTGGGTTTGACACCATCGAGATTGACCACCGGGACGTCACCGCCGACCACCGTAGGGAACTGAACCATGTTCCATTTCTTCAATTCTGCGGGTTGCAGCGGCATATCGGAGGCGCCGAAGGTGACAGTCTTGTTTTCGATCTGCTTGATCCCTCCGCCCGAACCGATCGACTGATAATTGAGTCCGTTGCCGGTTTCCTTCTTATAAGCGTCCGCCCACTTGGCGTAGATCGGATACGGGAACGTCGCACCGGCGCCGGAGATTTCGAAGGCGGCTGCGGGAAGGACCGTCGCAGCCAGGACGCCGACGACGGCCATTGTTCTGAGGTGTTTCACGGGTTTTCTCCTGTACGGAATTGCGGGCGACGCAGGTCGCCGACCCACGCCGGCTTCGTCCCGATGGGGGACGTTTTGCGCTCTGTCTGACGTCTTTTATGCAACGCGCTGCGGTTTGCATTGCTCCGATCGGAGCAGGACCACAGCTGCGGAATGCTTACGTGGGGCACGTCAAGCTTCTATGAGCCTGGTATGACAGTTAGATGACAGTACAACACCTTGAAATATAAGTAGTTTTATGCCTACCGCCTGCACTGTCGTAGCCGAGTACCAAATATGCCGCCCCCTCGCCACCGCTCCGGCCTCTGCCGGCTTATGACACGCGATTTCCGCCGCTATCGACCACCAGCTCGCCGTCTTCTTTCCTGAACTCGCCGCGCTGGCGCACTGGAAGCAAGTCGAGCACGGCTTCTGAAGGCCGGCACAGCTTGACCCCAAGCGGGGTCACCACGATCGGCCGGTTGATCAGAATTGGATGCGCCATCATGGCATCGAGGAGCTGTTCGTCGGTAACCGATGGATCATCCAGGCCCAGGTCGCGATATGGCGTCCCCTTTATACGGACCAGCTGGCGAACGGAGATGCCCATACGTGCGATGAGAGATTGCAACAACGCGCGGCTCGGCGGGCATTTCAGATATTCGATGACATGAGGCTCAATGCCGGCATTTCGGATCAGCCCAAGCACATTTCGCGACGTTGCGCATTCAGGATTGTGATAGATGATTACGTCGATCATTTGCAGTTTCCCGTCGCGTTGTCAGAGAACGTTGACCTCCACTTTTACTGACCGAACTGGCGCCTTGCTCCTTCGCGGACATCGGAATATTCCGACAACGGCCAGTCCCTGAAAGGTTATAAGGTCTCCGAATACACCATCGGCGTCAGCCTCATTGAGGTGTCATAAAAAGATTACATAATTCAGGAATTCTCGACATATCGACATTTAACAGTCCGATAGGGCAGGATCAACATGCGTGTGACTGTCTCCATGTTAAGCGTCGTGGCATTAGCAGTGAACGTTGTCGTAGCAACGTCTGCAATCGCGCTGGACCAAAGCCTTCCCGCGTACCGTCCGGTCACCGGGCTTTCGGGTAGTATCAAATCGGTCGGGTCCGACACCCTCGGCCACGAGATGACATTGTGGGCAAAGGCGTTCGGGAGCCTTTACCCCGATGTGAAACTACACATAGAAGCGGCAGGATCCGCGACTGCGCCGGGTGCGCTTCTTGAAGGCGCGTCGCAATTTGGTCCGATGTCGCGGCCGATGACGGCCGAAGAGTCCGCTGCATTCGAGGCGAAATACGGCTACAAGCTTTCCAGATTCCGTGTCGCGGTTGATGCTCTGGCAGTTTACGTCAACAAAGACAATCCAATCCCCTGCTTGACGCTTCCTCAGGTCAGCGGAATCTTTTCGTCAAATCGTAAGGCCCCCGGGAGCGTTAACGTCAGGACGTGGGGCGACCTTGGCCTGACCGGCGATTGGGCGGGACGGCCGATCGCGCTCTATAGCCGCAATACTCTTTCGGGAACTTATGAGTATTTCCGGGAAACGGCTCTTTATGGCGGAGACTACAAGCCCGGCATCAAACTTCTGCCCGGTTCGGAGGCCGTCATCCAAAACGTCGCCGATGATAAGTTCGCGATTGGCTATTCCGGCATCGGCTACAAGACCGATGGCGTTCGCACGGTCCCGCTGGCTTCCTACTACGGTGGGACCTGCTATGACGCCGCCGCCGAGCCGACCCTTTCCGGCAAGTACCCGATCGCCCGTTACCTCTATGTGTACGTCAACAAGAAGCCGGCCCAGGCACTCGATCCGCTGCGCGCCGAATTCATAAAATACATCCTCTCCAAAGACGGCCAGGAGCAAACCGAAAAGGGCGGCTTTTACTCGATCACCAACGAAATACGCGAACAAGAGCTGACCAAATTAGGGATTTCACACGCCCCCTGACGCGGGCCATCGCGGAGAGTACTACGCCAGCCGCTTGGCCGGCGGTCTGGCCTCCGCCTGCAATACGTCGGCGATGGTTTCCACGTCGTTGAGCATCAGCACCGGCACCTGGGCCTGCGGCAGCGGCGCGTCGGTGGCGACTGCAACGAAGCAATCGTCGTCGGAGTGGAGGAGCGGTTTACCGACCGCGGCGCGAAAGACTTCGAGCTTTGGATGGGGATGGCGTTTGAAGCTTTCGACGATCACCAAATCGACCGGGCTCAGCCTCCCTAGTACCGACTATCGCTGATGAATGAGTCGTGATTCAAGGATGCATGAGCGGCATCCCCGAGGCGACGATTATCATTCTGACGGCGGAAGAACGTGCCGAGCTTGAGAGCTTGGCGCGCTCGACGA
>JBEKIC010000041.1:0-35729 GCA_050011955.1 Xanthobacteraceae bacterium
TCCGGCCGCCGAAGTGTCTTCCAGCATGCCGGCATGTTGAAGGATGAAGACGACTTTCGGAGCGCTGGCGGCGAGTTCCGCCGCGCCCGCCATCTGGCCGGCGAAAACCTGGAGATCGAAGGTCCAGTCGTAATCGGCGAGCCGGGCGATATTTTGCTGAAGCTTGCGGTTACGGGCGAGGTCGGGCTCTCCCGCGAACCGATACTGCGGGTTGGCGTGCCAATGCAGCTGCATCCGCAATCCGCGCATGCCGCGATATTTGGTCAGGCGGTCGCATTGCGGCCGCATGTCATCGACCAGAAAGTCGGCATAGCCGACGATCCCTTGCGGAAATCCGGTCTCGTCGGCGGCTTGCTGCACGTAGGCAACTTCGTCCTCGAAGGCGTTTTTGGCCCAATTGGCCTGCACGTAAACGGATGCGGTGACACCACAGTCCGCGGTGTCGGAGAGATACTCGCTGATCGGATAGTCGCGCCGGATCGGCTCGTAAGGCCCGAAGATGCGCGGCTGCATCGGCCCGTCGAGCCACGGCAGATCGGCCCGCCGCCAGATGTGGTGATGAGCATCGATGATTGCCGTCATGCCGCCGCCCTTTCGCTCGCCAAATCGAGAACCTGCGCGCAGATGCTGTCGATCGATCCGCCGTCGCCGAGCCTGTCGAGATAGGGTCGTGCCGCAAGGAGGCCGGCGGTGCGGGGCTCGAAGGCGGGATCGGCAGCGAGCGGCGTCAACCAGACGATCCGCCAGGCGATCCGGGCGAAGCGCGCGACCGCGTCGCCCATCGCGGTCGGATCGCCGCGCTCAAGTCCGTCAGAAAGCACGATGAGCGCCGCTCCGCGCGCCAGCGCGGCAAAGCGCGGGACGGCGAGAAAGGCGCCGAGCGCTTCGCCGATGCGGGTGCCGCCGTCCCAGTCGGCGACGACGAGCGATGCCGTGGCGAGCGCCTGTTCGCGGTTGCGCAGGCGCAGCGCCCGGGTGATGCGGGTCAGCCTGGTGCCGATCGTGAACACCTCGGCTGCATCGGCGGCGCGCACCAGCGCATGAGCGAAGGCAAGATGCGCTTGGGTGCGCTCCTTCATCGAGCCGGAGACGTCGATGAGGAGGACGATGCGGCGCTGCCGCAGGCGGCGCTTGCGGCGGCGCAGCCGGATGAACTCGCCGGCGTGGCGCATGGCATCGCGAAACATGCGCCGCGCATCGGTGCCGGATCCGCCGCGCGCCGCACGCCATCGATAACCACGCCGCCGCGGGACGCGGCCGGGAAGCGCGCGCGCGAACCGGCGCAGCGTTTCGCCCTCGTCGCCGGGCGCGAACCGGCGCGCCAAAAGGCGCTCGGCGGCGGTCGCCTTGGCGCCCGATTCGCGGGCCTCGTCGCCAAAGATCGGTTCGGGTCCGACGGACGAATCTTCGGCAGCGCGCAGCGGCTCGTCCTCGCTCGGCTCCGATTCCAGGCCTGCGCTCACGGCGCCGAGGAAATGCGCGTCGAAGAGCGCGTCGAATTCGGCAAAGCGTTCGGGCGGCGGCGCCAGCGTCGCGCGGGCGGCGCGGCGGATGTCGCCGATTTCCGTGGGTCCCAACAGTTCGATCGCCGCGAGCCAAGCCGTTGTCTGCTCGGGCGCGACGGCAAAGCCCGCGCGCCGGAGCAGGCCGGCGAAGCCGATGAAGTGACCGATGGGACCTGCTGCGTCGATCACGCCTGCGCCTCCACGAGGATGGCGTCGATCCTCGGCGCGACATGGACGAGGTCGTCCTCGTCCTTGAGGACTACGCCGAGCGAGCGCCGGAACGCTTCCGGCCAGCGCGCTCCCTGCTCGTTGAGAAGCGTCGCGGCCTCCGCCCATTCGACCGCTTCGGCAATGCCGGGAAGCTTGGCGAGCGGCTCGCGGCGCAATCGTCCGACTGCGGCGACGACGGCCCGCGCCGTCCGTTCGCCGACGCCCGAGGCGCGCATCATGATGATGCGCATTTCCCGCTCGGGCGTGGGGTAATCGATCCAGTGATAGACGCAGCGCCGACGCAGCGCCTCGTGCAGTTCTCGCGTCCGGTTGGAGGTGAGGATCACGACCGGGCGCTCGTAAGCGCGAATAGAGCCGCGCTCGGGGATCGAAATCTGGAAGTCCGACAGAAACTCCAGCAGGAACGCCTCGAACTCGTGGTCGGAACGGTCGATTTCGTCGATCAGCAGCACCGTTTCCTCGGGGCGCCGCAGGCAAGCCAGCATCGGCCGCTCGATCAGGAATTCGTCGCGATAGATGTCGACCTGGCCGGCGCCTTCACTGAGCTGGCGCAACGCGAGCATCTGGCGCGGAAAATTCCATTCGTAGAGCGCCGCCGCCGCGTCGATGCCCTCGTAGCATTGCAAGCGTAGAAGAGCGCGGCCGAGCACTCCGGCAATCGCTTTGGCCGCTTCGGTCTTGCCGACGCCCGGCGCGCCTTCGAGCAACAATGGCTTGCCGAGGGCGAGCGCAAGATAGGCGGCGGTCGAAAGCTCCGCGTCGGCCAAATAGTAGGCGGCGCGAAGCGCTTCCTCGAGTTCGCGCGGGCTGCCGATGCCGACGATGGTACGGCGAACCGCCATGACCGCTTATCGCGCGCGCGCGTGGGCGGCGGCGCCGCCCCGCGCCTTCAGCGCCCTGAGAATCCTCTCCGGCGTAATCGGCAGCTCGTTGACGCGTACGCCGACCGCGGCAAACACCGCGTTGGCGATCGCCGGCAGCACCGGATTGGCGCACATCTCGCCCGGGCCCTTGGCGCCGAACGGTCCGTCGGCGGCCGGTCTTTCGAGCACTGCAATTTCGTGGGGACAGATGTCGCCGGGGCCAGGCATCAGATAGTCGCCAAAATCCCGCGGTCCGTCCCGCGGATCCGGGTAATAAGGCTCCGGGGTTTCATAGAGCGCGTGGCTCATTCCCATCCATGAGCCGCCGACGAGTTGTTGTTCGACGAGCTTGGGGTTGATCGCGCGTCCGATTTCGTAGGCGCTGGTCATCTTCAGTACGGTGACTTCGCCGGTCTCGTCATCGACTTCGACATCAACAATCAAACAGGCGTGGGCGTAGCACGTCGCCGGCGACATTTCGCCGGTTTCCGGATCGACGTCCGACAGCGGCACCAGGAAAATGCCGCGCCCGGAAATCGTCTTGCCCTGGCGAAACTGGGCGGCGATGGCGACGTCACGGACCGAGATCGAGCGGTGCGGCGCGCCCTTGACCCGGATGGAGCCGAGACCGTCGGTCTCGAGATCGCCCGGGTCGACTTCAAGTTCTTCCGCCGCCGCTTCCATCATGACCGCGCGCGCCTCGCGCGCCGCGGCCATCACGGCGTTGCCGACGCGGTGCGTTCCGCGCGAGGCGAACGAGCCCATGCAATGCGGGCCGGTGTCCGAGTCGGCGGTGTCGACATAGACGTCCTCGACCGGCACGCCGAGCGTCTCCGCGCAAATTTGCCGCGTCACCGATTTCATGCCCTGTCCGAGGTCGATCGAGGACAGGGCGACGGTGAATTTTCCGCTCGGATTGGAATGCACCAGCGCTTGGCTCGGATCGCCGCCGAGATTCATGCCGATTGGGTAGTTGATGGTTGCTACGCCGCGCCCGCGATGCTTCGCCATGATCAGCGCCTCCTGGTACCGAAGACTGAAGAAAAGCGCGGTGCGCCGTGCGTCGACCCGGCAGGCGGCGGGGCAGGCGGTGGCGGTGCGCTGCGCGGAGGCGTCGGCGGTGGTGCGCTATGCGTCGGCCCGGTCGTGATGCCGCGATCGTAGGGGATCCGCTGCTGAGCAGCCGTTCGTGTCCCTGGCGCAGCCGGCGCCGGCGTGACGGATCGCACAGCGCCGGCATGCGTTGCAGCGCCACCGGTCCGTGACGACATCCGGCGGAACTCCTCGCGCAGCGGCCAATTGGCCTTCTCGGCAGCAACCTGCGCGCACTCGATCAGCGCGCAATTCTTCGCCTCGCGCCGGTGCGCTTTCATATCGCCGTCGCGGTAGGCGTTGAGCATGCGGAACTCGAGCGGATCCATGCTGATGGCGGCGGCCAGCTTGTCCATTTGGCATTCCAGCGCGAAGTCGAGCGCCGTGACGCCGAAGCCGCGCATGGCGGTCGCCGGCGTGCGGTTGGTGAAGACGCAGAACACGTCGGCGTGGACGTTGGGAATGGTATAGGGCCCGGGAATATGGGCCGCGCATTTGATCACCGCGTAGCTCGACAACCGCGTGTAGGCGCCGCTATCGAAATAAGCTCGCACCTGGCGGGCGACGATCCGCCCGTCCTTCATGACGCCGTCCTTGACATAGATGCGCTCGGCGCCACGCGGCGAGCCGAACTGCATCTCCTCGTGCCGGCTCAACCGGTGGCGCACCGGCGCGCCCGTCAAGCGCGCGGCGAGGATGACGAGTGGCTCGGTCAGCGTGTCGACCTTGCCGCCAAAGCCGCCTCCGACCGTGCCGCCGATGAAATGCAGTTGGTTCGACGGCATGGCGTTGATCTTGGCGCAGGTGTCGAGCGAGAAGAACAGCGCCTGGGTCGAGGTGTAGACGATAAATCGGCCGTTCGTGTCGGGCACGGCGATCGAGCCGTTGGTCTCGGTCGGGGCGTGTTCGATCGGCGACATCTGATAGCGGTCTTCAATGACCACATCGGCTTGCGCGAACGCCGCCTCGACGTCGCCGAAGCGCAGCTTCTGGTGGTCATACTTGTCGTGATATTCGAATGTGTTCTTCGGATAGGTCGCATTGACCGACGGCGCTCCAGGCTTCAGCGCCTCTTCGACGTCGAAGACCGCCGGCAACGGATCGTAGGAGACCCGCACCAGCGGCAGCGCTTGGCGCGCCGCGCGCTCGCTGGTCGCGACAATTCCCAGGATCGGCTCACCCTTGTAGCGCACGATGTCGGTCGCCAGCGACGGCTCGTCGTCCTTGCCGAATTGGATGAGGCTCAACAGCGTATTGAGATTGACCGGCACGTCGGCCGCCCGAATGATCCGCTTGACGCCCGGGGCGCGTGCCGCCGCCGTGTCGTCAATCGAACGGATGCGCGCATGGGCGTGCGGACTGCGCAGGATCTTCAGGTGGAGCAGATTGGAAAAGCGGTGGTCGTCGTAGAAGGCCGAGGTGCCAGTGACGTGCCCGAGGATGTCCTGGCGCTGGGTCGGCTGGCCGACCTCCTTCAGGTTGTCGTCACGTTCGTCGGCGAAAATATCCTTGCGCAGTTCAAGCATGGCTGGGTCCTTCAGGCGCGGCGACGGCTGTCGCCGCGGGCGGCGTCGAGCACCGCCTCGATGATCGGCTCATAACCGGTGCAGCGGCAGATGTTGCCGGCGAGCGCCTCGACGACATTCTCCCGCGTCGGGTTGGGGTTGCGGTCGAGCAGCGCTTTTGCCGCCATCAACATGCCCGGCGTGCAATAACCGCACTGGGCGGCGAAGCGCTCCATGAATGCGCTTTGCAGCGGATGCAGGTCGGGGCCGTGGCGCAGACCCGCGACGGTCTCGATCGATTTGCCGGCGCAGCTCTCCGCCAGCGTCAGGCAGGACAGCCGGGGCGCGCCGTCGATCAGCACCGTGCAGGTGCCGCAAGTGCCTTGCCAGCAGCCGCCCTTTACCGACAGATCGCCGACCGACTCGCGCAGCACGTCGAGGAGGTTGGCGCCGCCGTCGGCGAAGGTGGCGACATCCTCGCCGTTGAGCTGAAATTGGATCGGGGTCTTCATGGGCTGCTCATGCTTGGTTTGCGCCGAGCAACAGCCGGCGCAAATGGATGGGAAGGATTTCGCGTCGCCACCAGGCGCTGGCGATCGCATCGTCGGCCGGCGATGTTCCGTCGGCGGCCACTGCCAGCGCCGGAGCGATGCCGGCGGCATCGAGGGTGCGGCCTTCCAGCGCCCGCTCCACGGCCTTTGCCCGCATCGGCATCGGGGCCATCCCGGCGTAGGCGATCCGCGCGCCGGTGACGCGGCCGCTGGCCAACGGTAATTGCGCGGCCATCGAAAGCACCGACATGCCTTTGGGGTGGACGCGGGTCACCTTCGCAAACCGCAGCGCCTCGGCCGGCGGCCGCTTGAATGCCACGGCGGACACCAGCGACGCTCCGCGCTCGCGACGACTTATGAATTCATCGAGCTGAAGCTCGCGCTGGCCGAAGCCGCCGGCGAGCATCACGGTCGCGTCGAGCGCGAGCAGCGCCGTCGCGAAGTCACCTCTCGTCGCGAACAGGTTACCGCCGATCGTTGCCGCCTCACGCAACGCCGGACTGCCGACCGCGCGCGCCACCGGATGCAGGAACGCCAGCTCGCGCTCGGCGAGGATCGCGGCCATGGTCACACCGCCGCCGAGCTCCACGCGACCCGACGGCGCCGCAATGGCGAGGAAATTCGGGTCGGTCGAGCGCACGATCGTCTCGATCGCCGGGTCGGCTTCGTTGACCGCGCGCATGACGAGGGTTCCGCCGGCCAGGAAGCGTGCGCCGCGTTCGCTCGCGAGCGCGGCCGCCGCGTCGGCCAATCGCGCGAAGGTTTTTACCGTGACGGTCATGCGCGGCCCTCCACCGCTGATGCGGCGGCGAGATGAGCGCGCACGGCGGCGAATCCGGCATCATAGATGTCTTCGCCGACCATGCGGGTCATCTCCGCCTCCTCGCCTTTTCTTGTCGAGAACGAACAACGCCAATCCCAGAATGTCCGGTCGCCATCGGTCACCGGCGCCAGGCGTACATGGGCGACGTAATTGAAAAGCGGAACCGGCGTGTCGAGCAGACAATAGCTGAACGTCTGCTCGAGATCGGACAAGGTGAGCAGACGCTCGCGCAGCTCGGAGCCGTCGCGCAACACGAAGCGGCGCACGCAACCCAGCTTGTCCGCGCTCTGGCCGCGCTCGATCGCGCTCTTGGCGACCGCCGGGTGCCAGCGATCGTGGCCGTTGAAATCGCGCAGCAGCGCCCACACGCGGTCGGTCGGCGCGTCGATGATCGTCGAGCGGACAATGCGGATCACCGGCTCATCCTCCGAACTGGCGCTTCAGGGCGTCGAAGCCGCCCTGAAAAACGCCGCCGCCGATGCTCGAGACGAGCTCGGCCTCGCGCTCCGGCGGGCAGTCGAATTCCGCCGTCCACTCGACGAAGGTGCGGTCGCCGTCGGTGATCGGGGTCAGACGCAGCGTTGCCACATAGTTCTCAACGCCCATCGGCGATTCCAGGATCGAGTAGGTGCAGAACAGATCGAAGTCCGACAGACCGAGAAGCTTTTCGCGAATGCGATCGCCGTTGCGCAGGCGGAAATCGCGTACGCAGCCGACCTTGTCCGCCGGTTCGCCGTTCTCGATGCGGCTTTCGGCGATGCCCGGATGCCATGCGGGCAAGCCGTTGAAGTCCCGTACCCGCGCCCATACGCGGTCGGAACGGCCATTGATGACGCTTGAGACATAGACGCGGGCCATAGGCTGTTTCCTTTTTTTCCGGCTCGCTATGAGCTCTGCCCGGACGCGTCGCCGGCGCCGCCGCCACCGCCTTCCGGCGGTTTCTTCGGCGCCGTTTCCTTGCGGATGCCTTGCATGTCGCGTGCCTCGCGAATGAGGCCCGGCATGCGCGACAAGCTGCCGCCTTCGATGCCGATCTCGGCAAGGATTTGGTCGATCATTGGCGCCTGCACGCGGTAGCGCAGCGCCGAATCGATCACCTCGTCGGTCGGGCTGCGTCCGTCGCCGCGGCCGCCGCCACCATTGAGGCCGTCGACTTGCAGGATGCGGATGCCCTCGATCTTCTCCATCGGCTTGACGCTCTCGCGGACGATGCCCTCGATACGCTCCAGCAGCCGGCGGCGGAACAGCGAGGCGCGCGCCGCGTCGGAGAGCACATTCTCCGCTTCGTTGAGCAGACGCTGCGCTTCGGCTTCGACCGCCGCGCGCACCGATTCGGCGGCGGCCGCGATCCGCACTTCGTCGGCCTCCTTTTCGGCGATCAGCAGTTCGACCGCGCGTCGGCGGCGTGCCGCCTCGCTCTCCCGTACCGTCTGGACGCGCTCTTCGGCCTCGACGGCCTGCGCCCGGGCAATTTCGGCATCGGCCTGCGCGGCCGACTGTTCGCGCGACTTGCGGTGAATTTCGATCGCGCTCTCCATCCGCGCAGTCTCGACCGCTGTTTCGCGGCCGATTTCGAGTTGCCGCAATTCGCGGTCGCGCAGGATGCGCGCCTCGTCGATGCCGCGCTCCGAGGAGATGCGCGCCCGCTCGACTTCCTCGCGGGCCGCGATCTCGGCTTCCTGGAGTGACTGCGTGCGGGCGACCTCGAATTGCTCCACCGCGCGGCGGCGTTCCAGCCGTGCCAGGTCGATGGCCTGCTCGCGCACGACATCGGTGCGCGACACCTGCTGCGCCGCGACGATGTCGGCTTCCTTGACCCGGCGATCGGCGTCGGCGCGCTCGGCAAGCTTGGCCGCGAGTTCAATCGAGCGATCCTGCTCGGCAATCTCCACGACCTTCCGGCGTTCGACCTCGAGGATATCGCGCGTCTTCGACGATTCGATTCGCTCGCGCTCGAGCGCAAGCTCGGTCGCAATGCGCGCCGCCTCAATAGCCTCGCGCCGCCTGATCTCGGCGTCTTCGATGACCTCTTCACGGGCGATGTCGCGTGCCTTGGTTTCCTGTTCGGCGGCGATGCGCTCGGCCGCCAGCCGTTTTTCCTGGGCGATGCGGCTGGCTTCGACGGCTTCGCGCGCCGCAATCTCGGCTGTATCGAGGGTGCGATTGCGGGCGATCTCCAGCGAGCGCACCTCCTCGTCACGCGATATCCGCTCCGCGGCGATCTTGCGGTCCTCGAGTATCCGGACCGACTCGACGATTTGGCGCGACGCGATCTCGGCGGACTCGATCGTTTCGTTACGGGCAATCTCCAGACCGCGGGTTTCCTGTTCGGCGCCGATGCGGTCGGCGGCGATTTTCTTATCGAGGGCGATGCGTGCGGTCTCGGTCGACTCGCGGGCGTCGATTTCGGCGACCTCGATCGCCTTGATCCTCGCGATCTCCCGGCTCTTTGTCGCCTCCTCGGCGACGATCCGTTCGACCGCAATCTTTCTTTCCTGAGCAATACGCGACGCCTCGACCGCCTCGCGTGCCGAGATCTCCGCCTCCTCGATCGAGCGGGTGCGTGTGATTTCGAGCGCTCGGATGCGCTCCTCCTGCGCGATACGCGCCGCCGCCATCACTTCGTGCGCTGCAATATCGCTTTCCTCCAGCGAGCGCGTGCGTTCGATCTCGAGCGTCCTGGTGGCGAGCTCGGAGGCGATGCGCTCGGCGGCGAGCGCCTTTTCGCGGGCAATGCGGGCGCCTTCGGTAGCCTCCGTGGCGGCGATCTCTTCCTCATCAATCGCGCGATTGCGCGCGATCTCGCGGCGGCGAATTTCTTCTTCGAGGGCGATGCGCTCGTCGGTGACGACGCGCTCCTGGGCGATTCGCGCGCGCTCGGTCATCTCGCGGGCGGCGATCTCGGCCTGTTCCAGGTTGCGGGCGCGCTCGATTTCGAGACGCCGGTTCTCCTCTTCCTGGGCGATGCGCGCGGCGGTGACCGCGACTTCCTGGGCGATGCGTGCTTTCTCGGTTTCTTCGCGCGCGACGATTTCGGCCTGCTCGACGTTGCGCGTGCGTTCGATCTCACGCCGCTGGTCGTCCTCCTCACGCGCGATCCGCGCCTCGGTGAGAACTCGCTCCTGGGCGATGCGGGCGCGCTCGACCCGCTCGCGGGCGGCGATTTCCGCCTCGTCGATCTGGCGAGCCCGGTCGATCTCGCGCTCCCGGATGTCGCGCTCGGAAGCAATGCGCGCCTCGGCGAGCGCACGCTCGTGGGCGATGCGCGTCTTCTCGACCTCCTCGCGGCCGGAGATCTGGGCCTGTTCTGCCTCGGTGTCGCGCAGCGAACGCTCGCGCGCCAGTTCGGCGCGCTGCACCGCGCGTCTGACCTCGATGTCGCGTTCCTGATTGAGCCGCGCGGTCTCGCTCTCGCGATCGATCTCGAGCGCCTGTTTCTCGGCCTCGAGATTGCGGCTGCGAATGAGGATCATCGAGTCCTGCTCGATATCGTTGCGCAGCTTGCGCCGCGCTTCGATGTCCTCGATCAGTTTGGTCAAGCCTTCGGCGTCGAAGCGGTTCGAGGGATTGAAGAATTCGAGATCGGTCTGGTCGAGATCGGTGATCGCCACCGATTCGAGCTCAAGGCCGTTCTGCTTGAGGCTCTCCAGCGCCGAATCCTTCACCCGGGCGACGTATTCGCCGCGCCGCTCGTGCATCTCCACCATCGTCATCTCGGAAGCGACCGAACGGAGGGCGGAGACCAATTTGCCGGACAACAGCGCGTCAAGCTCGGCGATGTTCATGGTGCGCCGGCCGAGCGTGGCGGCGGCGATCGTCACCGCTTCCCGTGTCGGCGGTACCCGCACGTAGAATTCGGACTCGATGTCGACGCGCATGCGGTCCTTGGTGATGAGCGCGTTTTCACGGTTGCGAACGACCTGCATGCGCAGGACGTTCATGTTGACCGGAGTGATCTCGTGAATGAACGGGAGTACGAAAGCTCCGGCGTTGATCACCACTTTTTCGCCGAACAGGCCGGTGCGCACGAAGGAGACTTCCTTCGATGACCGATAGTAGAGCCAGTTGACGAGATAAACGACGATCGCGATGACGATGACCGCGACGATGAGCCAAATGATCAGGCTACCGAGAATGGCGACTGACATCTTACTTCCTCCCCGCCCGCCGATTTTGGTCCGACGCGGGCCTGTTCTTTGCTCCGTGCTAAGCTCTCTTGATGGCCTTGAATTTCGCAACTTGGGCACGTAGGGCGCGTTCGACCGGCAGGCGCTCCATCGACGACGCCCCGTAGAAGCCGTGGCAGTGCCGGGCCCGCGCCAGGACGTATTCGGCGTCGGCCGGTTCGGCGATCGGACCGCCGTGCACCAGGATGATCGCATCACCGTTCACCGCCAGCGCCGCCTCGGCCATCGCGTCGGTCAGCGCCGGACAGTCTTCCAATCGGGTCGACGTCGCCGCGCCGATCGAGCCGCCGACGGTCAGGCCGAAGTGGCAGACCAGGACATCCGCTCCGGCGCGCGCCATCGCCTCCGCCTGCGAAGGATCGAAGACGTAGGGCGTGGTCAGAAGGTCGCGCTCGCGCGCTTTGGCGATCATCTCGACCTCGCGGGCATAGCCCATGCCCGTCTCCTCGAGACCTGCGCGAAAGCGGCCGTCGATCAGTCCCACCGTGGGGAAATTCTGCACCCCGCTGAAACCCAGCCGCAGGATTTCATCCAAGAAGACATCCATTTGACGCGACGGATCGGTGCCGCACACGCCGGCGAGCACCGGGGTATGGACCACGACCGGCAACACGTCGCGGGCCATTTCGAGCACCACACCGTTGGCGTCGCCATACGGCATCATGCCGGCGAGCGATCCACGGCCGGCCATGCGGTACCGTCCCGAATTGTAGATGACGATAAGATCGGCACCGCCTGCTTCCTCGCCTTTCGCCGACAGGCCGGTTCCGGCGCCGGCGCCAATGATCGGCTCGCCGCGCACTTTCATGGCGTGGAAACGAGCGAGGATGTCGGAGCGCGCGACGCGGGGCATGCGGTTATCCCTTTGCTCGCCGGCGGACGGACCGGCCGCCGAACAAGCGGCGAAATTCGGCGACGACTTCCGCAGAAAAGCGTGGCTCATTGATATGCATCGGCAGCCGGATCAGGCGCCGCGAAGCGGTTTGCCGAACGGTCGTCTCGATCGATCTGAAAAGCTCTTCGTCGGCATTCGGGTCCGAGAACGGCCGCCCTGGTGCATCGAGCGCCGAGACCCCGCCTCCCGGCAGGAAGAAGCGCACCGGGCCGTCCATGCGGTTGAGCCGTTCGCCGATCCAGCGGCCGATCCGCACGTTCTCTTCGGCTGTCGTGCGCATCAGCGTTACGGTCGGATTGTGCACGTGGAGCGTGCGGCCGCGGTAACGCTCGGGCACGCTGTCCATCGGCCCGAAATTCACCATGTCGAGCGCGCCGCACGATCCGATATAGGGGACTCTGGTGCGCGCGATCGCTCCGAACCGATCCTCCGTGGCCGGCAGCACACCGCCGCACAGAAGATCGCAGACCTCGGTCGTGGTGATGTCGATGACGCCCGCCAGCGCGCCGGCGTCGACGAGCTTCTCCATCGATTGCCCGCCGACGCCGGTGGCGTGGAAAACCAGACACTCGAAGTCTTCTTCGAGTGCGTCGACGATGGCGTCGACGCAAGGCGTGGTCACCCCGAACATGGTCAGACCGATCGCCAGCTTCTTTTCGCCGCGCCGCGCCGGCGTTCGATCGCGGTCGGCACCGGCGACGCGCGCCTTGACCATTCCGACCATCGCCGCGGCGCCGTTGGCGAGGATCTGGCGCGTTACCGAATTGAGCCCGGCGACGTCAGTCACCGAGTACAGCATCATGATGTCGGACGGACCTACATAAGGAGCGACATTGCCCGACGCGACCGATGAGATGAGGACCTTTGGCACGCCGATCGGCAGCGCCCGCATCGCCGGCGCGACCAGCGAACTGCCGCCCGATCCGCCGGCTGAAATTAGGCCGCCGACCGGTTGCTGCCGCTGAATCCAGGCCTCGAACGCCTCGGCCATCGCGGCGATTGCGCCACCGCGTTCGCCGCTGAAGACGGCGTTGGGACCGCCGCGAAAATACGCTGCAACATGGTGCGGCGGCACGTCGGCCGGCGACGGCCCGCCGGTCGTGGAAAGATCGACCAGGATCACCCGCACGCCGGCGGCGGCAATCTGGTCGCGAATGAAACGCAGCTCGGTGCCTTTGGTGTCGAGCGTTCCTGCGACGATCACGGGCGCCGCGCCGGCGCGGTGCATCGGCCGCAGCTCGACCGCCGGCGCCGCGCCGCTCGTCGCCGGCTCAGGTGCAGCCGTGTGCGTGCGTGCGGCTGTTTCGATCTGGGTGATGGGGACCGGCGGCGACCAGCGCGTCGGCATCGTCGGATTTGCCACGTAGACGCGGACCGGGCCGCGCGGCTTGGCCGGCCGGCGCTCGCCTGGTGTGACCGGCGCCTCGGTGGGCTCTTCGGCAGGTTCCGCCTGGCCGTGCTGCCCGACGCCGAGCAGCCTTTGTTGCAGTTCGCGGTCTGCCTGCAGACGCGCCGCGTCCATGATCCGGTTGACGCGCCCGTTGATCATGATCGCGACTTTCTCGGCCACCGCCGTAGCCACGCCGATGTTTTGCTCGACAACGAGGATACCAATGTCGCCTTGTTCGCCGAGACCAACCAGAATCTCTTCGACCTGCTCGACGATGATCGGAGCCAAGCCCTCGGTCGGTTCGTCCATGATGAGGAGGCGCGGGTTGAGAAGGAGCGCACGCGAAACAGCGAGCATCTGTTGCTCGCCGCCGGAGAGCTGATTGCCGCGATTGGTGCGCCGCTCCGCCAGCCGCGGGAAGGTTTCGTAGATGCGGGCGATCGTCCACTGCGAGCGGCCATTGCCGGCAGCAAGCTGGAGGTGCTCATCGACCGTAAGAGAGGGCCACAGGCGCCGGCCCTGCGGCACATAGCCGAGGCCGAGCCGCGCGATCTCCGCCGGCGTGCGGCCGACGAGCTCCTCTCCCATGAAACGGATCGAGCCGCTGGCGACCGGGATCAGGCCGACGATCGCGTTGCAGAGCGTCGTCTTTCCCATCCCATTGCGTCCCACCAGCGAGAGGACGCCGTGCTCGAGCGTCAAATCCACGCCCTGAAGGGCGTGGCTGCGGCCGTAGAAGACGTTGAGCCCTTTAATCTCCAAAAGGTGGGGGGAGCTACGTTCAGCCATGGCCGCCCCCCAAATACAGTTGCTGTACCTCGGGGTCCGCCTCGATCTCGCTTGGGGAACCTTCTTTGAAGATGCGCCCGTTGTGCATCATCGTGACGTTCTCCACGACGCGCAGAGCAACGTCCATGTCATGCTCGATAATGATGTAGCCGATGTGGGCGGGAAGCGCGGTGAGGATTGCGACCAGGTCGCCCCGCTCATTTGGCGAAAGCCCTGCCGCCGGTTCGTCGAAGAGGATGAAGCGCGGCGCGCCGGCCAGCGCCAGCGCGATCTCGAGCTGGCGCTGCTGGCCGTGCGCCAGCTCCCCGACCAGACGATCGATCACCGTCTCAAGATGGACAAGGGAGACGAGGTCTGCGACCGACTGCATGATCGCGTCGCTGGCGCGCGTGCGGATGAAGGAGAAACGGCTGCGCGAGACGCCGCGACAAGCTAGATAGACGTTCTCACGCACCGTGAGACGCTGAAACAGCAATGAAATCTGGTAGGTGCGACGGAGTCCGCGGCGGATGCGCTCGTGCGGCGGCAGCGTTGTCACATCCTCGCCGAAAAAGCGCACCGTGCCCGACGTCGGCGGAAAATCGCCAGTCACGCAATTGAGTAAGGTCGTCTTGCCCGCTCCGTTCGACCCGAGCACCGCGCGGCGCTCTCCCGGACGCACACTCAGCGTGATATCGGTCAAGGCCGAAAGCGCGCCGAACGTCCGGCTCACGCCGCGCAACTCAATCGCGTTGCCGGTTCCGGCGGCGGCTAATCGTTCGGCGATCATGCTCAAGGGCCGCTCCTGCCGCCGCCCGCGCGCGCTACCCAGCGCCGCCACAGCCCGATGACGCCGTCCGGAGAAAACAAAACAATGACGAGGAAGCAAAGGCCGATCAGCGTCTGAAAGCGCCGACCATCAAGACCGATTGCGACCAGTGAATCGAGCGCGAAGGTGCGCAAGATCACGTAGATAATCGCGCCGACAAACGCCCCAATCGGGTGACCAAGCCCGCCGACGACGGCAATAATCAGAAGATCGATGCAGGCTTCGACCCCGGTCGAACCGGGTGAGATCTGATTATTGAGCCATACCATCAGGATGCCGCCGATCGCGGCGAACAGCGCCGCGAAAGCATAGGCCGCGACGCGGTGGGCGGTGACGTTGTAGCCGATGGCTTCCATGCGGCGCGGATTATCGCGCACGCCTTGCAGCGCGAGCCCAAACGGCGCGCGCGAGACGTAGAGGACCGCCATGTAACTGAGCGCGGCGAAGAACAGGATCAGGTAATAGAGCGGCACTGGATGCTTCCAGTTGACGCCGAAAGCGATCGGCGCCGGAATCGTGGTGAAGCCGGCGAAGCCATTAAAAATCGGCCAGTTCTGCAGCGTGAGATAGAAAAAAGCCGCAGCGATCGCCAGCGTGATCATGATCGTATAGATGCCTTCGGTGCGCGACGACAGCACGCCGGTCAGTGCTCCGAAGGCGACGGCGATGGCGATTGCGATCGGGGCGGCGACCCACCACGGCCAGAACAAGCTGATCGCCGGAAGCGAGCTCGCGCCGAATACGGTGATCATGTAGCCGGAGACGCCGGCCACCGTCATTTGCGCCAGGCTGACCATGCCGCCATAACCGGCGAGGAACATCAGCGACAGCGCGATGATGCCGAGGATCATCGCCCAGCCGACCACCTGAACGAGGATGAAATCGCTGGCCATCACGGGCAGGATCAGCAATACAAGGCCGAGCAGCAAAATCGCCGCGTGCTGCGAGGCCCAGCGCGACAGCGTACTGGTGCGCTGCACCTCGCCCAGCGACGGGGAATCCGTGATTTGCACCAGCGCCATCAGCGCCTCCCCAACAGTCCTTGCGGACGCAGGGCGAGCACGATGACCATGATCACGAAGGTCACAACGGTCGCGTAATTCTGGAAGTAAGTTTGGCCGAGTTGTTCGGCGCAGCCGATAATGATGGCGCCGAGCGCCGCGCCAGGGATCGAACCCATTCCGCCGACGATCACCACCTGCAGCGACGCCAGCAGAAAATGCGAATCTTCGCCGAGTGAGATTGACTGGAAGGTTCCGCCGACAATGCCGGCTATCCCCGCCAGGCCGGCGCCGAAGGCGAATACCAGGATGAAGAGCAGCTGAACCCGGTAGCCAAGGACCGACAGCATGTCGCGATCGTCAACTCCGGCGCGGATCATCACGCCAATCCGCGTGCGATGCAGTGCCAGCCACATGCCGATGCCGATCAGCACCGCGGCGACGAAAATCACGAGCCGCACGCGCGGATATTGCAGGAATACCGCGTCGCCGCTTGACTTGACCGCCACGACGATGGGCGTCGGCGTCGGTCCCATCAAATAATCCGGCGTGTCGATCTGGATGGCATTGCCGCCCCACACCCAGACCATCAGATCGGAAAAAATGATGGACAGCCCGAGCGTCACCAGCGTCTGCCGCAGGTCCTGCCCCTCCATTCGGCGAAAGATGAAGAACTGCATGGCCATGCCGACAATGGCACAGCTAATAAACGCAATGACGAAACCAAACAGCCATGAACCGGTCCATTCGCCTGCCTCGTAGCCCATGTAGCCGCCGAACAAATAGAGTGAGCCATGGGCGAGATTGACGTTGCGCATGAGGCCGAAAATCAGCGTGAAGCCGGTGGCGACGAGAAAATAAAGCCCCCCGAGCGTGATCCCGTTGAAGATCGCATTGATGAACAGGCGCTTGCGGCCGAATATGTCCTCAAATCCGGCCGGCCATGGCGCCAGGACCAGCCAGAGCACGACGATGATGGCAACGGCGACGGCAAGTGCAGCAATGGGGTGATGTCCGACCCAACGGCCAAGCGCATCGCCGCGCGCCGGCCCCCGGACTCCGCTGTTATCGCCAGACGCTGTGGCCACCTTGCGCGCCCTCCGATTTTCCCCGAAAACTACCCGAGCTCAGGCGCAGCGACATGCTCGATAGTCTGTTTTTTGCGCGCGCCTACTCGCTCACAACCCGGGCGATGGTCCGGTATTGCGTGGGCGCGATCCCGACATTCGCGGAAAAGAAATGGGTGAAATGACTCTGTGACGAAAAGCCGAGTTCGTAGCCGATGTCGGTGACCGAGGTCTGCGAGCGCGTCAATCGGTCCAGCGCTCGCTCGATGCGCATCGTGTTTGCGTAGAGCGCCGGGGTTACCCCGGTGTTCTCGCGGAACAGCTTGAAGAAATGCGGGCGCGACAGCCCGGCGTCGCGGGCCACAATGTCGAGTTCGATACCGTCGGTAAGGGCGTTGTCCAAAATGCGCAGCGATTTACGAACGCGGAAGTCGATCGACGTCTGCGGTTGCGACTTTAGATTGGATCGCCCTGCGCTCTTCCAGGACTCGTCGAAACTCGCGTCAAACAGCTGATTCAAATAGCGATTCACGATCCGATAGCTGGCGTTCGACACCAGCGCGTGAGCGAGGCTGGCACAGATGGAACGGAGAGTCGTTCCCACCCGCAGGTCGTTTGCTCCGAAACGAAGGCTGCCGCGGCCCTCCTGATCGCGGTCGAGCCATTGATCGCAGATGTAGGCGACCAGAAAAACTGACGGTTTGTCGTCAGAACAAGGCTGAAAAGAATGCGGCTGCCAAGGGTTAATCGCGACGCCAGCGGCTTGATCGACCAAATGGGGAACGTTAGCAATCGTGACGATTGCCGGCTGCCCGCTCAAAAGAAAGGTCAAATGACCCTCGCGATGGGCGTGCGTCCGCATCGGCTTGTCCAGCCGGTAGACGGTCACTCGGCCGAAGGAGCCATGGCAGACCGCCAAAGCGGTACTCATACGCTGTCTCCCTAGGGGGCACACATTATTGTTTTGTTTGGCGGATTAAACGACGCCGTGCCGTAATTGACAAGTGGGTGATCAGCCGGTGGCTGGCAGGTTGGACCGCAGCCCCAATCTTTGCCGTACCAAGAATCAGACTGGTAGACATGTCCGCACGGCCTGCTTTAGCCGTTGGCGGCTTGTCCCATCAGTCCGGGCGCTGCTACGATTTGCTCTTCGGTCGGACGCCGGGCGACGCTCAAATCCTCGCAACAACGCACAAGCGCCATTCGACCGGCAAGCGGCGCCGTCTCACGGCGCTCGAAAATCAGGAGGGAACCCCATGCACAAGGGCTTTGGAATTGCGACCGCGGTCGGTTTCGCCGCGCTCGTCGGCACTGGGTCGGTTAACGCCGCCGACAAACTCAAAGTCGGCGTCACCGCGACACTCGAAGGCACCTACACCGTTCTCGGCGAGGACGGCATGCGCGGCTACGAGCTCGCGGTTGAAGCACACGGCGGCAAGGTCGCCGGCAAGGAAATCGAAACCATCGTCGGCGCGACGGACGCCAGTCCGGATTCAGCGGTTCGCGCCGCCAAGAAGCTGGTCGAACAGGACAAGGTCGACATCCTGATCTCGCCGCTTTCAGGTTCCGAAGGCATCGCGATCCGCGATTACTCGAAGACCCAGCCGCAAATCACGGTCATAAATGCGGGATCCGGCGCGCTCGAGACGACGTATGGAGATCCATCCGCCGGTATCGCTCCGTCGCCGACGTTCTATCGTACCAACCTGGACGGTGCGCAGTGGCAAGCGGGTCTCGGTGACTACGCGTACAACGTCAAACACTACAAGAAGATCGCGACGGTCGGCGAAGACTACTCCTTCGTCTACACGCAGGTGATGGGACTGACGGTCGAGTACTGCAAGGCCGGCGGCGAGATCACCAAGCGTTTCTGGGTGCCGCTCGGCACCAAGGACTTCGCTTCGGTTATTTCGTCACTGCCCGATGACGTCGACGCCGTCTATCTCGGCCTCGGCGGTGCCGACGCCGTGAACTTCCTCAACCAATACCAGCAGGCCGGCGGCCATGCCCATCTGCTTGGCGGTTCGATCATGGTCGATCAGACCGTGCTGTCGTCAAAGGGCAAGGCGAAGGAAGCGCTGATCGGCACCATCGCCGCCAGCGGTATGGCCGACAACGACCCGAACCCGAAATGGCAGGCGTTCGTGAAGGCCTATCAACAGCACGCGAAGACCGGCTTCTTCAAGAACGCCTTCTCCAGCCCCTCGCTGCTTGCCATCAACTACTACAACTCGGCCGACGCGGTGTTTAAGGCACTCGACCAGGTCAAGGGCGATCTTTCGGACAGCAACAAGAAGTTCCGCGAAGCCTTGAACAAGATCGAGCTGGACGCACCGAACGGAAAGATCACGCTCGACGAGAACCGCCAGGCGATCGGCACGAATTTCGTCACCGAAGTCGTCAAGGATGAAAAAGGCGACCTCATCAGCAAGGTGGTCAAGGTGATACCGAACGTGCAGGAGCGGCTCGGCTTCTCCAAGGTGGCCTTCGACAAGTTCGTTCCGCCGGGGCGTGACAATCCGCCTTGCAAAAAGTCCTACGAGTAATTTGTAAGGACTGGAGAGAGTTTTCGGCCGCGCCACGGCGCGGCCGAAACGCGATGCAAGTTGGGCCGCATGGCGGTGGAAGGCAAGCCGTTCACGCTCGATCAGCTTGCGGCCAAGGTGCGCGCCGTTCTTGACGAATAAGTCCGCTTTCAGCCGGCCGAGTAGCCGCCGATCACCGGCAGGATTTCGCCGGTGATGTAGCTGGAGCAGGCCGGAGCCGCCAAAAAGACAAAGAAAGACAAAGGCCGGCGCGATTTCTTCCGGCTGCGCCGGAGAGCGTGACGCAACGCCGGCGGCTTCACGCCGGCTTCCTGGGAACCTTCTTTCCCTCCTTTCGCGCTTTGGACAGGCCGATCGCGATCGCTTGCTTACGGCTCTTCACCTTGCCGCCTTTGCCGCCCCTGCCGCTTTTGGCGGTGCCGCGCTTATAGCGGCGCATCTCGCTCTCGACGTCCTTGCTCGCGCTGGGCGAATATCGACGCTTCGTCTTAGCCATCTGTTTCTCCCTAACATTCTCCTGGATGAGGCCGCGAATATTAATGGTTGACCCCGGCCCCGATAACCTCCCGTATAATTGCCTTAAGATTCGACTGCGCTTGTTCCGCTTGTGACAAATGCTTTCGCCGGTTCGGACCCACTGCCAAGGTTCCGCCTCGAACCAGGCGGAGCCGGAATGCACGGAGAACAATATGCGCATTGTTTGCATCGGCGGCGGCCCGGCGGGGCTTTATTTCGGGCTTCTGATGAAGAAGGAGAACCCGGCGCACCAGGTGACGGTGATCGAACGCAACCGTCCCTACGACACGTTCGGTTGGGGAGTCGTGTTTTCCGACGCCACGATGGAGACCATGCGCGCCTGGGACCCGCAGACCGCGCACGCGATCGAAAGCGCCTTCAATCATTGGGACGACATCGAGGTGCTGATCAAAGGCCGGCGCATGCGCACCACCGGCCACGGCTTCGTCGGCATCGGCCGCAAGAAGCTCCTCAATATCCTGCAGGCACGTTGCGAGGAGCTCGGCGTCGAACTGGTCTTCGACCGTGAGGTCGATTCCGATCTTGAGTTCCCGGATGCCGACCTCGTGATCGCCTCGGATGGCATCAACTCCAAGATTCGCAACCGATACCAGGACGTGTTCAAGCCCGATCTGGTGGTGCGGCCGAACCGCTTTATCTGGCTCGGCACCAATAAGCGCTACGACGCCTTTACCTTCGATTTCCGCCGCACCGAGCACGGCTGGTTCCAGGCCCATATCTACAAATTCGACGAAAACACCTCGACCTTCATCGTCGAGACGACGGAAGAAATCTTCAAGGCGCACGGGCTCGATAACGCCGACGAGGCGCGCTCGATCGCGTTCTGCGAGGAGCTGTTCAGCGAAGTGCTCGATGGCGGCAAGCTGATGAGCAACGCCCGACACCTGCGCGGCTCGGCCTGGCTGAATTTCAACCGGCTGGTCTGCGGTGCCTGGAGCCACTTCAACGGCCGCAGCCACGTCGTGCTGATGGGGGACGCCGCTCACACCGCGCATTTCGCCATCGGGTCCGGCACCAAGCTGGCATTCGAAGACGCCATCGAGCTGACCCGGCAATTTCGCAGCCTCGGCGCCACGGCGGACAACATTCCCGACGTGCTGGCCGCCTACGAGCGGGTGCGCGCCATCGATGTCGCCCGTATCCAGAACGCGGCGCGCAACGCCATGGAGTGGTTCGAGGTGGTCGGCAGCCGCTATGCCGACACGCTCGAGCCGGAGCAGTTCATGTACTCGCTGCTGACACGTTCGCAGCGCATCAGTCACGAGAACCTGCGGCTTCGCGACAAGACATGGCTGGAAGGCTACGAACGCTGGTTCGCGGCGCGCTGCGGCCTCAATCTGCTGTCGAACAGCCCGACGGTGCCGCCGATGTTCACGCCTTACACCATCCGCGGCGTCACCTTGCCTAATCGTATCGTCGTCTCGCCGATGGCGATGTATTCGGCTGTCGACGGCATGCCGAACGATTTCCATCTGGTGCATCTGGGCAGTCGCGCACTGGGCGGGGCGGGACTCGTCTTCGGCGAGATGACCTGCGTGTCGCCGGACGCGCGCATCACGCCGGGGTGCCTCGGTCTTTGGAACGACGAGCAGGGGGAAGTCTGGAAACGCATGGTCGATTTCATTCACACGACTCCGGCCAAGGCCGGACTGCAGCTCGGCCATTCCGGCCGCAAGGGCTCGACCCGGGTGCCGTGGGAAGGCGTCGATCAGCCGCTGGAGCACGGCAATTGGCCGGTGATGTCGGCCTCGCCGGTGACCTATCTGACGAACGGCGCCGTGCCGCGCGAGATGACCCGCGACGACATGCAGCGGGTGAAGGCGGATTTCTGTGCCGCCGCCAGCCGCGGCGCCAAGGCCGGCTTCGACGTTCTCGAACTGCATTGCGCGCATGGCTATCTGCTCTCGAGCTTTCTCTCGCCGCTGACCAACCGTCGCACCGACGAATTCGGCGGCTCGCCGGAGAACCGTGCGCGCTACCCGCTCGAAATCTTCCGCGCGGTTCGCGAGGTCTGGCCGGCGGACCGGCCGATGTCGGTGCGGTTGTCGTGTCACGACTGGACGGAAGGCGGCAACACGGCGGAAGACGCGGCGCTGTTCGCGCGGCTGTTCAAGGCCGCCGGCGCCGATATGATCGACTGCTCGTCCGGGCAAGTCTGGCATGATGACAAGCCGGTTTACGGCCGGCTTTATCAGACGCCGTTTGCCGACAAGATCCGCAACGAGGTCGGCATCGCCACCATCGCCGTCGGCGCGATTTCGGAAGCCGACCATGCCAATTCGATCATCGGCGCCGGCCGCGCCGACCTGTGCGCCATTGCCCGGCCGCATCTGGCCGATCCGGCCTGGACGCTGCACGAAGCCGCCAAAATCGGGGTCAAGTCGGTGCTCTGGCCGAAGCAATATCTCTCCGGCAAGAGCCAATACGAAACCAACCTCGCCCGCGCGGCGGCCGCTTCGCCGCCGGCCTGAGCGGGAGCAACGACGATCGTGACAATTGGCTCGCTCCACAATCGGCACGTGCTCGTCACCGGCGCCGGAACCGGCATCGGCGCGGCGATTGCAGCCGCCTGCGCCGGAGCCGGCGCACGCGTCAGCCTGATCGGCCGCCGCCGCGATCCGCTGGTCGCGGTACAGGCGTCCTTGGAACGGACCCGGGCTCATGTGGTGGCCGATTTCGATGTCACCGACGAGAAGAAAGTCCACGCCGGCGTCGCCGCCGCGCGCAAGGCCTTCGGCCCGGTCGATGTCCTGGTCAACAATGCCGGCGAGGCGCCAAGCGCGCCGTTCGCGAAAATCGATTTGGCGACCTGGCAGCACGTGCTCGCGGTGAACCTCACCGGCACGTTCCTGGTGACCAGAGAAGTCGTGCCTGACATGATCGTCAACCGTGCCGGACGGGTGATCAACATCGCCTCGACGGCGGGACTTGTCGGCTATCCCTACGTGGCGGCCTACGTGGCTGCCAAGCACGGCGTCATCGGGCTGACCCGCAGCCTCGCGCTTGAGTTCGCCCGTGCCGGCATCACGGTCAATGCGGTCTGTCCGGGATATACCGACACGCCGCTGTTCGAGCGCGCCGTCGACACCATCGTGGCCAAGACCAAGCGCAGCCGTGACGACGCGCGCGCAACCCTCGCCGCGTCGAACCCGCAGGGCCGTCTGGTGACGCCGGAGGAGGTGGCGAGAACGGTGCTGTGGCTCGCCTCTGCGGATGCGGCTTCCATCACCGGCCAGGCCATCGTCATTGCCGGCGGCGAAGTCATGGCCGGCTAGTGCGGCAGATTTGCAGCGCCTGTTGCGGCAGACAGGGGCTACTTGAAGCCTATAAATTTGAACCTTAAAATGATTTCCACCGGTTGCGAATCGCCCCGCCGTGCTTCCCGAGCTGACAACGAGGCATCGCGTGCAGGAAACGACAAGCATCCCGCTGGACGCGGAAACCAAGGTCACCGAACGGCCCGGCGACCATGAAAGCGAATTGCGGCTCTGGCTGCGGCTGTTGACCTGCACCACGTTGATCGAAGGCGAGGTGCGCCGTCGGCTGCGCCAGGAATTCGACGTCACCTTGCCGAGATTTGACCTGATGGCGCAACTCGACAAGGCGCCCGGCGGCATGACGCTCGGCGAGCTTTCAAAGCGCATGATGGTCTCCAACGGCAACGTCACCGGGCTGTCGGAACGGCTGATGGCGTTGGGCCTGTTGGATCGGCGTCAGTCCCGCAGCGACCGCAGGGCACAGCTTGTCAGCCTGACCCCGGAAGGACGCCGCGCCTTCCGGGCCATGGCGCGGGCCCACGAGGGTTGGATCGCCGAGATATTCTCCGATTTGACGTCCGCCGACATCGAGGCCTTGATGCGGCTTCTCGCCAAGACCAAGGCGTCGGCGCGCAGCGCGATTTCCGGAGAACCGGCACGATGATCAGCGCCGGTCCGGTCGGACAAGCGAAAGCCGGTGTTCGAGGGCCAGTAGATCCGTTGTGATCGCTCCGTTGCGGGACGTGCAGGAATGACGCACCCATGATCCGCTCGGCACACATCGATACGTTTGCGCGGGATCATCTGCCTTCACCCGATTTGCTGCCGGACTTTTTGTTCACCCTGCCGGATTTGCGCTATCCGGACCGCCTGAACTGCGTGAGCGCATTCGTCGACGATTGGCTCGCTGCCGGGCACGGCGACCGCGACTGCCTGATCTCGCCCGCGGAGCGCTTGTCCTATGCCGATTTGGCGGAGCGGGTAAATCGCATCGCCAACGTGCTCACCCGCGATGTCGGGGTCGTTCCCGGAAACCGGGTTCTGCTGCGCGGACCAAACAGCCCGATGATGGTGGCTGCGTATTTTGCGGTCATCAAGGCCGGCGCCGTCGTGGTCGCGACCATGCCGCTGTTGCGCGCCAAGGAAATCGCGTTCCCGGTCGTCAAGGCCGCGATCCGGCTGGCGCTCTGTGACGCGCGGCTCGCGGACGAAATGGAGAAGACGAGACCGCTCGCGCCCGTGCTCGAACGGATCGTCTATTGGGGGTCGGGCGCCGGCGACAGCCTCGAAGCCCTGATGAGGAAACCGGGCTATGAGCATTTCGACGCTTGCGATACCGCGAGCGACGACGTGTGCCTGATCGCGTTTACGTCGGGCACGACCGGCGTGCCCAAGGGCACCATGCATTTTCATCGCGACCTGCTGGCAATCTGCGACACCTTCGGCAAATACGTGCTGCGTGCTGGTCATAACGACCGCTTCATCGGTTCGCCGCCGATCGCGTTCACCTTTGGGCTGGGCGGGCTCGTGCTGTTTCCGCTGCGCGTGGGCGCCGCGGCGATCCTGCTGGAGAAGGCGGCGCCGGACGATCTGCTCGCCGCGATCGGCAGATTCCGCGCGACGATCTGTTTCACCGCGCCGACTGCTTACCGCTATATGCTCGGCAAGCTCGCGGAGCACGACCTCTCGTCGCTGCGAAAATGCGTCTCGGCGGGCGAGACATTGCCCGCCGCCACGTTCGACGCCTGGCTGGCGGCGACCGGTATCCGCATCATCGACGGCCTCGGCTCGACCGAGATGCTGCACATTTTCATCGGTTCGCCGGAAGCGGCGACGCGGGCCGGCGCGACCGGAAAGCCGGTGTCCGGCTACGAAGCGCGCGTCATCGATGCGGCCGGCCGCGAGTTGCCAGCGGGCAAAGCAGGGCGTCTCGCCGTGCGCGGGCCGACCGGCTGCCGCTATCTCGGCGACAGGCGGCAGACCGAGTACGTGCAGCAAGGCTGGAACGTCACCGGCGACACCTACATCGAGGACGCCGACGGCTATTTCAGGTACCAGGCGCGCTCCGACGACATGATCATTTCGGCGGGCTACAACATTGCCGGGCCGGAGGTGGAAACGGTGTTGTTGATTCATCCGGCCGTCGCGGAATGCGGCGTCGTCGGCCAGCCCGATGCGGAGCGCGGACAAATCGTCAAGGCCTATGTGGTGCTCAAGCCAGGCGTTGCCGCCGACATGGCGCTGACCCGCGCGCTGCAGGAGCACGTCAAATCGACGGTGGCGCCCTACAAATATCCCCGTGCGATCGAATACGTGACTGGCCTGCCGCGCACCGAAACCGGTAAACTACAACGCTTCGCATTGCGGCGCATGGCGGCGGAGGCGGCCGCCAGCAAGCTCGCGTCGTAGTGTGGCGGTTCAGAAGTCCGCATCATTTTTGCCGCGAACTCGTCATGCGGACTTCTGAACCAAAGCCACACTAGATCAATACGTTGCTAGTGTCCTTCGATTCCGAAGTTCGCAAACGAGGGTGCCGCATAATGATGCGAACTTCGGAATCGGGACACTAGATGGTCGTTTCGGAAAACGCGCTTTGGCCCGTCACATCGTGCTCCTCACCGACCCTCAGCCGAGGTCACTCGCCACCGCGTCAGGCTCGGCAGCGGCTGGCGCCGCACGGTCCATTCCAGATGCGTCGCCGGCGGAATGCGCCGCGGCCCGCCGGCCATCACCTCTTTCGCCGCTTCCGATAGTCGCACCTGCGGAATAGTCGGCTGCGCCCGCAGCAGGCACGCCGCCGGTGCGCCGAGGCAGCGCCGATGGCGGCGGCACCTCTTTGCTGCACGCGCGCCACAGCGCCAGCACCTCGCAATAGAGCCGCCAGGTCGCCACATGCGCCGCGTCGGCGAGCTTGAGCCCCGCTTCGACCGATCGCCGTTTGCTGAAGTCCTTCGCGCTCGGCACTGTCGGATCCACTTTCTTCATGCGAAAATTCCTTTCTCGCGCGTCAGCTGTGAATGCACCTGTGGCGCCGTGCGGCCTCACCTCTCCCTGGCGGGGAGAGGTCGGCGAGCAGCCTTTGCTGCGAGCCGGGTGAGGGGGGTCAGGCCCGTCTCTATCTGTTCCCCCTCACCCGCTCACTGCGCTCGCGACCTCTCCCCACTGGGGAGAGGACAAAGAAATTCGTTCTCGCGACGCGCCTGCGCCCGAGTTTTGCTGTGCAACGCTTCAAGCACTCCGCCGAGCACCATCGCGTCACGCCTAAAGTCGGCGGTGGGACCGGCTTTGGCTCGATCATGCTCTGCGCATTCAATCCTTGCGGTGGGTTTCGCTTCACTCCACCCACCCTACAAACAACAACAAATAAAAAGGAAGCAGAACGCCGCCAGGCGCATGCCTTCCGATGTTCCGCGCCATACGGGCGCGGCTCGCGCTGATCGCAGCGCGCTCGCCTGACGGCGTTCCACCGCGGCACCTGTTGCAGCGAGCCAACGCCGCAACTCAGCTCCAGAACGCGCTTCCTGGGACGCGGTTACCGGCGGGCGTTATCCGCCGTCCCCTATCCCAGTCCAGCGACAAAGTCGCAGACCGGTCATCGTGCCGGCCGGGCGTCTTCCCGTTAGCCGCCCGGGAGCGGAGGTGACGACCCCCCGCCCGCGGGAACCGCACTCGCCCCGGACAGCCGGGGTCACCGGCCGCCGTCCTGTAGTTGAGCGAGATTCGGTGACCGATGTAGCGTAAACGGGGACGGATGTCAAGGGACGGTCGCGGAGATAGTGACCGGCCATACGCTCCCTCGAGCGCCCCGTTGCGCGGAATGCGGACACCTGACGCCGATCTCTGGATTTCTTTTCCGGTCGCACCGTTTGCAATTTCTAAGTTTAATTGCGCCTTATCTTCAATAACATCATTCGCCAATTCAGAAAGATTAAGCTGTTTCAATTTACCTTCTGAGGTATTCCTATTCGCTCATTCTTCATCTTGTCATGTGCGGTATCGCACAATTGAATAGACTTTTCCCGCGCAGCGGTCTCAGTCTGCACTACTCGCGCGCATGATAGACGAGAATCAACGCAACTATTTTTTTGCTTTCGGAAGATTTTGCTTTCAGAAGAAACGGCGAAACACCTACGCGCTCCCCGGTGAATTAGTTTAGGCCGGCTCTATCGGCGGAGGGAGACTTCAATGCCGCTTCACGACCTTCACACCGTGGGAGGTTGGAAAGTCTTATCGCATGGGAGCAAGCCCGAAGCCGACATGGTGCTCATTCCGGGCGGCACGTTCCGTATGGGCTCGGACAGGCACTATCTGGAAGAGGCGCCGGTCCATCGCGTCACGGTCGACGCCTTCTGGATAGACCGGACGCCGGTGACGAACCGGCAGTTCAAGGAATTCGTCAAAGCGACTCGACACGTCACCTTCGCCGAGATTCCTCCAGATCCCAAGGACTATCCGGGCGCGCTGCCGCACATGATTTATGCGGGCTCGCTCGTTTTCTCGCCGCCGTCGCACCAAGTCGATCTACGCGACTGGAGTCAATGGTGGAAATTCCTAAAGGGCGCCGACTGGCGTCACCCCTACGGCCCAAAGAGCAACATCAACGGGCTCGACAATCATCCGGTCGTGCATGTGGCATTCGTGGACGCGCTGGCCTACGCCAAATGGGCCGGCAAAGACCTGCCGACCGAGGCCGAATGGGAATTCGCCGCGCGCGGCGGACTCGAAGGCGCGGAGTTTGCCTGGGGCGATGAGCTTGCGCCCGGCGGCAAGCATATGGCGAACACCTGGCAAGGTGAATTTCCGCGACAAAACCTTGGTGCGAACGGCTTCGAGCGCACGTCACCGGTCGCTGCATTTCCGCCGAACGGCTACGGCCTCTACGACATGATCGGCAACGTCTGGGAATGGACGACGGATTGGTACTCGGCAAAGCACGAAGCCGATGCGCCGAAGGCGTGTTGCATTCCGGAAAATCCGCGCGGCGGGCCGGAGGCGGCGAGCTACGACCCGAGCCAGCCGAAGATCAAAATTCCACGCAAGGTGCTTAAAGGCGGTTCGCACCTCTGCGCCCCCAATTATTGCCGCCGCTATCGCCCGGCTGCGCGCCACGCCGAGGCGGTCGATACCTCCACAAGCCATGTGGGCTTTCGGTGCGTCATCAGAAGTCAACACAGAGGGAGCGCGGCATGAGCAGGGACAAGATACCTGGAAAGACCGAGAATGGCGTCAATCGAAACAGCGAAGGCCTCAAACGGCGTGATCTGCTCTTGAGCGGCACGTCGCTGGTGGCCGCGTCGGCGCTGGCGGGTTCCGGTTTTGCGGCGCCTGCGCACGCGCAGCAACCAGCAGCGACGCCGCCAACCGGAAAGCCACCAAATATTGTCGTCATCATGGGCGACGACATCGGCATGTGGAACATCGGCGCCTACCATCGCGGCCTGATGGCCGGGCGAACGCCGAACATCGACAAGCTCGCCGCCGAAGGCATGCTGTTCACCGACTATTACGCCGAGGCAAGCTGTACGGCGGGTCGGGCGCAATTCATTACCGGTGAGCTGCCGATCCGCACCGGAATGACCACGGTTGGTCAAGCAGGCGCCACCATCGGAATTCCGGCGCAGGCGGTGACCATCGCGACGGTGTTGAAGTCCATGGGCTACGCCACCGGCCAGTTCGGCAAGAACCACCTCGGCGATCTCAATGAGTTCCTGCCCACCGTCCACGGCTTCGATGAGTTCTTTGGCTACCTCTATCACCTCGACGCGATGGAAGACCCCGCGCACCCCGCCTACCCGCAGGAATTGTTGAACGTCGTCGGCCCGCGCAACATGGTCCACTCTTGGGCCACCGACGCGGATGACCAGACAGTGATGCCGCGCTGGGGCAAGATCGGCAAACAGCGAATCGAAGACGGCGGCACGCTCTATCCCAAGCGGATGGAGACTGTGGACGACGAAATACGCGATCTCTCCTTCAAGTTTATGGACAAGGCGAAGGCCGACGGCAAACCCTTCTTCGTGTGGCTCAACCCCACGCGCATGCACATCGTCACGCACCTGTCGCCCAAATATCAAGCGATGCGCAATTCGAAGAACGGCTGGACCATTCACGAGGCCGGCATGGCGCAACTCGACGATGACGTTGGTTTGGTGATGCAGAAGCTCAAGGACTTGGGCGTCGACGACAACACCATCGTTGTGTTCACCACCGACAACGGCACCGAAGTCTTTACTTGGCCGGACGGCGGACAGACGCCATTCGCGCAGAGCAAAGGCACGGTCCTGGAAGGTGGTTTCCGCGTGCCGGCCATTATCCGCTGGCCGGGGAAAGTGCCGGCGGACAAAGTCGAGAACGGCATTATCTCCGGGCTCGACTGGTTCCCCACCTTTGTGGCCGCAGCCGGCAACCCGAACATTGCCGCCGAACTGAAGCAGGGCAAGAAGATCGGTGACATGACCTACAAGGTTCATCTGGACGGTTACAACCAGATGGACATGATCACTGGCACAGGGCCGTCGAACCGGCATGAAATCTGGTATTTCGGAGAAAGTGAGCTAGGCGCCGTGCGTATCGACGACTTCAAGTATCGCTTTATCGACCAACCTGCGGGCTGGCTGGGCGAAAAAACTAAGCCCGACGTGCCTTACCTAACTAATCTGCGCCTCGATCCGTTCGAGCGCACAGGCTGGCCCGATAGCGGGACCAAATACGGGGCGCAACAATACTTCGATTGGTTTAAATACGAATTCTGGCGCTTCGTATTTGTCCAACAGCAAGTCGAGAAACTGGCAATGACTGCCATCGAGTTCCCGCCGATGCAAAAGGGCGCTAGCTTCAACCTCGATGCCGTGAAGGCGAAAATTGCGGCGGCCCAAGCGTCGGTCGGCAAGTAAGGCAAAGCGGAGCTGCTATGACGCGGGCCGAGCCCGTGAGCTCGCACCTTGGGATGACGAGGCCTAGTTGACCCTCACGCGGCCTTGTTGACTTGCTGGCGCGTTGCTGAAGCTGTCCAGCGCGCGGAACTGCCTATCGGGCACGAGCACTCGACTATCGGATAGATGACGAGCTTTGCGGCAAGGCCTCCGGCCACGCCCATTGAGCGGCCGGCCACTCTGCAGTGGGCGGTGAAAAATGCAATGATTGCCGCCGGGGGGTTATGGCGGCAGTCTAGCGCAGCCACCGACCGATATTCCGCGCCCAAAGCTCCGACTGCCGACACGACCGAGGGGGAATCATCATGAGCCGGACCACGCATCTGCGCCTGCCGTTCTTCGACGCGAAACATCGCGCTTTCGCCGACGAGATCGACCAATGGGCCGGCGATACGGCTGCCGATATCGGACATGGCGGCGGCGATGGCGCTGGCGGACACGGCGACATTGACGCGACCTGCGTGCGCTGGGTGCGCGCGCTCGGCGCCGCCGGCTGGCTGCAATATTGCGTTCCCGCGGCCTATGGCGGCGTCCATGACACGCTCCAATCGCGTGACCTGGTGATCGCCCGCGAAACCCTGGCGTGGCATAGCGGGCTCGCCGATTTCGCTTTCGCCATGCAGGGCCTCGGCAGCGGTCCCATTACGCTTGCCGGTTCGGATGCGCTCAAGACGCGCTATCTGCCGCGCGTCGCCGCCGGCGCCGCCATTGCGGCTTTCGCGCTCAGCGAGATCGAAGCCGGCTCCGATGTCGCGGCGCTCTCCACGTCGGCGCGGCTCGTGAACGACCATTACGTGCTTGATGGCGAGAAGACCTGGATCTCGAACGGCGGCATTGCGGATTTCTACGTGGTGTTCGCGCGTACCGGCGAAGCGCCTGGCGCGCGCGGTATTTCGGCCTTTGTGGTCGACGCCGAAACACCCGGCTTCGAGATCGCGCAGCGGATCGATGTCACCGCGCCGCATCCGTTGGCGCGGCTGCGGTTCAGAGACTGCCGCATTCCGCTATCGCATCTCGTCGGAACGCCGGGCGAAGGTTTCAAGATCGCCATGCGCACGCTCGATATTTTTCGCGCCTCCGTGGCCGCCGCGGCGCTCGGTTTTGCCCGCCGCGCGCTTGACGAGGCGCTCGGGCGCGCAAAGACGCGAAAGATGTTCGGCCAGACGCTTGGCGACTTCCAGTTGACCCAGGCCGCGCTGGCCGACATGGCGCTGGAGATCGATGCGGCGGCGCTCCTGACCTATCGGGCCGCGTGGCTGCGCGATGTCGAGGGCGTGGCAACGACCAAGGAAACCGCGATGGCCAAGATGGCCGCGACCGAGGGCGCGCAGCGCGTGATCGACCGGGCGGTGCAGATGTTCGGCGGCATCGGCGTAAGCGTCGGCTCGGTGGTCGAGCGGCTCTATCGCGAGATCCGGCCGCTGCGCATTTATGAAGGGGCGACCGAGGTGCAAAAACTCATCATCGGCCGCGAGCTGCTCAAGCCGCGAAATTGACGAGGCTGGTCAAGCGCCGGCAAGCGCCTTCGCCAGCATGAAGCCCGAACCGGCGCCGGTGCCGGCGCCGGGCCAGGTCGAGGCGCCGACCATATAGAGGCGATCGATCGGCGTGCGGTAGCGCGACCAGCCGAAGGCCGGCCGGAAGATGAAGTTCTGATCGAGGTGATGGCTGCCGCCGAGGCTGTCGCCGCCAATGAGATTGGGATTGTCGCGCTCGAGATCGGCGGGGGAGAGCACGGCGCGGGCGAGGATGTTTGCGCCTAGTCCGGGCGCGTAACGCTCGATGATTCCGATCACCCGGTCGGCATAGGCGTCTTTGACGGTGTCCCAGTCGGTGCCGCTGATGCTGCGCGCCGCATCGCCGCGAATCCGCGATGGCAGCACCCGCACCTGGACCCAGAGCACGTGCCGTCTGCCGGGAGCGCGGGAGGGATCGATGGCCGTGGGCTGGCCGACGACGAGGGCGGGCTCCGCCGGCAGCAGCCCGCCGAGCGCTTCGGTATAGGTCGCCGCCATGGCGGCGAACGAAGGCGCTAGGTGCACATAGGCGAACCGCCGCAGCGCGGCGCCGCCGCTCCAGGCCGGCAAATCGTTGAGCGCCAGATGGATCATCATCGTGGCCGGCCCGGGCCGAAGCTTGGCGAGACGCTGCGCCGCCGCGGAAGAGGCGGGCAGGAGATCGCCGAACAAGACCCGCGGATGCAGGTTGGCGATCACGGCTCGCATCGCCTCAATCCGCTCACCGCCCTGGAGCACGACACCTTTGGCGGCGCCGGCCTCGATGGCGATGCTGTGCACCGGCGCGTTGAGCCGGACCTCGCCGCCTGCCGCCGCGATGGCGCGCAGCAAAGCCGTGACGATGGTGTCGGCGCCGCCGCGGCCGAGCGCCATGCCGAAGCACTGGTTCGCCATCGATTCCAGATAGGGAAACAGCGCGCCGCCGGCACAGTCGGGCGAGAAATCAAGGTGCATGCCCCAGGCCGCCATCATGGCTTTGAGCTTTTCGCTCTCGAAGTTCTCGTCCAGCCACTCGCGCGGCGACGCAACGAGGAGACGCGCCGTGTCGGCGACCCATGCGGTGCCGCGCGCCCGTCAGGCAGCAAAGATCGCGCGCAACGCCTGCAACGACGGCATCGGTGAGCCGAGCAACGCGAAAATGTGCGGCGCGTCCTGGCCGAAGGCCGTCACCATGGCCCGCCAGCGCGCGGCGTCTCGGCCGGCCGTGGCCTCGATGTCTCGTTCCACGCCGAGCCAGCCGCCATCGGGAAACGCCGTCGCGAAGCATTGCTCGGCGCCGACGAAGGCGAGGCCGTGGGCGGTGAGGCGATCCTTGTGGGCGGCAAGGAACGGCGAGCCGGCGAACAGGCTCAGATTCATCGCATAGAGGTCGTGGCGAAAGCCGGGCAGGGTGATTTCGCGGGTCTTCACCGCGCCGCCGGCAACATCCGCGCGCTCGACGACGGCGACCTTCCAGCCCTTGGCGGCAAGATGCAGCGCGGCGGCGAGCCCGTTGATGCCGGCGCCGACCACGACCGCATCGTAAGCCATTCGCTCGCCCCCGCGCTGCGCCGACCCGGCCGGTTCGCCGCCCAGCCGGTGTCGCTTGCCAGCGCAGATATTTCACATCTAAAATGTTTAGGCTAGATTTCGTCTGCCCGCCACAACGCGCCGAATCCCGAACGAGCGCGACGGAGAGACCGCATGACCAGCACTCACGTTCTCAGCGACTTTGCATCGGCGCTTGCGTCCGGCGCCGTCGAGGTGGTCGACCTGACCGCGCCGCTCGGCCCGGAAACGCCCTTGATCAAGCTGCCGCCGGAGATCGGCAAGAATACGCCGCCCATCGAGATTCATCCGATCTCGAACTACGATAAGGATGGGCCGTTCTGGGCCTGGAATTGGCTGAAGCTCGGCGAACATTCCGGCACGCATTTCGACGCGCCGAACCATTGGATCAGCGGCAAGGACTATAAAGACGGCGGCACCGACACCATCCCGGTGAAAAACTTCGTCGCTCCGGTCTGCGTGATCGACTGCTCGGCGCAGACTGCGAAGAATCCCGACTTCCTGTTGACGGTCGACGGCGTCAAAGCTTGGGAGAAGGCGCACGGCGATATCCCGGCCGGCTCGTGGGTTTTGATGCGCACCGACTGGTACAAGCGCAACGCCAGCGAAGCAAAATTCCTCAATGTCGACGACAAGGGCCCGCATTCACCCGGTCCGGCGGCCGAGACCATCCACTATCTGATCGCGAAGGGCGTCATCGGCTGGGGCTCCGAGACCGTCGGCACCGATGCCGGCTCCGCGGGCGGCATGGACCCGCCGTTTCCGGCGCATACCTTCATGCACAAGGCCAATCGCTACGGCCTCGCCAGCCTCTGTCAGCTCGACAAGCTGCCGCCGAAGGGCGCGATCCTGATCGCGGCGCCGCTGAAAATCGTCAAGGGGACCGGCAGCCCGCTGCGGGTGCTGGCGCTCGTTCCGAAGCAATAAGCCGCGCAGGCCGCAAATGGCGGGCGCCGACTACGTCATCGTCGGAAGCGGCATCAATGCGCTGGTCGCGGCTGCCTTGTTGGGCCGTAAAGGCCACAAGGTCTTGCTGCTCGAGCGCAACGATCGCATCGGCGGCTGCATTCGCACCGAGGAGATCACGGCGCCGGGCTTTTTGCACGACGTCATGGCAACGACGTTCGTGCTGTTCCTGACGTCGCCGGCCTATACCGAGCTCGGACCCGAGCTGGAAAAGCGCGGCCTTGCCTTTGCCCATACGCCGACACCAACGGCGGTGCTGCTGCCAGACGGTCGTCACGCGATTCTCGCCATGGACCGCAAGGCGAATGTCGCGAGCTTCGAACAGCTCGACGCCGGCGACGGCGCGCGCTTTGCCGCCGACATCGATCGCGTCGGCGGAGATGCTCCGTTCCTGTTCGCGCTCCTCGGCGGCTCGCTGTGGTCGCGCGCGATGCTCTTGATCGTGGCGCGCGAAGCCTGGCGCCGCGGCTTTCGCGGGCTGGCAAATTTTTTCGGCGAAGCGCTGGGCACCGCGCGCGGCTGGCTCGAGAGCCGCTATCGGTCCGACCTGGTGCGCGCGCTGTTCGCGCCCTGGGTGCTGCATACCGGGCTCGGTCCGGAAAGCGCCTATTCGGGCCAGATGGCAAAGGTCATCGCCTTTGCGCTCGAAGCCGCCGGCGCGCCGATCGTCAAAGGCGGCGCCAAGAACGCGCTCGCGGCGTTCGAGCGCCTGATCCGCGACCACGGCGGCGAAATCCTTCTGGGCGCCGATGTCGAGCGGGTGCTGGTCGACGCAAATGGCGTCGCGTGCGGCGTTCGCCTCGCCGGCGGCAAGGAATTCGCCGCCGCCAAAGGCGTTATCTGTTCGGTGACGCCCAATCAGCTTTACGGGCGGCTCCTCGCCGGTGTCGCATTGCCGGCGGACAACACCGCGGCCGTCGCGCAGTACCGCTACGGCAAAGGCAACATGCAAATCCATTATGCGCTCAAGGCGCCGCCGAAGTGGAAGGCGCCGGCGCTGGCGACAGTCGCGCTGATCCATCTCACGCCGGGACTGGACGGCGTATCCAAAGCGGCCAACGAGGCGGAGCGCGGCATGCTGCCGGCGATACCGACCATCTGCGTCGGCCAGCCGGCGGCGCTCGATCCGAGCCGATGTCCGCAAGGCGCTTCCATTCTGTGGCTGCAATTGCCGGAGGCGCCGCGCATCTTGAAAGGCGATGCGGCTGGCGAGATCGCCACGCCGGCCGACGGAAGCTGGACCGTCGCGGTGCGGGAAAGGTACGCTGACCGGGTCGAGGCGATCCTCGCTTCGCACATCGAAGGTTTTGGCGACACCGTGATGGCCCGCAAGGCCTATTCGCCGGCCGACCTCGAAGCGCTGAACATCAATCTCGTCGGCGGCGATCCTTACGGCGGCTTCTGCGGCATCGACCAGTTTTTCCTGTGGCGGCCGTTTCACGGCTCGGTCAATCACCGCACGCCGATCGCGCGGCTCTACCACATCGGCGCCTCGACCCATCCCGGGCCGGGGCTCGGTGGCGGCTCGGGATTTCTGCTGGCGAAGGCGCTGGGGTAAAGCGGCCCCAGATCCGCCAAGCGGCGCCAAGGCATTAGCATTACAGTTGCATTTTCGTTTTGAGATGGGCGCGGCGTGCTTCGGCTTGGTGAGCTCTTCGCCAGAGTGACCATGCGATGATGTGCGCGGGTTGGATGCGCCGTTGTGCAAGCTTGATGACG